>JALHNT010000016.1 GCA_022843385.1 Anaerolineae bacterium | reverse complement strand
ATGTCCAGTCTTACCCGCCGACCGACCGGCATGAAGGTTGGTTCCTGTCCGGGGAACTGATAAGAACAGTCGTTGTTGTCCCCATTGAAACAGGTCAGCGCCACCTCATCTGTATCACTCGGATCATTGGGGTTCTTCGGCAGCTGCTTTGCTGCCATACACAGTGTTGCACCATCCGCTTCGCTCTTGCCACTGAAAACAATTTCAGGATTCTGTTCCATCAGAACGAAAACCCCACCATTGTGGTAATCACCCGTGTTGATATACACATCCCCACCCGGCCCATCCGATGTATATTGCCTGCCCAGCAGGAAATCTGCCGCCTGTTCCTGTGGCAGATCATCCACTCGCCGCAGCACCAATGAGGTCAAGGGCTGGAAAAAGGCATTCAGCGAAACGATCGGGTTTTGATCAGGATTTTCGTAAGCACGATTGCCGAGTAGATCGAGATAATTGATCTCGGGTTCCGCAGCCGGCAATAAAGAGTCGCTGGTCTTTACCCTATCGGAGCGCCCACCGAGGAAATAACGAACGCCTACCTGCCCCACATCACCTGAAATCGGTGTGGTGGTTGGCGGCGGGGCATTGGCTGTATCAAGCGCGATTGCAACCTGAGTCAAGGTGGCAAATGAGGAACCAAGCTGCTGGCCCGATCCTACCGCCGTCGCTAGTGCTGCGATGATCACGACCAGGCTCAGGACCGCCGCACCCGCCGCCGCCGCTCGCTGCCGAGGCGACAGACCCGTGCCAACCGGGCGCACGAGCTTTCGTTTACCTGACGGAACGAACAGCACAGATAGTGCCGTGTTGTCATTGGGGCGGCGATCGCCGGCGTACTTTAGCAGAGTACGGGTCGCTCGTTCAACATCATCATCCAGCGAATGAAGCAGCATTTCTTCATCGCGCAGCGCTGGACCGCCATCCTCAGTCTTTGCAAAAGCACCATCGCTGGCGGCGAAGACGGTATCCCCTTCGCGCAGCAACAGTCCAGAACGTCCCAGATTGAAGGCGCGCTTGCTGTTGACAAAAACTTTGCCACGCTCGGCGTAGAAGCCAATATCAACAACAACCTCTGGCCCAACACCGATCACGCGTGTCACATAATTTGCATTCGAAAGATTGCGGGCTTCTTCAGGAGACATCTGCCCGGCATAGACATATTCATTTGCTAAGGTATGATCAATATTCAGGCGAACCAACTGCTTGTCACGCATCAGATAGACGCGGCTGTTACCCACATTCGCGGTATACATGCGACCGTAAGTCGAACCGTCATTCAAATGGACAGCAATCAGCGCCAGTGTGCTGGAACCTGCACCACGCAGCTCCTGATAGACGATTCGATTGGCATGTTCAACTGCTTTGACCAGCAGCTTCGGAACACTCTCTTCTTCCGAAACCTGGATGAACTCAAAAATGCTGCGAGAAGTCAGACGCGCGGCTTGTTCACCAGCCTCACCGCCACCAGCGCCATCACAAACCATCGCCAATTGCAGTTGTAATCCACCCGCAGTTGTGACAACCCCGTCAGCAGCGTAGTCTTCCAAGCGGTCACGGGTAGCAATATCCCGGTCTGAAAATGCTGCCAGTTGTTGCATACCGGTTTAACCCATCATCAGAAAGGCTAGTGTTTCAATTGTCATCATAGCAGAAAATCTCCCCATACCATTCAACCCATTTACATTCTATGACAATTTGTCAACAATCCATCAATCATGCATTAGACTGGACTAAAATCGTCCGGCAGTTGCTCACGATCATCAGCATAGGCGATTCCCGGTAATGGCTTGAAGGCCAAGTCACCCATGCTGGTATTGATCTGAGTGGACTTGCGACCAGCCGACGACACATGTGACTCCCCAGTTCGGCTGTCTGCTCGCTTCTGCTCAACATTGACTTCGGTAAACGGATCCCATAGCTCAAACTTGATATTCTTGGTGATATTGATTTCAGATCCAATGGGCACGATTACATCGCGCTCGCGGGAAATCCGATCTCCGTTAACCCACACCCCATTCTTGGAATTATGGTCACGGATGCTGAACATCCCTTTTTCATGGGTAATGGTGCAGTGGCGTGGGCTGATGAACGGCACATCAATTGCAAAGTTACATCCACTCTCTAAGCGCCTGCCGATAGTGAATTTCTCATTGTCGAGTTGAATCTCATCAATCGTGCCTAATCCCTCAACTGCGATTAGCCGCCCATAAATGGTTCGTCCGTCTTCAGTCTCAACCGCTCGCTTCTGGGCTTCTACGGCTTCCACTTTGGCCGATGTCTCTGCCAACTCCTGCTCACGAGATTGCAGCGTTTGCTGAAGTTCCTCTCTGCTCAACCGGGCATCTTCCAGGGCGCGCATCTGGGCATCATAATCGCGCCGTGTGCGGATAAGCTGCAACACAACGATGATGAGCGACAGCAGCAAGAGTAGACCAATGGCTGCACCCAACAATGTCAGACTTGCACCACCATCGGCCTGTGAAAAAGCGGCCATTAAGTCGGCTGGCGCAGCGGTGGCAGTGGGTAGCGGCGTCAGGCTGGGAATAGGTGTGGGGAGAGGCGGCAACGATGTGACGCTGATCGTGGTTTCTTCCGTCGCACTGCCAGTTAATCCAATCTGATCAACCGCGGTGACAACCAGCTTAACCCGGGTTACGGTCCCGGGAACACTAAACGCATTGAGCGACCAGGTGATGAGATAGTCGGAGGCCAAACCTTCCCCTACCGGTACATCAGTCGAAACATAGGTGCTGTCGCTGACGGAATCTTTCACTTCGAGGCGCAGCAATTGCAGCGGACGCTGAACATCATCAGGAAAAGTCACACGGACACGAAGTTGATGTTCAGCCACATTAAATTGAACATCGCCATCACCACGGCTGGAGACGCGCACGATATTGAGGTTGTCGCTGGAAATCGTGATCTCAGGATTGATGAAGGTGCGGGTGTACTCAAACCGTGTACTGATCGTATTGCCGGGCGATGAAGTCAGGCTGATTAGAACGGTGCGCGTGGCCTGAAAGCTGTCGCTACGTGAACGATAGCGCAGGGTATACACCAGTCGGCCATTAGCGATGGTGTCATAGATGACTTTCACCAGATTGACCGCTTTGAAGCCTTGATCGGCAAGAACCGAGCTTCCGTCCTGATTATCAGCAAACAGGCCTCCACCCGCACGCGCGAGTGATTGCATCAGGCGCGTTGCCGAGGAGCGAAAGCGATGCGACTGGACAACATACAGTGGGATACCCTGGCTGGCAAATACAGACGAAGCATTCTCTTCCCGACGATCACTCAGAAATGACCCAATATAGAGCGCCTGTGCCGCCAGCACTGGGGAACGCAGTGATACCAGCTTCTCAAGACTGAGGCTGAAGGAGGGCACAATGGAATAGAATCGATTGGATGGGCGCAGATCGTCAATCACTGCATTCACATCCAGGCTCGACGTGACAACTACTTCCCGCGGAACATCGGTACTACCATCCAGAATATAGAGCGTGACCTGATCATCTGCACGATAATAGGCACTGCTCCCATCTGCTGGATTACTGCTGAAATAGGCTCGTAGGGTATTCTGAATCAGATCAGCATCACTCCCCTGACTCAGATCAACGATGATTGCCAGCGCCACAGGCAACCGCGACTGTGTTTCCAGGGTGATATCATCAGCCGGTTCATCCAGAGTAAGGCTTCCGGTCGTAACATTGGGAATAGCCAATCCGTTAGCCTGCCGTGCTACAAATGAAACCGTAACCGCATCATTGTCAGCCGATGGCTGGTCGATAATCACAATTTGTCCAGCACCGCTGTTATCCTGTGCCAGAACCGACGACATCATCAGCAAACAACACCAGACAAAGAAAATCCTCAGTTTCATTGCAGTCGCCCCACCAGATTGTCATACATGGAACGCGTACGGATTCCATTGGCTCCGTCAGTGAACAACAGGCTGAAACCAGCAACATCGCTGCGATTGTTGACTGTACTATCGTTGGCGAAGTTTAAATTCCACAGAAACATCGGCCCCATGAAGTCCAGCGCCTGACCTATTCCAAAGGCTCTGCGCGTAAAATCCGCTGCCAGTTCAGGAGTATTGAAGTCCATCCAGGGTTCCGGCGCTGTTCCGGCCAGATCCGACCATACCGCCCAGCCAAACTCAGTTGTCCACAACTGCACATTGTGGCCGGCTTTCACCGCAATCGCCCGATAAGTGGAAATCGTGTTCAGGAAAAAAAACTGCGGGCGTTCATCAAACCCCCGATTCGGATCAGTATCACAGCACCGAATATCCGGCGCATTGCCCCACCCATAGGGATGCACACCGATGACGACATCGCTCAAATCAGCCAGACCATTCTGGTACATCTGACGCAGAAACTTGCGATCATTTACGCTTCCGGCGGTGTCGGTGGTTGGAGCCAGACCTGCGGTAATGATGACGACACTGGTGGAAACCTCGCGGATAGCCCGATAAGCCGGACGAAACAAATCCATATAGGCACGACCGTTAAAACCCAGCAGTCCCGTCCATTCCCGGCGCAGGTTTGGCTCATTCCACACTTCAATCGCATCCACATTCGCGCCAATCGCTCCCAGCAGCAAACTCATGAACCGTGCCAATTCCTGGGGATTATCCGGCGGGCCATCCTGTGCACGGTTGCTGCGCGCCCAATCCGGCGCTTTGGCTACGCTGAGCAGCACGCGAAAACCCCGACTCTTGGCATCCTGTACATAATTCTGTAAGCGACTAAAATCGCCGCTCAGAACCCCCTTCTGGGGTTCGACTCCTTTCCAGCTCACCTGAAACTTCAGCCATCCCATTCGCAACGGCGATGTCAGACTCATCAACTGCTGCCACTGCGGTGCGTCGACATTCCAATCGACCTGGATGCCGGTCAGATCCGTGCGCAGGACGCTGGCAATCTGTGGCGGATCACTGATCGTGCCATCGAGCGACTCCTCATCGCCACTGGCTGGCGCGCCACCTGCACCACCAGCACCCCCTTCAGCTGGGGCGAGATAATACTCCTGGCCTTCCCCTTCGGCTGTCCAGGCTTCCAGCCCATTGAAGTTCACCTGCCACCAACGGATCAGGTCGTCCGGATCGCATACCGGACCGCCCACCACAATGAACGGGGAACCGGGAGCCATGTAGCCAATGATGGTGCCTTCGCGCTTGCTGGGTTTGTCGCGCAAGCGGTTCGCCACACCACCCTCGGTCACGAACGCCTGAATGCCAACCGTAATCTGTGATGGAGAAGGCGAACCGGGGCAGATGTCGCCCTGACTGCCGGGAATCGTTGGGAATGGTGTGATGGTCGGCGTCGGTTTGGCGCTGGGATTGGGATCCTCATTGTCAGGCAGGCCGTCAGCATCCGTATCGCGATTAAGTGGGTCAAGTCCGGCCGCCACTTCCGCCCCATCGGGCAGGCTGTCACCATCCGTATCGCGGTTGAGTGGATTGGTGCGCCAGACGCGTATTTCTTCACCATCCGGAATGCCGTCTTCATCTGTATCCGCCAGGTTGGGGTCCGATTGCAGCGTCACTTCCTGAGCCTGCGACAATCCATCCTGGTCAACATCTGCGATAGCCGTTGCAGTCGCATCGAAATTCGCTGTGGTCGTTGCAACAATCGCTACCGCTGTCTGCGTCTGTGCAAGGAACTGCGACACCTGCATATAACCCAACAAGCCGATGATGGCGCATAACAGCAGCAGCAACAGACAGCCACCGATCAACCAACCGGGGATAATGGGCGGTGCCACCAGCTCACCTGGCAGCGACTGCGGTGCGGCGCTGCGTTCAGATGGCGCGGGCGTGACCGTCAGTTCAAATGGATAGGACTGCGCTGCACCGAAGAACGGTCGCTTCTTGGCGCGCATCCGTAGCGAAACATATTCGGTATGACCCGGCGGCAGTACATATTGTCGCCCTTCCAGATCGAACGATACCAGTTGTTCGCGATCACGCGCCTGAATAGTATAGGTGCCAAAGGTATTGCCACTGTTGCGGATGGTCAGCTCGGT
Source organism: Anaerolineae bacterium (assembly GCA_022843385.1). Taxonomy (GTDB): domain Bacteria; phylum Chloroflexota; class Anaerolineae; order Aggregatilineales; family Phototrophicaceae; genus CFX2. Next base: position 139,906 of record JALHNT010000016.1, on the reverse strand, counting down.
CCGGCCACGCCCGCGAATCTTTTGCGGTTGCAAGTCAGCCACAAAGTTCTGGAACGGTTCGACAACCAGAGCGCCCTGTGAGGCAACCGATGTAATGCCCTGTGCCCGCGCCGTTACGCGCACTTCAAACGCATGGGCACCGGCAGCGCTGGTGCTATCCATAGGCGGGTGGAAGGTGATGGATACGGTATCGCGATTTTGCGGCAGCAGATAGAGCGCTTGCGCCGGCTGCGTCACCCATGACAGGGGCAGACCAATAGCCTCGACCTTGAAATGATCAACCAGATCGCTGCGATTGGCAATCTCAACGGGCAGCGTCACACTCGAACCGGGTGCCACCCGCACCGTACTTGCACCCAGGTTAATGGTGATCTTTTCTTCGACCAGGGGAAGGAGTTGCACGGGGCGAGCGACCTCTACCGGTTCAGCGCCCTTTTCCGGTACTTCATCAGACTTGGCACGAGCATCCAAATCTTCAGCCGACTCGATACGCAGCCAGAAATCGCCAACGCGCACTGTCTGCGTGCGATCCCAGATTTCGGCAACCTCAGTGACAAGTTTATAGTTGCCAAGGAAAGTGCCATTGGTTGAACCCAGATCAATCAGGCGATACACGCCCCCGACACCAATTTCCAGCCGGGCATGACGCCGCGAAACCTTCTCACTGTTCAGAACAATGTCCTGATCCTTGTCGCGCCCAATCGTAAACACATTCTTCTTTAGCGGGACGGGCCGTGCTGGCGTATTGTCGCTGTAGATGATAAGCCGATCAACCTGTACATCATCATCCAGAAACGGCGCTCGCGTGGGAAATGGCATTTCCTTGGGAGCCACTTCAGGCATGTAAGCCGTCTTACCCCGCTCCACCCCCACATTGGAAATCAGCCCCCCCGAACGTACCCCGCCAGTTTCCAGACCAGCTTGTGTCCGTTGCAGGGCACGTGCAAACTCATCGGCTGTCTGAAAGCGATTGTTGGGATCCTTTTCCAACGCTCGAAGAATGACCTTTTCCAGATCATCCGGGACATCGGCCTGCAATTCCGAAGGCCGGTCAAAGCGTTCGCGCACGTGCATACGGATCGCATCAGCCATCGACTTTGGCTGATACGGTGGTCGACCGACCACCATCTCATACAGTATGACCCCTAGTTCATACACATCGCTGCGGATGTCGATGCGTTCACCCCGACATTGTTCCGGCGACATATAGGGGAAATTTTCGTGAGGCTTATCCGTGATGAAAATTTCACCTGATTCCGACGCCTGAGCGACCTGAAAGTCGGTCAGCACCGGCTGATAATTTTCGATAGCGCCGATAACGGCTGTCCGCCGCAATACCACGCTTTCAGGTGTCAGGTCGCGATGTACCATGCCCTGCTGATGCGCCACATGCAGTCCATTTGCCATCTGGGTCACCAGGTCAGACACCTGCGACAGCTTCATACGCCGATCTTTGCTCTTGAACTGGTCAAGCAGGCCGCGAAGCGTGCCGCCAGTGACCAATTCCATAACCATGAAGACTTCTGCTTCAATGCTGTCGTAGGTTAGCACCCGTTGCACATTGGGATGGGTAATGCGGCTGAGCTTGCGCGCCTCCTCCAGAAAGCGCTGTTTGAACACGGCTTGCGACGCCAGATTCGGATGCAGGAACTTCATGGCGACAGAGCGATCCAAGGGCAGTTGGGTCGCCTTATAGACCGCCGCCAGATAGCCTTCGCCGATGAAACGATCTACTCGAAAATTCTTGATGAGCTGGCCGACCCGCCGGTAGCGATCTGACTGTTGCATCGAAGCAAACGGGTCAAAATTACGATCCCCACGCTCAAACTTCACCCAGTAATTGCCGATGCGCAGAATCTCGTTGAGATCCCAGAGAACTTCGGTCAAGGGCACCAGCAGCGTGTCGCCCATCCAGACGCCATTCACCGAATTCTGATCAGTCACATAGATATTGACAGTCTCGCCTTCACGCCGCAGTTCGATGAGCGCATGGCGACGCGATACGCGTTTACCTTCCAGCAATATGTCCTGATCCCGATCGCGACCGATACGGTATTGTTCTCGATCCAGCTTCTCGACATGCATTGGATGATCTTCACTAAGAAAGACCAACCGATCACTCGTGCGCTGCTCAATGGTCAGCGAAGCTGGCGTATATGGCGGTGGTTCGCTATCGAGCGGTTTGACCATCTGAACCGTGGCGTTGACATCCACTAGCACATCGGCCAGTGCATCCGGGGCGGACGGCATGGCAAAACTAGGCAAATCGCGCTTGAGTTCATACTGAATCCAGTATTCGCCCAATCGGACAATTTTTTCTGGCTCTAAACGAGCTGCCTGACCACTCTGCAGCCGCTCGTTGTTGAGATAGACACCATTCTTAGAACCCAGGTCTCGAATGAAGAACTTTCCATCTATAGCCCGTTCAATCTCGGCATGAAGGCGCGACACCCCACGTCCAGTCAGAATAATATCCTGGTCACGGGTGCGCCCGATGGTGTAATGCTCTTTGTCGAGACGAATGACCTGTGTCGACTTGTCTTCGCTGAAGATGACGAGGCGGTCATAACCGATCTGGTCAGCCGTTACATAGGGTGGCGTCCGCCGAGGCATCTCCTTGCGGATGGCCGACAGGCTCATCGCCTGCGTCTGCACCAGCGCTTCAGGGCCGGGAGTCACTTGTGGTTCTGTTGGCGCTGGGGGAGTCAGGGATGGTGCCGCTGGTACCATCCCTGGCGGTGGTGGCATCACAATCCCGACTGGTGATACTGGCTCGACGTGCTCGCTTATACCGTCACTGGGTGGCGCTTCAGTTGGTTGTTCCAAAACTGCTGGGGGGAGTGGCGTTGCTATCTCATCCGGCAGGGGCTTCAGCTCCAGTTGGAGCCAGTAATCGCCAACCCGCACCACCGTCCCCTCATTCAGAATGACCGGACGACGATCTGGCAGACGACCATCAGGCATCCAGATGCCATTCTTAGCCCCCAGATCGGTAATGGTATATTTGCCATTCGGCTTGCGCTCCAGGCGCAGGTGCTGTCGCGATACAGTTGGACTTTCCAGGACAATATCGCAGGATGCTTTCTCACGGCCAACGATGACAGCGTCCTTGACCAGATCAATCGCCTGTGGCACAGTCCCATCGCGAAACATCAACAGGCGATCAACCTGATTATCCTGACTTGGCGGAGCAGTCTGCATGGGACGATCCAGCGGCAGCGGATCATCCATCGCATCGGTTGCCAGATCCGTCGCAATAGTATCATCGGATGAGGGTGGCGCAGGTGGTGGTTGGATGGTGCGGCGTTCCGGTTTACGCCGCTCCACCTTAGTACGTTCTATCGGTTTTTGCAGGGCGCGCAGCGCTTCCGCCAATTCGCCAGCAGTCGCAAAGCGGTTCTTGCGATCTTTGCTCAACGACTTGATGATGATTTGTTCCAGGTCAGGTGGGAAACCAGGACGCAGGGCAGACGGAAGAGTTAAGGCTTCGCGCCCGTGCATTCGCGCCGCTTCAGCAATCGACTTAGGGTTGAACGGCAGCCGTCCTACCGTCAGCTCATAGAGCATAATTCCCAGCGAGTAAATGTCGGTGCGATTATCGAGTTCCTCCGCCATGCACTGTTCCGGTGACATGTACGGATAGGTGCCAATCGGCTGCTGTTCTGTAATGGCACTCTCATCGTCACTGACGAGCCGGGCCAGACCGAAATCGGTGATGATCGGCCGATAATTCAGGCGTATGCCATCCGAGTCCGGCTTGAGCAGGATGTTATCCGGCTTCATGTCGCGGTGGATCATGCCATCAAGATGCGCATAATCCAGACCTTCAGCAATCTGGCGCATCACCTCTAGCGCTTCGGGATAATCAATGAACTGGGAATCTTCGCTGAGGCGCTTCACATACTGACGGAGATTGCCGCCGGGGATGTATTCCATCACCAGGAACAGATCAACGCCATTGCTGTCAAAGGAGAACACACGCACAACGTTGGGGTGGTCCAGTCGGGCCGCCGAACGGGCTTCCTGAAGGAAACGCTGTTGAAAACTCTCCTGAGAGGCCAAATGAGGATGCATAACCTTAATTGCAACATCACGCTGCAATTGGGTATCTGTTGCTTTATAGACCGCTGCCATTCCCCCTTGACCGAGCATCTGTTCGATCCGGTAGTGGTCAATGGTCCTACCGATCATTCCCCGCTCTGGCATGGCATCCCCTCACCAGTCTTGCGCGTTGCGTGGCAAAAATGTTGTGTTAAAGTATTGTAGCGTCATTTGTCTGGAAACGAAAACCGCGCCGTAGGACGAGTCAGCGCGGTTCAACATCAACAGGGTCTTTAGCGAAGAATCGATTTCGCCCCTTTATCGTCCCCCTGGATTGTCTTCAACCCAAACTATTCGCTGTCGTCGCGTTTGGCTTGCGCCCCGCCCTGCTGAACCACATGAGTCAATTCATGCGCCAGGAGTTCTTTCCCGTCCTGGCTATCGGGCTTGTACTCGTTAGAGCGGAAGAAGACATCATTCCCCAGCGTAAACGCGCGCGCGCTGAGCGATTGATTCAGCGAATCAGACTCAGGATTGTCATGAACTTTGACACCACTAAAATCAGCCCCAAAACGTGACTCCATGAAATTGCGGGTGGTATCAGGAAGCGCCTGTCCATTGCCGCGCTGTGCCTGAATGGACTGCTCAATATCGCCGTCCACTTCAAAGCCCGCTTCTGAACTGGCCCGCTGGATACGCTTCATCGCCAGTTCTTCTTCTTCGCCAGCCCGTTGGATGGGTTTCATCTGCATCTCTTCTTCTTCACCCACCCGTTGAATGCGCTGCATCTGCAATTCTTCTTCTTCGCCAGCCCGTTGGATGGGTTTCATCTGCATCTCTTCTTCTTCGCCCACGCGCTGGATGCGTTTCATCTGCATCTCTTCTTCTTCACCAGCACGCTGTACGCGCTTCATCGCCAGTTCTTCTTCCTGGCCTTCGCGCTGCACCCGTTTCATCTGCATCTCTTCTTCTTCGCCGACACGCTGCACCGCAGCATCCGGCGTGTTGACGACAGCCTTCGCCACCTGATCAGCTTCCTGCTCATACTGGTCACCAGCCGGTCCAACATCCAGCTTGGTCTGAATGAACGTTCCTGAAGTCCCCTCTAGTTTGCGCTGTGCCATCAGGCGTTGCACACCCTGATTACCCAGGTAACGCTGAAGCTCAACCAGATTGGACTGATCAACATCAGGGACGGACATCGAGACATCCGGTGTCTGCGGCACGGATTTGCGCACAACTTCACTCTTGCGAATCTTACCTTCACGCTCGGACATAACCTTATCCCTCCACACTGGTGATTGAAACGAATGTTGGAACCGCTTTTGTTAAAACCTTCGCTGGCATCAGGTGATCTCCAGTGTGTACGACGCAAAAGCGGGTTTTTGTGAACGAATGAGACGATCCGCTACTTCTTCACCAAAGCGCGACTTACTTTGGCTTAGTGGTAATTTTACAACAAAATGGCAATTTCCGGGTTCATCAATTTCTGGTGTCACATCAAAATAGAGTTCTATGAAGCGCTGCAACCCTGCCCGCGTGCCGCGCCGCATGAACAACCAGCTTGCCTGCCGAATGATTTCACGCTGCCGTTCAATCTCCAGATCCGGCAGCAGCAGCAGATCGAACCAGCTTGCCATCCATTGCAACCAGGCTGAGGGAGTAATATCCGGGTCGAGATACTGATCGAAGTTATCAATAATCCAGACCACCGGACTGAGCAGCGATTCAAAAATCAACAGATAACGACCCAAAAAGTCGTCATCCTGGTAGATCCCCGGCAGATATTGCAGCCAGGTGCTGCGATCCCGCGGAATTCCCAGCAAATGCCCGGCAGTCCCATCAACCGGTACAAGCGCCAGCTCCATTCCATCATCATCCATCTCGGGCCGCTGAACCACTGCCACTGGTTGTGGATAGATCAACTGCACAAACTTCAAGGCGAACGGGCCAACCCGGATTTCATCACCAACGCTCAATTCCTGCGGCACCCGTGACGGAATACGCGCACCATTCAGGAACACGCCGTTGCTGCTGTTGAGGTCTTCGACCAGGTATTTGTCGGTCTCAAGATCCCAGGTGATCCGCATGTGCTGGCGGCTGATTTCACGGTGATTAAGTGGGAGATCGTTATCGGCGCTGCGCCCAACCTTCAGGCCACGCCGCCCGACGATGATATCCCGGCTGTCCTCCATGCTAATCAGGGCAAATTGTGCCTTGATCTCATCAGTCATGTGTACCTCTAATCCGCAATGATGGTATGATCGTAGGACACAACAACGCCCTGCGGCGGCAGCCGGATTTCGATGGTTTCGGCTCCCTGGGTAAACTGCCGGCGATCAATTTCGAACAGACGCACCGACCGGACGAAGTTGACGCCTGGAACAGTTTGTACTGCCGCCATCACATCCGCGACCACCAGATCACGACCAAACGGCCAGCCTTTGCCATCCATCCCACCTCGAAGTGGATCGATAAACTCGATCAGCCGATCGCGAACTGCGTCCAGCACCTTCTTGGAGTCATGGTAAGGAGCCACCCGCAGCCGCACTTCGGTTTTCACCCATTGGTAGGCTGGCTGAGTCACATCCAGGCGCGTTGAGAGCAAACGACGGTCATCCAGGTAAGCCTGGATCTTTTGGCGCAGCGCGTTCGGTAATTCAAGCGATTCAGGAACGAGGTACCCCGCCAGATTGGGGACGCTGGGGATCACGAGCACATTGACTTCCCCCTGCCGCGAAGCACTATCCTGCAAACACACCACTCGCCCGACTTCACCCGGCGCGGCTTCCCTGGCGAGGTACTCAAAATCAGCCGCGGTCACCGCCCGCCCCAGCGAACGCAGATGCCCCGGCACGCGCGTCTTGGCATTTTCCAGATTCTCGGCATCCTTGCCGCCAGCCGCCGGGAAGCGATTGGTCACCCGCGCGATATAGGGGAGCGCGGTCTTCATAACAGTCAGCGTATTCGCTGCCACATTCCCTTCCCGACCCCCACCAAATCGATACCCCGTCATCATCACCATCGCGCCCTGTGGTGGCAAGGCACCATAGCGCAGGATTGTCCCATCCTGTTGTGGCAGCGCCGGCCCAAAGCGCACTTCGCCCGTGTCGCTGTCGATCATATAATGCCGGTCTGTCGCCGCCGAGTTTGCGAAGTCGGTGACTTCCTGCCAGCGTTCTTCGCGCGTCAGCCCCTGCCCTTCATCCCGCCGCACCAGGATGTATTCGTCCGATGAGCGAGCGATCAAGGGTTTATGTTCCAGATAAAAGCGTTGTCCTGGCGTGCCATCAGAACGTCCCAGGACTTCCCGCCGCATGCGCGTCACATTGGTCGCGCTGATGGTCGCCCCCCAGCTATTGACTTGCACCCGATTGATCTGCGGGCTGACATCATACCGTTCTTCGGCTTTGGTGTAGTCGTAGCGGCAGCGCACCCAATAGGCCTGTTGTCCATTGCGTTCCGAACGGGCAAGCTCAGGAACATGCAGACGGATCAACCCGGATTGATTCAGGCCACCGGTATCATCGAGATCAAGATCAACGGCTTCCCACTTGTCTTTGCCAATGGGCACCACCTCCCAGATGTAAGGCGGATTACGCGGGTTGATACCAGCGCCCTGCGCCAGATTCACATCCAGATTGACTCCTAAAATGTGATTGCTGATATTGTTCTCAAAACCCAGATAAAATGTGTCATTATTGGCGGGTGTACTGGAGGCAAATATTGGGAAACTGGTCGTCCCTTCCTGGATTTCCTCCGGACTGAGTGGCAGGTAGGTACGGGTGTCCTCATCGCCATAGCTCGTCAGTGCGTAGGCCAGTTTAGGCACCACAATATCCATCGGCCCATCGGTGCTGAAGACGATGGCGGCTTCATTTTCCGTCCGCACCGTCGCTACCTGAGTATCCGCCGGGATCGTGAGTGTGCTACCCTGTGGAGCCGTCAGCCACATCGTCACCATGCCGCGCGCCGGTTCGGCTTCGTGCAGGCGCATCCCGATCAATTCCATGAACTTGATAAAATGCTTATCGGGGACACGGTTCAGCCGATACAGCACGATGTCCATCATCCAGGCAAACAGTTCGATCAGCGTGATACCAGGATCACTCAGGTTATGATCGGTCCACTCTTTGGTGTAAAGCGGGATTCTGGCGCGGGCTTCTGCCACCAGATCATCAAACTGGCGATCATCCAGACGTGGAGCCTCTAATGCCATGCTATGCCTTCTTTATTCAGATTGTGGGTTCAGATAATACGGATAAACCAGGCTGCGAACATCATGATCGCCCTTGATGGTATAACTGATTCGAATGAACAGCTCGCCCAGTTCGGTCGCCCCGGGTGTCACAATAATCTCATTCAGCGTGATGCGCGGCTCCCAACGACGCAACGCCTCGCGCACATATTGCCCGGCAAGGGCTGCCGTCTGGTCATTGGCAGGGTCAAAAATCAGTGAATGAATCTCACAACCAAAGTCCGGTCGCATCACTCGCTCACCAGGGACGGTGTTGATGATGACATACATCGCCTGACGAATCGCAGCATCGTCACCCACCAGACTCAGCCGGTTACGGTCATTCAGTTTAGGTGGAAAAGCCACCCGGCGTCCAACAATTCCACTGCTCATAAGATCGCTCTCGCTTCAGTGTTGCGCTAATTAATCTTGACGACTCCACCCTTGGCCGTGAGTGCCCCACCACCATCCAGAGTCGCGCTCGCGGATGCTTTCAGATTCAGGGTAGTACTGGCTTCAACGCTGGCCTGCATCCCTTTGGCCGTCATATTCTGAGTGGCCTTGATGTCGATATTGCCCACCGCCTTGATCTCAATATTCCCCTTGGCATCCAGCAGAATGTCGCCGGAGCTTTCTACGGTGATCTTCTTCGGGTTGGTCTCCATCTTCACCTTCAGACCCGCGCTCGTGTCGATGACCTCGATCATCGGCTGTGGCCCATCGGTGAAGCGGATCAGGTGACCCGCGCGTGTTTTCAGAATGCGTACTTCGATCTTGCCATTTTTCGACACCTGGGCTTCTGGCACTTTGTCAATGCCATTCCATAACGATCCCACCACATAGGGATGGTTAAAGTTGCCGTGTTCGAAAGCCACCAGCACTTCATCATTGACTTCAGGCATCCAGTAAATCCCGCGTTCATTGCCTGAGCCGATGGAAGCCACCCGCGCCCAATTGCTTTCCAGCGTATCATCCAGCCAGGGGAACTTCAGTTTCACCCGCCCCCGATCTTCCGGGTCCTTGTTGTTGGTCACCAGCGCCACCACCACCCCACCCCAAGGAGCATCATCATCGCTGGATGTCGCATCCATAATCAGGTCGGCCATCATGCGTGGGCGGCGGCCTTCTACGGTGAAAAAGGTGTCATAGACAGCATCCGTCAGCACATGGCGGGTTGAAGTCACCATATAGGTGCCATTGAACTTCGTTCCCAGCCCCTCAAGCTTTATCATTTGCCCGGCTTTCAGGGTTGGAACACCATAAGCAACACCCTCAGCCTGGATATAATCGGAGTTGATCTGATCCAGCAGCGCCTGTGCCATGGTCGTCGCTTCACCCTGGTCGTGGACCGGCTGACGGACGACCAAGCGTTCTGCCGCTGAAAAAGCCGTCTTTGCCGCCGTGCCACCCCAGTTGCCAAAGCCAGTCGTTGGCGCACTGGAACTCGAACTGGCTTCTCCCAGAACGCTCTGCTTGGTCTTCGGATTCCAGCCCTTAACCTTGACCTTATCGACCTGGCGCGTCGCGGTTAAGCGCGGGCGAAAACTGCGGAGTGTTTCACCCCACTTCAGCGTCAATGCTGCATTCCCACCGGGCGGCTTGCGAAAGGTCAGCTTCTTATCATCAACAAACATTTCAAAACCGTTGCGTTCGGCCAGTTGCGCCAGGAACGAATAATCGGTTGAATTGTGTTGAAAGACGTGATCATGAACTTTAGTCGTAGCCGTCACTTGAGTAGAGAGGCCATTTTCGCCAGCAATCTGCGACGCGATGTCCGAGTCTTTGCTTTGCAGATACGCTCTGCTTCGCGTCTGGCGGTTCAGACGATGACCATGGTCATAACCACGCACAGCCAGAGTCAAGATGTAGTCTTCCGAAAAGTCCGGCTCAACCGCGGTGATCTCGCCCTTCATGACGGTGCTGAGGGTGCCTGTCCCATCGTTCATCAGCAGTTCAACCGCATTCCCCACCGCAAACAGGCTATCATTCACCCACTCGATCTTATCATCATGAAAGCGGATGGTGAACATGCTGGGCAGATACAGAATAGATTCTATTTCAATATCGATCAGTGCATCCATCAACGGAATGGGAATGTTGCTTCCATTGATCTTGATTCCAACCTGCTCGACACGGACCTGGGTTTGTTCAGCCGGCATGGGATTTCCCTATCACTTCTTCTTGGTGACTTGAAGCTGCGTTCCGGGCGGAATTTTGTTCGGGTTATCGATGTTGTTTTGCGCCGCAACCTCCCGTTGGCTCGTGCCATTCTGCGATGCCACATGATCGAGGCGCTGATCCTGCGTCACTGTCACCGTGCTGGCCGATTGATTATTGCTCGATACCCCCGCCATCTGCGCCGGCGTATCGGTCTCATCCACGTACTCTTGCAGCGCGATGGTCATCTCACAGCGCAGTGGCACCCCCTTATCGGTGAAGAGGGTGAACTTCTCGGCAATATTGGTGATGACCGCCTTGAAGTACAGATCGCCGCCCCAGTGAAAGATCACCGGCGGCGGTTGCCCTTTGCCGGATTGGGCATTCACATTGGTATCATCAATCATCGCCATCTTCCACAGCGGCTTGGTGAATGTCGTCACATCGGTGCTAGACTTCTGCCCATCGAAGTGCAGCGTCAGGCTGATAGTGCGCGCCCCGCCGCCTTCAAAATTCAGTTTGGGCGTGTTCTTGCCCTGATTGCCTTCCGAGGACCAGGTGACTGGCTTAGTGATGGTGTATTCAAACGGGTTGAACATGAAGTTCACCACTTCATTGGTGATAGTGTTCTTCAGCGTAGCCGGGGTTAGCTTGCCTCGTGTCGTCATACGTTACCTCTCGCTCACCAGCGATTACTCCGCTCACGTTCAATGCGCAGCCGATTCTTCAACACACTGTAAACATCTCGCGCCAGCTTTTCGACATCCACATCGCCGCCACCCTGCTCGCCAGACTCAGAGCTGGGCTGATCTGCGCTCCCTCCAGATGGTTCAGCACGTCTGACCGTTTCACTTCCAGCAGCATGACCGGTTATCGAGACCGATCCATCAGACGGCGCATCCGGGGTCTGCCCCATCAACGCCTGATACAGGTCAATCGGTTGCTCTGGGATGGCGCTCCGGCTGACCGACGTATTTTCCATTGGGGCGCGCTGTACAGGACCGGCATCGTTATGACTGACACCCTGCCAGCTCTCATTCGCCAATGCCTGGAACAAATCCATTGGCGGCATGTCAACGTCTTCATCCACCTCGTCATCATCGCTGGCAACCTGTCGCTGCACGAACGGTGACGATGAGCTGGGTTTTGGCGTGTCCGTCACATAATGATCGTGAGAGAGCGCCTGGAACAAATCCATCGGTTGTTCCGGCCATCCTTCCTCACTCATGTCATCTTCGGTCATCGGGGATTCAGCAGCCCGACGTTGAATGGCTCCGCTGCGCGCCTGCGGTCGGGACGTCGGAGCGACATCCGGCAGGCTCAACGCCTCACTACCTGGCTGGTCTGAGGACCACGACACGTCATCCGACAGCGAGTCGCTAGTCTCGTACATCACATCCTGCGCGGCGGATGCAGCGCTTTCATCCTGGTCGGAAAGCGTCTCAGCCCAGTAATCGGCGGCTACTTCCATCTCATCCTGTGGCGTCCGCTGGAGACGATTGCTCGGTGCCGGGTTCGCCCTTTCCGGCGCAGCCGTCGGTGTGGATTGCCAGTCGGTAGACGCAGCCTGAGATGACTGATCATCTACAATATCGCCCTGTAGGTGCGGCACATCGGCGTCATAAGCAGCTCGCTGGATGCTGGGGGAGGATCGCTGGCTGCGCCGCGTTGCTTGCGGTAGATTGCCTTTTGTCAGATCGCCGGGAGTATCAAACTGAACATCAGCATCGACATCAGCTTCCGGCCACTGCTGACTGAGAGCCGCACCATCGGCATCCCCTGGCAGATCAGCATCAGCCCATATCGGCGCGTCTATCGAATTCACCGGTTCCGCCCAGCGCTGCACAGCCGGCTCTGCCGCCGTCACATCAGCCCTGTTCGGCGTGTCGTCCCACGTCGGCTCATCAATGGGTTGATCGTCTGGCTCTGACCAGCGCTGTACAGCCGGTTCTGCCGCCGTCGCATCAGCCAGTTCGCTCTCAACCTCTGTCCAGCGCTGTACAACCGGTTCAGAGGCAATCGTATCAGCAATCGACGGCGTGTCATCCCACGTCGACTCATCAACCAGTTCACTCTCGGCATTTGCCCAGCGCTGCACAGCCGGTTCTGAGGCGGTCACATCAGGCACCTGTCCATCATCCCAGACAGCAGCGCTATCCTCAGCAGAATCGACCTCGGACCAGCGTTGCACAGTCGGTTCTACTGCATTATCGACAATGCCTATGGAGACCGGATAGGTTTCTTCTCCCTCCTCAACCGCTTCATCTTCCCATTCCAGATCCATCGTCGGCTCGGCCTCAACCCGTTGCCACGGGTCACTGACATCATCTGACGATGCCACTGATTGGTCAGCGGTCTCACCCACCCTCGGCACATTCGTGGGCGTGGTTGTCGGGTTGGGCGCAGGATTGCTGCCCCTGGTCTGGCGACGAATCGATACCGGTTGCTCGTCAGTAACCGATGGCGCATCACTCCCACCATCGTTGGCAATATAACTCACCCAATCCGGGGATGCAGCGCGGGTCGGTTCAGCATCAGACGCAACGTCATCCGCCGATGAGAAGGCACTGGCTTCGCCGGACGGTGTCGCTGGGATGACAGGGGGTTGTGATCGTGACACAGGGGTTACTGAGGGAGCGTCCGGCGCAACTGACCGGCGTTGGATCGGCTGGTCACTCGCCATCGGCGCTGAAGGGCTGATGATCGCGCCAGCCAATCCAGCATCGTCATCTACCTGCGCATCCGATTCGTAGGCTTCACCATCATCAAACGCTTCCTCCTCATTCACCGGCTCGTCGGCTGTGGCCTGACGCTGAACACGTGGCGCGGACGATGACGTTGTCCTGCCCTCAGACGGCGGCAACGATGCATCAGAGGTCGCTGGCGCATCCATCCAATCGATTGACGGCGCATCATCTGTCTCAGCATCCGGGGCAGCCCTTCGCTGCACACTGGGCAACCGGGTTGGAGCAGTGTCCACCGAAGGCGCTGCTGCCGATGACCACTCGACCAGCGCAGCGCTGGACTCTGGTAGGTCAGTTTCGTCCACCACATCCGCAGCCTCGTCAACCGCAGAAACGGAGTCAATAGGCATACTCAGCAGGCGTTCCAGAGGCGACTCATCCACTTCAATCTCTGAGGCATCGGCTTCACTGCGCTGGATCGACGATGCATCCACTGTGGTCGCGGTTGCCGAGTCGGTTGCCGCTGGTTTCGAGGCCGATACCTTGCCACGCTCTTCCGGTGGCACCAACGTATCCGTCGCCACATAATCGACAGAAGCCCGACGGCGACGGCGCAGTTGCGTCATCACATCGTCTTCGTTGTCCGCTTCAGACGATTGAGACTGCTCCAAAGAGGCCATTTGTCGGGCGACAATCTCCTCACGCCGCGCTTTGCGCACCCGATCAGCCTCTAATGCCTCCAGCAGAATCGGATTGGTGGGGGTGTGGGAGACGGGAATATTGGGAAGCGCGTCCTTTGGGCGCGGCCGAGATGGCGTGGCCGCCGGGGGTGGCGCTGCTCCTGCTGGTGCCGCGGGCGTGGACTGACGCTGGGCGACCGGTGGGGCTGATGGACGAGTCGTGGGTCGCGGCTGCGCTGAACGACGCGGCGTGTTCTCGACTTCAGGCGCGAACTCGGATGGGCTATCCAGCGATTCATCCAGCCCTGTCAAATCAGGCGCGTCGTCACCCCAATTCAAATCCGTCTCTGTATTCGCCATCCAGTTCGGATCAGAACGGGTTGGCGATACACGAGTAGTCGATGGCAGATAATGGCGCATCAGGCTGCGACCAAAATTCCGCAGACGCGCACCCAATGGTCGGAACAAGCGGCGTGGATTCATCGTCGCAACTTTCTACACAGTCCCACCCTGCGAGACCACGAATTCATGATAGACGAATTCAATTGCTTCAACCGCCACCGCGCTCTGGTCAGCCTTCAGCGCCGGCCCCGTCCATTTGATCGGATAGGCATCACGAAAGTTCCAGGTGAAGATCGGTTCGCGCTTGGTGTTCAGCATGGTCACAGTCACCTGACGGGTGGCTTTGGCGATGTCGCCCTTCAGCACATCGAGATACCAGCCCAAGAGCCGCATATCACTGGCAAAGCCGCGCCGCAGCGTCGCATTGCCCGTCGTCACCCGTACCGGCAGCGTATGGGCATAGGAATTCTGCCCACCTTCTTTGATCGAGAGCGTCTCGACCTGCAAATTAGGCATGACAAATTCAGTGAAAGTTGCCAGATGAATATCATCGACCGTCACCACAAAACGAAACCCGGCTTGCACCTCAACCTGATTGGCGACCATACCTTACCTCTTTTGCTTGATTCGTCCTTGCCGCTCACGCGCCCGGCGCAATTCTTGTTTCCACAATTCCCAGACGCGATCCGCAATCTTGTTGACGAGCGCCTGATAACTCGATCCAGAAGAAGATGGCTTCGACCCGTTCATATCAATCCTATCGGCTTGCTAGTGGGGGCGGGTATTGATGCGATTGATCTGCTCCACCCAGCGCCCGCGCTCCTGATGAGTGAGCAGTAGGATGTCCTGCATCCCCCATCCCAATCCCTTTGCGATGAAGGCTACCTCCTCGTGCAAGCGTTCGAGGGGGTAGCTTACGATTCCCCCAGCGGGGGAATCTCCACTTGATGTTCATGCCCGCACTGTGGACAGATGACGTTCATGGTGCGGGGTTCGGCATCATTGAGCTGCCGGTATAAGTCCTGCAAATAAGCCAGATCAGCCGCGAAGAATTTCTCCACGATATTGGGCGAAATCTTCGGCAGCGTTCCGAGTCTGGTGATGACCTGCGACAGCAGGATCACCACCAGATAGGCCTCGTTATTCCTCACGCGCGGATCACGCAGGGGCAGGATTTCGTCCATCGCCGTTGCCAACCGCATCGTACCTTCTTTGTGCAAGGCACCATTGTCATCAATGAAGCCTTTCGGCAGAACGAACGGATACTCGGTCTGTATCATGATATGCCGCAATGCCCCTGTCTGTCGTTACCCGCTATTTCACGCGCACGATGCCTTCATGAACAATCACCATTTCTTCGATGCCATAGGCATTCGAGTCGGCTTGCAGCGCCGGGCCGGTCACTTTGGACGGCCAGGCATTGGTGAAGTCCCACTGTGCAACCAGGTTACGTTCACGATCCAGCATCGAGATCGAACCATTTTTGCGTGCGCCCTTCATATCGCCATTTTCGACCTGCTTACGCCAGGTCCACACATCCATCACGGCGGTGATCCCGCGCTTGAGGGTGACATCGCCCCACTTCAAGCGGCCTGGATTCTTGATGACGAAGTCGATTCCCTTATTCTGGACCTTGTGTTCCACGACTTCGTTCTCCGAGCCGAGTCCACTGATTTCAGTGAACCAGCCGGTGACGCCGCCCGACAGATCGAGCTGGAAAAGAAAACCTTCTAACGGATCAGTCTCACGAACAGGCATGGTATGCTAACTCCTTCACTAGATGATTGGTGTACGGCTATTGAGCGTCGCCATTCCATTGGCTGACACGGAAGATGACAAACTCCGCTGGCTTGACCGGCGCAATACCGATCTCGACCACCAGTTGCCCCAGATCGCGCGCTTCCGGTGGATTGGTCTCAGCGTCGCACTTGACATAGAAGGCCTGTTCCGGCGTCGAGCCGAACAGCGCACCCGAACGCCAGACCGTCCGCAGATAGGCCGCCACATCGCGGCTTACACGGCCCCACAGGAACTGATCATTCGGTTCAAACACCACCCACTGCGAACCCCGTTCGATGCTCTCTTCAACCATGTTGAACAAGCGGCGAACGTTAATGTAACGCCAGGCCGCATCGCTCGACAGGGTGCGCGCGCCCCAGACACGAATGCCGCGACCAGGGAAGGTGCGGATGACGTTGACGCCAATCGGGTTCAGCAGATCATGCTCGCCCTTGGTCACCATGACTTCCAGACCCAGCGCCCCACGCACGATTTCGTTGGCCGGCGCTTTGTGAACACCGCGCGTATTATCGACACGGGCGTACACGCCAGCCATGTGTCCGCTGGGCGGGACGTGACGGGTACGACCATTGTTGCCGGTCATATCGGCGATTTCGATCCAGGGATAGTACACAGCCGCGCGAGTCGTGTCGTAGTTGACCTGATTGCGCCATTCCTTCACTTCCTGCGGCATCAAACCAGGAGGCGCATCCAGAATTGCGAAGCAGTAGCGCACCAGCTCGCAGTAATCGATGATGGCCTGCTGCACTGCCTGCACACCCTTCATATCGATCTCGCCGGCTTGATAGCTCGACATCAGATCGGGGGCGATAATCATGGTCACATCTTCCAGCGGTTCCAGACCACCCAGACCACGACGTTCCGAAACGCTGCCCTGGTAATCCTTCAGGCTGATCTTCTTTTCCTTCAGTTCGCCGCCTGCCAGCGCGGTTGCCCCGGCTGCCGGTACCAGTTCCGCCTTACCGACCACCTGCGCCGTCACCAAACGCGAACGAGTTTGCAGCACGGTCGCCACATTGTTCTCGCCCTCGCCGGTGCTGAGGTTGTTGTAAGTCTCCTCAATCTGCCCGCCAACCTTGATGACCAGGTTGAATTCGCTGGGCTTGGCCTTGCCGTCTTCGCCTGTCGCCTCAACCGGACGCACTTCGACCTCGATGCTGTTGCCCTTGTTGCCGCCTTCTTTGGCAACAATGTCGATCAGCTTCTGGCCGCGTTCGCCTTCCGTTTTTAGCGTGGCCTTGGCCGGCGTCGCCACATCCGGGTCGGCGGATGAACCGAGCGTCTTGAGACTGACCACATAGGCAATCGTACCGCCATTGTTAAAATAGCCATAAACTGAGTCCGGCAGATACGCGCCTGCCGCAAACCCACCGAATTTCTGCAAATATTGCGACCAGTTAGTCACCAGCGTGGGTTTGCCGACCAGCGATATGGTTTGGCCGTTCTTGACATCGGTGGCTTTTTCGGTGTAGCCGATGAAGGCCGCCACCGCCGTGCCAACCGATTCAATCGGCTTCGTACCGCGATCAACTTCTTCCATGTATACGCCGGGTGAAAGATAGTTTGGCATACGAACAGTTCTCCTTTATTGGTGTCGTCTCAAGACATGCTGTTTGAGTAGTGCCTGCTGTCTTTTGTCGATAATCAGCTCCCCTCCCCTTTGCCTTTCTTTGCCAATACCTTTTTCTCAGGCGTCTGTCCCGGTTTTGGCTTTATCCGGACTTCATCAGCCAGATGCGTCAGCTTATTATCAGGCGGATTCTCTGCCTCGCCAACGCGGAAAATACCTTCCAGTACCAGCGGTACGTCGAGCGCCATATGCAGGTCGAGTTCCAGGGTAGACGACAAGATGAACCCTAACCGCATCTGGTTATCCAGTACGCTCCACAAATCGACAAAATTGATTGAGCTGGTGGCCGTGATGCCCATATCCGCCACAATCAACGGGATATAGAAATTCTGGTAGCGCAGCGCCCCTTCACACTTGTCGGGGTCGAGGTGTGGGAAGCGCTTCAACACCGCCAGCGCCCGCCACAACAATTGATGCTCATCTTCGGGTTTGCGCGCCCAGGCTGTCACCAGATAATTGATATCCATGCGCTTGGTGGTGTTGTTGACGGTAATTCGACTATTGCCGTTCATCACGCTCGCCTGGCGCTCGGCTAATCCCGGCACATTCGTCGGGGTAGACGGACGCAGCCGCAGATTTTCCCGTAGATCAAAACACCACAGATTGATCGTCGGACGGCTCAGGCGGGATGACCATTCACCGGTTGGCGACTCAAACGAAATATCAATCTCGGAAGGATTGAGATTGCCTTCGCGCAGAAGCAGATTTTCCAGTGTCTTGTCAAAATCGTGCAGCATACAATTGCCTTTATCAGTCCTGCAACAAACGACCCATCTTCTGATGCTCACGCCGGACCGCATTGCGGATATGCGCCATCGTAATCACGCGCCCATCGGCTGCTGCCAGGAATGCCGACGCCACCGCCACATTCCGAATATTGCCACCGGAGAGCCGGTAGCGCTGCGCCAAATCAGACACATCAACATCCTGGCCCATCGGCGCTTCGTCCGGGAAGTGCGCCCGCCAGATATGAGCGCGATACTCGGTATCCGGAAATGGGAAATCCACCAGGAAATCCAGGCGACGGGTGAAGGCTTCATCAATATTCTGGCGATAATTGGTCGCCAGGATCACCACGCCGTCATAGCCTTCAATCTGCTGGAGCAGATAAGCAATCTCAATATTGGCGTAACGATCACGGGCATCCTTCACTTCCGAGCGCTTACCGAACAAGGCATCGGCTTCATCGAAGAACAGGATGGCGTTGCCGGCGCGCGCTTCACCAAAAATCGCGCTCAGATTCTTTTCGGTCTCGCCGATGTACTTGCTGACCACTGCTGAGAGATCAATCTTATACATCACCAGACCCAATTCATGCGCCACCACTTCGGCGGCCAGCGTCTTACCCGTGCCACTCTCACCGGCGAACAACGCGCTGATTCCGTTGATATTGCCGATCTTCTGACCAAATCCCCAATCGTGCTTGACGATATGGGCAAAACGGGCGCGCGCCGTCAGCTCCCGTAATTGACTCATCTGATCTGGCGGCAAAATCAGGCGATCCCAGCTATAGCGCGGGCTGACCTGTTCGGCCAGGTGCCCCAACCGCAGCCCGGCATGAGCCTGCGCCCCGGCATACAGATCGGCCTTCGTCACCAGCATCCCGCGTGAAGCCGCCCGATCGGCGGCTGCTTGTACTGCCCGCGCAATCTGGGCATGAGTGAAGCGGAACTTGGTCGCCAGTTCATCCAGCACAGCCGCGTCTAATTCTGCACCATGATTGGAAAGCAGATTCTCCCAGGTCGAGAGGCGCTCACCATAATCCGGCAGCGAGAATTGCAGCCGCAGCATCCGCCGGGTTCGCTCGATGTCAGGCGGCTCCCACTCAGTCTGAGCGCTGATGAATACCGGATAGGGATACTGCATCAATGCCGACCAAAAAACCGTGTTGACGTGACGCTGGTCGTTCAACGCGCCATCCCAGCCATCGAGAAACAGCGCGGCATTCGCCAGATAGCCTTCGCGCAGCGCCAGACGCCAATTCATCGCCGGCGGCAACTCCAGCGCCAGGCAGGCCGGAAAATCCACCATCACCAGCGACCAACCTGCAACAGCACACAGATGCTGTGCCGTCTCGCTTTGCCCCATCCCCCGCCCGCCCAGCATGAACACAAACGGCGCATCGGGCATTGCGGCCGCAATCGCCTCCAGTTCTAATGTTGCCGGCGGCAGACCAGGAGTCGCTTCTGACCGAACCGTACCCTTCAGACGTTCATCAGGACGTTCATCACCCAACAGAAATGACAGAATGCGCTGATCGACCTTCAGATAA
Source organism: Anaerolineae bacterium (assembly GCA_022843385.1). Taxonomy (GTDB): domain Bacteria; phylum Chloroflexota; class Anaerolineae; order Aggregatilineales; family Phototrophicaceae; genus CFX2. The sequence continues at coordinate 120,063 of JALHNT010000016.1, read as the reverse complement.
TGGGCTAAAAATGTAGCTTGCTGGCGTCCGGTCTCAGCCAGGCAATCCAACAAGTGATAATGACGAAGCGGTTGATGAGGTTGGAGGCGATCCCAAACCTGGAAGCGCCCATCGACATCATCTCCCAGCAGATTCAGCATCAGGTTAACCGTTGGGCGACGCTCGGAAATATCATCATTCAGATAGGCGTATAGCCGTTCATAGCGGCGATCCAGCTCTGGCGCTGCTGTCAGCAGCAGGATACAGACATCCACTGGAGTCAACTGGAACGTCGTGATCAGTCGGCTGAGTGGAGAAGGGTCAATCGGCCAGTCAGCGAAAGTGTCAAGTACACTGGCATTCAGTCCGGCATAAGGCGAAGGGGAAAGTGCCTGGCGCGAGAGATACAGGTCAACTTCATCATGGGAAATAATCAGACCACGAAGGGAATCCGTTGGGCTATCCGCGTTTGCCTGCGCGCGGGCCACCGCCGACCGGATAAACTCATCGATACGCCTTAGTGCTTCCTGCAATTGATGCACACTCGTGGCGATCACGCACACACCCTTGATGGTTTTAACTTCCGCAACACTTGGCATTATAGCATGACTTTATTTTGCGCAAGTCGGCTAGTTCTGAATTGACACATGCTCCCAATGGTTTTATACGGATTTCCAGACAAAGCAGTATCTTGGTACTCCTCAGTCACGGATGCTCACCATCAGTCGGGCATAATAATGGCTGATGCTGGGGCCAAAGCTGATCATGTCACCGCTGGCGAGTTCCATCGCCGCCTCGGGGTCCGCACGGGTACTGTTGATGAACATCGGCACCAGCGAACGCTCGTCCATCCGAATCCACCAGCGTCGATCCACCACGCGATAAACAAGCTGTGCCAGATACGGGATACGTTCCTGTGGTGTACGTGGATCATGCCCAAAGGCTGACAACGTTTCGTAGAGATCAACATCCAGATCAGGCTGTGGCAAATCCAGGCGCGCTCGGCAGCCAATCAGCTTGACATCATGATCCTGCCCGGCCACCACCGCATAAAACCGCTCCGCCTCGTGTACATCGCGCAGCAGCAGCGTGCTTTCCGATTGATGAACATTGATGGCAGTATAGAGAAAGGAATCATCTGGCTGATCCACCAGGTGCAGCAGCATCTGCGGCGCGAGTAACCGCAGCGCACACAGGCTGACATCGGCATTCAGCGGCAGTCGATAATGGCTCGCCAATCCACCGGCGATCTGCCGCGCGGTGACCTGTTCCGACACGTTCAGCAGATGCGCCCGTTCTTCCAGGCCGACCCGCAGTTCGACCATCGCCTGATCGCCACGAAAAGCAGTCGTGCCATCGGCGCTCACGGCGACAAACAGCGTGATTTCGGCCAGCGGACGGGCATCGCTGTGGCGGGGATCGTCGCTGGCGCGGAACAACCGCAGGCGTTGTTCCTTATTCAATCGCAGTGATGTGCCGCTTAATTCGATATCATTGACGAGCACCCGCGTCTGACCGATACGGGTGATCGTCCAGCACTGCGCCCAGTCATCGAAGTCCAGGCGCAAGCACTGGCGCGAGACGAACTCCAGATCGCCGGGTGCGACGAAGTAGCGCAGATCTACGTCCGGCGTTTGCTCGGCGTTGGGTCGACCCACCAGCACCGCCCGTGTCTGCGGCGGGATGATTTCGACGTCGCCGGCGATGAAACGTAAGCGCTGATCATCGCTCTGCTGCTGGTTCCAGGCAGCAGTTCGAGGCGCATGGACAAAGAAGGCCAGCCGATCCCCCAGCGTCACATTAGCGTCTGCTAGAGTCTGATTCATCCGCAGCGGGCGCGCCAGCTCCAACGCATTGACCTGCACCCGACTGTCCTGGTGCGCCAACTGCTGCGCCAGCTCCCCCACCGTCAGGCGCGTGTTGATCTGAGCGCGATACTGCTGGCTGGTCTGCACAATCGCACTCGACAGACGTATGACCGGCATTTACAGATTGGTCTTGATAAAATCCGACAGATCTTGCTGGGCATTAGAATGGAAGATCAACAGGTTTTGCCCAATCTCCATCTCGGTGATGGCCTCCAGGCGGTACCACACCAACCCACGATAACGCTTGCCATCAATCCGTGTCACATTCGGCCCCTTGCGGTTGCTGTAATACCAACCTTTTTTGCGCCACATGACTACCCCGTGCTGCCGCGAGATATTCGGATCATCTCCCAGATTAATGTCATTTGTCGACCCACGTCCGATGTTGAATGTCTTCTTGGTCAGGGTGAATGACTGTTTCATATCACCGCGCCGCAGTGTAATCGCCATCAACTGCGGACTCAGATCATGCCGATCAACATTATGAATCAGACGGTCGATCCGTCGCCGCCGCACCACCTGAAACAGGATGAAATTCAGGATGAGCAGCCCCCCTGCCAGCGAGGCCAGCGACCAGCGCGGTATGGCTATTCCACCAAAAGTCGCTGGCAATAGATGCCAGGGCAGATCAACCGGCGGCGCTTCCACCACCTGTGGGGCTTCTATCACCGGTTCGTCCGGCGTCACCAGCGAGACCACCAATTCATTGCTGAAGGCCAGCGGTGGGTCGGTCTCTGGCAATCCAGGAACAATCACTGTTATCTGGAACTGATCCTGTGCCGTGATACTGGGGAAGAGAGCGCTGACCGTCTGGTAAATGTTGTCATCCACCAGCACCGCCTGGCTGCCCTGGAATGGCCGCGTTCCCAATAACTGGACATTGCGTGGATCGGTCAGGCGAGCGATCTGAAAACGGGCATCCTGAAGGACAAAGCCAGGGTTGGCATTGACTTCCATCCGCACCACACCACTCAATGGCGATACCGCCCCCTCCCCCAGCGTCAACTGCAAACGCTGCTGCGTATACACACGCACGGCTGTCGCGGTGGTCGCCAACACTTGCCCGCTCTGGTTTCGAAGCTGCGCTCCTACCGTGTGATACCCCGGTTGCACCTGTGCTGCATCGAAGGTATAAATGGTATTGGAGGAGTTTTGCACTTCTACGTCATCGCGCAGGAACACCACCCGCCACAAGTCCGGGCTGAGATCGGACTCAACTGCCACACTGAACTGGAATTGTCCGTTGACCGCCGTGTTATCAATCGGCGGATTGATGAAACGAATGGCATGATTCAGCAAGGTGAGCGGACAGCGCACCGTGGTGATGAGCGTGCCATCATTAGGCGTCACCAGATTCAGATTGAGCAGCACATGCCCAGTTGCGTCTGGCACCAATCCCTGCATATTGACGTTCATCTGAATTTCGCTGTTTAGAGTTTGGACGAAGCGATTCAGAAATTGACCAACAGCTTCCTCAATCGAGGCGCGGCTGTTGCGAATCTCGGTGTAATACCAGCCAAAGCCGCTGGTGCCATTTGCCAGTTGCTGCAGCACCGGAACATCGGGAACATCACGGGTGTAAAAGCCGATGGGATAGATCTGCACCTGATTATTGACCGCGTCAGCGATAATGGACTCAATCTGTGGTTGTTCGGCGCTACGCTGCCCTGAATCGGTCAGTACCAGCACAACTTTACGAAAAGGGCTGTTGAAGGGAAAACTCTTCACCGCGCTGTCAATCGCTCCATACAACTGATTGTCACCGTCCAGCGTCGGCAGATCGATCATGTGTTCATTGATGAGGCGGTTCTTATCGGTGTAAAACTGCGTCACTGGCGCAACTTCACCGCTGAAGGTAATCAAGGCTACCTGATCTTCAACATTCAACTGCGGCATCAGACGGGTGCTGACCGCGTTGACGATCTGTTCAATCGGCACGGTGCTGGTGATGTCCAACACGATAATCATCTGAAGCGGCGGACGAAGCGGCAGCATGATCTTGCTGATTTGCTCCGGCGGCAGCACCGTTGTCGTCCCAGCCACTGCCACCGTCGGCTGCACCGTATCGAGCGCGATGGGCAGCCCATTGGTGCCGGTCAGCACCGCCCGAATCGTGCTGCTGTTCGTCGAAGGATCAAAGAGACATTCATAGGCCACCAACGAGGCGCGCGGCGGGTCGATGTTATCTTGCGCCTGCGCCCACATTCCCGGCAAGAGCAGGGCAATCAGAAAAAATAAACGATAAGGCATCATAAAGACTCTCTCTTTCACCCCACCCGTAACGTGCTGGTGGGTGGAATGGGTGTCGGTGTCAGGGTCAAGGTCGGCGTCGCCGTGATCGTCGGCAAAGGAGTTGCAGTCGCGGTAGCTGTTGCTGTTGGTACAAAAGGCGTTGGGCTGATTATCTGCTGGGTCATCTCCATCTCAATCACCGGATCAGCGGTAGGCGTCGCCGTCGAAGTCGCGGTCGGTACATCAACCATTCCCAACACCGCCGTGCGATACCAGTTGAACGCCGGAATAATCAACAACAGCGACAGAATCAGCGCCAGACGGGCGTAGAAATTGGGCTGCTTGATCGCTGGATGCACAGTATAGTTTTCGCGGGGCTTCTTCAGCCGCAGCGACCACATACGGCTGTAGCCGGCGTACACTCGTTCGCTGTTGTAGGCTTCCCACAAATCCTTAACATACGGTTCACGCAGAACTTCCAGAGTGACCGCGCTCACATTGTCATCAGGATGACGTTCATTGGCTTGCTTCATCAGCTCGTCAGCAGCGCGTGTTGAACGTACCGTCGTCAACGTATGCCGAATTTCATCCAGCGACAGGCATTTGGTCAGCCCATCGCTGCACAGCAGCAGCCGGTCCCCAGGTTGCAGCGACACGGTGAATGCATCCGGCGCGATGCCATCCTGCTTGCCAATCGCCTTCAGCAACACATCCTGAGTCTTAGGCGCGGCATCCATCTCAGCCGCATAACGGGTATCGCGTTCGATCACCGGGCGCTTTTCGGTGTGGTCGGTGGTCAACTGCCGCATCTCGCCATCATGCCAGAGGTAAAGCCGCGTATCACCGACATGGGTTACATAGGCTTCCCAGTCCTTAATGACCACCGCCGTCAGCGTCGAACCTTCCACGTTGGGCGAACGGCGGCCGAAATACCGCACCTCAGCGTTTATATAATTGAAGGCTTTCTTCAGAATATCGTGCCAGGGCAGCGTATAGCGAATGTTCTTGTCGAACGACGCCAGCAGGTATTGGATTGCGAATTCGCTGATGAGTTGTCCATACTGCCCACTCCCCACCCCATCAGCTACCGCAAACAAGTAGGCCTTACTGTGCTGGTAGATGCCAATCGCATCTTCGTTATCGGCCCGTTTGCCCCGGATTGTCGCCCAACCGGCATCGACTCGTGTGACGATAGCGCGTTTATCCCAGGCATATAACTGGCACTCATAGGACTGGTCATCAATCTGGATGGCCGCCCGTTCCTTGATTGTCGTTTCACGTTCAACTTCGACCCCATCCACCGTCAGCTTGGCTTCGCCCGCCAGATAGGTCAGCCGCATCGGTGCCTTGAATTGTTCAGGATCAATCTGGGCGAAGCGCAGCCTTACCGGGCGATGACTGGTGCTCTCCACGATCACATCCGATGCACTGCGCCCGATCATCGTCCCAATATGTACGACAGTGGGGATCTGCGTCTGTTGATTGACCAGATGGATTTGGGAGAACTGCGCGGTCAGACTGACCTTTTCCCGCCGCCACGACTTGCCCCGCCGCCAAGGCAGGCTATCGTACCAATCACGGAAGGTCGTCTTGGGTTTGCCGCCTCGTTCCTTCGATTCGCGGGGTTGTTCCGGCATCCCCAGCCAGTAGCGTACCTGGCGCTGTCCATTCTGGAACATCACCCCCATCTGCGTGAACGGATTATTCGTCCGAATATTGCGCAGTTGAAACATCGCGCTGGTGAAGGGGCTGGTGAGTGACGAAAAGAAAACTCGGAAGCTCGTGCCGATGTTGGCGAAAAATGATGAGATGCGCGTCAACAAGTAAAGCATCTTCTATTGAAGCGGCTGCACCGCATCCCCCAATGCTCATGTGTGTCAAGCGATTGTAGCATGAGTTGCGAGTAGAGGACAATTTGCCAGCCTGTAGTCTGATGCGCCCATGCCCTTTTTTATCGGGATCATTTTGTCTCGCGTGACCCCGATTTTTCTTAACGGTTTCCCAACCACTGATCAACTCTGGCGCGGTCAGGGCTCCCTCAAAATGGTTAGCGCCGCCACCTCGAAAACCGTACCAAAAAGTTTACCAAAAGTTCACCCGTAACGGCGGGAATGGGCTTATGCTGACGACAGGAAGTCAACAGTCGTCCTTTATCAGTCAACAGACTGAATGCTGAAAGCCAATTGTCACAAAATGCAGTAGTGACCTTGACGACTTTGACGACAATTTGTGAGTTGAAAGTGCTGAGTGCTAAGTTCAAAGTGAATGACTCGGATTGCGCTCTGTGTCCTCTGTGTTCGTCTTTCGCTGAAAGCTGATGGCTGATGGCTGAAAGCTATTCTGCACAAACTACAAAAAAGGCCAGTGCAGAATTTGCCGCATTTGCAGAATCTTGTGCGGGTTCGCTCTGTTTTCGCGCTGTGTCCTCTGTGTTCTCTAGAGTTGGTCTTTCCATCTTTGTCTTTCTGTCGGTGTCTGTCCGACGACGACGACGACACAAAACTGGAGTTGCACAAAAAGGAGACTTGCAACACTTGCAACATTTCTAACTTTTGCAACACTTGAGGGAAAACCACTACCCAAGATTCGCGAATCGAAAAAAGGAGTGATGCGAATCTGACGAATCTGACGAATCATGTGAATCAACCGGCTCTGCTTGCTCTCGGTGTTCTCTGTGTCTCAGTGGTGAATCCGTCTTTGTAACAGCAAAATCAGCAGCAAAGAGGTATTGTCGAAACAGCAGCACACGAAGTTGAGCCATGATGAACTGGCGAATCACGGCGCTTCCCACTATCATTGATTCAGGATATTGGCGTGTTGGTCCGGCTCAATTGGGGCGTGCTATGGATATTATCTCCGCTATCTGGTACTTAACCTTCACTCTGTTCATCCTGGCTGTCCTGCAAATGGTGTACATCATCTGGCTGACGCTCACCCGCAATCGGCGTGAGAATACACGCCAGCCTTCGTCGCCCATCATGCCGACCAATCCACAGAGCGCGTACGCCACCAATCATCCAACCAATGTCCCGTCTGGTGGCGGGCGCTCGGCCTATGGCCGGCTGGTCATCCTCTCCGGCGGGGTGCGCGGCCCCAGCGAAATCCCTCTGCCCAGCAGCGAGTTCATCATCGGACGCTTTTATAACCCGGAACAAAAAGTGCTGATTGCGCTGGATGAAAAGAGCATCTCGCGCCGCCACGCTGTCTTCTCCTCGGATGATGCCACCCGCGAATACCGCCTGATCGACAGCGGCAGTTCGTATGGCACGGCCATCCGCAAAGAGGGGAAGTTCGAGGCCATCAAGCCTGATCAGCCGGAGCGGCTGTATAATGATGATGTCGTCATGTTTGGCACCAGCGTGACCGTCCGTTTCGTCCTTCCTGGTGATACCCGATCTGCTGCAACCCGGTTATGATCGCTTCTGGCTACCGCGTCAACAATTACACGCTGGAATATCGGCTGGGCAGCGGCTCATCCGGTGATGTCTGGCGCGCCAGCAATGGCGTTCATACCGTCGCCATCAAGTTCATGAATGAGGCCTTGATCGCCAACGACCCCGACGGCAAGCATCGAGCGAGTCTGGAGACTGAGATCAAGGCGCTGCGCCGGCTGCATCACCCACACGTCCCGGCGCTGTATGATTACGATCTCGAAGGCGAACGTCCGTATTTGATGATGCAGTATATTGAAGGGGAAACCTATGACCGGCTGATCGCCAGCGGTGAGATGCTGCGCGTCCCGATGGAACGGCGACTGGACATCCTGCGGGTCATCGCATCGACCATCAATGCGCTGCACCGCAAAAAGATCATTCACCGCGACATCAAACCGTCTAACATCAGCGGGCTGGACATCCCCTATCTGCTCGATTTCAGCATCGCACTGATGGGTGAGCAAACGACCCGCGCTCAGCATCATGCCGGCACCAGCATTTACATGCCGCCGCCGGATGAGCCATTCGATGAAATGGGTGACAATTACAGTTTTGGTCTGGTGGCCTATGAAATGCTCTTCGGGCATCATGCCATTTTCACCCCACAAACCGTCGGGGCAACGGTGCAGGAAACCCGTCAGCGCGCTCGCGATCACATCCGCCAGCAGACGTGGCGCAAGCCCAGCCGCATCCCCCCACCGGAACTGCCGGGCGACATCATCGGCGCAGACCTTGAAGCGCTGGACACGATCTTTCAAAAGGCGCTGGATGACCGAGCCGGGCGCTATCGCGATCTGGTGGAATTGGTTGATGCGTTGACAGCCGCGATTGTCATACCGGCCAACCAACCCTATCTGCTCAATCCCCTGCCACCGACCCTAACAGCTCATGAAATACCAGCACAGGCGTATACCACCGATCATGCTTTCGCGCTGGACGACATCGCCACCCAGCATGATGTTCATCCGCTGCGCCCCCGCCTGCGCCCCCGCGACTGGCTGCTGACCACCAGCCTGATCTCGGTGATCGTCTGGGTGGTCATCATCGTGCTGGTGCTCATGATCGGGAATCGCTGACCCGGCACGGACACAAATCTATGTTATAGTGAACGGGATGATGGATTCCAAAGGATGAGGCCTATGCCAACCGGGGAAATCTTCGCTCACATCTCGCAGATGCGGGAAGCTGCCAGCGCCATCAACCGCAGCGTCACACGGGTCACGACCGCCATTGATGTCGTCGATCAGCAAATCCTGGCGCTCACGTCAGATCGCTTCGCCAGCGCCGGTGCCGACGCCTTTCGCACGGCTTACTATCGGGTGACACCTCGGCTGCGCGAAGCCTTTGAGGTGTTGAGCGGCTTCCAGGAAAAACTTAACGCCGCAGCTGATGATATTGAACTGGCCGCCCGTTCGACTCAGGTGTAATCATGACCGACCTCATCAAAGTTCCCTATACCGAGCTGCTCCAGCGGGCGCTGCGGATTCGGCAGGAAGCGGAAGCCATCCGCACCGAGATCGAGTCGCTTAAGTCCAGCGTCGAGAGCATCCAGTGGATCGGCAAGCGAGCCGATCGCTTCTTCACGCTGTGGAACGAAACCCTGCCGGAAATGGAACAATGGGTCATGATTCTGGAAAAATTCGCCACCGAACTGGAAGATCAGGCGCGGCGGATGCAGTTGGTGGATGAGGCTTTCTGAGCATCATGCCGGCTGATCGTCCTGCTCGTCCCTGGAATCCCCGGCTGCCGGAAGACACCATCGACATCCCCGCGCCGCCGGCCCAGCCGCGCCTGCCGGAACAGAACTGGCTCATCACCACCATCCCGGTCGCCGGCATCGGCATCATGGCGCTCTTCTATATGTTCCGCGCGGGCGATAACCCCAACAGCCTGCTGTCGGCAGTCCCTCTCCTGTTCCTGGCGCTCATCACCATCGGCGGGACGATCCTGGCTCAACGCTGGCGTCGCCGCGATTATGAACGACAACGACTCGAAGTCAGCCAGCAGTACATCCGGTTGCTGGAAAAGAAACGCGCTCGCCTGCAAGCCGCTTATGATGTCCAGGTCGCCAGCCTGAACGCCAGCTTCCCCGACCCCAGCGACAGCCTGAACCGTGTGCTGGCGAAAGATCATCTGTGGGAGTGCAGTCCCGGTGACGCGGAATTCACCGCCGTGCGGCTGGGGGTGGGTTTCCTTCCGTCGGCTGTCCGCATCAAGTTGCCAGACCCGGATAGCGATGTCCCGGAGCTGGAGCGCGCCCTGGCGCTGGCCGATGATTACCGCCTGCTGCGCGATGTGCCGCTGGCCGTCTCGCTGGCCGCCTATCCCTCGCTTGCCCTCAGCGGCGAGCGTCCGCAGGTGTTGAAGGCCGCCCGCAGCCTGCTCTGTCACCTCAGCCTGACCCATGCGCCCCGCGATCTCCGGGTTCACATCATCGCCTCGCGCACACACTACACTGACTGGTCGTGGATGGAATGGCTGCCACACACCAGCATGGGCGACCACTCCGGCAGTGGCGATCTGATGGCCTTCGAGCCGGAACATATCCATCATCTATTGAGCAACCTGACGCAGGTGCTTGAGGAGCGTCGTGACCGTCCGGCGTCCGCGCCACACCTGCTGCTGCTGGTCGATGACATCAGCCTGATCCAGCACGAGCCAATCTACGCCCTGCTCACCCATGCTGCAGATCGGCTGAATGCCTCGCTGGTAGCCCTGCTCCCCGCGCGATCGCCCGCCGTCCATGACTTTGACGCCTGGGTTGAGATCGATGACGAGGATCGTTTTCGCATCAGCCATGCGACCGATAATCAGGATGAGTTGATCGGCAGCGCGATTGACAGCCTCACCCCGCCCGACGCCGAGCATATCGCCCGCGCCCTCTCCGCCATGACCGTTGCTCACGGCGACAGCGGGACTCGTCTGCCGCGCCGCATCAACTTCCTGGAGCTATACGCCATTCATCGGCTTGACCATCTGCGCACCCTGATGGATGAGCGCTGGCGGCGTCCCATCCCGCGCGGTGTCCTGCCCTTCCCCATCGAGATTGGCCGCGAGAGCCAGACCAACAGCCTGCAACTCTGGCTGGATGAGGATCATCACGGCCCACATGGTGTTCTGGCCGGCACCACTGGCGCGGGCAAAAGCGAGCTGCTTCAGACGATGGTATGCGCCTTAGCGCTGGAACATGATCCGCGCCTGCTCAACTTCCTGTTGATCGACTTTAAGGGCGGCAGCACCTTCCAGGTCTTCGCTCAACTGCCGCATACCGTCGGCACGATTACCAACCTCGATGGACTGCTGATCGAACGCGCCCTGGAAGCGCTGCGAGCCGAAATCCGCGCCCGTCAGCAGTTCCTCAAGCGGCTCAATCTGCGCGATATCACCCAGTATCACCGGCACTATTCCCGTACCATCGCCCACATCCAGGACCCGTCTTATACGCCACTGCCACACCTGTTTATCCTGGTGGACGAATTTGCCCAACTCGCCCGTGAGATGCCGGATTTCCTGCACGAACTGGTCAAGATCGCCCAGGTCGGGCGCGGCCTCGGCTTACATCTGATTCTGGCGACTCAAAGTCCGATGGACGTCATCACCGACGAGATGAACGCCAACCTGCAATTCCGCATCTGCCTGCGCGTCCAAAACATCGAGGCCAGTCGCGCCATGTTGCGCCGCCCGGACGCCGCTTATCTCCCGCCCGGTTGGCCCGGACGCGGCTATTTTCAGGTGGGCGAACGGGGGTTGTTCAAGCAGTTCCAGACGGCTTCGGTCGGTGGCGACTATCATCCCAGCCCGGTCACGACTGGAAACGATGAACTGATCCTGGAACTGATTACGGAAGCGGGTGAAGTCATCAATCTGCTGCCCGAATCCGACGTCGCCTATCCCACTGTGATCGACCATGCCCCCGATGATGGGGTTCACACCACCGCCCAGGCCATCGCCGAATTGATCGAAGACTATGCCCGCGACAATCAGATTCCAGCCGTGCCGCGTCTGTTGCTCGCCCCGCTCGATGATGCGCTGACATTGCAGACGGCCTTCACGGGTGTCGGCTATGGCGGCTGGAATGGTGTCGAATGGCTGCCAGCTCGTGACCTGCGTGGCCTACGCATCGAACCGGGCAGTGCGCCGATTGGCCTGATTGATGACATCTACAACCGCACCCAGACGCCGCTGTGGATACACCTCAATCCGGGTGATAATCCAGAGATGACCCAGCACAGCGGTCATCTGCTCATCTTCGGCGGCCCAGACTCGGGCAAGACAACCGCGCTGCGCACACTGGCCTTCAGTCTGGCGCATCTTCACCCGCCACAGCAATTGCATCTGTATTGCCTGAGCTTCACCGGTCACGGGCTGACCGAGATCAGCCGCCTGCCCCATGCCGAGACAGTCATTCACGGGACCGAAGCCGAACGAATCCGCCGACTTTTCGCCCGCTTGTTAACGCTGCTGGAAGAGCGTCAGACCAACCGCAGTCCGCACGAACCGGTGATCGTCGTCTTCATCGACCAGTACGAACAATTCCGCGATAGCTGTTACGAAAGCCACATGACGGCGTTTGAGCGCCTGGTGAACGAGGGCCGCGCCGTGCACATCTACCTCGTCATCACCGCCAGCACCGTGACCGCGGTGCCAGAGCGATTGCGCTCACTCATGCCACAGCGCATCGCCCTGCAACTGGGCAATCCAGCTGACTACGTCATGAGCGTCGGTTCGATTCAGATCGCCCTCGATAGCCGGCTGCCGCACGGTCGCGGTTTCATCGCTGCCACTCCACCGCTGGCCTGTCAGCTTTGTCTGCCAGCGATGGACGATCTGCCAGAGAGTGAAGAGGCCGTCATCCGTCAGATGCGCCGGGTGATCGACGCCATGAACAGCGCCTATCTCAATGGACAGGGTACTCCTGCCAACAGCTCCCAAGCCCCGGCATCACACGCTCCCGCGCCCATTCACGAATTACCCAGCCTGATTCCGTTGGATATGCTGCCCCTTGCACCCGCACCCGCACACAGCGACCACATCCCACACCTCATCTCCACACTGGGACGGCGCGACGATGATGCCTTGAGCCTGTTTCATCTGGACTGGCGACTTTCCGGCCCACATTTTGTCGTGACTGGACCGCCCGGTTCGGGCAAGACTAACCTGCTCCAAGCGGCTGCGCTGGCGGCGGCCATGCAGTTCCCGCCCGATCAAATGCGCCTGCTGTTGCTTGATCTCAATGGGCGCAGCCTGAAAGGTCTGGCAGCGCTGCGGCATACCCTGTGCTACATGACCGATGTCGATGATTTTCTCAGTCGCCTGAATGAACTGGCGGAGGAACTGCAAACGCTGCGCCGACTGCCCCACCCGCCACAGACCACGCTCATCATTGACGATTACGATGTGCTGGTTGATGCCCTGGGCGCGGCTCATCCGGCGCTGCGCCAGTTGCGCGATTTAGCGCGCCAGTACAGCGATGGTCTCCTGAGCATCTGGACAGCCGGTTATCTGGATCGGGTGATGGACCCCTTCATCAAACAACTGCTGCTCAAACGCTCCGGTTTCGCCCTCTCCGCCCGCGACAGCCTGCAACCTTTCGGCTTGCGTTTGAGTGGACTCACCGCCGATAACCTGCCGCGCGGGCGCGCCTTTGTGCCGGAAAATAACCGCGTCAGCATCATTCAGACAGCATTGGTGGAAAATCCGGCGCTCCTGATTAACCGCATTCATCAACAGATGTGGCCGCAGTCGCAGCGAGCTGCCTGGGTGTCAACCGCATCGCCAGTCCTGGCTCATCAGAATAGCGCCGTTGAAATCACCAGCACTTCATCACCTTCAGCGCCAACCGATCTGAACATCGATACGATGGGATTGATCGAAGACCTGCTGCGAGGCAAGACCGGCGAATGAAGGATCAAGTCTGATGCACACCCTGCTGGTCAAAGCTAATCTGGCGCTGTTCAAAGGCGAACGCAGCGAAACGCAACGGCTGCTGCGCGAGTACCAGAGCCAGCGTGAAATCCCCGTTGAAAGCGACCCATCCACGCCGATGATCCTCTGGCTCGATGCCCAGACTCAAGCAGACCCAGCCGAGCGGCTGCGTCGCTTAGAGCAACTTGTCCATCAGACCCATGCCCAGGATCACTATCGTCAGCTTGCGCTTGCCATCCTGAAGGACGAACGGGATTTTCAGGTGCGCATGGAGGCGCTGCAATCACGCTTTCGGCTGCCGTTCAACAGCGCTGCCGGACGGGCGCTGGGTCTACTCATCATCGGGGCGCTGGTCACCTTCACCCTCGTGACTGTATTCAGCCCGCCTAGCCGCACATCCGTTGCGCCGCCCCTCACGCTGATAGCGCCTACCCCGGCACCGACCGCCATCGATCTGCCAGATCGCAGCCGCGCGTTAGTCGCGGACAGCTTCACCGCGCGCTACACCAACGGCATCCTGCAAGTGACGGCCGTCGAGGAACAATCGGAGCGCGTCCTCAACAGCAGCAGCCTGGTACAGGTGACGCCCGTGCCTGGTGCCCGTTTCTATGCCCTGAATGTGATCTTCGAATGCCGAGGGCCGATCTGCAACCAACCGCCCGAAGCCAATCTGGCGCTACAACTCGACAATGGCAGCCTGATCGAACCCCGCCGCGATGTCGTCATCGCCGGTCAGCCCACGCTGCAACCGATTGCGCTGGGGCGGACGACCAGCGGTTGGGTCATCTTCGAGATACCGCTGACCAGCGCCACGATTGCGCTCACGATCCGCTTGCCCAATGTTGACCCCACCACACCATCGGCTCCGCTGGCTATTCGTTTGCAATGAGGATCAGGCATGACTGAAGTCGTCACCCGAGTCACCCAACTCCGCGAAACCGCCGAACAGATGAAGCGTTCCAGCCTGCTGATCGAGCGCTCCGTCGAGGATGTTCAGGACATCGTCCGTTACCTGTTCGCCATTGGATACCATAGCGCTGGCTCGGCCCAGTTCGCCCTGCTTTACAACGACCAACTGGCAAACATGGAAAACTGGGCGCAAACGGTTCGGCGCTTTGCCGAAAACCTCGGTCAGGCCGCCGATGACATCGAACAGGCCACCAGCAATCATCTGGACGAGATCGTGGCGAGCGCGGGCAGCATCAGCATGATCCCGGCGCTGCGCTGGCTCTATCTGGGGATCAAGGAACCGGTTGCCAACTCCGGCGACATTCAGGCGCTGCGAGCAGCAGGCATGAATGCAGCCGCGCCAACCCTGCCACTCGGTCAATATGTCTCCACCGCCAACCGCCCGCTGTACGATTTCCTTGTCGGTCAGCGCGAGGCACTGACGACGGAGCAGAATCACATCACGGCGCTGGTGACCGAACGGCAGAAGCTGTCGGAGGATCTGACATCGCTCAAAAATCGGATGCTCAGTTTTGATCCACAAGGGACTCCCTCTCAGTCCCCGCGCGTGCAAGCGCTTCAGGATCAGATCACGGCTCTCGATCAGCAGATTAACCAGAGCGAAACCAATATCAATCGCCTGCGTTCCAATATTGATGATCTGACCCAGCGATTGAATCGCGTCGCGCCCGGCGCTGGCGCAGACCTGAGCGTGATCGCTGATCTGGAAGGCGGGCAGAGCGCATCCTGGCTCATGCAGAACACCAAGGATTGTGTCAATTACGTCGTCAGCAAAATCCCCATCCCGGATAATCTGGCGCGGGATGCGTACCTCTGGGTACAGCAGGCCAGCGCCCACCCGGAATGGGGCATCACAAGCGGATCAACACCGCTGACTGGGTCGGTGCTGGTCATGACGCCGCAGCATCCCTATGCCGATGATGTCTTTGGTCATCTGATGGTGGTCGAACGGGTGGAGAACGGCGAAATCTGGGTGACGGATAACGTGCACGCGAGCGCAGTGCGGCTGTCAGCGCTGACCACCGAGGTCACTGGGGGAAACATCCGATACCTGTACCTGCCCTGGTACACCCGCGCTTGAGGAGACACAGAGAGGAAGGCGGACGGTAAACAGGCTGCCGACACCGGGAGTGCTGGCCGCCGCTATGGTACCGTTATGGGTTTCAACGATGCGTTTGGCAATAGGAAGACCCAGGCCGATGCCACTGTCGCTAGCAGTTCGCGCCTTATCAACCTTGAAAAAGCGTTCAAAAATGCGGCTCAGATCGTCCAGACTGATGCCGATTCCCGTATCGGCAACAGTCAGCACCGCCTGATCTCCCTCAATCGTGGTCTGCACAGCAATATCGCCTCCCGCTGGCGTGTATTGAATGGCATTGTTCACCACGTTGCGGATGACCTTGCCCAACATAACCTGATCAGCGCGAATCATAATCGGATCAGCCAGGCGTTCAAAACGCAGACGATGGTTTTTAGCGGAAGCCAGGCGTTCCAATGAGGCTAACGAATCATGAACCAGCGAATTGAAGTTGATTCGCAGGAAGTCGAACATCACATCTTCTTCGTCCAGATGAGACATATCCAGCATATCCTCAACGGCGCGGGTCAGATGCGCAACCTGCTGTTCCAGATTTTCCAGATAACGCAGGCTGTCCGGTTCGGGGTTCATCTTACGCCGCAGCAAATACAGGCTGGTTGACATGACGGACAGCGGGGTTCGCAGATCATGAGACACCAGGTTGAGGAAGCTCCGCAGGCCGGTCAGGGTCTGGCTCTTGAGCATCAGTTCAATCGCCTGACGTTCAGCCTGTAAGCGCTCACGGATATCGGTGATGGTACCCGTTGCACCCAGAGTCAGACCATCGGGCGCATGAATCAATTGCACCAACAGTTCGACAGGCAGGCGCTCGCCATTCCGGCAGTGGATATGAGCGCGATACCGGACATGGGATTCCCCCCCCATCAATCGCTGGGTAATCTGTAACCAATGGTCTGAGGGTTCGTCAAATTGCAGAAAGTTGGCAAGGTCTTTACCCAAACTATGGTCGATGCCATAGCCACTCAGGTCGGTCCAGGTTCGATTCAGGAATGTCCAGCGCCCCTGTATATCAGTCTGAAAAATAACCTCGCGCACATTATCAACCACGCGCTGATACTGCTCCTGGCTTTCGCGAACCGTTTTGTACAGGCGGGCACTCTCCAGGGCAGCATTGATATGCTGGCTCAAACTGACAATCAGTTCCAGCTCATCTTCGGTCAGGATAAAGCCATCTTTGCTCTGGATATTGAAGACGCCGATCAATTCGCCATGATCGAACAGTGGCACGGCAATTTCGGACGTTACGCCATCAACCGGCGCATAGAAATCGGGATCATATCGGACATCTTCAACCAGAATGGGCTGCAATGTTCGCACCACTCGTCCCATGATCCCTTGTTGAACCGCTATCCGTTCAACAGCAATCTCATAGCCGACCTGATGTTGCAGGATGAGTTGATCGCCTTCCACCAGATATAATGCAACCAGCTTGAAGCCAAAGGCTTCCGCAGTGCCTTCGACGATATTTCGACATAGTCCCGGCAAATCGAGGCGCCGCGCCAGCGCTGTCCGTACCTGACTGAGCAGTGCCAATTCCTGTGCCTGACGTTCAGCCGCCGCATAATGACGCAGAAAATCGGTCTGATTACGACGCAAAGTTTCTTCAACGTGGCGCGCTTCGCGATAAGAGGCGCTGATTTGCTCCAGAAAGGAAAGCCAGGCATCAGGGTCAGTCGGCAAATCAGTATCGGATAAGCCAACATCCAGTAACTGTCGTTGTAAGTTCCCGTCCAAAACACCCATGAATCAGTCTTACCCTTGAGTGGATGAGCCGGTTGGCGTCACCATACCGATTATGCCCAATATCGGGTTAATCTAGTCCGCCAGCGGCAGCATGAACCAGAATGTGCTGCCCACTCCCTCCTGGCTGTATACGCCTGCTTGTCCACCCAGCCTGGTGATAATGCGATGAATGAGCGTCAGGCCAAGCCCAGTGCCTTCAGCCTCAACCGTCTTTAGCCGTACCCGCTCGCGGAACAGGCGGGGTATGTGCTCCGGCGCAATCCCCACACCATTATCCGCGATCTCGAACCGCGCGTAACGACCTTCGGTGATCGCGCTTATGCTAAGGCGTGGAGCTGGATTATCATCGCCGATGTATTTTACGGCATTGCTGATGAGATTGGCGAATATTTCTTCCACCCAGATTTCGATGCCCATCACGGGTGGCACATTGCCCTCAACCTGAACAGCCATGCCCCGCAGCGCGATTGGATAATGCAGACGCTTCAAGGCCTCATCCAGTACCAGCCGAGTATCTACCGGCTGAATCGCCTGCCCCGGATTATCCAGGCGGGCCAGCCACAATAAATCGCTCGTCATGTCGGTCAGTGTGTGGGCGGTGTCACCGATCGCTGTCAGATAACCATCAATGTCTGATGAAGGGTTGCCCAACAACATCTTTACCAGATCAGCGTAAGCGATGATTGAAGCCAGCGGCGTCTTGAGATCATGAGCAACAATCGATGTGAAGTTATTCAGCTCAGCGTTGGTTTCGGTCAGGTGATTAACCTTACGCTTCATCGCCACATAATCAACCAACAGATCTACAACTGCCTGAAAGGCTGGTAGTTCCGTTGACTGCCAGCCTCTGCTTTTGATAGCCAGCAGTGCCACCGGCTGCCGAACAAAAGGCAGCGCAATGATGTGATGATTTTCAAGCTGTTCCCTGACCACCTGCCCCTGTGTCACGGCCTGTACAGCAGCCCATTCCAAACGAGAGCGCCATTCGCCTTCCGGCAACACCATCTTGGTCAGCCATTGTTCAACACAATCTGCCTGGTCATTCAGAATGGCGACCATGCTGGTTACACCAAGCAACCGCTCCAGCAACAGGGCTGCTGGCTCAAAAGGTATGTCACTTGTCACCGCCAGATGCGACGCCTGCTCAGGGATGAGTTGGCGTGGCCCTGCTGTGATCGTGCTGTCAGCTGCACGTCGCAGCACACGATTCACCATTGAGCGCAAATCCCAGGGCTTCGGGACAAATTCGGACCTGAGCACCGCAAGCAACCGGCGTTCCGGTGGTGCGTAGGCAGACGAGAGGAGCATCTGACCCTTGAATCCCTGCTGCCGAATTTCATAGGCCAACTGCAATCCATTCAACCGTCCAGGCACACGAATATCCAGCACCAGCGTATCCACTTCAATACCTGGCTTCGAAAGATGACTCAGGAGATCATCGCTGTTCCAAAATTGAATGAAATGGACGTCTGGCTGCACGGTCTGAATGGCAACCCGCAAAATAGTCGCCAGATGGGGATCATCTTCCAGTTGTATGATGTTCATGCTACTGCACCGTGATGATGGCTGGTACTGCCGTATCATTTGCGCCAGCGGTGTTCTCGGCGGCGCTTATAGTCGCGTTGAACGTGATCGTTTGCCCCGAAACAGCTCCGACATCCACTTGTATCTGCCATGTGATGGTGGTCGATGCCCCCGCCGGTAGATCCGGCAGTGTCCAGATGCCGATCGCTGAGTCGTACGACCCGCTGTTGACAGTGATCAATGAGATGCCAGCGGGGAATGGAGCGGTGATAACGACGGCGGTAGCGGGGTCGGGCCCAAGGTTTTCGTAGGTGAAGGCAACATCAAGCACCTGCCCAGCCGTGGGGCTGCCGGTGGTCGGAGTTATCGAATTCATCCTCACATCTGCCACCCGGATGACATTCACCGTCACTGTAAGGTTATTGTTGCTTAAGTTCACATCATTGGAGGTCGTGGTAGCACTGAGCAATAGGTTAAAGCTCTGTCCGGCTGAGCCAACCAACGCCTCCACTGGTGAAGCAATACTGAATGACGCTCCGGCCACCATATGACCAAACGAAGCAACATCCGTCCCTGGACCAATGGTTGAGCCTACCCTTAGGAGAGCTGGTACAGGAATAACCAATTGAACGTTATCGGCTCCATCTGGTCCCACATTGGCGACATTCAGCGGAAGAGTGACAGGATTCCCCTCAATGAGAATGAGATTCGGTGTCGTGGTGGTCAGCTGGACATCAACCTGTATCAGGGGGGTGGGCGTCAAAGTAGGTGTCGCAGTGGGTGTCTCTGTCAGTGTTGCTGTCGGAGTTTCGGTTGGTGTCTCCGTTGGGGTTAGTGTAGAGGTGGAGGTCGGTGTTGGCGTGAGGCTGGGAACTGTCGTCATAGGCGGTTGGCACACAAAGCTAGCAGATGTCAGATAGGCACCCGGAATCACATCACGGGTGAAACCCGGATGCTGCCAGGCAACGGCCACATAATCATTAGCCGGACCTTCTTTGTGGCGGATTTCGATGTAGTAAGAAACTCCAGCGGTCAACTGAATCAGGGCTGACTGTTGCATGGGATACTGATCCCATTGCTCCTGACCGGAGTCGGTGCCCTCTATGAAGGCAATTCGTTGGGCGACGGATGGGCTGGCGTCGCTCGTCAGATACAGTTCTGATTCATCATCGGATGCGATCCAGAATTGATATTGCCCAGTGACTGGAGCAATCAGATTACCCCGGATGCGTTGGGCATAGTTATCAGCGACAAAGGATGGGGCAGCCAATTCGGTGAAAGTTTCCACTGCACAGGCGTCGGGTGCGTTCGGCCACCTCAGATCCGTGTACCAATCTGTAAAGTCCTCTCCTGGTATCCCATACCATACCTCACGGAGCAGTGTCCCCAATTCAGGAATTAGTGTGCTGGTTGGTAATGGCGTTGGCGGTTCAGTTGTTGGTGGAACAGCGGTTGCAGGCAGAATTGTTGGGGGCATAGGCGTCAGACTCGGCGTCGAGGCTGGCACGAATGATGTTGCTGATGGTGTACTAGTTGCCGGAACAGGGGTGGCTGTTCGCGTGAACATCAGGGTTGGTAAAGGTGTCCCAGTTGCCGACAAGGTGAGGGATGGTCGTGGAGTGTTGGTCGCCAGCGCCACTGTCGGTGTCCGTGTCGGTGACGGCGTGTTGGTTGCCAACACGAGAGTGGCGGATGGTGTACGGGTCGCGGTCAACGTAAGAGCGAGTGTTGGACTAGCGATACGGGTAAACGTCGCAGTTATCGAGGGAATGACCGTGGCACTCGGTGTGCGGGTGGCTGTCAGACTTGGAATGGGTGACGGCATGATTGTCCGAGTCGCTGTCACCGAGGGAATGACTGTGGCACTCGGTGTGCGGGTGGCTGTCAGGCTCGGAATGGGTGATGGGCTGGATGTACGAGATGGAATGGGCGACGAGGTAAATGTAAGTGTAGCAGTGCTGACCGGTGAAGCAGTCAGAGATGGTGTTGCACTCACTGCGCGTGACGGGGTAATCGACGCTGTTGCACCGATCGTCATGGTACTGGCTGGTGTTCGAGTCAGGCTTGTGACCAGCACAGGTGTCTGGGTCGCGGTGGAAAATAGGGGATTGATTGTGGGAGATGGCGCCGGGTTCGTGGGAACAATAGCGACTTCCAGCACAGGGGTCGGCATCTGAGCCACCACCGGTTGTCCCGCGTCATCAAACCAGGTCACTTGGGCTTGATCGCCGCCCAAATCAGCAGCCTGGGCTACAGCAATGGCTGGATTGATCGGAGCGAACACTGCCTGAGCTACTGACCATACACTGTAGTCGGGAGTAACTTTCACAGACACGGGTTGACAGACTGCATCAGGACGCAGATACCACAAACTACCCTGAGCCGAACACAGCAGAATCGCGCCGCCCAATAACAAGATGGGCAACATCCACAGCCCTGACTTGCTTTGCAGCCTCTCACGGGTGCGAGCGTGTGCTGTGTCTAACGATAGAGATCGAAGTCGTTGTCGTATGATCTGCAAGCTGATCCCGACAACGATCAGAACCAACGCTACCATGACCAGCGCCAACACACCGAGTAAGTCCGGGCCTGACGCACCAATTTCATCCAGTCGTGCCGTCGGGTCCAGCGGCGCACATTGGTTGCTATAGAGGGTGAGCAGAGCAATTCCCGGCGTCAACAGGCACATGGTCACAGCCAGTATCAGGGCAAGCCAGACCAGATTCAGCCAGATACGGTTTTCTCCACTGTTCGATGGAGCCGCGTTAGCCACCCTCTGCCTCCCGTACTGGCAAGTGGATCGTAACGGTTGTTCCCTGTCCCTCCTGACTGGTCAGGTCAATTGTTCCCTGGTGTGCCTCCACAATCATCTTCGACAAATATAAGCCCAGGCCGAGACCGCGCGCATCAGTTGGGCCAGCATCCGCTGAACGCCCGCGGTACATACGCTCAAATACCCGATCAACTTCATCGGCACCAATACCAACACCCTCATCCTCGATACGGATGAAGACCTTTTCCGCTTGCTGACCCACAGTGAGGAGGACCTGGCCGCCCTCCAGAGAATAGCTATAGGCATTGCGCAAGATATGGTCGATAACCTGGGCCATACGATCCACATCGATTTCCACACAAACAGCGAGATCAGGCGCATTGAAGCGAAAATTGAGGTGACGTTTCGCCATCGCCGGCAACCAGTGATCAAAGCGCTCACGCGCGATATCGCGGACATCGGTGTATTGTGCATCGAGATAAAAATGATTGGATACAACGACGCTGACATCGACCACTTCGTTGACCATCCGCTCCAGAATCGAGAGGTTGTCGAGTGCCAGATCAACAAACTGTCGTCCCTGATCCGTCAACTGTGGGCTTTCCAGCATCTTGACCAGATCAACATATCCCCGAATAGCCGCGAGCGGCGTACGCAACTCATGTGACATCTGTTTGACCAGATCATCCTTAACGCGCTCAGTTTCGATCAGCGCCGAAATATCCTGAAACGCCGCAACATAGCCTAACGCTCGATTCCCTTCCAGCATCACTTCAGTCACGTGAACTTGATAAAAGTGCGAGCCAAGCTGAACCGGACGAGGCGCAAAGTATTCCTGTGGCGCTACGAATATATCGCGCATGAGGCGAGAATCTTCGGCATTCCCCTTGAGTCGTTCGACCAGCTCCTGGGCGTTGGCGTTGCGCTGAAGGACTTTTCCTTTCGAGTCCAGGACAAACAAGACATCACTGATGCTGGTGAAGACGGCATCACGCTGGGCTGTCTCGCGCAGTTGATCATAATAGAGTTGGCTGATCTGGCTGTTCTGTTGGACGAGCTTATCAGTCATCGCGTCAAACGACTCACCCAGTTCGCCCAGCTCATCAGGGGTTTCAAGATGAACTCGCGTAGAAAGATCACCCAACCGAATGGCGCGCGTCGTTTCAACCAAGCGGGAAACGGGTAAGGTAATCGTCCTGGATACGGCAAAACCCACCACAATGACCCCAACAAAAAGCGCCGCAAACAGGGCAGCAAAGATATTGCGACTGGTGGAACTGCGTTCAACGATAAATTCGCTCGGCAGAGCAACCGATAGAAGGCCCAACCGCTCCTGACGAAGCTGAAGCGGCGAAATGATGGCCTGATAGTCACGGTCTCCTATCGACTGTTCATCAAAGGGAGTAACATTATTCTGTATGCCGTTGAGCAAGGTATCGCGCTTTTCCGCGGTCAGAGCCAACACCTCCAGGGGTTGGGTGAAGGAGCTGGCCCAGGCGCGTCCATCCAGACCGTAAAGCGTAATGGCAGAGAGCGATTGCTCGACCAGCAATTGAACTACACGGCGGAGACTCAAGCCAACAACAATGACCCCAATGCGTTGATTATCAGGGTTCAGTACCGGGCCAGAAAACACCATCAACTGCTGATCTGGAAGGACTGCCGCGTATTTGTCACCATGTTCATCATGCTCGGACGCCAGTGTTTGCTGGACGATGGGCAAGTTGCCTGCGCCCTCAATGGTGACAGAAACATCCCCCGTTGGCGCGAAGGCGATAATGGGTCGAGCCGATTGATCCAGCACCATTACCCAATCGACCCCGCCGTTGCTTGCCAGAGGCATGATAAGCCGTTGGAGCGCCGTATTGTCCCGACTGGTAACCGCGTCTGCTACACCCTCAGTGAAGGCCATCAGTCGCAGATTAGCCAATTGATCGTTCTCAATCTTTACCAGTGCGTTACTGGCCGCCAGGGCGCTATCGAACAACTGGTTGCTAAATCGTTCCTGGATACTGCCCGCCACCAGGCGCGTCGTAATGAAAATCCCCAATGCCGCGATCATTAGCACGATCATCAGAAAGGGAATCACAATTCGTGAGTTGATTCCTGGATAGAACCAGGCACGACGCGATGGTGTCATATCCTAAGGTGCAGTTTTCATCATCGATGAGGGTATTATAGATTGAATATGAGCAGGGGGCGATTGTATTTCAGTAGGGAAATCTAAACTCGTAGCCAAAGCGTAGCGACTGAGATGTTGTTACAGGGTGTTCTTTTCAATATTCACACGATAGCGCAGCAGCTTCTGAGTAATGTCTGCGAGATGCCAGGGCTTGGGATAAAACTCAAGTCGGAGGCTGGTCAAGAGTTCAGTGCTGGGGCGCGAATAAGCCGAGGTCATCACAATATAGCCAGGCGCATTCAGTTCACGGATACGTCTTGCAATCTCTATGCCATCCATAGTGCCAGGCAAGCGAATGTCGATGATGTAGAGATCAATCGATGCCGCATTTGTTTCGATATAGGGGAGCGCCTCTTCGCCACGAATGAACTGCTGCATCTTGATTCCTGGTTCTGCCGACTGCAATGCAATACGAAGAATCTCCTTGAGCGGTTTTTCATCTTCGATATGCACAACATGCATTGACATGGCAAACCTTACGAGCATAACAGACACATAATCTATCCTCAGAGTATACCGTCTACTTCTATCCGTCAATGCAGTGAAGCTATAGCCATCACAAACATCTGTCTGAGCTGCCTGATCAAATCGATTCACCCTTAAGCGAGTACTGTTCACGTATTCGATCCAGCAATTCTTCAACATTCAAGTTGTGATTGGTCACATCAGGCGGAAGGGCAGGCAACCGGGGTGGTTCAGCCAGTGGGTTGCCAGTCAGGTTGCGGAAGCGCTTGCGATATTCGATATTGGGCGTCGCTTCATACAGGCGCTGGTACCGTTCGGCTGCTTGACTTCTGGCATCGCTATCCGGCTGCAACTGATATATCGTGTAATAGAGGTCGGCTAGAACCTCATCGTTGGTCAGGTCATGAGACATGGTCACAAGTTGCTTTAGGGCTGCCTCAGTCTTCATCTGTCCCAATCTCACTTTGAGGCGCACCTCCAACAGACGTGCCTTAAGCTCCAACGGCGCATTCCCGGTCTGCCGGCACAAGGCAAGAACCTGCGCGAGATAGGATTCGGCCTGCTGAAATTGGCCGTTGCGAGTCAGCAGGTGTGCCTGATTATTCAGCAGCTCGAGGTGGATGGAGGTATCGAGGTTCTGAGTGATGGGCAGCATGAGTTCGTTCCACATGCTGGCTGCGGCTACCCGATCCGTCTCGGCGTAGATCGAGGCGATGTTGGCACAGCATAAAGACACGCCGCGCAGATCATTCAGCTCGAGGTTGATTTCCAGACCATAGGCGTAGCATTGAAGGGCTTCCGAGAAGTAGCCACACAGGTGATAGATCGCGCCGGAGTTCCCGATCAGGCGACCGACTTCACGACGCCAGCCAATGTCCGAGGCAATTGCGAGACCCTGCTGGCAGTTCGACAGCGATTGCCCCAAATCCCCTTTCATGTAACAGACGCCCGCCAGATCGTTCAGTGCCAGCACCATACCCATGCGATAGTTTTCATCATCGGCCAGTTGAAGTGCTTCGCGCAGATGTTTTTCCGCCAATGCGTAATCGCCGCGTGAGACGTGAATCCAACCCAGGGCGCTGTTGATCTCAAAGATGCCTTTGATGTCACCCAGTCGTTCGGATACCTGCATTTGACGCTGGCAAATCTCCAACGCCTGGGCATGTTGTTCCTTGCGCAGATAGATCAACCCAAGACGTTGCAGCGTCCGCGCCAGCCCTTCATCATCGCCAAGCGCGTCAAACGTCTGCCGGGCGCGATCCAACCATATCTGCGCTTCATCCAGCGAGGTAGTGTCCCCCATCCTTTCGCCCAAGGCACTCTCGGCATGGGCGCGGCTGCGCACATCCTGATGGACTTCTGCCAGTTGCAGGACAGTACGATAATGCGCTTCGGCTTCTGACCAGCGCCCCACCAGCTTGAGTACATCAGCCAGTTTCAACAATACTTCGGACTTTTGTTCATCGGAGAGCAGCGGAAGCAAGCGTTGGTAGAAGTGGATGGCCGAGTCATTGGCGAAGACTTCTTTGGCAGCATCAGCGGCGCGGCGGAAATAGCCACGCTGTTTATTAACATTCCGGCTGCGACCATAATGAAACGCCAGCAGGTCAGTGTAGCTTTCCAGATGATCGGCGTAGGCAACCTCGACGAAGGCGGCGATTTGCTCATGGAGCATTTCGCGCGTCGAAAAAGCCAGACTGTCGTAGGCCACTTCCTGGGTGATGATGTGCTTGAAGATGTATTCCAGTTCGGGATCAGGTGAAAGGAGTGGTGTGATATCAAATCGGCTCAACGATTCCAGCCGCCGTTGAATGAAATCCGGCGAACCAAGACCGGTGAACGCACCCCAGATCCAGTTAGCCCGAAAGAGGCGCCCGACAACGCTGGCCGCCCGCAGGATGTTGCGTTCATCTTCGACCAACTGATCGATTCGGCTGATGATCAGGCTGTGGAGGCTAGCGGGCAAATCAACCTGGCTCAGAGCAGTCAGATCGCCAGCGACGATACCACGTCCATGAATGTAATTGATGATCTCTTCAGCGAAGAAGGGGTTGCCATTGGCACGAGCAATGACCTGGTCAATGAAGGCGCGCGGCAGCGTTTCTCCTGAGCCAAATAACGAACTGACCTTGAGCGCAATGAGCCGTTCGATATCCACCACGCTGAACTCGGCCAGATCGAGGAGCGTGTGATTCGGTAATGTCAGGAGCGGCTGTGTTAGGTCATTCGGGCGATAGATCACCAGCAGCGCCAGCGAGAGTTCAGCCGCATTGGGCGCGAGATATTCCAGAAAGTCCAGCGACAAGGGATCAATCCAGTGACAATCTTCCAACACCAACAACAAGGGTGATTGCTGAGTGCGATGCCGCAAAATCTGAAAGAGAAGATCATGTTGTAACTCGCGGAAAGTCCGGGCATCCAACAATTCAGTCAGATCATTTTCCGCAATCGGCAGGTTTAATACCGGAGCCAGCAGCGGGAGCCGCTGAACCAGGCGCTCATCGATGGCGGCCAGTCCGGTGCGCAGGCGCAGAGCAACGGCCTCATCATCCAGATCATCATCGACATCCAGCAGGTCGCGCCAGATTTTCTGCCAGACGAGAAAGCTGGAATTCATGCCGTAGGATTGGCATTCACCGACTGAAACCACGAAGCCCTGCTGGCGGGCTTCGCGCACCACCTCAGCAGTGAGGCGTGACTTGCCGATGCCCGCTTCACCGCGAATACTCACTAGCTGCCCTTCGCCCATCCGAGCCAATGACAGACGCTCTTTCGCCAAAGAGAGTTCCGCCGTCCGCCCGACCATTTCCAGGGTGTACACCGGTTCAGCCAGGCGATTACCGGATGACGTGCGCACCCCTTTGAGTTCAAACAACTCGACTGGCTGTTCCTTACCCTTCACCATAATGGCCGGGAGCGCTTGCCAGTCAAAGCCCAGCCCGGCTGAATGTTGGGTTGCCAGGCTGACCAGTACCTGCGACGGCTGCGCCGCCTGCATCAGACGCGCCGCCAGATTGACGGCGTCGCCCATCACGGTATATTCCTGGCGGGAGGCCGACCCGACCAGGCCGCAATAGACGAAGCCGGTGTTCACGCCAATGCGCATTACAACACCCTTGATCTGGCTGATTTCCAACGCACAGCGCAGCGCCCGCGCCTCATCGTTCTCGTGAGCGACAGGCGTTCCAAACAGGGCAATAAACTTACTGCCCTTATCGCCCATATCAATCTTGTTGAGATACCCATCATAGCGATGAATGCAGTCGATCACCTGAGCAGCATACGCCTGAAGTTTATCTCCCACGTGAGCATCGCCATCATAATCAAAGCCATCAAAGCGGACGAACACCACTGTTACTTTGCGGTGTTCACCGAGGAATGATTGCTGTCCTTTCTCGATCTGTGCAGCCACCACCGGGTGCAGGAAGGCGCGCAAAACCGGCAAGCGATCATCGGGGATTAGCGCTGATGGCAATGCGGGGATCGGTGGCTCAGGCTGCATGATCCGGTTGATACGAGTGAACCCAGCACCACGCGGCTGAAGTTCACTGCTGCCCAATAATGGAATCAAGGCATTTTCAACCACAACATCGCCAGCTTCGGCCGCATGCTCCGACTCAGCCGAGCGATCCAGCACCGCGCCAGCGATGATGTACTCCAAGCGGCGCTCACGCTGTCCAACGACCAGGAGCAGCGCCTCGCCCATCGCCCCGCCCACCTTAACGGCCAGACGGAAGGTTCCCGCTTTGGTTGTTACCTCGGCGAATTCAGCGGCTCTCGTCTGTATCGCCAGACCGCATTGGGCTGCCCGAGGGACAACAGACAGTTGAGATGCAGCGGTATACGGAAACAGAACGGTCAGCGCATCACCGCCGAACTTGCCAATGACGCCGCCATACGACTCGATCTCGTCGATCATCGGCACGAAGAAGGCGTTGAGGATGCGCGTCAGTTCTTCGGTGCCAATCTTGCCCAGATACCCCAGCGCTTCACTCATGCGACTGAAGCCGGAGACATCGACAAAGAGAACAACCGCCGCCAACCGCTGCTCCTGACCAATCGGATCAACCTGGCGGGTCAGTTGAGCAATGAACAGATCCGGAATGTAAGGTTCCCAGAGAACACTCATGGTTGATGATCCACTTGAAACACCTACCTAGTTTACTCAGATAGGGCGAAAAACCCTATGAACAAAACAAATCATTACAAATCACGAACCTGCGACCAATTGCGGTTCATCAGGAAATTCAACTATGATGATGCTTAAGCGCGATTGAAACAGATCGCTTGTGCCTTCACTCAGGAACAGGGGCCATCTCATGAATCGCCGATTGATCCGTTATTCCTTACTCGGTTTATCATTGTTGGTTCTGTTTTCGCTCTCATTCGCGCCGGGGCTGGCTGGCCCAATCTGGGATCGAGCTGGCGGCGGGGCCGGCGTGTGGTACATGCGCGTAGAAATTATCTGTGCCGATGGGATGATTGTCAGCGTTGCCAGTTTTTCAGAACGATATACGGCTAATGTCAGCGCCATTGACGGCCTTGGAGTTACCCCTGTCTTGGTTGACACCAATATTCCGCTCAAATACTTCCCTGGCTCACTGCCCGATGTCAGCGGGGACGCAGCTGGTGCCGAGTATCTGGCACTGGGCGTCATCGTGTTTTGGGATCCGGCCACAACTGTCGCGCCGGGCTCAACAGTGTCTGTTGTAGTCGACGGCAATCTTGGTCAGGCCGGAGACACTATTCAGTTCGTACAGGACTGCGTGATCGCCGATCTGTTCAACAAGGCCAATTTCCGCGACGGGCGGGAGAACAAGTATGACCCCTGGGGATCGGTCGCCATCTACTGTCAGGATGGCATGGTGAAGATTTATGCCATCAACGCGCAGGGTCAGGGCAGCTTCGCGCTGGCCGTCACCAATGCCGAGATCAAGGCGCTTGGAACACCGGCTGAAAACACCCTGGTGGCTTCCACGCCGCATGTGCTGGGCAGCGAGGTGCAGCTTTATGTGTTGGCCTCTGGCGAGGTGCAGGTCAACGCGCCCGGCCTGCCCCCTGAAACCTGGAAGGGATATGTCTTCAAATGGGCCGGCTGCGCCTGACAGGAAACGAGCAATATGGCGGAAGGTATTATCCCCGGTCTGGTCGGGGAACATCACTTTCGAGTCGAAGTTCATCGGACGGCGCAGGTGATCGGGAGCGGCAGCCACACACGGGTGATCATGGATGTCGCGCGATTCAGAGCCAGTCTGGATAAGCCCAGGCGGACGGGTCTATAATCAGTGGGACAGTCAAGCGTGGCTGTCCCTCATCCACCAGACCTGTTGTGACAAGCATTATGGCCTTCCAATCCCTGTTCAATCTATTCCGCAAGAAACGCCGCGTCGCCATCATCGGGCTGGACTGTGCCGCGCCTGAGCTGGTGTTTGAACGTTTTATCCACGAGATGCCAACGCTGTCACGGCTGCGCGCCAGGGGCATCTACGGCGAACTCGAGAGCGTCATCCCGGCCATCACTGTCCCGGCCTGGTCGTGCATGATGTCGGGCAAAGACCCCGGCACGCTGGGCATCTATGGCTTCCGCAACCGCAAGGATCACAGCTATGACGGACTGACCATCGCCAACGGCGAGGCGATGCACGAGCCGCGCCTGTGGGACATCCTGAGCCAGCAGGACAAACACAGCATCGTGCTGGGCGTCCCGATGAGCTACCCACCCTACCCGATCAACGGCGAGATGGTGGGGTGTTTCCTGACGCCGGATACCCATCAGACCTACACCTATCCGCCAGAGCTGGGCGACCGAATCCGGGATTGGGTGGGCGATTACATGACCGACGTCAAGGGCTTCCGTACCGAAGACAAAGGCTGGCTGTTGGAACGTCTGCATGAGATGACCAAGCAGCGCTTCGAGGTCGCCCGCCGGCTGACGCGCGAAAGTGACTGGGACTTCTTCGTGATGGTCGAGATCGGGCTGGATCGGATTCATCACGGTTTCTGGAAGGACATGGACAGTGAGCATCGGTTCCATGACCCGAACAGCCTGTACCGCGATGCCATCCGCAATTACCATGCCCTGCTCGATAACGAGATCAGCGAATTGATTGACAGCTTTGACGACCAGACGGCCATCTTCATCGTCTCCGATCATGGAGCGAAGAAGATGGATGGCGGCATCTGCCTCAATGAGTGGCTGATCCGCGAGGGGTATCTGGTGTTGCGCGAACAACCGGATACCCAGAACGGCGCAGTCGTCCTCGATCCCGCCCAGGTGGATTGGAGCCGGACACGCGCCTGGGGCGACGGCGGGTATTATGGACGAGTGTTCATCAACCTCGAAGGGCGCGAACCGCAGGGGATAGTCCCGCCTGACCAGTATGAGAGCCTGCGCGACGAGCTGATCGCCCGCTTGAGCGAGATCGGCGACGAGCATGGTCAACCGATTGGGACGCGCTGCTTCAAGCCGGAGATCATTTACCAGCAGGTGAAGGGCGTTGCACCGGATGTCCTGGTGTACTTTGGCGACCTGAGCTGGCGCTCGATTGGCACCATCGGCTGGGGTCGGATTCATGTGTTCGAGAATGACACCGGCCCGGACGACGCCAACCATGACCAGATGGGCATGTTCCTCTACTACGACCCGAAGCAGGATTTGGGCGGACGGTATGTTTCCGGTTTGAATCTGTTGCAGGTCGCCCCTACGGTGCTGAAGCTGTTTGACCTGCCCATCCCGGAGGATATGCACCAACCGCCGATTGCTGGAATTGTCTGACTCTGGCAACAGGGGTTTGCTGCTGATTTTGCTGATTGAAGCCGCAAACTCACCGTCAAAACGCCACACTCACGAGAAAAAGAAGAAGAATTGAACCACAGAGACGCAGAGGACACAGAGAGCGCAATCAGAGTCTTCCACTTTCAACTTTGCACTTTGCACTTAGCACTACCTGATTGCCGCCGGCGGATCGTCATTGCGGTGGCGGAACGACGGGAGCGATCCGCCGCGTTCCGCCGCCAGAAGAATTGAACCGCAGAGACACAGAGAGCGCAGAGAGGAATCAGAGACTTTCACTTTGAACGTCGTACTCGGCACGTTCAACTTTCCCCTATTGATTCGTCAGATTCGTCAGATTCGTCAGATTCGCATCAGTCCTTTTGATTCGCATCACCCGGCGTAGGCGCGCTCCAGCCCGGCGATGTCGAGCTTCTTCATCTGAAGGAGCGCATCCATCACCCGTTTGGATTTGACCGGATCGGGATCGTTCATCAGTTCAGGCACAATCGACGGCACGATCTGCCACGAGATGCCAAAGCGATCCTTGAGCCAGCCACATTGTTCGGACTGTGGATGTGCCGAGAGTTCCCCCCAGAAGTGATCGACTTCCTCCTGCGACCCACATTCGACATAAAAGGAAATGGCTTCGTTGAAACTGAAGGCGTGTTCGTAGCTGCTATCCATCACCATAAAGTCCCGGCCATCGAGCTGGAAGATGGCTTGTTTCACAGTGCCGGGTTCGCCGGTATCGCCACTGCCATAGCGCTCGACGTGTTCAACCTGGGAATGGGCGAAGAGCGCGGTGTAGAAGTTCATCGCCGCTTCAGCCTTGCCATGCTGCTCACCAACAAACATCAGTGCCGGCGCGATCTTCTGCGCCCGTGACGCCAGATTGACCTGCCACGACAAACCGTACTGATCCATCACCCAGCCAAAGCGGGGGCTGAAGGGATAGGACTGAAGCGGCATCAGGATTGAGCCACCTTCAGACAGGGTACTCCAGAGACGATCAACCTCTGCTTCAGTCGCGGCGCTCACGAACAGCGAAATGGCCGGGTTGAATTTAAAGGTCGGCCCGCCATCCAGCGCCATAAAGCGCTGCCCCGCCAGATCAAAGACTGCCGTCAGCACCTTGCCTTCCATGCCCCGCATCGGCCCATCCAACGGCCCATCCGGGTAACGCCGGATCGACAGCAGCGCTGAATCGGAAAAGCTGCTGGCGTAACGCTGGATGGCGGCTTCAGTCTGGGTATCGAACCAGAGAAAGGGCGTGATTTTAGGCAAGAGGGTTTTTCCTTTTGGTGTACTGACCTACCGGGTTCAGTATAGAACAAAAGGTCTATCTGTGTCAAGTAGGAGTTTGTGGCAGATACCGCTGGGTGCTGAAGCACATTAAGAATTAAATCGGCTAATGTCTTGGCGAAGAGGCCGTCCCTATGGCCCTCACCCCCTGCCCCTCTCCCACAGGGCGAGGGGAGAAAAACAACTTTGCCTATAATTGAGCCTTGCTGTACTTTGGCCCTCACCCCACGCTACGCAGCCCTCTCCCACGGGGCGAGTGGCTTCAAGACCTGTTGCCGACGGCTCCCCTTCTCCCCGTGGGAGAAGGGGCGGGGGGGATGAGGGCTGGAAACGGCAGCATAAGCCGCCCAGCTAGACAACACGCGGTAAGCGCGCTAAAGGCACTGAAGAAAACAGCCTGGGAAAAACCGTTTCAGTAGGGACATGCTCTTGCGGATGCTAATCGGTGACGGGTTCACGCACCGTTCTTGCGCTTGCGGCGGGATTTGGGTTCGTCTTCGGCATAGGCCTCCAGTTCGCCGTCTTCGGTCAGGCGCACCAGACGCTGCGGGTACAGATCAGGTTGAGCGGCCACCTGTCGGATAGCCTGTTCGATAGCGCGTTCGCGCATCTCGGTCAGGATGAACTGCACCCCATGAATCGCCAGCCCCATGAACCACAGGCCGCTGCACAAAAATGTTAAGCTACTGACTGGAAAAGGCATGAGTCCGTAAAGGATGGCATTCAACACCAGGAATGCAACCAGATGACCGAAGAACTGACCGCGATTCTCGTAGCGATTGGTGATGGTACGGCGAATTTGCTTGTAGCGCGAATCGGCTTCGCTTGACTTGTCACCCATGTAAGGCTCCCCGGATCAATACGTTGAATATACGCAGAACAGCGACGGTGAGTTGCGCAGGGCAAAACATTTGGCGCGCTGCTCATTTGGATATAGACTCTAGCCACAAAAAATCCATTGTTGCAATGAGGACTCTCATCATGACCCGTTACTTCATCGGTGTTGATGTCAGCACGACGGCCTCGAAAGCGGTGGTCGTGGATGAACAAGGCAATGTCGTCACGACAAAAAGCCATCCACATGAGTTGTACACCCCTCGCCCACTGTGGTCAGAACAGGACCCGGAGAACTGGTGGCAGGCGGCCAGCCAATCGTTGCGCGAAGCCGTGCAAGAGGTGGGCGCAGACGCAGTGGCGGCGATTGGCCTGACCGGCCAGATGCACGGTCTGACCTCGCTGGACAAAGATGGGCAACCGGTGCGCCCGGCGATGTTATGGAACGACCAGCGCAGCATCGCGCAATGCGCCGAGATCACCGAGAAGATCGGCGCGAAACGGCTATACCAACTGATCGGCAGCATCCTCCTGCCGGGTTTCACCGCCCCCAAGCTGCTGTGGGTCAAGCAGAATGAACCGGATGTCTTCGGACGCATCGCTCATATCCTTCTGCCGAAGGATTACATCCGCTATCGTCTGAGTGGCGCATATGTGGCCGATGTGGCCGATGGCTCCGGCTTCGGCCTAATGGACATCGGCAAACGCACCTGGTCGGATGAACTGCTGTCGGCTTATGGCTTCAGCCGCTCGATCCTGCCGGAATTATGCGAGTCGCAGGATGTGAGTGCGCGGGTGAGCGAAGCCGGGGCCGCGGCCACTGGGCTGAAAGTCGGCACGCCGATTGTCGGTGGCGCGGGCGACCAGCCGGCCAGCGGTGTCGGCAACGGCATCGTCGAGCCGAATCAGGCCAGCCTGACGGTGGGAACATCGGGGGTGGCGTATGCGGCCAACGCCCGTTATGAGCCAGAGCCGGATGGACGGCTGCACACTTTCTGTGGGCCGATGCCGGGAACGTGGATGCACATGGGGGTGATGTTGAGCGCGGCGGGCGGGCTGCGCTGGCTGCACGATGAAGTGACGCCGGGCATGAATTATGACGAACTCAACCGCCACGCCGAGTCGGTGCCGCGCGGGGCGCTGGGACTGCTGTTCGCGCCTTATCTGACGGGCGAACGCAACCCACATCCGGATCCGTTCGCGCGCGGGGCATTCATCGGATTCACGCTGCGGCACGGCGTCCCGCACATGATCCGTTCGGTGATGGAAGGGGTGGCCTTCGGGATGCGCGACCAACTGGAGCTGCTGCGCTCGTTGGGGGTGAACCCGAAAGAAGCCGTGATCGCTGGCGGACTGGTCAACAGCCCGGTGTGGAAGCACCTGACGACCGACATCATGGGCATCCCGCTGTACACCGTCAACACCGGCGAGAGCAGCGCCTTCGGTGCAGCGATCCTGGCGGCGGTTGGCACGGGAGCGTATCCCGATGTGCCAACGGCCTGCAAAGCGATGGTGCGGCGCGTCGAGACCATTCAGCCCGATCCGGCTGGCGCAGCCGACTATGAACGGCTCTACCCGATCTTCCAGGGTTTGTATCCGGCACTGAAAACAACCTATGCGGCGCTGGCGAAGTTCGAGGGGCAGTAACGCCGCCCTCATCCCCCGCCCCCTTCTCGCACACGCGGCGCTGGGAGAAGGGGAGCCTGTCACCGTCGAAACCCGCGAAGGGGAAAAGGGGGTGGCGCAGGCATGAAAGATGCACCCGATGCAGCGCGTCGCCGAGGTGCGCGTAAGATGATGAGAAAGGTGCCGGGTTGCGGACACATCTGTTTCGCACCGTAGTGGGTTGGCTGTCGGCAGGGATGGCGCTGACGTTCGGGCTGACCCTCCTGGCGATGGTCGCCGGTCAGACGCGGGCGGCGGACGACCTGCGGGCGCGGCAGTTCTATTGGTGCGGGACTTCGCCGTGTGTGATGGGCATCACGCCGGGGAACACCGATTGGCACGAAGCCCAGACAACGCTGGCACGACAGCAGCACAGTTACGTCCAGCCCAAGAGCATCGTCTTTCCGCTGCAACCGGAAGGCGAGGCTTCGTTTTTCATCTCGGTGGATGGGGTGTCGGTCGGTCGCACCTACCTGAGTTTCCGCCAGCCAGTGTCGGTGGGCTGGCTGATGGCGCGCTACGGCAGTCCGTGTGGCTTGACCTTCTATCTGTATTCGGACACCATCACGCTGCGCTATCCCTTCCTGCTGGCGAACATCAACCTGCCCGACGGTCATCTGCACCCCCACATGCCGGTGCATAACATCCAGTTCTCCGACCCACACTTCATGATGAAGGCCCAGCCGGATGTGTGTGTCGATAACATCACCGATGGGGCGCGCAACCGGCGCTGGCTAGGATTCGCCGATCGCTGGTATTACCTGCTGCAAGCGCCGCTGAAGAATGGTCAGGAGTCGTAGGCGTCCTGTTCGAGAACAGCCTCAGCCGTAGCAGCATCGGTCGCCAGCGCTTTGATGTAGCCACCACGCACCGCGCCGAGGATCGAGCGCGTCTTGGGCAACCCACAAGCCACCGCCACCACATACGGGATGCGCTTGAGGTCGTTGAGGTTGATCGAGACGACGCGGTGATTGATGTCGAAATCGGCGCGTCCCTGAATATCGAAATGCTTGCCCGTCGTCTCACCGACTGCGCCCTGCCCTCGCAATTCGGTGAGCTGGCGCTGGGTGAGGTGACCGGCGCGGAGAAAGCTGGAGGCTTCCGGCTCGGTGGTGCCGATGCCGACCAGTGCCACATGGGCGCGTCGGGCCACATTCAGGGTGGTCTCGATCAGCGGTTGTTCCAGCAGGCTGTCGCGGGTGGCCTGACTATCGACGAACAACGGGGCGCTGAGATAGCGATACTGTCCGCCGAGCTTGGTCGCCAGCGTGCGGGCGAGATCTGGCCCATCAATCGACGAGTCGACCGAGCCAACGCTGCCGAGCATCTGCACCACTTCCACATGCAGGATGGGATGAATTGCGAGCGCGTTAACCGCCGCCGCGACGCCCGTCCCCCAGGCAATCGCCAGGATGGTATCGGGGCGCAGGATGTCTTCCAGATACCAGGCGGCGAGCTGCCCCGCCGAAGCCAGCCGTTCACGCACATCACCGTTATGGTTATCAACGATCATGGCCTGGTGCAGGCCGAAGCGTTCCTGAAGAGCGCGTTCGAGCTGAGGATTGGTCGGGATACGTTTGTGGATGCGAATCTCGACCAGCCCTTTTTGCTTGGCCTCTTTGAGCAAGCGGGAGACATTGGAGCGCGACTTGCCGACCATCCGGGCAATCTGCTCCTGGCTGTAGTCCTGCTCATAGTAGAGCGAGGCCACCCGCGTCAATAATTCGTCGCGATTCGCAGTGTACATTCCGTCACATGAATTCAGTTAGTCGAACGCCACGCCATCATACCGCCAAACCTGCTGCGAGACGAAGGGGCAGATCATAGCCATCTCCCAATCAATCGCAGGATACCTTTTCCGTTTGCAGTTCACGCCCCTGACGATACTTCTCGTCAACCGCGTTCATCTTGGCGACTTTAGGGGCCGAGCGACCGCCGGCGAATTCGGAAGCCAGCCAGGCGTCGATGATCGACTTCGCCAGCTCCGGGCCGATGACACGCGCGCCCATCGTAATCACCTGAGCGTCATTGCTCTTGCGGGCGCGTTCGGCGGAATAGGTATCGTGGCACAACGCGGCCCGGACGCCCGGCACCTTGTTGGCGGTGATGCACATGCCGATGCCAGTGCCACAGACCAGGATGCCGCGCTCAACCTCACCGCTGGCAACCGACTCGGCCACCGACGCCGCAATATCAGGATAATCCACCGGATCGGTGTTGAAGACGCCGAAATCCTTCAACTCAATCCCCGGCTTACTCTTCATGTGGTCGCGCAGCACATCGAGCAGCGTGACCCCGGCTTCATCACATCCAACGGCGATTTTCATACAACACCTCATTCGCTTTCCTGGTCATAGGTCAGTTCCGTCAGGCGATCCACGTATTTCTGAACCGCCGGGAACAAACCAACATAGACTTCTTTGAACAATCGATCATAGATTTTGTGGGTCTTTTCCTGCGGCTCGAAGCTGCGCTCGGTAGCAGTCATCGCATCAGCGGCATTACGCACGTTCGGATACCAGCCCGCTGCCGCAGCAGCCAGGATGCCCGCGCCCAGGTTGGTAGCTTCGGTGGTGCTGGCGCGGGTCACTTTGGTGCCGTTGACATCAGCGACGATCTGACACCAGAGCGGACTGCGCGAGCCGCCGCCCATCAGAATGTACTCATCAATCGGTGTGCCAGTGGCTTTGGCAACGCCATCCATCGCCAGCCGGTGTTCGTACGCGATGCCTTCCAGCACCGCGCGATAGAAATGTTCACGCCGATGCGCCCCTGTCCATCCGACGGTGATACCGGTCGCAGCCGGGTCCCAGTAGGGCGGCATGACGCCGTTCCAGTAGGGGACGAGCATCAGCCCCAATGCGCCGGGGGGCAGCTTGGCGGCGGCGGCTTCCAGCAATTCTTCGGGCGAGAGCGAGAGCTTCAGTCCATCGACCACCGGGCCGAAGGTTTCGACGAACCAGTTGACAGTGAAGGTACCGCCGCCCAGCACTTCCTCCGGCACGAACGCGCCAGCCACCGGCGAACACAGTGTGCGGAAATACTCACTCCAGACATAGTGATCGGAGTGTGCGCCGGAGACCATCGCCGTACCGAGGTTGAGATAGGCTTTGCCCGGCTTGGTGATATTGGCACCCAGTCCCGCGCTCTGACCATCCCCTGCCCCGGCGACAACCGGCGTCCCAACTGGCAGACCGGTGGCTTCAGCCGCTTTCCCCTGAATCGTCCCCAGCACGGTGCCAGGTGGGACGACCTCGACGAACTGCTGCGGATTGATGCCAAGCTGTCCCATCAGTTCGGTTGACCAGTCGCCGCG
This sequence comes from Anaerolineae bacterium, assembly GCA_022843385.1. Lineage (GTDB taxonomy): Bacteria > Chloroflexota > Anaerolineae > Aggregatilineales > Phototrophicaceae > CFX2. Next base: position 81,978 of record JALHNT010000016.1, on the reverse strand, counting down.
CTCCATGTCGAGCAGGCCCATCGGGTCGGCGCTGGCGGTGCTGGTGACCCAACGCCCGGTCAGGCGATAAACGAGGAAGGCATGAACATCGAGCAGCTTGTAGGCGCGGCGGATGACATCCGGTTCGTGCTGCTGCAACCAGACGATCTTGGGCAGCGATTGTTTGGTGGATGGCCCTTTGCCGGTGATCTGCTGGATGCGCTGGTTGCCCACCTGCTTTTCCAGGTATTCGACCTGCAAGCGGGAGCGATCATCGACCCACAGCATGGCATTACGAATCGGTTGACACTTTTCGTCCACCGGGACAAAGGTCTCGCGCTGATGGGTGACACACAGGGCGGCGATGCGGTCAGCACCGACCTGACCGGCCAGGCTGCGAAGAACGGAGCCGAGCGATGTCCACCAGTCCTCGGCATTCTGTTCGTACCAGTTGGGGTTGGGGGAGACAAGTTCAAAGCTCGAACGCGCCTGAGCGACGGGTTTCCCCTGTTTGTCCCAGGCGATGGCTTTGACGGCGGTGGTGCTGCTATCCACGCCGATCACGAGGTCTTTTGCGGCGCTCAAAATTCTGTACCCTCATTCCTCAACCATAACATCACTTCAAAAAAACTATTTTAGCCTAAGTTTGATTGGGCTGCTCCGACCTGTAGCGTAGTTGTTAGTTGTTAGTTCCTAGTTGTTAGTTCCTAGTTCATCGTTCAAACCGTGACGGAGGCCGCGCGGACACCCCATTGGGTGTCCCTACACGGTAGACCGTTCGTAGGGACGTGCAACGGCACGTCCGAAAACCAGGGCAAGGTGAACCGATACCCCCGATGACCAAAAAATCTATCCCTGAACTACCACCGGGACAACCACAACGATTGTCCCGGTAGCGATCAGGCGTGATTTCGGGAAAAGCACACCCATCCGGCGCACCTTTCCCGAACGGTGTGAAGACTAGACTTCGTTGATCGCGTCTTCGATGTGACCGGCGATGGCGTCCAGGGTCGCCTGAACATCAACCGACTGACCGGCAACCGCAGCGGCGGTCATCGTACCCAGCTCGGTCGGGATCGGGCCACCGGTGCCGGAAGCCGTCGCCCAGCCGGGGAAGTGCGGCTCGGTACCCATGCGTTCCTGGATGGCCTTTAAGGCTGCCGGGAAGTGGCGGGTGGTCAGCGGTGTGATCTTGGCGCGTTCCTTGACAATCGGGGCTTCGAAGGCGCTCAGACGGATCGGGGTGTTGCTGGAAGCAGCGGCAGCGGTCTGAACCGGGGCGCTGGTGGCGTACTGCAGGAAGATCCAGGCAGCATCCGCATTCTGGCTGTAGCGCGACAGACCCATGCACGAACCACCCTGGTGACCGATGGCGGGCACTTCGTCGAAGCTGCATTGATCAGCAGGACGCAGCGCCAGTTCCGTCGGCAGGTCGGCGGTCTCCCAGAGACCCTGTGTCGCCGAGCCGTCGCCGTCCAGGCCGGGGAAGAATTCGGCCCACGAGATGACGTTGGCACCAAAGCCAGAGACCATGGCGCTGCCCTGACCACCCCAGTCCCAGGTGGTGACACCCGACGGGACGTACTTGGCGAGTTCGAGCATGTAGTTCGCGCCAGCCACGCCAAATTCGTCGTTGATCGCCACCGAGCCATCGAGGCCAGTGTGTGAACCACCATGCGACCACAGCCAGGCAGTCCAGTCGCACTGGAGGGCGTAGTGACCGCTCTGCCACTGGCCGATGTAACCGCGAATGTCGGAGCCATCGGCATTGGTGAGCTTGGCTTCATCAATCGCCTTCACTGCAGCCAGGAATTCTTCCATATTAGTCGCGGGCGACAGACCGAGCTGATCGTACACATCCTTGCGGTACATGTAGATGAAGATCGGAATATCGAAGGGCAGACCGACCAGACGACCTTCATACGATGCTAGCGCCGGCAGCAGTTCCGGCACGAAGTCATCAAAGTTGAAGTCGGGCATGTTCAGGTCGCTACCATCGGCCAGACGTTCCGACGGGTCAACAGTGTCATTGACGAAACGACCGACCCAGGCCTGATCCATGTAGTAAATATCGTTCTGGGCGGATTCAGTAGCCGTGTCCTGCACCAGCTTCGCCAGCACCTGATCCAGCGGAATCTGTTCCCAGACAACCTGAATGCCGGTCAAATTCTGGAAGCTGTTGGGGTCGTCAGCGTTGGTCGCCAGGGCACTGATGATCTGGCTGGGAGCAGTCGATTCAGACGAAATACGGACGGTTGTCCCAGCGAAACGACCACCGACTTCCTTCAGCCAGGCGATCTGGGCTTCGCTGAGTTCCGCGCCAGTGGTCTGAGCCATCGGACGGGCAGCGAGTCCCTTGGCGTGGGTTTCCATGCGCATCAGACCGGCGGCGCTGAAGCCAAACCCGGCCAGACCGGCATTGCGCAGAAACTCGCGGCGGCTGATCCCGCCCCGGGCAAGCTTCTTCGCCTGATCGGCTACATAAAGTCTTTGTTTGCGATCGCGCTCGTTCATTCTCACTCAATCCTCTATGTTAATATTCGCAGGCACAACGAAATGGTTGACCGCTCAACAGACGGTCAGCAGTCGTCCAGGCGACTAACCTGGCGGGAGACATCACCACCCCCTCTCCATCATCACTCTGGCTGGCGAGTTGCTCTAGCCACGGACGGCACCCAATGTCAAACCACGAATGAGATAGCGCTGGACGAAAAGCACGAAGATGAAGACTGGCACGACCGCAGCCGTCCCAGCCGCCGCCATCATGCCCCATTCGGTAATGCCCGCCGACGCATCGTAGGTGCGGATGGTCACCGGCACGGTTTGCAGTTCCGGCGTCCGCGTCAGATAAAGCGAGAAGAGGAATTCGTTCCAGGAGAAGATGAAGCACAAGACAGCGGCAGCCGCCAGTCCGGGCGCGACATAGCGAATAATCACGCGCCAGAAGGCACCGAAGCGGGTACAGCCATCGACCATTGCGGCATCATCCAGGTCTTGCGGCACATCGTCAAAGAAGCTCTTGAGCAGCAGGATAGCGAGGGGCAGATTGATGACGACATGCGCCAGCACCAACCCCAACAGGGTATCGTACAGGCCAATGGCACGGTACATCAGGAACAGCGGCAGCACCACCGCCACCCCCGGCATGAAGCGCGTGGAGAGGATGAAGAAGACCACATTCTGTTTGCCGCGAATGTTGAAGCGCGAGAGCGCATAAGCGGTAAAGGTCGCGACAATCATCACAATCAGCGTGCTCAAACCAGCAATCGTCACACTGTTCATAATGCGGGGACGGATGTCGTAGCCCGACGTACCGGCTCCACCGACGCCGGAAGGATTACCCACCTGCTCCAGGATGACATCGCTATAGGAACGCCCGCCGATGACCACGCTCCACCATGCCGTCGTCACTTCGGGAAAGTCAAAGCGCGGCGGCAGCGTGAAAACATATTTATAGGGCGTGATCGACAGACGCGCCCAGTAGAAGATGGGGAAAATGAAGACCAGAACCACCAGGCCGGTGACGATGGTCAGCACCAGTTTTTGGATAAACTGAGTGCGATGTTTGCGCTTCAGGTAATCACGGTTTATTTGGAGCTGTGCTTCAGAAACGTGCATATCAAAACTCTCTCAATCAAACTCTGGGAGAGGACAATTTTGCATCTGGGACAAACATCACCATTTCAGACGGAAGACTTTCTGATAGATCCAGGCCGACAGCCAGCCCATCGCCATGATGACCACACCGATGGTCGCGCCGTAACCCCATTTGATCTGACCGAAGGTGTTGACAAAACTATAGTAACTGACCGATTCGCTGCGCAGCGCCGGGCCGCCGGCGGTCATGATGGCGATATAGTCAAAGACCTTAAAGAGATCAACCAGGCGGAATAGCACCGCCACCGTGATGACGCCGAACAACAGCGGGATTTTGATGCGGGTCAGGCGCTGGAACCAGGTCGCGCCATCGACTTCGGCGGCCTCCAGCACTTCTACCGGCACACCCTTGAGGCCAGCCAGAATGATGAGGACGAAGAAAGGCGTCCACTGCCAGATATCGACCAGCAGAACGGCAACCAGCGCAAACCTCCCGCTGCCTCCCAATAAGGGTTCGGTTTTATCCAGCAGACCCAGACTGTAGCTCAAATAGGACAACACACCGAACTCGGAATGTTGCAGCAGGCGGAACATCAGGCCAGCGACCGCCGGTGCCGTCACCATCGGCAGGATGATGAGCGTCTGCATCAGGCCGGAACCCCAGGGTTTGGCATCGAGCAGCAGCGCGATGAGCAAGCCCAGAAGCATCTGCACCACCAGGGCAATCACCACGTACTGAAGAGTCACGCCCAGGGCGTTGAGGAAACGCGGATCATCGGTCAGCAGCTCGACCCAGTTGCGCGTCCCCAGAAACACCCACTCGCGGCGGCTGTTGCTGAATTCATGAAGGCTGGTGACCAGATTAAAGATGAGCGGAAAGATGCTGTAGAGGGCCAGGAAAACAATAGCCGGTGCCAGCCAGAACAAGGGGTTATCACCCGACCAGAAGCGGCGGCGGGGTTTCTCGGCATCAACGGGTACGACTTGCCTGCTGGGCAGTGACAATCGGGCCATACGCCCATGCCTCCATAAAATTCTGAGTCCGACACTCTTTCAAAAAAGAGATTGCAGAAACTTTTCACAAATGTGCAAGGTCTGCACTGATGTGACGACTATAGTGCGCTTTTGGGGGGCTGTCAAGTCGGCTCATACGCGGCACTCAGATTAACGTTCCGAGAGAAAGCGGACAAAATCGGTTTCTTGACAGCGTAGAACGGCTAACATACAATGCGGAAAATATGTGAAATGCGCTCACATTTGTGCAATTATTCTCTAATGAGATCATAAGGCGGAAACATGGCGATCATTACAGTCGTTGGAGCCGGGGTCATGGGTTCGGCGCTCACCTTCCCCGCCGCCGATAATGGAAACGATGTCCGGTTGGTTGGCACCCACCTCGACGGCGAGATCATCGAGAGCTGTCAGAATCAGCGTTTCCATCCCCGCCTACGCCGCCCGATCCATGACTCTGTGAAACCCTACTTTCATACCGAGATCGCCGCCGCCATGCAGGATGCAGAGGTGATTGTGTTGGGCGTCAATTCGCGCGGCGTTCACTGGGCCGCGGAAGCCATCGGCCCGCATCTGCAACCGGGTCAGATTGTGATGATGGTGACGAAGGGGCTGGAAAGCAGCGACGAGGGTCAATTGCAAATTCTGCCGGATGTGCTGCGTTCGCGCCTGCCGGAAAGCATCCGCGATCAGGTGCATTACGCCGCGATTGGCGGCCCGTCGATTGCCGGGGAACTGGCGGCGCGGCGACACACCAGCGTGGTATTCGTCTCGCGCAATGGCGACATCCTGCCCAAACTGCGCTCATATTTCATGACCGATTATTATCACATCTGGACATCAACTGATCTGATCGGGGTCGAACTGTGCGTGGCGATGAAGAACCCCTATGCGCTGGCCGTCGGGCTGGCGGCAGGCGTGCTGGAGAAGCAGGGTGAGGACATCGCCAGCGCCATGATGCACAACTACGCGGCGGCGATTTTCGCGCAAGGGCTGGCCGAGACCGCCATCCTGGTGCAGAAGATGGGCGGCGGCCTGGAGACGGTGTTCAGCCTGCCGGGCGCAGGCGACCTGTATGTGACGACCCAGGGCGGACGCAACTCGCGCATGGGGCGGTTGCTGGGCATGGGCATGGCCTACAGCGATGCGGTTGAGGAAATGCCGGGCGAAACGATTGAAGGCGTGGATGCGACCATCGCCATCATGCCGGCGATAGAAGCGATGATGGAACGCGGCGACCTGCCTGCCGATGGACTGCCGCTATTGCGGGCGTTGTACCGCGTCCTTACACGTAATGCGCCGGTGGACTTTGATTTCAACTCGTTCTTCAGTAAACTTCCATTCACGCCCCCAACCCGTTAGGGGCAGTATGGAGTGTAATCGCCTGGGGAGCGCCTGATGGCAACAACTGAACAAAAACTAACCCGCATTGGCGTCTTTTATGATGGCAATTTCTTTTTTCATGTCAGCAATTACTACCAGTATTATCACACCCGCCGTTCCCGCATCAGCGTCGCTGGTCTGCACAACTTCGTCCGCCAGAAAGTAGCCGAGAACGAAAGCTCGGATGTGCGTTACTGCCAGATTGTGGATGCCCATTATTTCCGGGGGAGAGTGAGCGCCAAAGAGGCACAAAATCGTGGCGACCTGTTATTGAAAGAACGCATCTTCGACGATGTGCTGGTGCGCGAAGGCGTGACCACCCATTACCTGCCGCTGGGGCCGGAAGGCGAAAAAGGGATCGATGTCTGGCTGGCGCTGGAAGCCTATGAGATGGCGATCTACAAGCGCTTCGACGTGACGGTGATCGTGGCCTGTGACAGCGACTTTCTGCCATTGGTGCGCAAGCTGAACACGCTCGGCACACGGGTGATGCTGCTGGGCTGGGACTTCCGCTACCTCGATCAGAGCGGGCAGGAACGTGAGACGCGCACCTCGCAGGTGCTGCTGGAAGAAGTGACCTATCCGTTGATGATGCAGCAGATTATCGATGATCGGTCGCTGCGGAGCGACCCGGCCATCAACAATCTGTTCATGCCGCCGCGCGAATATCAGCCGCGCACGGTGGTGATGAGCAGCGAGAATGGCGATGGCAGCGAGACGCTGGAGCCGCCGGTTGAGGCCGGCCCACAGCGCGGGACGATCCAGGGTCTCAAAGAAGGTTACGGCTTCATCACCCCATCCAACGGCGGGCGCAACCTGTTCTTTTATCACGCCGAGATCATGGAGATCGACTTCACCGATCTGGTGGTGGGCGATGAGGTGGAATACGAACTGGGCGAGAACGAACGCGGCGTCTGCGCGATCAATATTCGCGTGATCCGCTGAAGAAAACTGACCGAAGCGAAGGAAACACTATGGTACAAGTCAGTCAATTGAGCGCCGATGTCATTCAGCGCTACCACGATGTCATCGAGTCATTAGGGCCGGAATTCCTCAAGCAAATGCTGCTGGATATGCACACCATCCGCGCCTTTGAAGAACGGGCCGAGCAGTTGTATTCGCTGGGCAAGGTTCATGGCACGATGCATCTCTCCATCGGACAGGAAGCGACCGCTGTCGGTGCCTCGAACGCGCTGCGCGATGGTGATTACCTGTTGAATCATCATCGCGGGCATGGTCATTGTCTGGCCTGGGGGTCAGATGTCAACCGGATGATGGCCGAGTTCATGGGCAAAGAGACGGGCTTCTGCCGCGGGCGCGGCGGTTCGATGCACATCGCGGATGTCGATGCCAACAATCTCGGCGCCAATGGCATCGTGGCTGGCGGGGTGCCGATTGCCGTCGGCGTCGGGTTGAGCATCAAGATGCGGAAGACCGATCAGGTGTGCCTGGTGATCTTCGGCGACGGCGCGGCCAACGAAGGTGCCTTTCACGAATCGCTGAACATGGCCGCCATCTGGAAGCTGCCGGTGATCTATCTGTGCGAGAATAATCAATACGCCATGTCGATGCCCTTCCCCAAAGCCTTCACCGTCGAGAATATCAGCACCCGCGCCCAGGCTTATAACATCCCCGGCGTGACGGTGGATGGCAACGAGGTGCTGGCGGTGTATCAGGCGATTTCCGAGGCGGCTGAACGCGCCCGACGCGGCGAAGGCCCTTCGCTGATCGAATCCAAGACTTATCGCTACAAGGGTCATTCCAAGAGCGACAAACAGGCCTATCGCACCCGTGATGAAGTGAATGACTGGATGGAAAACCGCGACGCCATCCAGCGCTTCAGCACCCTGTTGGTGACCGCCGGTGTCGTCAGTGAAGACGAGGCAGCGACGATGCGCGATGCCGCCCTGGGCATCATTGATGGCGCGGTGGATTTCAGCGAGAAAAGCCCCGACCCCGACATCAGCAGCGTGATGGAGGGGGTCTATGCGTGAGATCACTTATGCCGAAGCCCTGCGTGAGGGGCTGCGCCAGGTCATGGCTGCCGACTCGCGGGTCTTTCTGATCGGCGAGGACATCGGCGTGTACGGCGGAGCATTCGGCGTCAGTGCTGGATTGCTCCAGGAATTTGGCGAGGAGCGCGTGATCGATACCCCGATTTCTGAAGCGGGGATCGCGGGAGCCTGCGTCGGCGCGGCGCTGACCGGAATGCGTCCGGTGGGTGAGATTCAGTTCATGGATTTCGTCACCCTGACGATGGAACAACTGGTGTTGCAAGCGGCGAAAGTGCGCTTCATGTTCGGCGGCAAGGCCAGCGTGCCGATGGTGCTGCGGATGCCCGGCGGTTCCGGCACCGGAGCCGCGGCGCAGCACAGCGAAAGCCTGGAAAACTGGTTCGTGCATGTGCCGGGGTTGAAGGTGGTCATGCCCAGCAGCGCTTATGATGCCAAAGGGCTGCTGCTGGCCTCGATTGATGACCCCAATCCGGTGATCTTTGTCGAGCATAAGCTGCTCTACAAGACCAAAGGCCAGGTGCCGGAGGAGATGTACCGCGTCCCACTGAGCCAGACGAACGTGGTGCGCGAAGGCCAGCATGTCACCATCGTCGCCACTTCGATCATGGTCAGCCGGGCGCTGCAAGCCGCTGACGAGCTGGCGAAAGAGGGCATCGAACTGGAAGTGATTGACCCGCGCACCCTCAAGCCGCTGGATGATGCCCCGATCATCGAGTCGGTGAAGAAGACCGGACGGGCGATGGTGGTGCATGAGGCGGTCGAGATGGGCGGTTTCGGCGGCGAAATCGTGGCGCGCATCGCCTCCAGCGAAGCGTTTGATTACTTGGAAGCGCCGATCCGCCGGTTGGCCGGTCTGGACATCCCGATCCCTTACAACCGCGAACTGGAACGGGCAACCGTTCCTCAGGTCGAAAACATCGTCACCGAAGCCCGTAAACTGGCGCGAGGCGAATACTGATGCCGATCCCCATCATCATGCCCAAATTCGGCTTCACCCTGGAAAGCTGCGATATTGTGCAGTGGTTGAAACAGGACGGCGATCCGGTGCGATCCGGCGACCCGATCTGCGAAGTGACGACCGATAAGGTCAACATGGAAGTAGAAGCGCCGGAAGCCGGAACGCTCATCAACCTGCTCTACCCGGCAGGGGCGACGGTGCCAGTCACCGAAGTGATCGCCTATCTGCTGCGTCCGGGTGAAGCCCGCCCGACGGATCTGCCGGGTGCCGCCAGCTCTGCCGCACCATCGAAGCCCCCTGCCCTATCACCACCACCTGTCTTGACCGCAGCGCCATCGGCTGTGAGCGCCTCGCCAGTGGCACAGCGCATGGCCGAAGCCGCCAACCTCGATCTATCCCAGATTCAAGGCACCGGCCCCAACAATCGCATCACCCGGCGCGATGTTGAACAGGCGTTGGTCGCGCCCGCCAGCGAAGTCCCCGGCAAAGTCCGGGCGACCCCGGCTGCCCGTCATGCCGCCGAGCAGATGGGCGTTGATCTGGCGAGCGTCAGCGGCAGTGGGCCACGTGGGCGGATTCAGGCGGCCGATGTACAGCAGGCAGCGGCACAAGCGCCAGCCCCACCAGCAAGCGCCCCCGTCGTCACCCCTATAATGAGCGACCAACCCCAGATCATCAGGATCGAGGGGATGCGTAAGACCATCGCCACCCGGCTGCAAAAGAGTTTCCAGACCGCGCCGCACATCTTCTTCGACGCCCAGATCGACATGAGCGGGATCGAGACGCTGCGCGCCAAACTGAAAGCCCGCAACGAAAAACTCTCGGTGACGACGGTCCTGGTGAAAGCCTGCGCCGGCGTGCTGCTGCGTCATCCGTATGTGAACGCAACTACCGACGGCGAGAGCATTTCGTTGTGGCCGACGGCCAACATCGGCGTGGCGGTGGCGCTGGAGGCCGGGCTGGTGGTGCCAGTGGTGCATCACGCTGAACGTCTGTCGATGCAGACGATTCAGGCGCAGGTTGATGATCTGGCCGGGCGGGCGCGGGGCAATGCGCTCAAGGTCAATGACATGCTGGACGGCACCTTCACCATCAGCAACCTGGGCATGTTCGGCGTGGATCGTTTCACCGCCATCATCAATCCGCCCCAGGTCGGCATCCTGGCCGTCGGGCGGACGATGCAGCAGTTTGTGCCAGATGCCAACGGTCAGCCCATCCTGAAGTCGTTCATGACCATCACCCTCTCCGCCGATCATCGGGTGGTCGATGGGGCACAAGCGGCGCAGTTCATGCAGGATTTACGCCATGTGCTGGAAGAACCGGCGCTGCTGGCGTGGTAGATTAGCGGCATAACCCCGCCAACGCGAGAGCGGTAGACAGAATAAACACCACCTCTTTCGTTTTTCAGACAGGCAGGACAGCATGAACGAACTCACACGCCTGACGATCACCGAAGCCAGCCAACTGATTGCCGAGCGTCGGCTTTCACCGGTCGAACTGGTCAAAGCCCATCTGGGGCGGATGGAGGCGTTGAATCCGCAGATCAATGCCTATATCACGATTACAGCGGAGCAAGCGCTGCAACAGGCGCGACAGGCCGAAGCCGAGGTCATGCGCGGGGAGCATCGCGGGGCGCTGCACGGCATCCCGATTGGGCTGAAAGACCTGTTTGAAACGGCCGGAGTCGTCACTACAGCCGGAACCGCTTTCTGGCGAAATAACATCCCGGAGCGCGATGGTTTTGTGGTCGAGAAGCTCAAGGCGGCGGGCGCGGTCATCCTGGGCAAGCTGAACCTGCACGAGATCGCGCTGGGGGTGCTGACCGACAATCCTCATTATGGTTTTTGCCATAATCCCTGGGATGTGGCGCGTTCACCCGGCGGGTCATCGGGTGGATCGGGGGCGGCGCTGGCGGCCGAGATGTGCATGGGGGCAATGGGCAGCGACACGCGCGGATCGATCCGCATACCGGCGGCCTGGTGCGGCGTGGTTGGAATGAAGCCGACCTATGGGCGCATCAGTGTGCGCGGCGTCATTCCCTTGAGCTATACCCTCGATCATGCCGGGCCGATGGCGCGGCGGGTAGCGGATGTGGCGCGGCTGCTGGAGGCCATCGAAGGTTATGATGCGGCTGATCCGTTCGCGCTGCCGTCACAACCGGCAGCCTTTGTCCAGGAACTCACGCATGGCTTTCAGGGGATGCGAATCGGCATTGCCCAAGACAGCTTTTTCACCGATGTCGATGACGAGACGCTGGCAGCCTTTGAACAGGTCGGTGCGGTCTTCACCCGGCTGGGAGCAGTGGTGCAGCCAATTGACCTGGGGTTCATGGCCGAAACGGTGCAGACCAGCCGTGTGATCGTCTCGGTGGATGCCGCCGCCTTTCATGCCGAGCGCATCGCCAGCCAACCGCATGATTTTGGCGCAGATGTCTTGGGGCGTTTGAAGCTAGGACTGGGGATTTCCAGCGCCGATTATTCCAACGCCCGCCGGTCACAGGTTGTTCTACGGCACCAGTTTGAACAGCTTTTCCGCGAGGTGGATGTCGTCATCACGCCGACGCTGCGGATGCCCGCCGTCCGTTTTGATGATGCTGCCGCGGTTGAACAGGCCAGAGCCAGCCTGTCGTATACGACTGCGCCGTTCAATATGGTCGGTGCTCCAACGATTTCGCTGCCCTGCGGCTTCACGGCTGATGGGCTGCCCATCGGATTGCAGATCGCTGGACGCGCCTGGAACGAACTGGATGTGCTGCGAGCGGCGTATGCCTATGAGCAGGCGACCGATTGGCATCTGCGACGACCACCGATCAATGCAGACTGACATCAGATGACATGACTGTTTTATCCCAAATTGCACAGCATCGCTTGCGATAAGACTTACGCCAAAACAAGAGAGCATTTCGCTCCTGATTTCATGCCCTGGACAGTCATTTATATCCCAATTTTATCCCAAATCATCTGGGTTATATCACCGTAGCTGGATCGATGATCCAGCCTTCGAGCGGATCAACCGCTGGTGGAATGGCCCAATTCGGTTGAGTCGATGCCCAGGCGGCCTGTACGGCGCACAGCAGCGCATCCAGCGTATCGCCGGATAAATCGTGTACAGCCGCCTCCGCAAAGTCCGCTTCCCAGGTGGGGCGCAGCTTATAGCGCTCGGTGAAGGCCGGTGAGAGGAGCCGATCCAGCACATGAGCGCGGGTGGCCTTCAGATCCGTCGATGAGTCATTCTTGTAGCTGGAACGCCCGATCAGATTACGAACCAGCAGCCCCGGATAGACTTCGAGCGCCACTCGCTCATCGCCGGTGATGCCATGCGCGGGCAGGCTCAATCCCGCACGGAGCAGACGCGGCGCACCCTGCCAGAACATCTTCCCCACCGGCACATAATTGAGATTCATCGGGCTGATCGAGCCAGCGATCCGATCAGTAGCGCGGCGCTGGAGCTTATCACCAGCCGAGCGCTCCGACATATCCTGATAGATGGCCTGTTCAAACCCACCTTTGCCCAGCACGGCAATCCACTCCACCAGCGCGGCCCATTCGGTCGGCCAGGCGAGGCGTTCGATCAGCGAGCGCGGTTGGCTGAAAGGAAAATCAAAGCCAGCGATCCAGGGGCCGGGTTGACCCAGCAGTGACTCGAACGCGGCAAAGCTCGTCAGTCGTTGGATGTGGAGTAAGTGGAGTTCGCCTTCGGCAAAATCACAAACAGCGCAGGTGATCGGCTTGCGCGGGTTGGGCGCGCTGGTGAAATCAATGCCGAAAATCCGCGACATTCAGACGACGAACTGACAGAAGCGACCGTAGGCTTCGTCCCAGGCTGATGTAGACTGCGGCTTATAGCGGTTGGGTGGAAAGCTGGCGCGGACGACATCCCGCGCCTGGGCAAGGTCGCGCAGTTCGCCGCGTGCGATGAGCTGTACCAGACCATTGCCCAGGGCAGTGGCTTCAACCGGCCCGGCCAGCACCGGATGCCCGGTGGCATTGGCGGTCATCTGGCACAGCAGCGGATTCTGTGACCCGCCGCCGACGATATGAATGACTTCAACCGGCTGACCGCTGACGGCGATGATCTGCTCCAGCACCATCCGATACTTGAGCGCCAGACTTTCAAAGATGCAGCGCAGCACCGCCCCTACCCCATCCGGTGATAGTTGGCCGCTGCGCTGACAGAACGCCCGGATGCGGGCTGGCATGTCACCGGGAGAGAAGAATGAAGCATCGTCCGGGTCGATGAAAGCGGCAAAGGGCGCGGAGTCGGCGGCCTGCCGCAGCAGCGAGTCGTAATCAATATTGATGCCCTGCCCCGCCCACAACGCCCGGCACTGCTGCACCAACCACAATCCCATCACCATCTTTAGCGGACGGAACGTGCCGAACGCGCCGCCCTCGCTGGTCAGGTTGGCTGCCAGCGCTGCCGGACTGGTGAGCGGCTGGCGGGTTTCGATGCCCATCAGGCTCCAGGTGCCGCTGCTGATGTAGGCGTAATGGGGCGTTTCAGCCGGCACAGCGACAACCGCGCTGCCGGTGTCATGAGTGGCAACCGCATAGACTGGTATCTGCTGGTAACGACCGATCTCACGACCGGGATGAACTACTGGCGGGAAAATCGCTTGCGGCAGCCCCAGCGTCTCCAGCGTCAGCCAATCCCAATCGCCAGCCAGCGGGTTGTAGCACTGAGTCGTCGTGGTATGAGTGAATTCAGACAGGCGCTCGCCGGTCAGCCAGAAGTTCATCAGATTAGGCATGGTCAGCAGAGTCCGCGCCGCATCGAGCTGCCAGGGCGACTGCTGTTGAATGGCGACCAGTTGGTAGAGCGTATTGATGATGTAGAAGCCGATGCCACCGGTGCGCTCGAACAAGGTCTGGCGCGGGATACGTTCCAGCACCCAGTCCAACATGCCTTCGGTGCGACTGTCGCGCATATGCACCGGATTGGCGACCAGATGCCCCCGCCCATCAAGCAGGCCAAAGTCAACGCCAAACGAATCGACGGCGATGCCATCCAGCGGCAGGCGCATGGCCTGGGTCAATCCCTGCTGGACTTCGTGCCACAGCCGCAGCACATCCCAGGTCAGCGCTCCATTGACTGTGACCGGATGGTTGGGGAAGCGATAAACTTCAGCCGCAACAATGTGCTGTCCATCGAAGCTGACCTGCATCACGCGGCCGGATTCGTTGCCCAAATCAATTGCGATTAAGTTCGTCATGATTCATATTTCTGCAGAACAAAAAGGGCATGATCGACCATGCCCTCCCCATCATACCGATTATTTGCGGCCTTTGCCTTTTTTCTTCTTGCCCGCTGTCAGATTACCGAGCGCATCACCGATGCTGCCATGATCCGGTTTTGGCTTGGGTTTGGTATCATCATCGCCACCGACCAGATCATCAATCTTGTCCATCAGGCTGCCGCCACCCTGAGATGCTGGCGGCTTCGGTTGAGACTGCGCGGTCTGAGCGCCACCGCCCAGTAGGCTGCCGACCAGACCCATGATGTCCTGGTTGCCCGCGCCGCCCCCCAGCAGACTGCCCACAATGTCGTTCATGCTATTGGTCTGCCCCGGTTTGGAGCCACCGCTGGTCAGCAGATCCATCACGATGCCCAACAGCGCACCGGTACCGCCGGCCTGTTGACCGCCCTGTCCGCCGCCCAGCAAGCCACCGAGCAGATTGCCCATGCCCGCCTGCTGCTGCCCGCCGCCAGCCTGACCGCCGCCGAGCAGTCCGCCCAGCAAGCCCATCACATCATCGGCCATCCCAGGCTGATTGGCTCCCGGTTTGCCCGATTGTCCACCGCCCAACAAGCCGCCGAGCAAGCCCATCACGTCATCGGCCATCCCCGGTTGGTTGCCACCCGGTTGACCGCCACTTTGTCCACCACCCATCAGACCGCCCAGCAGCCCCATCACATCATCGGCCATGCCCGGTTGGTTGCCGCCCGGTTGACCACCACCGCCCATGAGCGCACCAAAGATGTCGCCGACCAGGCCGCGCGAATCATCGACATCCGAGCCTCCGCCCATCGAGCGCATGGCCGGAGGCGCTTGCTTGCGTTTCTCGACGACTACCAATGCGTTGACGACCTTCTGGGCGTCGTCCTGAGAAACGTTGTACTTTTGCTGAATCGCCTGAAGTAGTTGATCCACAAGACTCTCTCTTTCTTTGGGTAAGCTGATGAGACCAACGCCTCCGCACCCGCTTAGATTAGCGGGTGCTGGCAGAGGCGTCAACTGTTAGAGGATAAAAAAACAGGGATGAGTATTGAACCCATCCCTGTCATGAGGCATTAGCGAACCGGCAGTAAGGTGACATCCCCGCGCAGCGTGACGGGTGCCGCCGGTATCCAGCCAATCAGGTCGCCGTAGCGGACATGCAACCAGAAGGTCCCGCCATTCTGTACGGTGCGCCCCACCACGATCAACTCGACGCCAATCGGGATGGTGGCGATCGGCTGAATCCGGCCCGTCGGACGCGGGCGCAGGTCGATGATGGCGCGGGTGGTGGCGCGGACGCCGACATCGGGCGAGCCATCAATCTGATCGAAGATGCTGCCAGCGAATGGTGCCAGACTTTCCGTGCCGGAAATGCGGAAGTAGCGTCCAGAGACCCACCCCTGCTGGTTTCTGCCGAAGAGGATCAGATACCAGGTGAACTCGCCTTCATCCAGGTTGCGCGCCACGACGGTATAGGTCGTCCCCGGACGCGCCACCCCCATTAGCGTGGCATTGAGGTACGGGCCGGTGCGGATGGCAAGGCCGCGCACTTCGACCACATTGCCGGTGGGCGGAACTGCCGGTGGAATGGGCGAAGCGGCGCCGGGGGGCAGCGGCGTTGGGCTGGCGACAAAGCCAACTGGAGTAGCTGTCACAACCGTCTGCGCCACGCCGACATTACAGACCACGCTGTAGGTGGCTGTCGTTCCAAGCGGCGCATTGTGGAACACCTGTAAAACTGCTGTGAATCCACCGGATGTAGGTGATGCACACTGGATTGAGACAATCTGTGTGATGCCCGTCCCCAGACTGAAGGTGCTGGACGAGATGAGCGAGATCTGCGAGCTACCCGCCAGGTTCATGCCCACTATTGTCAGTGTGCCACCACCAGTATTGGTGATTTGCAGCGAACCTGTCGCTGCCAGGCCGGGCTGAGCTGAGATCGAAATAAGCGAACCCGGCGCAGGATTCGAGGTATAGATCGGCAGCGCCTGCGTTGCGGTAGCGGATGGAATCAGCGTTTGTGTTGGCGTATTGCTCGGTGTGAAGCTCGCCGTTGGCGTGCTGGTATTGGTCGGGGTACTGGTAGTGGTCGCTGTATCGGTGGGCGTGAAGGTAAACGTCGGCGTAAACGTAGTGGTCGCTGTATCGGTGGGTGTGAAGGTGAACGTCGGCGTAAATGTATTCGTCGGTGTGAAAGTGTCACTTGGCGTAAAGGTTGGCGTCGGCGTAAATGTTTCGCTAGGTGTAAAAGTCGCTGTTGGCGTGAAGGTGTCACTTGGCGTGAAGCTGGGTGTAAAGGTATTGGTCGGCGTGAAGGTCTCGCTGGGTGTGAACGTCGCTGTTGGCGTAAAGGTCTCGCTTGGAGTAAAGGTCGCTGTTGGGGTAAAGGTCTCACTCGGCGTGAAGGTCGCAGTGGGGGTAAACGTATTCGTCGCCGTATCGGTGGGCGTAAAAGTGAACGTCGGCGTGTTAGTCGCTGTATCTGTCAGTGTTGGCGTATGGGTATTGGTTGGCGTGGCAGTCGGCGTATCCGTCGGCGTGATCGGCGTGGCTGTTGGGGTGATCAGCGTGGCTGTTGGCGTACGCGTGGAGGTCACACCACTGGGCGTGGGCGTCGCTGTCAGGTTGATATTGAAGGTGAACGGACCAACCGTGTTGATCCAATCGCTAACGGTGAAGCTGAAGCTGTCGGTTGTAGCCAGCGCGTTGGTGAGCGTATACGTCAGCAGTCCAGCGGCGATGTCGCTCTGGCGGAAAGTGGTCGGCAGGCTGAGTGTACCGTTGGTCGGGCCGGACACGACGGTGAAAAGCAGATCGTTGGTGTAGTCAGTGGTGACGCTGGACTGTGGGTTAATGACGGCTGGAGCAAGAACAACATCAACCGTTGCCTCTGGGATTGGTGTGTTCAACCATAAAGTCACAAAAACTGGTGGCGTCCTGCTGGGCAAAGCATTCGGCGCATTCGTCCCCTCGGTATCGCTCGCCGAAAGCAGGGTTGTATTGATGACGTTCGGCGCACCAACGATGCCGGGAACGGTTAAGGTACTGTTCGTATCCAGCGTCGGCGGATTGTCGCTATACACTTTCAGATCAGCATTATCAGCATCATAATAGGCCACAACTGGCACACCCGCCACCTGGGTGATGGCCGTCCCAGCGCCAACATTGCCGGATGAATCAGCAGTATAAAGCGTGGCAGTCGCGCAATCGACTGACTGGCAGCGAGCGATCTTCAGATTGGTTGCGGTGACATCAAAGTAGCTGATAACAGGCAATCCGGCGACGCTGGTGATGGAGGTATATTGTCCAACATTATTCAGGCTGTCGACGACCGTTGTTGTCACCTGGCTGCAATTGACGTTGCCACAGGCAGCCAGTTTCAGATCGCCATTGGTCAGGTCGTAATAGCTGATAACCGGAAGGCCGCCAATCACGGTCATCGCGGCAAAATAGCCAACGTCCCCGTCGGAGTCGACCAGAGCAATATCCACTTGATCACAGTTCAGGTCTAGACAACGAGCGACTTTGAGGGCAGTAGCATTACCAGCGAAGTAACTGATGACCGGAAATCCCCCGATCAAGGCAATATCAACGTGAGAGCCAGGGTCGGCACCAACATTAAAGTCGATAAACTTTGGAGACCAAGTCTCACAGTCAGAATCCTGACAGTAAATGTAGGATAGTGCACCTCCCGTACCCCCATTGTCATAATAAGCGACAAAGACTGCTGTACCGTTAGTGGTCACAGCAATCGACCCGTCCGCGAGATTGGTGCCGGTATCGAGGGTAGAACGACTGACATTAAGGCTACACGGAGCATTCAGGCAAGCCATAACATAGGGTAGACGTGTCGCCTGACTGATGTACGCAACGAGTGGTCGGTTGCCGACGGACGTAATATCAGAAAATAAGCCATTAAATGACGTCGTGTCCATATCGCGCACATCCGCCGTCGCACAATCAACGGTCTGGCACTGAGCGATCTTCAGGCGCTGGGTAGAAGCACCATAGTAGCTGATGACCGGCAATCCATTGATTACCGTGATGGCAGGTTGACGACCGACATCGCCACTGCTATCGACGACGCTGGTTTCGGTCAAGGCGGGGCGCGCCGAGGCCAGCAGGACAATAATGCTGATGAGGACAACAGGCAGGAACATGAATAAGCGGCGCACGGCAAATTCCCCCGGATATGAACTTCCCGGACACTCTCTTTATTGTAGCCGATGTTATGAGCAGCAGCGAATGAAGAGTCCGGCGATAGGACATAAGTCAGCGACGAGCCGGCTGCGAGTGTGAGGAAACTGTAACAAGGGTGATGATTTCTCATCACCCGGTTCTTATGGTTACTCAGCCAGGCTGGGGACGATAGCGAGCTTAATGACTTCGCTGCGCTGCATCTTCAGCAGACTCTCTTCGACCTGCGACAGCGGCGCAATCCCATCCAGGATCGGCTTGACTGTAACTGTGCCGGTGGCGAGCATCTGCATCGCCAGTTCGGCGGCGCGCGGGTTCATATGGAAAACACCCTTCATAGTGATCTCGCCGTAGTGGAGCTTGGTGGCATCGAAGCTGACCTGAGTGCCGCCGGGCAAGCCGCTGAACTGGATGACCGTCCCGCCGTTGCGTGCCATCAGCAGCGCCTGTGTCCAGGTGTCGGCGCTGCCCGCCGCTTCGATGACGACATCCGCGCCCAATCCACCGGTCTGATCCTTAACGAACTGCACCGGATCACCATCCAGACTGCTGAACAGGACATCGGCACCCACCTGACTGGCGCGTTCCAGGCGTCCTTTGGCGCGCCCGATGGCGATGACTTTGGAGGCCCCCATCGCTTTCATGAGCTGAATCTGCATCAAGCCCTGCGCGCCGACGCCGATGATCGCCACCGTATCGCCCAGTTGTACATCGCTGTACTGGGCGCATAGCACAGCACAGCCCAGTGGTTCGACGAACGAGGCTTCGGTGAAGGGGACGTGATCGGGTTTGTGAAAGAGATTCTGCGCCACGATCGGCTCGGTGATGCGATGATACTCGGCATACGAACCGAAGTTAAAGCGCCCTTCCAATTCAACGCATAGCTGCTGGCGGCCATGTTTGCAGTAGAAGCACTGGTTGCAGGGAGCCGCATTGGTTCCGGCAACCGCGTCGCCTTCCTTGAAGCGGGTGACGCCCGCCCCCACCGCGCTGATGACCCCAGCGTATTCGTGACCGAAGGGCATAGGCGGCTTGAAGAGTTTGTGCCCACGCCGGTAGGCTTTCAGATCGGTGCCACAGGTGGTGGCCGACTCGACCTTGATGACCACCTCGCCGGGGCCGGGCGTTGGCACCGGCACTTCGCGCATTTCCAGCTTGCCCGGTTCAAGGAAATAAACACCGCGCATCGTCTGTGCCATCAGAGTTCCACCATCACTTTCAAAGAATCGCCGGCAGCTTTGGTGAGGTGCCAGGCTTTATCGGCTTCGTCAATGGAAAATCGATGCGTAATCAACAGGTTGGCATCGATCAGCTTATCCTGCAACAGGGACAGGGTGCGCCGCGTGTCATACGGGCCAGCCGAATAGGTTCCCTTGATATTAATTTCCTGGAACAGCACCCGGTTGGTGTTCAGCGGCCAGCGATATTCCGGCTTGGTCGGGCCGTAGAGCAGCACCGTCCCGCCGGGGGCGCACAGATCAAAGGCCATGTTCAGCCCCGGCTCGTTGGTCACCGTCACCAGCACGGCGTGCGGGCCGCGTCCACCCGCCCAGGCTTTCACCTGATCGTTCATATCGGCATCATCAACATTGATGACGGTGAAGCCCATCGAACGGGCGCGCTCGATACGGATCGGCAGCCGATCCAAGATGACGACTTTGTTAGCGCCCCAGTGCGGTGCCAGCATCCCCATGACGATGCCATTGAAACCCGCGCCGACGATCAGCACATGATCGCCCTGCTTGACATCGGCCCGATCCAGCGCCCGGACACAGCAGGCCACTGGCTCGACCAGCGCCCCCACTTCATAGGGCATGTCATCCGGCAGCTTCAGGATGTCGCGCTCGACGATTTCCGCCGGCACCCGGACATATTCGGCCATGCCGGCTGGATACAGACGGGTTTTCCTGAAGGTCGGACACTGGGTATAGCTGCCATGCATACATAGATCACAGACCATACACGGCACATGATGATGCAGCGCCACTCGATCTCCCACTTTGAAACTGGTCACTCCCTCGCCCACTGCGACCACATCGCCAGCCGGCTCATGCCCCATCACAACCGGCGCGCGCGGCGTCATATACCAATCGGTCACATCGCTGCCACACACGCCACAGGCGCGCACCCGCACCAGAATCTCCCCGGCCGATGGGGGAGTCGGCATCGGGTAATCTTCTATGCGGATGTCGCCGGGGCCACTGTAAATGGCGGCCTTCATTGTCTGCGCTACCATACCTTATTCCTCTACTCGGCTGTTCAGTCTCGTGCCGAGATTATAAGCAGAATTGGGAGAATGTGCATGTCCATCACATTTGTGCATGGTATACTCAGGTTGCGTTCGTTTCATGTGATGTGAAGGAGAAATCAGGATGGGTGTAATTCATCGTCGGGTTGGTGACGGGCCAGATTGGCGCTGGGATGGGGTCGATGTGACCAGTTATGTGACCAACAACGCCACCAAGCAGGTGTTGATTGGCGCAGAAGACGGCGCAGCGAATTTTGTGCTGCGCTTCTTCACCATTCCGCCGCGCGGTTTTTCCAGCCTCGATCAACACGGTCACGATCACGGCGTGATGATTATGAATGGCCGGGCGAAGGTCATGCTGGGCGAGGAATTCCAGGAAGTTCAGGCCGGGGACATTGTGTATATCCCTGGTTGGGAACGTCATCAGTTTGAGAATCTGACGGACGAACCATTCACCTTCCTCTGCATCATTCCGCCCAAGAAACCCCAGGCTGACATGCCAACGCAGCCTGCCGAACTTGAGCAATCGACCAGCCGCTAAAGCCGAGACCTTTCAACCAGACAGCGAGCATCATGAACGCACAACGACTACAGGGAAAAATCGCGATTGTCACCGGCGCAGGACGGGGCATCGGCTATGGAATCGGTGAGTACTTTGCCCGCGAAGGGGCGCATGTCATCGTAGCCGAGATCAACCGCGAGACCGTTTACAAAGCAACCGAACACTTCTCCAGCGTGGGTGCAGAAGCGCTGGCCTACCCAATTGACATTGGCGATACCGATGCGGTCGCCCAGATGGTGCGAGATGTGACGGCGCGCTATGGACGCATCGACATTCTGGTGAATAATGCGGGTCTTTCGGAACGGGTGGGACTGCTGGAAATGACACCGGAACGGTGGGATACCCTGCTGCGGGTGAACCAGCGCGGGTTGTTCTTCTGTCTGCAAACCGTCGCCAATCAGATGGTGGCGCAGTTGCCAGAGAGCGTGAAACAGGCGGGCAAAGCCGACAAGAGCTACGGCAAGATCATCAACATTTCATCGATTGCCGGACGTCGCGGGCGAGCCGATGCCATTCACTACTCGGTGTCCAAGAGCGCGGTCATCACGATTACCCAGGGTGCGGCCATGGCCTTAGCGGCTTATGGCATCAACGTCAATGCCATCTGCCCCAGCGTGGTGCCAACCCAGTTATGGTATCAACTCGACGAAGTGCTGG
The DNA here is from genome assembly GCA_022843385.1 of Anaerolineae bacterium. Taxonomy (GTDB): domain Bacteria; phylum Chloroflexota; class Anaerolineae; order Aggregatilineales; family Phototrophicaceae; genus CFX2. The sequence continues at coordinate 60,150 of JALHNT010000016.1, read as the reverse complement.
CGAAGCGCGATGGGTTGCAACCGGGCGAATGGCTCAAGCAACGCATCGAGCGCGTGCCGCTGAAGCGGGCGGGAACTGCCGAGCAGATTGGCGCGATGTGCGCCTTCCTGGCTTCGGAAGAAGGGGACTACATCACCGGTCAAACCTACAATGTGGATGGGGGATCGGAACTCAACTGAGGCAAAATTCAAAAAGGGCGGATGATTTCTACCGCCCTGATCTGACTGGTCTTCAATGCCATTGCTGAGAGGCTGACTGTTTACTCAATCGGCTCTTTGTAGATGATGTAACGGCCGACCGGGTCGCCGGTGCCAATACAGGTCGAGAGATCGACCTTGAATTCACGTCCGCCAGAAACCCAGCGCAGACCTTCCTGCAACAGCCCCTGCCCTACATAGCAAACGGCCTTATCGGTCTTGCGCCCCCAGCACATCGGGCAGCGTTCCAACGTGTAGATGATACGATCATCGCCTTCTTCAAAGACGTTGGAAATCTGATCGGAGAACTGGCTGAAGATATTCGCCATGGCCGGAACGCCAACCTTGAGCTTGGCGCTTAGGGGCAGCACCTTGAAGGCCAGGTCGCCGACACCAGCCAACGCGCCAAAGCCGCGCAGGGCATCGGCAAACAAGGTACGTCCGACACGGAGAGCCAGACCACGCCCACCGCGCGGCCCATACATTTCTTCCAGAGCCACGCACAACGCCGTGAAGTCAGCGAAGTCGAAGGCTTTTTCCAGGTTATCCGGCGGGTAATTGCCGATCAGGTTATCGAGCTTCGCCAGGTGGAGAACGGCGTTCAGACCATTCTTGCCCATCACTTCTTCCATCGCGTCGATGAAGATGCGGGCAAACTTATTGGGATAGTAATAACCGCTTTTTTCCGGTGGCATTCTGCGAAGTCCTCCAGTCGGTGTGAGTACAACCAAACAGGTCAGCTAATGGCATACTGATGAGTATACGCTAAAAGGGCGCGAATTCACAATTCTGATTGTAGCGCAATCTGCGATTCCTGCGCATGATGAGTCGCGAAGATGGAAATCGGGAACGATTCGGTCGCATGAGGCAGCCGTCCCTGCATACTCCACGGGCCAGTCCAGGTGATTTCTACGTCTACCACCTGCCCTTTCCATTCACGGGCGTCATCGAAAAATACCAGCTTGTTCTGCGGCGTGCGTCCGCGCCACTTGCCTTTATGGCGCTCCTCGACCAGCACCGGCAGCGTTTGCCCCAGATAACGCGCATTGATCTCGGCCAGCACACCGGCCTGCAATTCCTCGATGCGCTGATGACGCAGGCGTTTGTCTTCGTCGCTGACATCATCTTCCATCAGGCGAGCGCTGACGGTGTGGGGACGCGGAGAGTAACGCGCCAGATGCACCTTGTCGAGCTTCAGCTCGGCCAGCAGGTCAACGGTATGTTGAAATTGTTCCTCGGTTTCGCCGGGGAAGCCAACGATGATGTCAGTGTGGATGGCGACATCCGGGATGCGCGAGCGGATGTTGGCGATCAGAAGGCGATACTGGTCGGTGGTGTAGCCGCGCTTCATGTTTTCCAGCACGGTGTCATCACCGGCCTGCACCGGCACTTCGATGACGGGCATCACGCGCGGCAGTTCGGCAACGGTATCAAGCAGTTTGTCGGTCATCCAGTTGGGGTGGCTGGTGAGGAAACGGATGCGTTCCAGCCCGGTCTCTTCGGCGGCACTGTGAACGACGCGCAGCAGATCAGCCAGGTCAGGCCCGTCGGGAATATCCTTGCCATAGCGATCCACGATCTGCCCCAGCAGCGTGATCTCCTTGACCCCTTGCAGCGCCAGGCTGCGGACATGGGCGACGATCTCACCAACGCTGCGGCTGCGCTCGACGCCGCGACGCCGGGGGATGATGCAGAAAGAACAGGCATGAGAGCAGCCATACACCACCGGCACGTGAGCGCTGATGAGGCTGCCCTGCTCGTGTTCAGCCAACAGTATATCGCCATCCTGTAAGGCATCCCGTTCTTCACGGGCGCGCGCTTCATAGGCCAGCGCTTCGCCTTCATCCATCCGGCTGTAGAGGAAATCGACCATCGGCTGAGGGTCGCTGGGAGCCATGAATACATCGACGAACGGCACGCGCTTGCGCAACCGCAGCGCATCCTGTACGCCAACCAGACAGCCCATGACGCCGATGATGCGGTTGGGATGGTGTTTCTTGAGATGATTGAATTCGTGCAGGCGGTTGAAGGCCTTGTCTTCGGCGGACTGGCGCACAACGCAGGTGTTGACCACCAGAATATCGGCTTCATCCATATCCAGCGTGAGCCGGTGACCGAGCTTTTCCATCTCGGATGCCAGGAGCTGTGAGTCAGCCAGGTTCATCTGGCACCCCAGCGTATCGATGAAATACTTCATACCGCAGGTGACCACTTACTGTAATAGAATGGCGGTATTGTATCGGAAGGCTATAGGTGCGTCAATGTAAGCGAAGTCCGGCAGTCGGGCGCGGAATGACTACACCCCAGCACACGGAATCGGGAGCAGATAGACCGCTCCAATATCGCCCTTCTTGCGGCTGACCTTGAGAAGAATGACATTGCCTTCCAGCGTCACATAATCGGTGACATCGGATACCAGCGCCTTCTCCGCCTGGGTTGTCCCCACGTGCCAGCCGTTGACGAAGACCTGGGTGGCCGGTGGTGCCGACTCCAGGTGAAGATGATAGCGAAGGCAGACTTCGCCAATTGGTTCGAGGTCAAAGGTCTTTTTGAGATGGAGCGTACCGTAGAAAGCGACGACATCACGCGGCACATCCTTGAGGTCGTTCAGCACTCCCCAGGATGATTCGTCTAACTGCGACGCGCCATAAGCCGGGTCAAGGTCTTCGGTCGGGAAGTAGCGCCAGTCATGGTCGAGATGAACAGTCTTCATCGAACATCCACTTCCTGTGGAATCAGGTGCAGGCTCAGGCCATGAAACGTGCCGCTGGAGTCCCCTTCTACACGAAATGCGATCTGGTTGGTTCCGGCATGGATATGCGGCGTCACATCCAGTTCAAAAGGGGGTGCATCATCCGGCGGCGCGTGATACTCGCCGAGATATTGATGGTTAACATAGAGACGAGAGGGCGAGGGGGCGCTGTCGATGTAAAGCCAGCAGCCCATGCCCATCACAGTCGCCGGCAGTTCAAAGTCACGGTAGAGATAGGCAGCCCAGCCTTCCACCCGGCGCCGGTCAAAAGTCCAGGCGGCCACATCCGCCACCTGCTCCGGGCGCATGAATTCATACAGGTGTGGATCGAGTTCCAGCCACTCGCATTCCCACTGTGCATCGAGATCAATCAGCGTTGTGGTTTCCATCATTTCGGTTCATCCTTCATCCTGTCTCTACCGTAACGCATGAAGATGAAGCGCAGGTGAAAACAAAACAGACGCGGTTTCCCGCGCCTGTTTTGTCTGAGTTCAGCCGATCAGGTTATGCCGCCTGCTGAATTTCATCGACGAAGCCCTGCTGGACACAGGTTTCGGCGTCCATCCAGTAATCGTGGGTGAGCATGGCACGCACCGCATCGGCGGTGACTTTGGAGCGCTTGCCATAGAATTCGACCAGCCGATCCATCGCCTTGTTCTGCAACGTCATCTCGTCCTTGAACTGCTCATGCGTCCCCCACTTGAACCCGGAAAGCTGGTGGATGAGCATGAAGCTGTTGGGCAGGATGAAACGCCGGGTGCAGGACATCGAGATCAGCGTCGCCGCGCTGGCACAGATGCCCTCGACCACCGAGTAGATGGGGGACTTAATCATCGCCAACTGGTCAGCGGCGCTGAAGCCGGTGAACAGATCACCGCCGTAAGAATGGATATGCAGCCAAATCGGGATGGGTGGCATCCCTTCCATCCCGCGCGACAGATACTCGGCGCGCAGGCTCGAATCGGCCGTCCGCAGCGCACGCATCAACGCCAGGCAGCGATCACTATCGACGTCGGCATAGAAGTAGATGTGATTATCGACGGTCTCAACGGTCAGGCGGGGTGCTTCACTTTCCTTACCAATACCCGCGCGATATTCCAGAGCGATGCCTGTCAGGTGATTCTTGTGGTAGGTCATCTTGCTGTCCTCTCCTGAATCATAACGGCAATGGGGTTTCTTCAACTTCTATTGTAATCGCAGGCGCAAGGGCGCGTATCCCCCCATTTAGCAGGGTCATTGTACAGAATTCATCGAGGGGTCACAAGAGTTCACACCAGAGGGAATCGCAACAGGCAGAACGGGATTCTCTGCCTGTTGGGGGATGTGGAAACGGATCGGCTTATCGCGGCTGGTGCAGGCCGACCTTGTTGCCTTCCGAGTCGATGAAGAAGGCGATCAATCCAGGATCGCCGATGTCAATGCGCGGGTTGAGCACTTTGCCACCGGCTGGCTCGATCCGGCTGACAATCTCATCCAGATGACCGTCGGCATTCAGATAGATCACGGTGCCGGATTGCGCCGGAACATAGCCCTCGCCCTGAACAACCGCTCCGCCCGCGCCGTCCCGATCGGCTGGAAAGAAGGCATTGGGGGTACCCATGAAAACTTCGGTCCGCAGCGGGGCATTCAGAATGGCGCTGTAGAAACGAACGGCGCGGTCAAAATCAGCGGCAGGGATTTCGAACCAGGTGTTGGCGTTATGCATGATCGGGTCTCCTCATGATGAATAATCGTCGGACAATCATCATGATCGCTCACTGATGTGACACCATTATGGCAACAGCGACGCCAGCTCATCGGCTCAACGATACACGGTCTGAATGGCTTCCGCCGCAGCCAAGACCCGTTGCTGTAACGACGCGGGTTCCAGCACGCGCACCTGCGCCCCCCACTTCAATATCCAGCCCAGGACATCCTGTTCCTGCCGCACCTGTAATGTGACCCGCAACCCATCCGGCTGATCGACCATCGCGGTGACAAAAAAGTAACGTTCCTCGCGCACCCAACGGGCAACCTGCGGGCTGAATAACAGGCTGACCTGTAGCGCTCGATCATTGCTGTGACGTTCATCCATCTGGAAATCGGCTGGGCGCAGAAAGTGCCGCGGCAGCAGGTTCAGATCATCAACCCGATCCAGCCGAAAGTAACGGACGGCCCGGCGCAAATGGTCAAATCCGACCAGATACCAGGACTGATCGATATGGGCGAGGGCGTAGGGATCAACCTCACGCACGGTTTGGTCACCGGCTAGCACATCCTGGCGATGTCGGGTGTGATAAGTAATCCGGATGCTCTGACGGCGCAGGATGGCACGGCGCAGCGTTTGCAATCGCTCCGGCTGGTCTGCCTCCAGGGGGTTCTGGGCGATGAAGCGCATCCCATCGAGCAAGGCATCAACTTCCTCACGCCGGTTGTCACCCAGCACCGCCTGAATCTTGCTGGTGGCTGAACGGGCCGCGCGCCGATACTGGTCATCGAAATTCTGGATCATGACCTCAGCACCGAGCAGCAGCACAGTCGCTTCGTCGGCGGTGAAGCTGAGGGGTGGCAGGAAGTAGCCGGCATCGAGCGCGTAACCCTGACCCGGCGATGAGATGACCGGCACGCCCGATTCCATCAACGCCAGCATATCGCGGTAGATGGTGCGCTTACTGATCTCGAAGACAGCCGCCAGGTCTTCGGCACGCTGCCAGCCTTTGGCCTGCAACTGAATGACGATTGCCAGCAGTCGATCGGTGCGGTTCATGAGCGTTGATGCGACAGCAGCCAGTCATAGAGCTTGCGGTTGGCGTAAGTCTTCGTCCACGAGTCATGATCGGCGGTGCGATAGAGGGTAAAGGTGACATCCGCGCCGACGGCCTTGAGCGCCTTCACTACTCGCTTGCTTTCTTCCGGCACAACCACATCATCCTTCGCCCCATGAAACGCCCAAATGGGAAGTTCTTTCATCCGTTCAGCAGCCGCTTCCAGATCGACAAACCAGGGCAGCCCGCCACAGATCGGGATGGCCGCCGCGAAGCGTTCGGGATACAGCGAGGCCAGATGCCAGGTGCCAAAGCCACCCATGCTCAGGCCGGTCAGATAGATGCGCTTCGGATCGATGGCGTAGTTCATCTCTAGCGAATCGATCAGTCCCATCAGGCTGTCGATGTGACCAGACCACCAGCTATCCACCGGACATTGCGGCGAGGCCAGGACAAATGGCGACGGATTGGCTTTGTCCCAGCGTTTGGGTGGCCCATGCTTTTTGACCACCTCCAGCCCGTTGTGGCTGTCGCCGCGCTCACCCGCGCCATGCAGGAACAGGAGCAGCGGGTGCTTCTGATCCTCGTCGTAATCGTCGGGCAGCGACAGCCAGTAATCGAGATGCAGCGTCCGGCTGGCGGACTGGTGAAAGTGGAAAGCGGTTTGGGGCATGATGCACACCTGATCCTGGAGGCAATGACCAGCCCCTATTATACCGCGCCAGTGCTGAGTCAGGCAGGTTAGGGAAGTGCTAAGTGCAAAGTGAAGGCGAAGATCGTGGGTTGGTAAGGTCGTGATGGACTTGCGAATTCGGGCAGCCGGTTGATTCACAGTTTTGCAGTTTTTGCACATTTACCGCCGAATGGGCAGGCGATGGTGGCGCTGAACTGCGAAATCTGCCAACGCTGAAGCTCGGTTGTTATCGCCGAGTGCAGCATCCGCGCGCGAGCGAACCGCCGCTGCACCATCGAATGGCTGCTTTTTGCGGGAACACGAGAGGCTGCCGCCGTGTCGATGAATGATGGGGGTTGTGGGTGAAGTGAGTGGGCAAGTATGGAGGAAAAAACCATCATGACCATATCATCATGATAGCATCAGAATATCTGTTCTGTCAAGCAGATTTGTGGGGCGATTTCGGGATTACTCAGCCAGATTACCACTGTTGAATTGCAGCAGCTTCGCCCAATCGATTTCGCCATTCTCGGAACAAAAGTCGATCAACAATTGGCGTGTGAGACGATTATGGGTCTGATTGCGTGCCGACAGGTATCTTTCATTATGTTGTTTGGCTTCGTGACCCAACGGTTCAATCAGATCAACATACAACTGAGTCTCGCCTGAAATGAATTCCCAGAAAGCCTGTCCTTGGATGTGCAGATAGTCACCATTATCAACTGGTTGGGCTTTGCCATAACAGATGCCCAAAACTGCTTGCACATTGACGCCGTGTTGGGATTGACGCAGCACTTTGATTGCATTACGAAAATTGATCTTGAGAGATTTCTTCTGGTCGCTGTTACCCCAATTCGGTCCAGATTTGATAGCGACTACATAACGAATATTGTCTCGAGTGAAGTCCAGATCGATTCCAGTGGTTGATGATTTCTGACCGTTGAAGCACATCTGGTTGATGAATATCGCCAGGTCTTCGAGAAATTTGCCGAACAAGCCCTCTTCTGAAGCCGACAATACAGCTTCCAGAATTGCCGTTACCAGATCAGGCGCGAAGGTGATGTCTTTGGCGCGAAACAGATAAGGATTCTTGCGCCGCAACACTTGTTGAAGTTTGATTTCTTCGATCTTCTCCAGCCGCCGCTGATGAAACGAGTCGATGTTCTCATTGACGTAGGCGGTGATGCGTTCCATATCGAGTGATGTCATCGGCTAACCCTTCTCCAGTGCCGCCTCGGCCAGCGCAATGTAATCCGGCAGGAGTTCAATGCCGAGGTAATGCCGACCCAACTGGCGGGCGGCCAGCGCGGTTGTTCCCGATCCGAGGAAGGGGTCCAGCACCAGATCGCCTTCCTGGGTAAAGAGCTTTATGAACCATGAGGGCAGTTCCAGCGGGAAAGCAGCGCTGTGACGGCGGTTGCTCGACTCGGTCGCCAGATGCAGCACGTTGGTCGGGTAGACCATCTCGCGCCCAACCCAGTTGGAGACATTCTTGCCAAAGCCGCTGCCGACCTTCGACTCGTCGCGGCGTTTGTCGGTGTCGCTCAGGTTACGCAACCGGGTTTTGGCCCAGTCGCCCATCGGCACTTTCACATGATCCTGATACATGCTGAAGTCTTTGGCCTTGTTGAATTGCAAGCAGCGCTCCCAGGCATCGCGGAAGCGGTTGGGCCATTTGCCGGGGTAGCTGTTCTTCTTGTGCCAGATGTATTCTTCAGTCCAGAGCCAGCCCTGTTTACGCAGCGCCAGGATCAGTTCCAGCACATAGGGATGCCGCTCGCCATCAACCACCTTCTCCTTGATGTTGAGGATGAAGCTGCCACTGGGCTTGAGGACGCGCAGCAGTTCCAGACTGATCGGCAGAAACCAGGCCACATACTCGTCCGGGTGAATACCCCCGTAGGTCTTTTTGCGGCTGTCGGCATAGGGTGGCGAGGTAACGATCAGGTCAACCGTGTTCTCCGGCACCAAAGGCAACTGATCGCGGCAGTCGCCCGGCAGGATGCGATCGTGCCACTGAGAAGGTGGGGTTCCATTCAGAATGAGGGGAAGTTGTCGGGTCATGGTGTATTATCAATCGGCCTATGATTACAGAACGATTGTACCATAACCCATCGCAAAGCGGTCTCATTTGCGTATCGTGTGCAAGCATGACACAATCGAGATAAGCACAAGATGAGAAGGATGATGCACGATGCGGCATACGGTTCTCTTTTATAATCCGATTAGCACCTCCAAAGGCAAGCAGCGGCTGCCGCTTTCCTTGCTGGCGGTTTCGGCAGTGATCGCTAATGATTACGACGTAGAATTCATCGACGGCAATCTGGTGGATGACCCAGCAGCCCGGATCATCGAGCGCGCCAAGGCCACCAAAGCGAAATTGCTGGCGGTGACGGTCATGCCAGGGCCACAGCTCCGGCAGGCGGTGCCGGTATGCCAGCAGGTCAAGGCCGCCCTGCCTGATCTGACGATTCTCTGGGGTGGCTATTTCCCAACGCAACATGACAACGTCATCCTCAAGAGCGACTTCGTGGATTATGTGATTCAGGGACAGGGAGAAGCGCCCTTCCGCCAGTTTGTCGATCGGCTGCACAGCGGCGGCAGCCTGACCGACATCCCCTCGGTGGGTTACAAACAGGATGGACAACCGTGCGTCAATGAACGCGGGCCGTATGTGCCGATGGATAACCTGCCCTGGTTCCCCTATGACCGGCTGGATGTCTCGCGTTATGTCGGGCGCAGCTACCTGGGGACGCGGGTGCTGAACCACAACACCAGCTTCGGTTGCCCCTTCGCCTGCAACTTCTGCGCGGTGGTGGCGCTGGCGAACCGGCGCTGGCTGCCGGAGAGCGCCGAACGGGTGGCAGGCATCGTCCAGCATCTGCACAAGAACTGGCAGATCGATGGGCTGGAATTCCACGACATGGATTTCTTCGTCAAGGAAAACCGCACCGCCGAATTCGCCGAGCGCATCAGCGGGCTGGGCATCAACTGGTGGGGGCTGGGACGGGTCGATACGCTGATGAGTTACAGCGACGACACCTGGGACAAGATGAAGCGCAGCGGGGCGAAGATGATCTTCATGGGCGCGGAAAGCGGCGACGACGAGACGCTCAAGCGCATGAACAAGGGCGGCAAATCCAGCACCGAGATGACGCTGGCGCTGGTGGAACGAATGAAGCATTACGGCATCGTGCCGGAACTCTCATTCGTGCTGGGCAACCCACCTGACCCGCGCGAGGACATCGAAAGCACAATCAAGTTCATCCGCAAGATCAAGCAGATCAATCCAGCGACGGAGCTGGTGCTGTACATCTATACGCCGGTGCCACAGGAAGGCAGCATCCTGCTGGATGAGGCGACCAAGCTGGGCTTCCGTTTCCCGAACACGCTGGAAGAATGGGCCAGCCCGGAATGGGCCAAATTCTCGATGCGGCGCGACCCCAGCACGCCCTGGTTCAAGGACACGACGCGGCGGCGGGTACGCAACTTCGAGTCGGTCATCAATGCCTACTACCCCACTGTGACCGACATCCGCTTGCAGGGGCAGTGGCGCACGGCGCTGCAAACACTGAGCGGTTGGCGTTACAAGCTGGAGTATTATGATTGGCCGTATGAGCTGAAAGCCTTGCAGCGGCTCATCCATTATCGACGGCCAGAGACGACCGGGTTTTGATCCAGGCTGCCTACCGCACTGATTGGCAAAAGGGGGAGGAGGAATAAGATGTCAATGTGGAACACCGTTCAGTTCTTTCGTGACCCGCTGGGAACGCTGCAACGTCAGGTCGCCGCCCAGGGAAGATTGAGCGAGATGGAAATCACCCTCAGCCGCAGCGGCGTGAAAGGCACCTTGCTGGCGATTGGACCGGAATACAACCAGCAAATTCTGAGCGATACCAAAGTTTTCTATGCCATCACCACATCGCCCCCGCCCAACACCGCCGCCCAACGCCTGACTCAAGGGGTAGTGTATCTGAATGGCGAGCATCATAAGCAGCAGCGTCGCCTGATTATGCCAGCCTTCCACAAGAAGGAAGTTGATGGTTATGCCCAGGATATGATCGCGGTCACCCAGCGGTTGATGGATCACTGGCGTCCGGGGCAGCGGGTGAACATGATTGACGAGATGACTAGCCTGACGATGGGGATCGTCATCAAGACGCTGTTTGGTCTGGACCTGGATAAAGAAGGCTATGCGCTGGGGGATCTGCTGGAAGAATGGCTGGCACTGAGCAGTTCGATTGCCGGCAGCATCATCCCGCGCAGTCTGCCTGGCTCACCAGCGCGCCGTCTGATCGCGGTGTCGGAACGGATTGAAGTGACCGTCCGCGAATTGCTGGCACAGAAACGCACCCGTCTGGATGATAGCCGCGATGTGGTGTCGATGCTGATGAAGACCCATGATGAGGATGGGACGCAGATGAGCGATGCCGAGGTGATGGCAAATGCCAACCTGCTCTATCTGGCGGGGCATGAAACCAGCGCCAACGCCCTGACCTGGGCATTGTTCCTGCTGGCACAGCATCCAGATGTCATGGCGAATGTGCTGGATGAACTCGAAGGTGAGCTGCATGGCAGCCCGCCAACGCTGGAACAGGTCGGCAAATTGAAGCTGCTGGATGGGGTCATAAGCGAAACGCTGCGGTTGTTCCCGCCGGTATCGTTCATCACCAAGACCGTAGCCGAGCCAGTCACCGTCGGCGGCCATGATCTGCCCGAAGGAGCAACGGTGATGGTCAGCCACTTCCTGACACACCGCCTGCCTGAACTGTATCCACAGCCGGATCGCTTTATGCCGGAGCGGTGGTTCAGCCTTGATCCTGCCCCGTATGAGTACATCCCCTTCAGCGCCGGGCCACGCCGCTGCATCGGCGCGACGTTCGCCACGCTGGAGATGAAGATCGTGCTGGCGATGCTCCTTCAACGCTATCGCTTTTCGGTCATCCCCAACGCGGGCATTCAGGCCAGTTTCTTCTTCCTGCTGCGCGCCCGGCAGGTGCCAATGCTGATTCAGACACAGGATCGGCAGTTCAGGCGCGAAGCGATACGTGGTAATATCGTCAGCCTGATTGACCTGGCGTAATCACTCCCTGACAAGGACACATCGAGCAGCATGAGCAGCGAAGCCCCTAAAAATGAATCAGCCCTACGCAATCCGCAGGTGATTGCCGCCATCATCGGCGCGTTCACCACGCTGGCGGTGGCGATCATCACCATTCTCCCTAATCTGGTGAATCGGCCGGTCAGCGCCACAGCAACTCCGGTGGTGATCGTAGCAACACCTACATCTGAAGCCACTCCTATCCCACCCGTGCCGACTACCGAACCAACACTGATCCCATCGGTCACAGCGCTGCCTCTGATGGCAACAATTGAAGCTACTCCCGCTGTGCAGTTAACCGCGCTGGAGCCTTCAGTCGCGGAAGCGCCCAACGCGCGGCTGTTTTTCGACGAGGTATCCTTCACCCTGCTCAGTCTGGCGGGCAGTCCACTGGCGCTGGAAGGCGTAACCTTTCGCAGCGCGGTGGGTCAATGGGATGCGGTGCAATGGGGAACCAGCCTGTACAACAATGTGCCAGGCGGCATGTGCCTGCGGATACGCGATTTCAACGCCGGGCAGCGCCAGCCCCCTGCCCCCTGTGTAGACCGCATCTACGGCCTGATGACGCCATCCGGCAGCGCCCTGTTCTGGATCGGGGCTGAACAATTCGAGGTCATCCACAACGGCATGGTCATCCAGACCTGCACCGTCGCAACCACCACCTGTGATGTACAGATACCTCAGCCATGAAAACGATCATTCCCGGTCTCCACACCTTCACCGGTCTTCTGGTTGGACGGGTGTACTGCATCGAAGACCCGGACGGGCTGACACTGATCGACACCGCCCTGCGTAACACGGCGGGAAATATCCTGAAGCAACTCGTCGCCAGTGGACGCCAGCCGCGCGATGTGAAGCGTATCCTGATTACCCATGCTCACCCTGACCACATCGGCGGACTGCCCTTGTTGAAGGAAGCGACGGGAGCACAGGTCATCGCCTCGGCCATCGAGACGCCGGTGGTCGAAGGTCGAGCGCCGATTCCGGGAAGGCCGCGCGAGCAGCTTTCGGCTATCGAGAAGTTGCTGGCTCCGCAGCCCAGCGCCATGCCAGGGACACCGGTGGATCGACAGGTGAAGGATGGCGATTTCCTGGAGGAGGTCATGGGCGGGCTGGAGGTGCTGCACTCCCCCGGTCATGCGCCGGGTCAGGTGGCCTACTGGCAGCCGGAAAAGCGGGTGCTGTTCTGCGGCGATGTGATGAGTACGATGATGGGGCGCGTCCGGCTGCCGCTGCCGTTCGTCACGATTGATATGGCGCAGAATATCCGCTCGGCTGACCGGTTGATCCGCCTCAATCCCCTGGTGGTCTGCTGTGGACATGGTGTGCCGCTGACGCAAGATACTTCTCAGAAACTACAGGCATTCACCCGACGCCATCATTCATCCTGAGCCTGTTGCTCAACCGCAGCCTTGCGACGTGGATTGTTTTGTCGATATGCTCCCCAAATTCGCTCCTGGGCGCGGGTTTCCAAGACCTGGAATTCCAGATCAATCTGATGGGAATCGCTATCGGAAAGAACGCAACGCGGTGGTTGAACCGTTATCGATTCAATGAATTGCATTCGTCGGTTGATCGATGGATGAGTCCTTTTGAACAAATCAAGCGGACGATCCTCATAGCCGAAAACGTTCAGCAATGAAATGGTCGCTTCAGTGCCAGCTACAGTAGATGCCCGGTAGTCAGCCAGATACTCGGCGCGACGGCTTTGATACAAGAGTAACTGATAGAAGAGCTGAAGCAGCCAATACACAAGCTGTGCCAGAAGCCGCATCGGAATCCGAGCCAAAGCCATGAGAATACCCGCTCGATCAGCATCCGGAAGCAGAATTTGAAACCAAGCAACCAAAGTGTTATGTGAACTGCCGATAATCAATCCGCGTCTGGCATCGTGGTTGACATCATGCGCCAGTTCATGTGCAATCAGGGCAACTCGCTCCTGGGGCTTGAGATTGAGCAAAAGCGGTTTGCCAAAAACGATCATCGGTTGCTGGCGGAATCCCGCACGCGCATAGTACGCATTCTTGTCGTCATTGGTGCCAATCTGCTGAATCGGGTGCGCCTTCATCTCGGCAGCAATTTCATTCACCACTCGATAGAGTGTCGGTACGTCGGCTGGGCTGAGCATCGTATCATCTGGCTTGAACAGGCGCGGGCGCAGAACTACGGCCAGACCAACCAGAATCAGACCATAAGGGATTGAACAGAAACCTGCCCACTGGCTGGTGAGAGAGGCAATTCCCAGCAGGAGCAGCACCACTGTGAAGCTGTGAATGCTGATCGCAAAACCATACGACAGCAGGGTTGATATGGTCAAGAAAGGCACACGGTCGGGGTTCTGTTTCAGCCGTTCCACCAACTGCTGATCCCGCTGATTCACAAAGGCGCTGTACCTATCAAGCAATCGTTGTCTCATGACCTGGCCCACCCATTGTCATTTCATTGATTTTACCGTTCTGACCGAGTCGCGCCAATCATTAAACATTCATTGCAGCCGATTTGTCCCCATGATATACTGGCATTGTTCCTTTTCTCACAATGTTTCATCGAGGTTACTGCGATGCACCATTTTGCTCGTCTTCTCTTACCGGTTGTCGGATTGCTGCTCGCCGCCTGTGGCACAGTTGCCACCCCGGTCTGGTCAGAGCAGGCTGAAGAAACGCGCGTGGCGCAGGCAGCCACCAGCTCTCACCTGACTGAAATGGCACCGACAGCTACCGCAACGCTGACCAGCACGCCGGTGCCGAGCGCAACCTTTACCCCCACCGCTGCCCCGGTTACGGCGACGCCCGTTCCACCGACTGCGACCGTTGCGCCGCCCACCTCGACGCCAGCGATGGCCGCGGGTGACCCGCTGGTGTACGTTGGCCCCGGCGATCCGGCTAACGGCGCGGTTCTGTATGCCGAGTTAAAGGCAGAGGTCAATTTCGCCTGCCAGACCTGTCATCTGCCAAACAGCGAACAGATGCTCATCGGCCCTGGATTGTTAAACGTCGCGGAATGGGCGGCGGAGAACATCACCGACAAGACACCGCAGGAGTATCTGCATGAGTCGATTGTCAACCCGGGTGCCTATGTGGTTTCCGGCTATCCGGATAACCTGATGCCACGCACCTATGGTGAACTTTTCAGCGAGCAGGAGATCGAAGACCTGGTGGCCTATCTCATGTCGCTGCGCTCGTAGGCACAACAAACCCTGTTCACAAAAAAGACTCTGCGCGGCAGAGTCTTTTCATTTGACTGCAAAAATCTTGCCCGAGTGAATTATGGGCGATTGAGCGGCTGCTTTTCCGGCAGGCGCACCGTTTCGCCTTCCAGCGCATCGCTGTCGCCCTCAAACTGAGGCAGCTCATAGCCGATGCCGGCAGTCAGTGGCAGCAGGAAATAGACGGCAGATCCCACACCGGGACGGCTCTTGATTTGAATCTGCCCGCCGTGCGTATCGAAGATTTGCTTGGCCGAAGTCAACCCTTGCCCCATCCCCGGCACACGGATGATCTGACCATCGGGCGTAGTCGGAGTGCCACGAAAATAGCGGGTGAAGACATGCGGCAGTTCATCCGCCAGGATGCCAACACCGTTATCGCGGACGCGCATCATAGCTGACCCCTGATGCTCACCGTTGACTTCCAACGTCAGCTTGCCGCCGGGCAGGGTGTATTTGATGGCGTTGTCGAGCAGGTTGCCGATGGCCCAGCGCAGGCGTCGTTCATCGCCCAGCACCCACAGGCCGCGCTTCTCAATTGTCACTTCCAGCGTCAGACCAGCGGCAATCGCCACTTGCCGCCACTCATTCGCCACTCGCCAGACCAGCGTATCGAGATGCAGCGGACGCTGTTCGCGCAGGCTTGGCATATCGGGCAGCGTCATCTCGCGCATTTCGCCGATGAGCTTCTGCAAGGCAACGGCATGACGCGACAGACTGCGGGCAGTCTCGCTGAGGGGATAGGTCAGCGCTTCCTGACGCACAACGCTTGAGAGCGGAGTCTGGACATCCTGTTCCAATCGCTTGAGAAGCAGTTCATGCATTTGTTCGCGCCGGACTTCGTGGGTCACGTCGCGCATGAGAAAGACGGTGCCAACCCGTTCGCTGGCGAAGTTGGTGAGGGCGGCTGCCTGGGCGTTGAGCAGTCGTCCGTTGCGTTCCAGCCGGCGCGGATCGCCCAGCAAATACAGACCGGGGGCGACCGCCGTCCCCATCGTGGCTGGGAACGCCAGTTTGAGCTGATCCAGTTCGGTCGATGAGAAATCGGGCTGAGAGCCGAGCAGGTCGCGGGCGCGTTCGTTCATGACCATGACGCGGCCTTCGGCATCCTGCACCACCACACCATCCGGCAGCGCTTCCAGCGCGTTCATCAGATATTCGGCTTCGCGCCGCTGACGCCGGAGCATCAGGCGCATGGCATCCTGACGCTTCTGCACCGCCAATGCGAATTGATCGAGGGCGTGACCGGCTGCGCCCAGCTCATCGGTGGGCTGCATCTGGGTACGGGCAGAGAGTTCGCCTTTGGAGAGCGCCTGGGCGACGGTGGAGACCTGAGCCAGACGGAAAATCACTTGATAATTGAGGGCGACGAACAAACCAACCAGCACAGCAGCCGTCAGTGTCGCCAACACCAGCCCGGTCAACTGCCGCCCGGACTGAGTCATGGCCGGAACGCTGTCCAAGGCGAAGGCACCCAGTACTCCCAGCGTTTCCGGCCCATAGCGCAGCGGGAAATAGGCGGCTTGATAGGGCGCGCTATTCAGATTCACCGTGCGTACCATCAGGTTGTCCGACGCGGTAAGCGCCTCTTGAAACTGCGAGATCGGCATCTGGGCTGTTTCTGCCGACTGACCGGCGGCCATGACGGTGCTATCCATCAACGCGCCATCCGAGCCATACAGCGCCAGTTCCACCGCGCCGTAGGTCTTCAATTCAGCCAGCAGCGTATCCAACTGTCGCCCGACGAGGACGACGCCGATGCGGGTATCGGCTGAGGTCAGCGGGACAGCCGTATAGACCATGACACCAGAGGGAGTTTGCAGCAGACCGGATGCGCCGACGAAGCCTTCATCCAGCACCGAGCGCACAACCGATTGCAGCCGCAGATCGGTATCGACGCTGATGGCATAGGTGATGACTTCACCTTGCTGAGTACGGCGCAAACCCAGGATTTCCATGCCGGCGACATCGGTCACGGCCACGCTGTCGAGACCCGCCAGACGCGCCGAACTCTCCAGGATCGGTTGCAGATCATTGGCGGAGCGATTGACCGCCGCTTCGGCCACGCCAGCGGTGAAGGCGATGCGCTGGGCCTCGGTGCGATCCCGTTCATAGACCACCGCCGCCTGGGTCGAGATACCCTGGCTGCTCTGGCGCAGCAGGTTCATCTGTGGCCCTTCAAAGCTGCCACCGAGATTTTGCCCCAGGACGAACGCACCCAGCGTCGCCACGACCAGAGCGATGCCGAATAAGGGCAGCGTCAGCCGCCAACGCAGTGAGAGAAAAGGTGGTTTTTCAACCGTCCCCATAATTGCTCCAAGCCATCCACCAGGCATGATCGAACATAAGCCCCATTATAGGTCGATTCCCCAAAATGAGGAGTTACCCTGTTGAATACAAGCATTCGCCTGATAAACAGGCAAGAACAGGTAAAGTTACATTGTACATTACAACACATCCCCATTCTACACGCAGCTAACAGACTCGGAAACCGCGCCACTCAAACGTCAACGGATCAACCGCGATGTCGTTCAGGCGCGTCTCGTAATGCACATGCGGCCCGCTGCTGTTGCCGGTGCTGCCACTGAGCGCCAGCGATTGGCTCCGTTTGACGGTGTCGCCTTCCTTGACCAGCACCGAGGTGTTATGGGCGTAGTAGGTGCTGAAAACTCCGCTCTGGATCACGACCAGATTGCCATAACCGATTGAACTCCAACCGGCGTAGATGACCTTGCCGCTTTGTGTCGCCAGCACCGTCGTGTTCATGTCCGCCGCGATGTCGATGCCGGGATGGTTGGCGTGAAAGCGCTGCGTCAACATGCCGCTGATGGGCAGGCCACCTGGGGCGCAGTCGTTGGGGCCGGGGCGCACCAGGGTGACGGTAGCGGCAATTGCCAGTGCTGTGCCAACCAGCTCACTGTTGGAGGTCGGCAGCACTGGCGGCGGCAGCGTCGGGCTGGGGGTGAAGGACGGTGTCAGCGATGGCACATCGGTTGGCAGTGGCGTGGACGATGGCGTGAAGGTGGGTGTGATGGATGGGGTGCGGCTGGGCAGTTCAGCGACGATGTTCCCGGAAAGCGGCAGATAAGCCCCAACCGGCGGGACGTTTGGCCCCAGCACTTGCAGCGGGATGACGCCGTAGCTGGGCTGGCTGAATTCGAGATAGGCGATGATGGCCGGGTCTACCGGTGCCAGCGGCGCGGCGGGCGTCCAGTCGGGCGTCACCGGCGTGATGACCAGCGCCACCTCGATGCGTCCACTATCCGGGCGTTGAAATCCGAGCGAGACCGCCACGAACACCAATCCACCGAGCGCGACCAGCAGCGCGCCGAGCAGCAGATAACGGGAGGAAGGGTGAGTGAAGGGACGCATAATTCCCATTCTACAGCATTCGTCCCAATCGCGCGGCAGGGTAAGTCTTCATGGAGCATTAATGAAGCCTTAGCGCGGGGTTCGTTAAACGTGAATATTCGATTGTTATGATTTTACAGAATACTCAGGAGGAACACAGTGAGCCATCTGATGGGACGAGCAGACCTGCACATGCACACCTGCGCCAGCGACGGCATGGCGAACGCCCAGCAGTTGCTGGATTACGTAGCGGCGCGCGGACATCTGGATGTCATCGCGATCACCGATCATGATCTGCTGGAAGCCAGCCTGTGGGCCTATGAACGCCGCCACCTCTACCCCTTCGACATCATCCCCGGCATGGAAGTGACGGCGCGCGGCGGGCATGTGCTGGGGTTATGGATCGAGCGACCGGTCGCCAAAGGGCTGTCGATCCCGGAGACGGTGATCGCCATTCAT
This sequence comes from Anaerolineae bacterium, assembly GCA_022843385.1. Taxonomy (GTDB): domain Bacteria; phylum Chloroflexota; class Anaerolineae; order Aggregatilineales; family Phototrophicaceae; genus CFX2. The sequence goes on along the minus strand of JALHNT010000016.1, from coordinate 41,668 downwards.
GAGCAGGGCGGCATCGCCATCCTGGCGCATCCGGGCGAGTTCCTGATTAATGGTGATATGGTACTGCGTTACCTGCGCTGTCCCCAGGTGTTAGAAGAGTGGGGATTCGACGCCGTTGAGGTGTTCAATGCTGGCACCATGACGCCGGGCAACAATGTGATCGCCGAGCGCATCATGCGACAGGTGGCGCTGCCGGTCGTCGGCAACAGCGATGCCCATACCCTGAGCGCCATCGGACGCGGCATCACCCGTTTCGCCGGGCGCACAGCCGATGACCTGCGCCGGGCGATCCTGAATAAGCAGACAACCGCGGAAGGTTTGCGATGGTCGATAACCGATTACTTAAAGCTCTCAGTCAGTTCGATCCCGAGAAGGCGGAACAGATCTATGGTTCCGAGTTCGCTTTCGACGCGCCCAGCCGGATAAACCTGGCTCCGGTCAAGCGGATCGCGCTGTTCGCCGAATCGTTTCTGCCGAAAGTTGATGGCGTTTCCAAGACCGCTTTCCTGACCATGCGCTATTTGCAGGAAAGCGGACGCGAGGTGCTGGTGTTCGCGCCAGACATCGCGCCGACGCGGATCGGCTCCGCCCAGGTGGTGCCGATGCCCTCGGTGGGGTTGCATCTCGCGCCGGAGACACGGGTCGCGCTGCCGAACTTCGCCATCAATCGTTATCTGGATGCCTTCAAGCCGGATCTGATTCAGTTGTGCAGCCCGGCGCTGGTCTCGGTCAGCGGGATGCTGGCGGGACGACGGCGGCATATCCCAGTGGTGGCGAATTATCAGACCGATCTGCCGACTTATGCCGGCCATTACGGTGCCGGCTGGATGGCGCAACCGATCCGAACCTGGCTGCGCTTCATCCACAACAACAGCCATCTGACGCTGGCACCCTCGAATTACACGCTCAACCAACTGCGCGGCTGGGGCTTCAAACGGCTGCGGCGTTGGGGGCGCGGGGTGAATATTTCGCGCTTCAATCCACAGCACCGGACGACGGAATGGCGCGCCAAATTGCTGAACGGGCGCGACCCGAATGCGCTCATCTGCATCTATGTCGGGCGGCTGGCGAACGAGAAGCGGGTCGGTCTGCTGCTGGAGGTGGCGCGGACGCCCGGCGTGGCATTGACCATCATCGGCGATGGGGCGCAGCGCGAACCGCTGGAGCAGCTTTTCGCCGGGACAAACACGCACTTCATGGGGTATCTGTATGGCGAAGACCTGGCTCATGCCTATGCCAGCGCCGATGTCTTCACCTTCACCGGCCCGTGCGAAACCTTTGGTCAGGTGGTGCAGGAAGCCCTGGCCTCCGGCCTGCCGGCGGTGGTGGTCAATCAGGGCGGCGTGGTCGATCTGGTCGATGAGGGACGGACAGGCTATAGCTGTCCAGCCGATGTCCAGGCCTTTGCTGACGCGGTGACCCGTTTGCGCGACAATCCCGGTCAACGGCAGATGATGGCCCAGGCGGCGCGACAGTTCGCTGAACGCCAGCCCTGGAGCGCCGTGATGAACCAGCTCGAAGGCTATTACAGCGAAGCGCTCGACCTGAGCCAGCGAGTCAAGCGGCGGGCGAAGGCCAACCGTCTCGCGCCGGTTTGACGGTAAAAGCTGATTATGGGTTGCATTCTGAAGTTTCTAGCTGTTCTTCAATCAGTTGAGTTAAGCCAGAAGAATACCGTATCACATAAGGAAATGTTATCACTTCTGCACCAAACTGCACACGAAAGGTAGCGCTTCGTAACATTTCTTGCTGACGTACATAATAGGTCATTGCGGTTAAGGCATCAACCTGAACCATCGTCTTCTGTCCAGCGCTAATCAATTCCTGAATTGTCTCTAACTCACGATAGTTGAGTTCGAACAGTTTTGCTTTTACCTGAGCACGTAATACGAACTGTGCGAATATGCCCATAAATTGAGCGGCACCTGGTAAGCTCCCTGATACAGTTAGGGAAGGATCAATAGTTAGCTCAAAATCACGAAGATATTGGTATCCGGAAGATTGGTAGGTTTGGTATTCCTGAGAAATCAGTTCATGCGTACAGTTTTCTAATCTTTGAGGATTAACAATGTCACTGATTGCGCCCTTCGTGGATTCGCCAAACTCAGGTTCAAGAATCACATATTGCTTGATCCCATTCAACTCTAACTTAAACATTTCAAATCGATTGCTATTCGAGGATGGGATTGCCAGGATTTTCATGGATTGATGCACATTTGAGGCATAACTGATCTTCAACGTTAACGTGGCTGTATTGATCGGGACAAGATAAGCAAGGAAAATCGGACGCACGCTGAGCCCATTCACAACAAGATGGGTGATAAACGGAACATTGCGACCCGGGTAATCGCGCTGAGCATATAGTCCGGACTTGAGCTCCTGCATATAGTCAACATTTGGGAGCATGCCGGATTGACCATCATCCAAAAGAAAATCCCCGTCATAGAAGTTTTGGGAATTATTGGAATAGTTGGCAATATAACCTTCAATCACAAGATTGACCATGTTTGGACCGACTGATGCCGGGAGCAATTGCCCACCTGTGAAATGAATCAAATGGGGGCCTTGCGTCAAGGCAACGTCAAGCGGCGAAATGATTCGCGGAAAATCCGCTACATTCAGAGGCAAATTCGGATCAGGAATAGTTAAACGTGTAACGTTTGCTGCTTCTAGATCAGGAATATCTTGAGCAGATACGGTCTTCGGCATGTCACTGACTGAAAACAAGACGGCGTAAATAAACAGAGAAAACATCACTTTGCTCATACTGGATCAGTCCCTAATGATAATACATTGTCAAGCCTATTGTACTTCTTCCAAGTGCAGATGATCTGTTAAGATTTGGTGTTGAGGTCAAGTGTGATACATTCAGCAGTTGAAACTATTGAACTGAGGCAAAAGTTATGGCTGACAATCCGAAGACGCTGGCGTTGATTTCGCACGATGGCAAGAAAGCCGATATGGTGGCCTTCGCCATGCAGTACAAAGAGGTGCTGTCGCGCTACGAGCTGGTGGCGACGCGCACTACCGGTCAGCTCCTGCGCGATAAGTGCGGGCTGAATGTGCAGCAGATGCTCTCCGGCCCGATGGGTGGCGATGCCCAGATCGCCGCGAAAGTGGCTGAAGGGTTGATTGAAGCCGTGTTCTTCTTCGTCGATCCATTATCTGCCCAGCCGCACGACCCCGACATTCAAGGGCTGCTGCGTATCTGCAATGTCCACAATGTCCCGCTGGCGACCAATGCCGCGACCGCCAGCTTCATCATCTCGGTGCGGGCGCTCTGAGAACCATTCAATATGGGCGGCGATACGACACGCTGGCAATCGTGTCATCTACTTCACTGAGCGTAGCCGTGAGCAGGCAGGCATAGGCCGGGTAGCCATCGCTGATGCCCATACCCCGGATTTCGCTATCCGACGGGCGATTGAGCAGCGGCAGTCCATGCGCCCAGGCCGCCGCGAAGAGCAGGATGTCGCCATGTGACACCGCCACAACGGTTTGCCCGGCGTGCTGCTGCCGGACATGACCGACGAACTGCTGCACCCGCCGCACAATATCCACCGGCAGTTCATAGGGGGCGGTGACGCCGGAATACAAATCCCAGCCGGTGGCTTCCAGTTCCGCGCGTGGGCGTCCCTCATAAGGCGTATAAGTCTCGTTGATGAGGTCATTGGTGATGATGCTCATGCCGTGTGGTCTGGCAACCCACCCTGCTGTCTCCTGGGCGCGCTGCATCGGGCTGCTGTAGATGGCGGCCAGCTTCTCACCAGCCAGCGCCTCGCCTGCGGCACGAGCCTGTGACTGACCTTCATCGCTGATGCGAAAGCCAGGCAGTCTGGCATAGACGACTTGCTGCGGATTATGCACTTCTCCATGACGGACAAAAATGATGCGTGTGGTCATTAGTTTCCCTGTTCAGATGCCTTTATACAAAGTGAGCAGCACGTGGGCGAGACCTAATTCTCCTCAGCGGACGGCGCTCTCCAGAATATGGAAGCGCTGCTGCTCGCAGTCGATGGATGCCATGATGCCATAGGGCAGGACAAACTGTGGCGACGTATGCCCGAAATCCATATGGGTCACAATCGGCAGATCAGCCCGCCCGGCTTCATCACGAACCGCTTTCAGGATGGCGTCATCATACTCAACCCACTGGCGCGGATCATCCTGCTCATACGGACGACCATAGAGCAGCCCGCCCAGGCGCTCGACGATGCCCATCGCGGCCAGAGAGCGCAGAAACCGTGTCACCTGATGCGGTGGGGGCATCTCTTCCGAAGTTTCCAGAAACAGGATCGCGCCATCCCAATCGCTCAGTGGTGGAAAGAAGTCGGTGCCGCGCAGCCAGTCCAGCACCTCCAGGCAGCCGCCGATCAGCCGCCCCTGATGCCTCCCCTGCCCTTGCAGCCAACGCCAACCGACTGCGGGTTGTAAGCGCCGTCGAATCAATTGATTCGCTGGCTCGCCCCATTCCAGCCGTTGTGAGGTGTAACCCAGCGTATCGGCGGTGACCTCGCCCACGACATCAGCACTAAACAGGGTGCGCCGCAGCGAGTCGACGATGTACGGCATCATACCGCCATTCTCGGCGAACTCGGTCATGATGGCCGGGCCATAGAACGAAGTCAGTCCGGCTTTCCAGCAGGCGAAATGGGTAATGGTGGTATCGGAGTAGCCGAGGAAGACTTTGGGATGAGTCGCCAACACGGCAAGATCAAGATAAGGGAGGGTGCGGATCGAGTCCTCGCCGCCGATGATGGCGATGATGCCCTTGATGGCCGGATCAGCAAACGCGCCCATCAGGTCATCAGCCCGCGCCTGCGGATTACGCTGGAGCCAATCCGGGTCACGCAGGGCGTGGGGGGTCTCGACCACCTGTAAGCCGAGCGTCGCTTCAAGCTGCTGTTTGCCAAGGGCGTAACGCTGGGGGAAAGTGGCTGCCGCACCCCACGACAGGCTGATGGCCGCCACACGATCACCGGCTTGGAGGCGCTGCGGTTTCAACATCTATCCACCTATGCCAGTATCGCTACGGTGCTGAACAGGACTTCACCGAGGGACTGATCGCCGTCAACGGTGGCACCCGCCCGCGCCTGTTCTGCTGTGATGCCTTTGGTGAACAAGCGCCAGGCCAGATCATCGCTCATGATGACGCGGCTGGTCAGCGGCAGGTCGGTTTCGGCATAGAGCACCCATCCCTGCGCCTCGCGAATGACGACCCATTCGCCCGCCCCTTCGCCGGTCACAACAAGCTGAACGACGGTATCGCTAGCAGCCTGAACCGCAGCATAGGTGCTCGGCAGAGCATAGACAAAGGCACTCAGCACCGGATGGATAAAGCGGCGGGTCTTCAGACTGGTGATGCCCACCGCTTCGCAGATATGCTGATGATGCATCCAGAATTCGGTCAGTTCACGCGCCACTTCTAACCAGCGTGGCAAGGGTTGATTGCCGGCCCACGACACCCGATGCGTCGTGTCATCGTCAGGCGGCAGCGCACAGAGATATTCGTTCATCTGATCGCCGGACAAGCGCAGCAATGAGATGATTAGCTTGCGACTGAGGCGGCGTGTCGCCCGCACCCAGACATCGTTGTGCTGGTTGATGAGCGCGATCAGCTCATCCCAATCGAGGGTATCGAAGTAGATGCCATCGCCATCGCGGTTGCGCGACACATAACCCAGCGTGTCGGCCAGCAGATGCAGCGCCACATCCTTGACCGTCCAACCCGCGCAAGCCGTCGGTTTGGACCAATCCTCATCCAGTAAGCCGGACAAGACCCGTATCAGTTCCTCGCGCATCTCAGCAAATAGCGGCACTGACTGGATCGGCTCAAGCGGGCGCTTCATGTCTTGAGCAGCGTCAGGTTGAATTGCTCAATCGCATCGCGCAGCATGTCGGTGCCAGTGATCGAACTCTGGGTTGATGTGACAACTGCCAGATCTGCTGGCAGCCGGTCATTCAGATCGCGTCCAGTCGCTTCCTGGACAATCGAGAGCGCAGTCGCGGCGCACGCGATGGCGTAACGCGGCTGTCGTCCAGCGATGTCGTTGTCGGTGAAGGTGTAGCTGTTATACATGCGCTGGGTCAGTCGAATGGCCTGAAACACCACCTTGAGCTGCTCAACCTGAACCTTCGGCATATTCGGGATGCGCTCGGCGATGAAGTCTTCCGCGCTGATGCCACTGAAAATCGCCGGCAGAAACTCATGACGCAGTTCCCAGGGGTCGATGCCATACGAGACCAGGAAATCTTCATACACATGGTCGATGTCGCTGCTGGCATTATCCAGCGCCCGCCGCAGCGCCCCCTTCCACAGGGTATCTTTCTTGCCGTCGCGGGTGCCGGTTGCCCATTCGGTCAAGGCTGGAGTATCGCTCCAGGTGGTGCGTTCCTCGATCTCAACCGTTTGTTTGGGTGGGTTTTGCAGGAAGTAGCGATCCAGTGTGGTGACCGCAAAGCCAGACTTGGCGGCTTCGTGGTTGACCAGCCAGTAGAGAAACTGCTCTTCACCGGCGAAGTGATGACCGAAGGTTTCGCCAGCCGTCGCCAGCAGCAGCGATGAGCCAACGTTCTTGCGGGTCACCGCCAGCGTCTCGCGCGCCCAGAAGCCCGCCCCACCCAAGTTGTGGATGTTGAACGAAAGCTGTGTCGAAAGATCATCATGACGAGCAAACACCGCGATCTGTTTGTCGCCCGGCAGGTTGACCCAATATGGCCCAGCGCCGCCGGATGAGGGCAGGTTTTTGATCTGTTTGCTGGTCAGCAGGGTGTACTGGATGCCGGCATCGACCAGCATGACCAGAGTCTCCATATCGACGGCCATCTCTGGCAGCCAGAAGCCCAGCGGCTTACGCCCGAAATGGCGCTCAAAATTACCGATTCCCCATAAAATTTGTGTCTTTTTATCGCGCTTGCGGGCCAGGGGCAGAATAACATGGTTGTGCGCCGTCGCCAGCGCGTTACCGGCAGGCGCAAAGATGGCGGCAGTTTTTTGATCGGCTTCAACAATGCGTTTATAAGTATCGGGCGCATCGGTTTCCAGCCACTTGATTAAGCCTTCGCTGAAACTGTAGCTGATGCGCTCAAAATTGCCGGATTCGGCATTCGGCCAATAGGAGGTTTGATTGATGCGGTCATTCCAGTTTTTGTACGGGGCGGCATCCGCTTCCTCGCCAATCTCGTTCGTCAGCGGATTGCCGCGCGGCGGCTGGCTGAAATGTCCATAGACGACCAACGCTGTGCGCTCAAATTTGGACACGTTGTCTCTCCTGAGAAACAACCAACGGTTAATCCCTTACGATGCGGGATACAGGAGAACCATGCCCGGCGACCGGGTTCATCGAGACGGATTAACCGCGGCTGGCGAAACGACCTACCACAAGCATACTACGGGAACACAATGTGAGCGACAGCTTTAGCCCACATTCATGACAGAACTCACTTCTTCTTATAGCCGATATTCACCCCACCTGGCACGATCTTGTTGGTATAGCTCTCAAAATTCTCCAACCGCAGATCGGTGCCCAGGATGCAGCCATGACCAACCGTGTAGCCGGCCGGGACATGGGTGTTCTTGCCGACGCAGGTGATTCCCAGTTCGCCCATATCCTGAATCTTGCCGACACGGGCGTTATGACCGATGACGACAATCTTGTCCAGGATACAGCGCTCGACCACCGCGCCAGCCTCGATGTAGGTGTCGGTCAGGATGATCGACTCGCGCACGACGGCGTTCGGGCCGATGTACACGCCGGGCGAGAGGATGGAATTCTCAACGACAGCCCCTTCCGAGACCACCGAGCCATCGGTAATCAGACTGTTCTTGACCGTCGCGCCAGCGTGAATGTGAACCGGCGGGCGCTCTTCGCTGAGGGTGTGGATGATCCAGGTGCGATCATTGAGGTTGAGCGAGGGCGGCGAGGCCAGCAGATCCATGTGGGCTTCCCAGTAGGCATCAATCGTCCCGACATCGATCCAGTAACCGCCATAGGGATAGGCGAAAACATTCATGCCTTCGATGACCATGCGCGGGATGATGTCCTTGCCGAAGTCGTGGCTGGAGCTTTTGCGCTTCTGATCTTCGGTCAGCATCTGTTCCAGAGCGGCGTAGTTGAACATATAAACGCCCATGCTGGCGAGGTTTCCCGGCGGTTTGCTGGGCTTCTCGATGAATTCGCGCACCCGGTAATCATCATCGACATCGAGGATGCCATAGCGATTGGCTTCGTCCATCGGCACGCGGATGGTGCAGATGGTCACATCAGCCTTCCTGTCACGGTGGAACTGGAGCAGTACATCGTAGTCCATCTCATAGATGTGATCGCCGGAGAGGATCAGCACATAATCCGGGCGTCCGCGCCGGACAAAGCTGAGGTTCTGCGTCACGGCATCGGCGGTGCCAAGATACCAGTCAGTGTCCTGCTGACCCTTGTACGGCTGGAGGATGTGGACGCCGCCGGTGAAGGAACGATCCAGATCCCAGGGACGACCGCGCCCGATGTGGTCATTCAGGCTGTGCGGGCGATACTGCGTCAGGACCAGCACATCAAATATGTTCGAGTTGACACAATTGCTCAAGGTAAAGTCAATAATTCGATATTTTCCTGCGAATGGCACAGCCGGTTTGGCACGCTTGGACGTCAGTGTCGCCAGCCGCGTGCCTTCTCCACCTGCGAGGATGACTGCTTTGACCTTCACTATCCCCTCCTACGTTGGATTGCTTGCTGATACATGGTGATGTACTGCCGGGCGCTCTTCTCCCAGCCGAAATCGCGTTCCATCGCCCGCCGCTGCATCCGCTGCCAGGCTTCCGGTTTAGTGCGGTAGGTCTCCAATGCCCACTGAAGTGTACCGTAAATGGCCTCAGATGTCTCCCAGCTAAAGACGAAGCCGGTGCCTTCATCGGCGGCACCATTATCGTAATTCTGTACCGTGTCGGCCAGGCCACCGGTCTCGCGCACCAGCGGCAGCGCACCGTAGCGCATGGCGATCATCTGACCGATACCGCACGGCTCGAAGTGGCTGGGCATCAAAAAGATGTCGGAGCCGGCGTAGATGCGCTGAGCCAGGGCGGCGTTGAAGCTCTGGTAGACCTGCACCTTGCCGGGGAATTCCTTCCCCAGCCGCCAGACCAGATAATCCAGATCGGCTTCGCCGGTGCCGAGCAGGACAAACTGAACATCCTGTTCAGCGAGCAGCCGTGCCAGCGCCGGCAGCGCCATATCGAAGCCCTTTTGCCGGACAATGCGGCTGACCACGCCGATCAGGGGAATATCATCGCGCACCTCCAGACCGGCATCCGCCTGAAGCTGGCGCTTGTTGGCAGCGCGCTGAGTGGCAAAAGTCTCAGCGTCGAAGTTCGAGGCCAGCATCCGATCGGTCTGCGGATTCCACAGCTCGACATCGAGACCATTGAGGATACCGACCAGATCATCCAGCCGCGCCCGGATCAACCCGTCAAGGCCATAGCCCATGTAGGGGTACTGAATTTCGACGGCATAGCGCGGGCTGACAGTTGAGACTTTATCGGCATAGGCGATGCCCATCGCCAGCATGTTATCGGTCAGGCCACGCGTAACCAGCAGGGGATGATCGCGCCCCGGAATCGCCAGCTCCCACATCCAACCACCGACGTATTCGCCCTGGTAGGCCATGTTATGAATGCTGATGACTGAAGCCGCCTGCCCCCAGACCGGGCTAGGTTTGCTCAGGTCGAGCAGGAACGGCAGCAGGCCGGTATGCCAGTCGTTGACGTGGAATACATCGGGGAACCAGCCCTCACGCTGGCGCAGTTCCCAGGCCACCGCCATCGCCACCTGCGAGAAAAAGGTGAAGCGCGGCACGTCCCAGTTCCACTGGCTGTAGACCGAGGACTCGAAGCCGAAGAACGGCCAGGCGCGGACGAAATACACCGGCACACCATCATGCTCAGTTTTGGAAACCAGCACATCGGTGACACCGGTCTTGCGCGGGAATTCAAAATCGAATAGAGGAGCAATATGAAAGGCATCATTGTTGATGAAGCCGTAATGCGGCAGGATGACACGAGCATCCACCCCCAGCCGCCGCAGCGCTGCCGGCAATGAGCCGACGACATCCGCCAACCCGCCGACTTTGGCGAACGGCGCAGCCTCGGCGCTGACGAACAAAACATTCAGATCCACCTGATCCCCCTCATCACCGCTTGAACCAGCGGTAGTCGAAATCGGGAAAGACCCGATCAAGCTGGTAAAACTGATTGGCTAAATCCCAGTTCGCGCCGCCACTTTCCAGCGAGCGTGCCAGTGCATCGAAACGTTGCTGATGGCCGGTGAAGCGCTGGATGGCATACTCGCGCGCCTGCCCGCTGGTAATCAGGAACGGCCAATCCGAACTTTGCAGCAGCAGCAGTTCGCGCCCGGCCTGGTTCAGCACCGCCCGTTCCGCTTCACTGGGGTCGGGGAACTGGGCGACCAGCGCGACCATGCGCGTTTCGGCGGCCTGCATCGCCTGCACCATCCAGCGCGTGTCGCCATTATTCCAGATGAAGCCCGCACCGCCATAGCCCCACGAACTCTCCGGCAGCGCCAGCGTTTCGGTCGGTGGGTAGTCGCGCACATAGTCGGCGATGGTCGTCATCTGAATATCTTTGTAGGTCGCCAGATTACGCAGCGTCTTGCCGAGCCAGTCGATGCCTTCATGCCAGCGGTGTCCGAACAATTCGCCGTCAAAATGAACTGATACCAATCCGACAGCGCCGGTTTGCTTGTGATGCTGGCGCAGTTGGTCGCCGACGACGTGGGTGAAATGCTCGGCGTGCTGGTCGATCTTCATCGCCGCCCATTCCGGGTGATACAGGTCTTTGTCGCCGAAGTTGATGTTGACGCCGGTCACGCGCCAGTAGCGCAGGGCGCTGGTGCCGGCGCGCTTGTGATATTCACGATAATCGAAGTCGCCAGGGTAGCCCAGCGACCTGCCCCACACCTGCATGGCCGCCGTGTTATTGCGCCCAATCGCTGCCACGCCGCTGGATTTCCCCTCGGCATCCGCCACCCAGTAGGGCTGAAAGGTCGTTGCCGGTCGCTCGGCGGGGTTGATCTGGGCGGGCAGGGTGTAGCGGCGCTTGATGACGCCGTAGGGTCCCAGCACATCACCATTGGCGATGCCGACAGGTGCACCACCAGTGATGGCGTGAGTCTCGGCCAGGAAGTAGCGCAGTCCGTGCTGTGCCAGCAGCGCTTCCAATCCAGGTTGGTAACCACACTCCGGCAGCCAGATGCCGGATGGGTCGCGGCCAAACAGGCGGCGATGGGTTGTGACGGCTGCCGCCAACTGCGCCTGGATCGACTCGCGTTGATGCAGCGGCAGATAGGCGTGGGTGGCAGCGCTGGTGATGAGGTCGAGGAAGCCTTCGTCCTGTAACCGCCGCAGCGCACCGATCAGATCACGATTGAAGCGAGTCTGAAAGGCCGAACGCAGGCGGGTGAAATGAGCGTGATAGCCTCCTGCCAACTTACGGATCTGCTCATTGGCATCCGTGCCGCTGCTGTAGTGAGCTTGATCCTGAGCCGCAGCCGCGATCTTGCTGTCGAGATAAGCATCGAGGTTGGTCAGGGCGGTTGGGTCGGTCAGTTGTTCGCCCAGAATCGGGGAAACCGATAGGGTGAAGCGGAAGTAGACGCCCGACTCCTTGAGGTCGTAGAGCGTTTGCAGCAGGGGAAGGAACGTCTCCACCGCCGCCTCGTGAAGCCACTCCTCGCTGAAGGCCGAGCCGCCGGCAGACCGCACATAGGGCAGGTGCGTATGCAGCACCAAGGTAAACGCGCCGATGACTGGCACTGGTAATGTTCCCCTCTTCAATGGGCGGATCTGTGGCGGATTGTAACGAGGAAACCGGTGCAGTAGCAAATCGCGCCCATCGAACGACCTTTACGATCTTAAGGTCAGGCAAGACATAATCCGATTATGATAGGGATGGAAGCTGTACCAGGGGAACTATGAGACTGATCTACCAACAATCGTATGCCACTGTGCACTGGTACAATGCCAGTGAGACTGTTCTACTGACTCAACTGGCTCTCACCTATACCTGGGATGAAGTCAATGTCCTGCTGGGCATCATCAATTCAGAATTGGGGAGCAAAGATCACCCCACCTATTCCATCATTTGTTTTGCCGATGACGCCTCATCAATCCTGCCGAAAGGCTTTAATCTACGTTCGATACTGGAACTGGTTAAGGCTGATCCATCGCACGAAGAACTCACCTTCTTCGTTGGCAATTATGGCATGCTCAAGACATTTATCGACCTGATCCCGCGCATCTATGGCATACAAAACGTGATCATCAAGTATCGTTTCACTGCGACGCTCGAAGAAGCCCTGGACGAGATCAGCCGGCATCAGCGACGGGAAGCACCATTGTAAACACGCTGCCCTGATGCACCTCGCTATTGACGGTCAGATACCCGCCATGCGCCTCGGCCACCGTCCGTGCCACAAACAACCCCTGCCCCAAACCGCGCGGGTCGAGCAGCTTGCCACCCCGGGTGCGCGGTTCACCGCGATAGAAGCGATCAAAGATGTGCGGCAGGTCTTTCTTCGAGATACCCACGCCGCTGTCCAAGACCTGAATAGCGATCTGCTTGTCGCCGCTCAGTCCAGCCATCACCGTCACATAACCACCCGACTCGTTGTAGCGAATGGCATTCTGCACCAGATGACCGAGCGCCCAGCGCAGCCGCTGGTCATCGCCGTTGGCCTGTAACGCATCAGCATCGCGCACCATCACCCGGATCTCGAGTTTGGCTTTTTTCGCTTCGGGGCCGATCCCTCGCACCACCTGCCAGATCATGTCCTCCAGATTGAGCGGATCGCGCCGGATGGCAAAGGCGGCAGCGCTCATCTCCGAAATATCCAACAGCTCGACGATCATACGATCCAGAATATCGACGTTGCGGCTGAGGGTTTCCAGGAAACGACGGTTGGGTGGCGCATCCGCCGGCTGCCCCAGCAGCACTTCGCTCATGCCCTTGATGACCTGCATTGGTGTCCGCAGTTCATGCGAGATGCCCGTGATGAACTGATCCTTTAGCCGTTCCGAGAGCGCATCGCGGGTGACATCGCGCAGGATAATCATGCTCCCCAGGCGATTGCCCTGGGTATCCGCGACCGCCGCCACCTGAGCGCCGATGATGAGGTTGTTGACCTGGATACGGGTTGGTTCGCCCAGCGGCACAAGCTCCGAATCGACTTCGGTCACATCACGATAAGCATTGAACAGACTGCCAATTTCGCTTTCCCAGAAATCCTTGCGGCTGCCGATCAGCTTGCGGGCAGCGCTATTTTCCAGCACCACCCGACCATCGAGATCCTGCATGATGATGCCTTCATCCAGGGCATGAATGATGCCACTCAGGCGTTCGATCTCGGCGTCACGCTGGCGAATGACCCGGCGCAACTGCTGGGTGTTGTCATCGGGCTGGCGCGGCTGTGGTGAGCCTTTGTTCAGGCCACGATACAACTGGCTGAACAGGCGCTCGGTCAGCAGGCCAAGACTGTTGACCCCGCGCACGCCCTGGCTGATCTGTTGTGGGTTGCTCATATTTCTCTCTGCATCTCCATCAGGTGGATGAGCGCTTCTTCTGGATGATACTCTCCAGCAAAGGTTTCAATTCGTCAAAGGGTGGCAGCGGCTTGTTCACAATGGCATCAACGCCATCGTTTTTCATGAAGGCCTGCCGTTCGGCTTCGTTCAGCGAATAGGCTGTCATCAGGGCAATGGGCAGGTTTTGCAACGCCGCCAGCGAACGCATTCGATTGGCGCATTCGTTACCCCGTTTGCCAGGCATCCGAATATCGAGCAGTGCCAGCTCCGGCAGCTCGCCGGTATAAGTTCCACCCTCAACCGCGTCTAACCAATCCCAAACTTTTTGACCGGTTTCAAAAGCCAGGACTTTGTAACCCCAGGCTTGCATCACGATGAGCAGAAGATTACGAATGTCAGTTTCATCTTCTGCGATAAGCCATATCAATACGACCTCCTGAGTCTGCTGAACGGCTGTGAGATGGTGTCAAGCAGTCGGAACTGCACGACAACTCACTCGTTAGTATAGACTGAAGCGTTGAAATGCGCTTAATGAATCGCTCAATTTTGTCCGACTCGTGTAAGAAAAAAATCGGTATAATGGTTGGAAACGGTTAATCACCACTAAGGAGTCCACTTTGTCTACCTGGATGGTCGTTGAGGACGAGCCGGATATCTATGAAGTGCTGCTGGCGATGTTTGAAATGTGGGGCATCGACGGTGTGGCCTTTGTAGATGGCGAAGAAGCAGTAAACTGGATAGACGATGTTGACGCGGGACGATTCAAAGGCGAGTTACCAGAGCTGGCACTGCTGGACATCCGGCTGCCCGGCAGTGTGAACGGCGTGAATGTGGCCGAACGGTTGCGCCAAAGCCCGATTCTGAAGAATGTGGCGATTGTTTTCGCCACGGCCTACCGGCTGAATCCTGAAGAGGAAAAAGTTGTGATGACTCAGGGGCAGGCCGATAAGCTGATGTACAAGCCGCTGCCGCGCTTCAATGAATTGCAGAAGATTCTGGAAGAAGTGATCGCTGCGCGCCGCGCCAAGATAGTCGCCCCCAAACCCAAATAGAACGGACTCTATGGATAACATTGCGCCCGTTCGAGCGCTGAACCGTCGCTCGACACAACTGCTGCAACTGGGATTTATTGTGCTGGCCGTCGGCGTTCTGATGACGGTGCTTGGTTTGGTTTTCACCACGATTCTGCTGCTGCCGCGCACCCATCCCCTGTTCTGGGTGTATGACATCATCACCAGTTTCCTGCTCTATGGCGGCATTGTGGTGGTGATCCTGGCGATTGCGATGGGTATCCGCGCCCTCACCCGCCGCAAAGAGAACGATCTGGCGCTGCTGACTGGCGAGTATCTGACCCAGACCGGCACGTTTGACAATCGCTATTCCTTCATTCGCAACATCAACAAACCCGGCATCGGCTATATTGACGCGGTGCTGCTTGGGCCGCCTGGTGTGCTGGTCTTCCGCATTCTGGATAGCCAGGGCAACTTCGCCAACGAAGCCGGCAACTGGCTGCGGCTGAACCCCAAAGACAACGAGTGGCTACCCTGGAAGATTAACCCGACGCAGGAAACGGTTGAAGATGTAAAACGCCTGCGCGAATTCATGGCCCGCAAGAATCTGGCTGATGTGCCGGTGTTCGGCATCATCGTCTTCACTGCCGGGCCAGGGGCGGCGCAGATCGCCGAGAAAAATCCGGTCGTCCAGATCAGCCATCTGCACACACTGGGACAAAACCTGGGCAAGCAGTACCTCGCCAAGCCCGACCGCGTCCCGGTGGAATGGGCGGCGGCCGTGCGCCGTCTGCTGCTCGAATAGGCGATGGCGACCGAGTTAGCGCTGGGGCCGGTCGGGGCGGGCAAAACCCATTATGCGCTGGGGGTGATGAACCGCGTCATCCAACAGCAGCCCTTCGCGCCGATCTGGGTGCTGCTTCCCGGCAAACGTCAGGAAGATGCCTTCCGTCAGCGCCTCATTGATGACCCCACCGCGCCGCCGGTTTATTTCAACATTCACTTCTTCAACTTCTACAGCCTGTATGCCCGCCTGCTGGAAAGCGCCGGTCTACCGCAGCGCGAGCTTGACCCGACCGCGCGGTTGTGGCTGATCCGGGCGGTCATTAACGACCTGAACCAGCAGGGTCAGTTGAGGATTTTCCGCGCCATCGCCGATACCCCCGGTTTCACGCGGGTGATCGCTACTTTCCTCGATGAATTGAAGCAGAATGTCATCCCACCGGAAGTCTTCGCCGCAGCCGCCAGCAGTGACAAGGATCGTGAACTGGCCTTGATCTATGCCCGCTATCAGGACAAACTGCGCGAGAATGACCTGGTGGATCGCGAAGGCGAAGGCTGGCTGGCGCTGGATCAGGTGCGCGACCAGAGCCAACTGGCGGCGGATGTGGCACTGCTGCTGGTGGATGGGTTCGATCAATTCAATGCACTGCAAACCCAACTGGTGACACTGTTGAGCGCCCGCACCCAGCAAACGCTTGTGACACTGCCGACCGTACCAGGGCGAGAGGCCACCGTCGGACGGCGTTTCGCCGAGGCACAGTTGCGCTTGCAGACCGCACACGAGGCACTGGGGCAGCCGCTCAACCTGACGCTGCTCTCTTTTGAGTCGTCCAATCAACGTCCGCCAGCGCTGCAACACCTGACCGAGAACAGCTTCCGCAGCGCCGCCCAACCGCTCCCGTCAGACGGTCAGGCGAACTGGATTGAAGCGCCTGAACCAAAACAGGAAGCGGCAGCCATCATTCGAGCGGTCAAGCGTCTGCTGCTGGCTGGCACACGCGCCGACGATATCCTGATCGCGGTGCGCGATTGGGAGCGATATGGTACAGCCCTGACGCAGGCGGCGCGGTCGTATGGCGTGCCGGTCGCGCTGCACTACGGCGAGCCGCTGGCGACCAACCCGGCCATCATCGCCATCCTCGATCTGCTGGACATCGCCGGGCGCAATTTTCGCCGGCGCGAAGTCATCGATGCGCTGGGGTCGCCCTACCTGCGCATCAAGGGATTGGACACCGAAGCGGTGCATCTGCTCGATAAGGTCAGCCGGGAAGAAGCAGTAATCGCGGGACAGGAGGATTGGCTGCGGGCGCTGCGGCAGGCCAGCCAGCCCCGACTGGATGAAGATGGCGATGAACGGGCGGCTCTGCTCGAACCCGAACAGGCGCAAGCGCTGGCGAAGTCGCTGACCGCATTCTTCAACACGATCACATCGCGCGAGAGCGACAGCATCGACCGGTATATCATCTGGCTGGAAGAGCTGCTGGGAAGCGACCCAGAAACAGACCCGGATGACGACCCGGCCAACGAGAATCTGACCAGCGGCCTGGGCATCATCCAGCAGATCCGTGATATGGTCGATACCCCCGCGCTCCTGAGCCGTGATCTGATCGCCTTGCACGAGTTCAAGCACCTGCTGCGCAACCTGCTGGCAGCACAGCGCTTGCTGGCCGCCTTGAATCTCTCCCAGGCGACTCACTCGACCTGGGCAGTATTCCTGAATGATCTCAAGAAAGCCGTCGGCACAGCGGCGGTCGAACGCAGCCCCAATCGTTTCGGGCGCGTCCTCATCACCACCGTCGCCGATGGGCGCGGCCTGCCCCATCGCCATGTGTTCATCCCCGGTCTATCGGAAGGTATCTTCCCGGCACCGACGGCAGAAGATCCACTGTACCTGGACAGTGAACGGGAACGCCTGCGCCAGGCCGGTGTGCTGCTGGAGACCCAGGCCGAACGCGCCGCCGATGAAGGGCTGTTTTACGAACTCATCAGTCAGGCGCGCGAGACGCTGACGCTCACACGACCCACCACCCAGAATGGCAGCCTGTGGCCGGCCAGCCATCTGTGGCGGGCGGTGCAGGTAATTTACTCCGATGCCGCCGAGCGCATTGAGGAGCATAGGCTACGCCCTGGCATGGCCCTTCCGCTGCAACAGGCGGCGACTCCGGCAGAAGTAGCGCTGACCGTCGCCGCAGCGTTGAATGGCACAGCAGAACATGCGGCCTTAGCCGGAGCGTACCACTGGCTGTTGCAACAGCAGCCGCAGCTCTGGGCGCACATCCGCCACGCCCGTCAGATCGAGCGCCGCCGCATGACCCGTCGTGGGTTTGACCAGTATTCGGGACGGTTGCGTACACCACGCCTGCTGGATTGGGTGGCGCACGAACTCGGCCCGCAGCGCCGCTGGAGCGCCAGCCAGTTCAATGATTATGGAGCGTGTGGCTTTCGTTTCTTCGCCAAGCGGCTGCTGAAGCTGGAGGCCATCGAAGAGCCGGAAGAAGGAATGGATGCCGCCCAGCGCGGGACGCTCAACCATGCCATCCTGGAACAGACCTACGCCCGACTCAAGACTGAAGGCATCGCCATCACAGCCGATCATCAGGAGCAGGCGGTCGCCACCCTGCGAGAAGTCGCCCAGCAGGTCTTCGCCACTGCGCCGGAGGCCATCGGTTTTCGCCAGTCGGCGTTGTGGCAGCAGGAACAAATCGCCATCCTGCGGAAGCTGGAAGCGCTGATGCGGCTGGACTTCTCGGAACAGAGTCCCTTGAACAAACTGGTGGAGCAGCAGACACGGCTGCCCTATCTACTGGAAACGCCGTTCAGCCCGCGAGATGACCATACGCTCGATCTGTTCATCAGCGATGGGTTGGGGAGTCTGCGCGTCATCGGCTTCATCGACCGGATGGATCGGGTCGGCGATCAGGTGATCGTGGTCGATTACAAAACCGGCAGCACCACCATCCCGGTCAGCGATATGCGCACTGGCGTCAACTTTCAAATGATGCTCTATCTGCTGGCGAGTCAGGTCATCCTCGACCAGCTCCCGGATGCGGATAAGCCAACCGGGGTGTTGGGCGGTGCCTTCTGGCACATCAGCAATCAGAAGACCAGCGGCGGCCTGCATCTGGAAGATGAGGATGATGCCGCGGCGCTGGATGAAGCGCGCGCGCGCCTGACCGAGCATCTCCAGGCCGGACGCGCCGGTGATTTCGCCGCCCATCCGCGCCAGCGCAAAGGCGCTGCCTGCACCCATTATTGTGACTACACCCACCTGTGCCGCATCGGAGTGATGCGCAAATGAGCGACTCTCTAGCTACCCAGGTGCAGCAGCAGGCCATCCACATCCATGATCGCGATCTGGTGGTGGTGGCCGGCGCAGGGTCGGGCAAGACTTATGTGCTGGTGCAGCGTTACCTGGCGCTGCTGGATGCCCATCCGGAATGGCCGCTGAACGCGCTGGTCGCCATCACCTTCACCAACAAAGCCGCCCAGGAAATGCGGGATCGGGTGCGGAAAGCGCTGGAAACGCGCTATGCCGAGGCCGCGCCCGATCAGCGCGACTTATGGGCCAGTCGCATCGCGGCGATGGATAGCGCCCGCATCGGCACCATTCACAGCCTGTGCGCTTCCATCCTGCGCGCCAACGCGGCCGAGGCCGGCATCGACCCGGCCTTTGAAGTGCTGGAAGAAGTGAATGCCGACATCCTGCGCGACGAAGCGCTGGAACAGGTGATGCAGGCGATTGTCACCACGCCCGACCACCCCCTCAACCGGCTGCTGGTCGAATACGATCCCAGCCTGATTCACAGCACGCTGACCCAACTGCTTGAGGTAGACCTGGAACCGCTGCCGGACAATCTCATGCAGCGCTGGCAGGCGTTGTGGCAGGCGCACGGCTGGCAGCACATCACCGCCCTGCGACAGAACCGCGCTTATCAAGCGGCGGTGGCGTGGCAGGCACCGCACGGCTGGCCGAGCAACGACGACAAGCTGATGGACATCTGGACGAGCAGTCGCAGTCTGATCGAGACCCTCAACAGCGCCGATGACTTCAACCTGGTGATGGAAGCGCTGGAACGGCTGAAGAAAAGCATCAACCTGAGGGGGGGCAGTAAGAGCAATTGGGGCAGCGAGGAGGCCTTCAATCAGGCTAAGGCGGCACTCAAAACCATACGAGCCGCCGTCGAGCAAGCGCTGGACGAGATCGGCGCTCCACCCGATGCGCTGGACGAACGGGCTGCGGCGCTGCTGCCGTTATGGGCGGAATTGATTCGTCTGAGTCAGGCGGCTTATCGGAGCACCAAGCAGGAAGGGGCGCAGCTCGACTTCGATGATCTGGAACGCCTGACCAGCCAGCTCTTGAGCGACCACGAGGCGGTGCGCCAGCGCTATCAGAAGGGCGAGTTCAAACATCTGCTGATCGACGAGTTTCAGGATACCAACCAGCGCCAGTGGAACATCGCCCAGGCATTAACACCAGCGACCGGTGAGGGCAGCCTGTTCGTCGTCGGTGATCCCAAGCAGTCGATCTACGCTTTTCGCGGGGCGGATGTCAGCGTTTTCAACGACGTGCAGCGAACGATCACCGAAGCTGGCGGTGACCAACTGGCGCTCGCCACCTCATTCCGCACTCATCGCACTCTGGTGACAGCGCTCAACGCGCTCTTCGCCCAAATCCTGGTGCGTGATCCAACCAGTCCGGTGAGGGCGTATCAGGTGGAATTGGGTGAGGGGATGACCGCCCATCGCCCTGACTCGCCGGATGACGCGCCGCCTATCGAACTCATCCTGATCGACAAACAGTACGCCGCCGAAGACGCGGATGACAAAGAACATCTGCGCCAGTGGGAGGCTTACGCGCTCGGGAAACGGCTGGGTGAGCTGGTTGCAGCAGGCCGGCTGATCTTCGACAAGGAACAGCGAGAGCGACGTCCGATTCTGTATCGGGATATGGCGATCCTGTTTCAGGCCACCTCCAGCATTAACCTCTACGAGGATATCTTCAAGGCCGTCGGGCTGCCGTTTGTGACGATCTCCGGGCGCGGCTATTACAGCCGTCAGGAGGTGTGGGACCTCATCGATCTGCTGACGGCACTGCACAACCCCGGCGATGATCTGGCGCTGGCATCGGCGCTGCGTTCCCCCTTATTCGCCCTGAGCGATGATGCGCTGCTGGCGCTGCGGCTGCAACGCGCTGCTGACGGCAATCGACTGAGTTTGTGGCAGGCGGTTCAGGAACCGGTTGATCCACCCGAAGAGGATGCGGAACGGCTGCGGTTCGTCAGCGATGTCCTGCGACGGCTGCGGCAGCAGGTTGGACGGGTGACCATCGCCGAACTGCTGCGCGGGGCGCTCGACATGACCGGCTATCTGGCGACGTTGACCGGTCTGCCGGATGGCGCACAGCGGCGCGGCAATGTCGAGAAGCTGCTGGACAAAGCCGAAGCCAGCGGTCAGATTACATTGGGTGTTTTCCAGCAAATGCTGCGCGATCTGACGACCCCCGAAGTCCGCGAGGGACAGGCAGCGGTGGATGCCCAGAACGCCGTGACGCTGATGAGCGTCCATGCCAGCAAAGGACTGGAATTCCCGTTGGTGGCGCTGGCGGATGTGGGCTGGAAGCGCAATGCCTATGAACGCAGGGCTGCACTGTATGATCCGCTGGTGGGGCTGGTGTGTCAGGTGTACGACGAGGCCGAAAACAAACTGGTGGAACCGGCTTCGTATCTACAGGCGCGGCGGCTGGATGAGGCGCGGCTGACAGCCGAACGCAAACGCCTGCTCTACGTGGCGGCCACCCGCGCCCAGGATTACCTGCTCCTTTCCGGGCAACTCCCAACCGGCGACGCGGAAAAGATGGGCAATAGCTGGATGGACTGGCTGTGGCGGGCACTGCGGCTGAGTGATGTCACACTGGTTGCCGGGACTCAGGTGGTCACAATACCCGAAGTCGGCGCAGTGCGGCTGACCATTCCCCCTACCCCACCCGGCGATGATGAACTGGCGCTGGGCAGCAAGGAGTCGGCGGCACTGTGGGATGATCCCGTCATACAGCAGGGCAACCCGCTGGCGTTGCAAGGCGATGTGCCGACACTGTTGGGCAGCATCCCCAAAGATCGCACAGCCATCGCCCGCCATATGACCGCCTCCCAGATCGCTGATCTGGGAGCAGCCGCTATCGACGATTTCTATGCCCGTAAGGTGCGGCAGAATCTGCTGCATGAAGCGCCGGCGACGATTGATCGCATCCGTTACCAGCCACAGGAGGTCTCACGGCGCATCATCGGCGAGATGGTGCATCGTGTGCTGGGATACTCGGTCATTCCACAAGGCGAAGCGCTGAATCTGGGACTGGTCAATTATGCCTGGCAGCTCGGGGTGGTCGATCAGCGGCAGCAGGAATATGCCGTGCGCGAAGCCGTCCGCTTGCTGCACGACACGCTGACCAGCCCGATCTACGATGCCATGCGGCAGGCCACACGGCTATATCGAGAAATCCCCTTTGTATACCGTGCCCAGCAGCGGGTGGTGCATGGTGTGCTGGATGTGCTGTTCCAGCGTGCCGATGGGGTGTGGGTGGTGCTGGATTACAAGACCAGCCATGTGCCGGGGTATCACAGCCCGGTCGATCAACAGGTGGTGGTCGAACACGCCAGACGCTATCATTTACAGGTCGGCGTCTATGCCGCCGCCGCCCAGCAGCAATTGCTGGCCGTGACAGGTCAGTCCATCACGCCCGACGTCTTCATCCACTACATCCGTTATGGTGAGACGGTGCAGGTGACGACAGCGGAGTGGATGGATGCGCTGACCCAACTGGAGCAAAAGATCGGTCGTTTGTTACTGGATGAGGAGTAACTATGTTATTGCAGCGACTTGGTATGCAATTGCCGGACTGGGCGCGCCCGCGTCATCCCCATGTCCGTTACGAACTGGGCTTATTGCAGCGGGTACCCCGGCGCACGCGCTATGCCCAGGCGGCGGGACTGTCGCTGGTGGTGGTGCTGTTATTCGTGGCCGGTTATGTGATCGGCACCGGCCTGCTGCAAAATCCGCTGGGGCAAAATCTGACCGAGAGCGCCATCAATCTGGTGTACTGGCCGACGCTGGCGCTGCAAGTGCTGGCACAGGTGGGCGCGTTGGCGCTGACCGTGAATGCCGTCAGCGAACAGAAACGCCGCCAGACCTGGGATAATCTGCGCGCCACCGAATCCGGCGCGGGTCTGTCGCTGCGCGCCCGCTGGGCCACCGTTTACTACCGACTGCGCTTCATCCTCGGCATCATCCTGGTCGTCCGCATCGGCATGATCGCCGGCATCCTCTATGATTTGACAGCCTTTCAAGGGCGCTACATCGATCTGCTCATCAACAACATCACCCCGGAAATTTCGCCGGTGGTCGGGGCGCTGCTGCTGGCTTTTCTCATGACAGCGGGTTTGCTGCTGCCCTTCACCAGCATCGGCCTGATCGCCGCCTTTGGACTGCTGATTTCGGTCAGCATCCAGCAGCGGGTGTACAGTGTGATGGTGCAGATGATCGGCGTGATCCTGCGCCTGTTTATTGTCGGCGCGTTGGTCTATGGCGCGACCATTTTCATTCGGGGTGAACTGACCACGCTGGGCAATCTGGAGTCGTGGCTGCTGATGGCGACCTTCGGCGCTGTCGGCGACTGGGGATTGTCTTATCTGCATCTGGGATTCTACAGCGAAGTCTGGGCCACCATCCCCTATGGTGTGTTCTTCGGCATTACCTTGCTGGCCTTCGCCATGGTACAGTCCGCCCTGACCGAATGGATTCTGGCCTTCGCCGTCCGCCGGGCGGAACGAATCGGCTGAGTCCGGCGTCTATGGTGCATAGGTCAAACGGCGGATAAACATACGCCGTCCGTCATGAGTACGGCTGATGAATCTGACCTATAATGCCAGTATCAGACAGGCAGTGAAGGGGGTTCATAGTGAAGTCTCGCATCCTTTTGATCATTGGTTTGTGTCTATCGTTGACCTTCAGCGTGGCCGCGGCACAGGATCAGGCCGAAGCACTGCCAGTGGCAGCTGATCTGGAAGCCGACGTTCTGGTGCAGTGGATGGATCTGCTGTATCAGCGGGTTGAAGCCAACACCGTAGACGCGCCGGCCGCTTCGCGCCTGTATGCGTATGCCGGCATCACCGCCTACCAGTCCGTGCTGGGTGGCATCCCTGAAGGCTTCTCGCTCAGCGGTCAATTGACCAGTATGCCGGATATGCCCTACCCCGAAGAAGGCGTCGCTATTGATTGGATCAGCTCGGCCAATGGTGCGCTTTCGACCGTCATCAGCAGCTTCTTTCCATCCGATGATCGGGAAACGCAGCAGGCGATCACCGCGCTGCGCGACACTCAGGGACGCGCCCGCGAACGCGCGGTGGGTGAAGAGGTGGTAGCCGCTTCCCTGGAATATGGCGACAGTGTAGGCGAGGTCATCAAGGAATGGATCGCCACCGACGGTTACACTGAGGCGAAGGAAATGGTCTGGGAAATCCCGACCGGCGATCTGTCATTCTGGGTGCCAACCCGCGAAGGCATGAAAGCGGTTGAACCCTACTGGGGAACCATTCGGCCCTTCGCCCTGTATTATGCCGACGCCTGCGCGGTCCAGCCCAACATGGAATTCAGCACCGACGAAAACTCGACCTTCTATGCCCAGGCGCTCGAAGTCAAAAACATCGGTGATCGCCTGACGCCGGAACAGAAAGACATCGCCCGTTTCTGGGTCGATACCCCTGGACAAACGGGTGCGCCAGCCGGTCACTGGGTGATGATCCAGAATCAGATGGTGGATGTGCTCGATCTGAAGTTGGAACGGGCGTCGATGATGTACGCGCTGGTGGGTGCGGCGCTGGGCGATTCGTTCATCTCCGCCTGGTCACTTAAATACCAGATCAACCTGCTGCGCCCGGAAACCTACATCCAGGAATACATCGACCCGCGCTGGGAGCCGTTCATCGCCTCGCCGGGTTTCCCGGAGTATCCATCTGGTCACTCGGTTGCCTCAGCCGCCGCTGCGGAAGTGCTGACCGGGATGTTTGGCACCGTAGCGTTTACCGATAACTCGGTGCGCCGGCATGGGATGCGGCCGCGCTCCTTCACCTCGTTTGAAGCAGCGGCCACCGAAGCCGCCATCTCGCGCATCTACGGCGGCATCCACTTCCGCGCAGCGGTTGAGAATGGTATCGATCAGGGTCGCTGCGTCGGGCGTAATGTGTTGGACTACATCGCGCTGCGTTCGCGGCCACAGGGCGAATGATCTGAGAGAATCAGTCCGACTAAAAGAAAGAGGAGCCATTCAGCTCCTCTTTCTTTTTGTGATTCACAGATGTGCGAGTGTTCGGGTGAAGTGCGAAAAAAGGATCAGTTTTGGTTACCAAACAGGTAAACGATTACAGGTAAAAACCTCTGGAGAGGCTGGTATCAGCCCCTCCAGAATACGAAACAATTCAGTGCAATCAGGTCGTGACGACCGAGTTGTCACCGCTGAACGGGTTCGGCACATACTTATCGGCGTGCCAATCGTTGTGCCATTCAGCGCCGTTCACCAGATACCGGAACTGGTATTCCTTGCCGGAATCCAGATCGAGGGTGATGGTGAACTGACCGTTCTTCTTGAGTTGTTTCATCGGCGTCGCCTTCTCGTCCCAGTTGTTGAAATCCCCAACCAGGAAGACCGTTTCCGCCTTGACGGATTCGGGCAGCGAGAACGTGACCTTGCAAACCGGCTTGCTCTTGAGTGGTTGTTTCTTGAGCATATTCATGTACTCCTCCTAGACATCGCACTATCTGTGATAGTTTGAGAAAAACTTCACCTATTCGGCATTGTAGAGATAATTGCAATCGGTGTAAAGGTGATTTTTTACAAATTTTCGCTGTGTCACTTGTATGGTTGTGGTTGTCAAGTGCCGCCGAAGTCTGATATGCTACCGTTGCACAACTCAATATGACCTGGAAAAGCAGGAGACAACTCGAATGGTGAGACCGGTCAGCCGAATCAATGTCATTCCGAATTTGCCGGAACCATTGCGCCGCTTACAAGAATTAGCCTATAACATGCGGTGGGCATGGGATCATGAGACCATTGCCCTTTTTCGCCGTCTGGATCGTGACCTGTGGGAAAGCACCTATCACAATCCGATCCTCATGCTCGGTCAGATCAGTCAGGATCGGTTGCAGACCGCGCATGACGACCCGGCCTTCATGGCCCACTTCAACAATGTCTGCGAGTCATTCGACGCTTACATGAATGACCGCCAGACCTGGTACGAAACCCATTATGGCACCCTGAAGCAGAAGCCTATCATCGCCTACTTCTCGATGGAGTTCGGCATCGCCGAGTGTTTGCAGAACTACTCCGGCGGTCTGGGAGTCCTGAGCGGCGATCACCTCAAGAGCGCCAGCGATCTGGGGCTGCCGCTGGTGGGTGTGGGTATTCTGTATCAGGAGGGCTACTTCCAGCAGTATCTGAATGCCGATGGCTTCCAGCAGGAGCTGTACCCCATCATCGACTACTCCACCCAGCCGGTCATCTTGCAGCGCGATAAAGATGGCAAGCCGCTGAAGATCTCGGTGCCGATGCCGGGCCGGGAACTTTACGCCCAGGTGTGGAAAGTTCAGGTCGGGCGTGTGCCGCTGTTCCTGCTCGACTCCAATGTGCCGGAGAACAGCCGCGAAGAAGATCGTAATCTGACAGACCGGTTATACGGCGGTGATCGCCGCACCCGTATCCGCCAGGAAATCCTGATGGGCATCGGCGGCATCCGGCTGCTGGATGTGCTGGGGCTGCGTCCGTCGATCTGTCACATGAACGAAGGGCACTCGGCCTTCCTGGCGCTGGAACGGATGCGGCAGTTGATGACCGAGAAGAAGATGAGCTTTCAGCAGGCCAAAGAGATCAGCTCGGCCAGCCACATTTTCACCACCCACACCCCGGTGCCAGCCGGTCTGGAGCGCTTCGGCTTCGACCTGATCGACGAACACTTCACCGACTATTATCGCAGCATGGGTCTCTCGCGCGATGAATTCCTCAATCTGGGGCGCGAGAATATGGGAACCTATGAATTGTTCTCAATGGCCGTGCTGGCGCTCAACCTGTCGGCGGGCGCGAATGGCGTCGCCAAACTGCACGGCGAAGTCTCGCGCAGTATGTGGAACTGGGTCTACCCCAATGTCCCGGAGAAGGAAGTCCCTATCGGCTCGGTGACCAACGGCATCCATGTTCACACCTGGATCAGCCGCGAGATGGCGACGCTGTTTGATCGCTACCTCGACCCGGCCTGGCGCACCGATGAGGAGCGCCCCGAAGTGTGGAGCAAGGTCGAAACCATCCCCGACGCCGAACTGTGGCGTACCCATGAACGACGGCGCGAACGGTTGGTGGCCTTCACTCGTGACCGTCTGCGGCAGCAGCTAACCCATCGCGGTGCCTCGCAGAGCGAAATCAAGGCCGCCGAGGAAGTGCTGAACCCGGATGCGCTGACATTCGGTTTCGCCCGGCGCTTCGCCACGTATAAGCGCGCTACCCTGCTCTTCCGCAACCCGGAACGACTGAAGCGCATCCTCAACAACAGCAAGTATCCGGTTCAGATCATTTTCGCCGGCAAAGCCCACCCGCATGATACCGGTGGCAAGGATCTGATTCGGCAGATCGTCAATCTGGCGCGCGATGCCGACTTCCGTCATTCGATTGTCTTCCTGGAAAACTACGACATGAATATCGCCCGCAATCTGGTGCAGGGCGTGGATGTGTGGTTGAACACACCGCAGCGCCCGAAGGAAGCTAGCGGCACCAGCGGCATGAAGGTCATTTACAACGGGGGTCTGAATTGCAGCATCCTCGACGGCTGGTGGGCAGAAGCCTACAGCAGCGATGTCGGCTGGGCGATTGGCAACGGCGAAGAATACAGCGATAGCGAGTGGGAACACCAGAACTTCGTCGAGAGCGAAGCGTTGTACAACACGCTGGAACAGGACATCATCCCGCTGTACT
The DNA here is from genome assembly GCA_022843385.1 of Anaerolineae bacterium. Taxonomy (GTDB): domain Bacteria; phylum Chloroflexota; class Anaerolineae; order Aggregatilineales; family Phototrophicaceae; genus CFX2. The sequence goes on along the minus strand of JALHNT010000016.1, from coordinate 14,278 downwards.
ACGAACGCGGGCGCGATGGCCTGCCGCGCGAATGGATCGCCAAGGTTAAGGCCGGCATGAAGAAGCTGGCCCCCTACTTCAACACCCGGCGCATGGTACAGGAATATGCTGAGGGCTTCTACATGCCCAGCAATCGGACCGTCGCCGCGATGTCCGAGCGCGACATGAAAACCGGGCTGGAATACGCCGCCTGGCGCAGCAAGCTGAATCAGGCGTGGCGGCATGTCAACATCCGCAGCGTGAAGGTCTCGGATACGCAGATCAAGGTGGGGTCACAGATCGAAGTAACAGCCCATATCGACCTGGGTCAACTGACACCTAACGATGTCAAAGTGCAGGTCTATTACGGCAACCTGAATACGCAGGGTTATATCGACAATGCGGCCACGGCGTCGAACATGGAAGCCAGCGGCGTTGATGGTAACGGCACCTGCAAATTCACCGCCAACATCGAATATGGTACCAGCGGCGAACGTGGCGTGTCGGTGCGGGTGATGCCTTACCACCCCTTCCTGCACACCACTTTCCTGCCAGGCCTGATCACCTGGGCTTCCGGCTAACAGTAGCAAACAGAAGGGCGGGAAATTTTCCCCGCCCTTCTTTATCCTTATCCCCGCAGCAGACGAGGAATATCCCGCAATTTGGGCACCTGCCCCGCCAGGAGCGACTGTACCCGGAACAACCGTCCCGCCAGCCAGATCATGCCGATGTCCAGCAGGATCAATAATCCCAGGCTGAGCACGATCTGCCAAAACGGTACTGTGGTGAGAGCCAGTCGCATCACCATCGACAGCGGTGAGGTGAATGGGATCAGGCTGAGAATCACCGCCAGGTTACCATCCGGCGAGGTGGTGAAGAGGCTGCTCAGATAAAACGGAATGATGGCTGGCAGGGTGAAGATGACGGCATACTGTGGCCCTTCCTGCATCGAGTTGGAGATGGCGGCCACTGCGCCGAAGCTGGCAGCGAAATACAGGTAGGCCAGCACAAAATAAACCACAAACAGGATCAACTGACCGGGTTCGAGCGCCAGGTTTCCTAGGGGTGCTAAAGCCTCGATAGCCCCGCCAGCCGCCAGCCGTCCGAACAATACCACTGCGCCAATCCACACGCCAACCTGCACCAGCCCCAATAGACCGAACGCCAGAATCTTGCCAGCCAGGAGGTGTGTCGGGCGCATCGATGAGGTGAGGATTTCGATGAGGCGGGTCTCCTTTTCCTCGATCACACCCTGCATCAGATAGCCATTGGTGGTGAAGACGGCCAGCAGCAGCACCAGCGCAAAGATGTACACCATTGCGAAATCCGCCCCAAAATCGGTTGTGGTCTCGCCGCTGGCATCGCGCTGGAGATTAACCTCACGAAAGCTGGCCGGATTGACTAACCGGCTGAAGAGATTGGTATCGACGCCTTCAGAGAAGTTACTCATCACCAGCCGGCGGATCGGCTCGGTGGAGACCCGGTTCAGATAGAAACGCGGCATCACCAGCGTGACATCACCGGTCTCCAGATAATCGGCTTCAATGACATAGTAGACATCAATCTGACCGGCGTCCAGCGCTGCCTGAGCTGCTGCTTCGTCCGGGTAATGATTCAGTCCCCTGATGGCCTCAGTTGGCGCTGGGAATCGGCCCGACAGATCAACATATCCAGCGGTTTCGATGCCACGAAAGAGATTTTCATCCGCTTCCTGGGTTGGAGCAGCAATCGGTTCATTCGCCGCATTACTGTTATTGAGGCTGGTGACAATCTGGAAGCCGAAGTAGAGCACAAAGGCGATCAGCGGGATGCCAAAGGTGGCGAACAGAAACCCGCGCCGGCGGAAACTGCGGCGGAACTCGTAGATGAATACCTGCACGATATGCTTCATGATGAAACCCCCTGTTGCGCCGCGCGAGCTGCACTGACTTCAGGCGTCGGGGCGGAACGCGCCACCCGCCAAAGCTCGCGCAGACTGAACCGTTTGCCATACAACAGCAATGACCAGCGAAAAATACGCGCTGACGCCACCGAAATCAACAGCGCCGTCACCAGCAGAATGCCCAGGCTGAGAAGAATCTGCCAGAACGGAACCGCGCCGAAGCCCACCCGCAGCAGCATCGACATCGGCGAGGTGACCGGGATCATGCTCAGGATAAGCGGAACATTGCCGTTCGGGTCTTCAATAAACTGAACAACGAAGAAGAACGGAATGGCAAAGACAATGCCGAAGATACCGGCGTACTGACGGCTCTCCTGCTCCGAACCAGCAATCGCGCCGATGCCCGCCATGAGCGTCGCCAGCAGAAAATAGCTGAGCAGGAAGTAGAGGATGAACAACACCAGCATATCCAGCGGCAGCACAACACCCGCCAGAAACGGCAGCGCTTGCCCAAAGCGCATCAGCAGCATACCTGCCCCCAGCCACACCACAATCTGGGTCAGACCCAGCGCGCCCAATCCCAGCACCTTACCCAGCAGCAGTTGTGTCGGCGTCAGGCTGGTGACAAGGATTTCGATGATGCGCGTCGTCCGTTCTTCCACAATGCCGTTCATCAGAAAGCTGCTGGTCACGTTGGATGACATGGTGAAGATCAGCACAAAGATAAGGGGCAGGAGAATCAGCACCGGCAGACTGGCTTCGGTCAGGTTACGCCCGCTGTCCTGCACCTGCACCGTCATATCCACCGGGTTCTGAATCCGTTCCAGCGGCACAGAACGATCCAGCAGCCGTCCCAGATTCGCCAGCAGGAACTCATCGACAGCGTCTTTGGCTGCATCCGGAATGTTGTCGAGGCCATAGAACTCGACCGTGCCGCGCACCAGGTAATTTTCTGGCAGCACAAAATAGGCACCAATCGTCCTGGCCTCCAGATCGGCCCGTGCGCTTGCATCATCGGGATAGCTAACGAACAGATCAGCCGAATCGTCTGGCACAATCGGATTCGCCAGGATGCCCGCCTGATCGACGTAACCGATTTTGCCAACCTGATCGAGATTGGTCTCGTCATTCGAGATCAAGGCGAAGATGACGAACCAGACGACGAAGGTCAGGATCGGTGCGCCGAATACCGCGAACAGGAATGCCGGACGCTTCAGATTATGGAGATACTCGCGTTTGGCGACGAGCCAGATTTTGTTCATGAGGCGCTGCCTTCCACGACGCGGATGAAGATGTCCTCCAGGCTGGGGACGGCCAATTCAAAACGTTCGATACGGGTATCGGGCGCGCTGGCAATAGCTCCCAACACACTATCAGGCGTCGCTTCCGGGGTCAGATGCAGCAGCGTCCCTTTACGTCCGTTCTCATGGCTCTCAACTTTTGCCACGCCGGGCAGCGCCGTCCAGTTTCCCCGTCCTTCGACCACGATCGCGTGGAGTGCGTACTGTCGCCGAATCTCATCCACTGGGCCATAGAGCTTTTGCACGCCGCGATGAATCATCAACAACCGGTCACACATCTCTTCGACCTGGGACATCTGGTGCGTACTCATGACAATCGTGCCACCGCGCCCTTTGAATTCAAACAGCAGGTCTTTCAACATCAACGCATTGACCGGGTCGAGACCGGAGAACGGCTCATCGATGATGATGAGATCGGGTTGATGCAGTACCGTGACGGCGAACTGCACTTTTTGCTGCATGCCCTTGCTCAGTTCGCTCACTTTCTTTTTCGCCTGGTCAGCCAAACCGACCTGCTCCAGCATCGCCAGACTCCGCTTACGCGCCTCGCTGCTAGACAGCCCTTTGAGCGTCGCCAGATAAATCATCATCTCCAGCACCGGCACGTTACGATACAGGCCACGTTCTTCCGGCAGATAGCCAATCCGATCTTTGGTCGCATCCGTCAGTGGCGCGCCCAGCACCGCGATACGGCCGCTATCCGGCTTGAGGATGTCCAGGATCATACGCATGGTGGTGGTCTTGCCGGAGCCATTCGGCCCCAGCATGGCAAAGATCTCGCCGCGCTGCACGTCAAAGGTCAGGTCATCGACGGCGCGGAATGCCCCATAAGATTTCACAATATGTTCAACGTGGATCGCTGCGTTCACTTCAATGCTCCTTAACATGGCATAGTGATGCCCATGATTTATACGCGAATCATCGATTGTGGGTTGCAACCTCTATCATACACCGAGCGAAAAACCTGATTTCATCCGGTGTGTTCCTTGTTCAGCTACAGACAGCATGTTACAATCCAGATATATGCAGGGAGATCGGACTTTAAGGATCAGCCTTTATTATCCGATTTGACCTTTAGGGGTACAATTTGTATAGTGAATCTGCAAGGTGTATGCAGGGATAATTGCGATAACTTTATGTTGCATAAACCGTGCATTTAGCAGTACAATAAATAAAGATACCATAAACCAGTTATTCTTTCTTAATGAACACTGGCAGTTGAAACCAACGATCATAGCGAGGCATTTACTACGCTTCGGAGGATTGCATGAAAAAGCACATTCTAGTCGTGGACGATGAAATTGGGGCGCTGACCCTGATCGGGATCATGCTCGAGCGCGGTGGGTTCGGCGTACTCAAAGCCAAAGACGCAAAATCGGCTTTGGGCGTCCTCGACCAGAACCTACCGGACATGATTATCCTCGATGTGATGATGCCAGGCATGGATGGCATCGAGCTGTGTCGCGTCATCCGTGAGCGCGGCGATACCTCACACACCCCGGTGTTGATCCTCTCGGCGCGCGGCGACGCCGAAAGCATCATGCGCGGAATCGAAGCCGGAGCCAATGATTACCTGCCGAAACCGATCCTCCACCATGATCTGGTGGCGAAGGTACGCAACATGCTCGACCAGAACGAAGTCGCCTGAGCCGGCTTCACCTCTCTTTTTCATGCCAGGCGCACGACACTCTCGTGCGCTTTTGATTCTATTCGTCGTAGAGGGCGCGATAAATGCTGTAGAAACCATAAATCCGCTGGACATAGGTGCGGGTGCTGTCGATGGTGATGGCCGTCATGAACTGGTCCGGGTCGCCACCGGAGAGCGCCAGCCATTGATCGGCGCGACCCGGCCCGGCATTGTATCCCGCCAGCGCCGCCTGAACATTACCATCAAAGCGTCCCAGTTGTTCCGCCAGATAGAACGCGCCGAACTCCACGCCGACATACGGACGGAAAAGCTGACTGTGCTGATAGGCCGGCCATTGCAACTGATCGGCGATGTACTGCGCCGTAGCGGGGATGACCTGCGTCAGTCCCTTCTCACCTGCCCCAGCGGTGGCATAGGTATCGAACAAACTCTCATGGCGGATGAGCGAAAAGACCAGCAGCGGGTCAATGGTGTAGCGCCGCGCGGACTCCTGCACCACATCCAGATAGTAAGTCGGGTAACGCATCCGGGCGATGTAAGTCGGCGCATCCAGCGTACCGACGCCCGCCGCGCGAATGACATTGGCAGCAGCCAGGATCGACGGGTTATAGGCTTCAATCCCACGCAGGAAGATCGCCAACTGATACGACAGCAGGCCGTTATCCTTATGCGCCTCGATCACATCACGGAACTCAACTTCGGCCTCTTCATAGGCGCCCACGGTCCACAACTCATTGCCGCGCACCAGCCGCCCATCCTGCCGCAGTGCCTCGGAGAGCGGCCATAGATCACCGGTTTGCTCGATGGCAAATGTGGCCCGCAGCCAGGCTTCGGCTTCGGCTACCTGGGCCAGTTCATCAAAACTGAAGCGAAACGCAGCCGGTTGCGCAAACGAATCTCGCCCATCCAGGATGTCCGCCGCCCGCGCTGCATAGTAGCTATCGGGTGCGGCGGCGATGGCCTGCTGTAAGGCGGTCGTCCCGGTGCGCTGATCGCCGCGCAGATTCGCCAGCCGCCCCACCCAGAGGAAAGCCGCCGCCTGATCTTCGCCCGTCGTGGTTGACGCCAGCCGCGCGTACAGGCGCTCCGCCCCCACCGGATCATTGCTGTTGAAGGCCGCGGTCGCCGCCAGAAAGAGGCCGCTGCGCGCCTGCTCGGTATCGGGATAGAGTTCAGCGAGCTGCTCGAACAGCCGCCGCGACTCCTGCGGATTGTCATTGACGCCATACAGGTAGCCCGCCCGCCACAGGGCTTCCGCCGCTTCCGGCAGATAACCATAATCGCGGGCGATTTCCTGATAACGCTGAATCGCGCCGGGGATGTCATTCGCCAGGAAACGGGTGCGCCCCTGTTCCAGCAGCGCCGCGCCAAACAGCGGATCGGTCGGATATTGAGCCACGACCGTCTGGAATGCCACCAGCGCCGCCGAGGTGCTGCCGATCTCGCGGTAGGCACGCCCCAGGAACATGTGCAGCTCTGCCGGGACGCTGGCCTGCGCTCGCTGGGTGGTATAACGGGTCAGCGAGTCAATCGCATCCTGATAATCGCCGAAGGTGAAGCTCACCCGTCCACGCAGATAATCATCAATCTCGCGTCCGGCTTCGAGCAAAATTTGCATCGCCTGATAGGCTTCGGGGCGATCCGGATAGGTTTCCATCAGCGCTGTCAATCGCGCCAGCCCGGTCTCGCTATCGCCAGCATCGAGCAAAGATTGCGCTGCGCGGAATTCAATCGTAGCGCGATAAGGAGCATTTTTAGCCACCGCCAGAATCGCATCATATTGCGCCAGCGCCGCCGCCGGTTGGTCAGCCGCCAGATAGACCTGCGCCACTTTCTCGCGCAGCGCCAGTGCTGGCACCAGGCTGCGCCCGGCCTCGGCAGCCGCAGCATAACTGAGGAGCGCTGGCTCGGTCTGCCCCAGCGCCAGTTGGGCATCGCCGATGCGTTCCTGCGCATAGCTGTCGATCAGACCAGCCCGCTGCTGGGCATAACGTTGAAAATCATCGAGGGCAGCCTGCCACTCGGACAACCCCATGTAGGCATCGCCGCGCAGAAAATAAGCCTGGGCAATCCGACTATCCGCCGCGTTGGCCTCAATGAACTGCGACAGCGCCTTCACCGCTTCGCTGAACAGCCCCTCGCGCAGCGCCGCCCGTCCCAGCCCGAACCGCGCCGTTGCCGCCATGTCCGGCGCGACCCCCGCTGAATCGATGACCAGTTGATAGGCCGTCACCGCATTCTCAAAATAGCCATTGGTCAGATATTGATTCGCCAGTTGCAGCGCCAACTGCGGCTCAACCGTCGGCGTGGGCGGAATCGTCGCTGTTGGCGGGAGCGTCGGGATAGCGGTTGGACCATCGGGGACAACTGAAGGCGTGGCGGTTACGACCACCACTTCAGGCGGAGCATTCAGATTGCAACCCGTCAGGAGGAGAGTGAGCAGAAGAATACAGGCGGTAACCCGACCTGATGCCGGAAGATATTTCAATGTCACCATATCATCCAATACGCCCCATTCATCACCACCCGCGATTATGGCGGCGCAGATGAGGCGCTGTCAATGGGGTTGCCTGACGCTATCCCTACGGTGGGGACAGCTCACCACTCAGCCAGGGCATCCCGAACCCAACCACCAGATGACCGGCTTCGGCCAAGGCCTGCCCCAGTTGTTCGGTGTGCTCGTAAGTCCACCAGTGTGCCGCTGATGGCAGGATCGCTACCTGAAAGTCCTCCACCACCAGCGCGCTCAGATCACGACGAACGCAGCGGGAATGCTGACTGGGCAAGTTCGGGGACGGTTGATCGGTGCGAATGAGCGTGACGCGAAAGCGCGATGGCTTGTGCGCCGCCCAGGCAGTATCCGTGTAAGCAAGCAGTTGGAACTCGATGAAAGCGTTCAGGCCATCATCCAGCGTCCGGCTGAAACGAAACAATCCGCCGGCCCACTGCGCCGGACGATCTTCCAGCGCATATCCCGCCGCTGCGAACGCCTGCCCCACCACCGTCACCAGCAGCAGGCGAAAGTATTCCTGTGGCGTCTGTTCGGTCATGGTTCCACAATCGCTCTGATCCAGGGCAGATGCTCATCATAATGCTCAAAGGTATCGGCCATAATCAGCTCGATGATGGAATACTCCCCAGTCGATTCAGGATGGAAAGTATTGACCGGGCGATAGAGATCATCATCGCTGAACGATGAGAGGGTTTGCATCATCCGCTGATGCACCGCCTGAAAATGGGCATAGACCGCATCCAGCGACAGGGCCTGATCGCGCTGCTGGATGATGGCATTGATGGCCTCAAAGTCGCGGCTCTTCCATGTTTCGACATCAATCCCCATCTGTTGGCGGCGGTTCTGACCCCGCATCAGGGCTTCAACGCCATCTTCCCAAACCGCCAGATGCAGCACATGATCCTTTGCCGTCCAGCCGGCTGCGTCGATTGGCGTGGTCATCTGCTCCGGCGTGAGCGTCTTTAGATAAGTGTGCAGGTCGTTCCAGCCGCGCTCGATATGGCCGAGCAGTTCGGCTTTGCTGAGTCGTTCTTCTGCCATCGCGATACCTCCATTGGTCCGACACGGATTATACCGGATCGGCGAAATATGGCTTTTGGCGGATGCCTCAGACCCTGCAACCGATATATCATTCCGGAACATATGAGAACGTTGAAGGGGAATGTGATGCGACAAGTAATCGCCATCGGGTTATGGCTGTTGCTGGCTCCGTTCGCTGTGGTAGCGCAGGCACAGAACGAGCCACCACTCGTATTGGTTTCGGATGGAAACTTCTTTGTCTGGGATGATCTGTCGCAGCCGCCGGTTGAACTGCGCTGCGGCTTGCAGGCTGGTGAGCAACTGAACGGACTGGTACTCTCGCCTGTCGGGACACACGTTGCCATGCTGGTTAATCCAGCTCTGTCTGAAGCAGCCCAGGCATTCTGGAACAATATTGTCGAGCCAATACCAACCGACATTCGGGTATGCGATCTCAGTACCGGAGCGATGTTGAATGTGGCAGGCCAGCCGGATGATTTTGACCCGGACACCGGCTTGCCGGCTGTTGCCAACCTCTTCTCAAGCTGGTCGCCCGATGGTCGCCAACTGGCCTACAACCGGGATGGCTATGAACTACACATTTACGATCTGGCATCAGGGGAAACTCGTCTACTGCGCAGCAACCTTTCGGTATACGCCAACTCACTCATCATCTTCGCCTGGGGCGAAAATGGCCTGGCATCCATCGAACAGGAACCAGAAGCAAGTTATGTGCGTCTTACAGATACACAGACCGGTGCCATCATCTGGGAACAGCCCCTTGCATCAGGTGTGGTGGTCGAGCAAGTGGAGTGGACGAGGCACGAAGACAAACCGACCATCAGCGCTAAATGCCACGGCGCGGATTTCAACTATCACCTGGTTGATCCGGCAGATGGGCGACCCTATCAACCATTCGACCACAAAGAGTGGTTCACCGACGAAACCGGGCGCTTGAGCATCACGATCCACGAAACCTGGCAGGTCTATGATCGCCAGACGCAGACCGTGCTTGAGATCAGTGATCGAACGGGCGCGGCAGCCCTCTCGCCAGAGGGCAATCGGCTGGCCTATCTGAGCGGGGGAGCCGTCATGCTGTGGGACAATGGAAACATCCGCGCTGTGCCGATGCCCCCTCAGCCACTGGATCGCATCAGTTATCTGCTATGGGGTGATTTGCGCTGGAAGCCCATCATCACCAGCCCGGTTGATGCAGAAGCCGCAAGCCATTTGTGCGGTGTGTTCGCTCGGGGATAAACCCGGTTGAGCATTCAGGTTACTGTCTTTACGACGGCTTCTGCCCAAGCAACGTCGCCAGCGCCTCCGCCGAGGTGACCGGGTTGGCGCAGACAAAATGACGGCAGACATAAGCCGTCGGCTGACCCTCGCGCTGCGTCCGATAACTGAGCAGGGGAATGCTGGCCTCGTCGGTCACATCCACCTCTGACAGGGCGATGATCTGGTTGGGGCGATACGGCGTCACAACGACATCCAGCAGCGCCTGCGTCGCGGGCAGATCGGGCGAGCCGACCAGCGCCACTTCAGCCAGTCCATCCACCAGCATATCGACGGCGCTCAAGGCTTCGCCGAAGGCCTGCGGATATTGCTTGAGCGCCTCGGTCAGCAGCCCCAATGTGCCACGCGCCGCTTCGTCGTAGCGGGCATCACCGGTGTAAGCAGCCAGTCGAATCAATGACTTCGCCATCATGGCATTGCCGGATGGCACCGCGTTATCCTGCATGTTGCGCGGACGGGCGATCAGTTTTTCATGATCGTCGCTGGTATCGAAGAAGCCACCATCCGGCGCGGCGAAATGCGCCAGCACATGATCGGTCAGGCGGCGGGCTTCGGCGAACCAGCGCTCGTCAAACGTGGTCTGATACAACTCCAGCAGCCCATCAATCAGGCAGCCGTAATCTTCTAGCGTGGCATTGATCTTGCTGAGGCCGTTCTTGTGCGTGCGGTAGAGACGACCATCTGCGGCGACCATCTCGCGCAACAGGAAGTCGCCATTCTTGATCGCCGCTTCGCGGTAGTCCTTGCGTTTCAGTACCCGCGCCGCTTCGGCCAGACTCGCCAACATCATGCCATTCCAGCCGGTCAGTATTTTGTCATCCAACCCTGGTGCGACTCGCTGCGTCCGCGCCGCATACAGGATGTCTTTGGCTGTGCTGATGCTCATCCGCAGCGCATCCAGGCTGATGCCTAGGCGCTCCGCCACCACATCCTCATCATTCGGCACATTCAGAATGTTATGACCTTCGAAGTTGCCACCCGATGACACCCCCCAGTTTTCGATGGCCGCCGGCGCATCCGCCCCCAGCAACTCTTCCAGTTCAGCTTTGCTCCAGACGAAGAACTTGCCCTCTTCACCCTCGCTGTCGGCATCGGTAGTGCTGTAGAACGCGCCTTCCGGCGACGTCATCTCGCGCAGTTCATAATCCACAATCTCGGTGGCGATAGTCTTGAAAAAGTCATCCCCCGTCACCTGGTAAGCATGGAGATACAGCCGACTGAGCTGGGCGTTGTCGTAGAGCATCTTCTCGAAATGTGGCACCAGCCAGATAGCATCGACGCTGTAGCGGTGGAAACCGCCGCCAAGCTGGTCATAAATCCCGCCGCGAGCCATCTGCTTCAGCGTGTGCGTCACCCAGTTCAACGGAGCCGGGTCGCCGCTGCGGAGGTGAGCGCGCAGCAGGAATTCCAGGTTCATCGGCTGAGGGAACTTGGGCGCTCCGCCGAAGCCGCCGTGCTGCCGGTCAAAATTCTGCCCGATGCCCTGATACGCCGCCGTGAGCAACTCGACATTCAGATCGCTCTGTAAGCCGCCGATACCGAGGAACTCACGGTTGAGCGCCACCGTCAACTGCTGCGCCGACTCCTCGACCTGCTGGCGACGGTTGCGATAAGCATCAGCCACGCCGACCAACACCTGACGAAAGGCCGGCATCCCATAACGCGGTTCGCGCGGATAATAGGTGCCGCCATAAAATGGGCGACCATCGGACGTCAGAAACACGGTCATCGGCCAGCCGCCATGTCCACTGAGCGCCACCACGGCCTGCATGTAAATATCATCGACATCAGGGCGTTCTTCCCGATCCACCTTGATGTTGATGAACTCGGCATTCATGATGGTGGCGGTCGGCCCATGCTCAAAGCTCTCGTGCGCCATGACATGACACCAGTGGCAGGCGCTATAGCCCACGCTCAACAGGATCGGCTTGTCTTCGGCCTGGGCGCGCTGCAAGGCTTCTTCGCCCCAAGCATACCAGTCCACCGGGTTTTCCGCATGTTGGACGAGATAGGGGCTGGTTTCATGTTGCAGACGGTTCATGCCGGGCGCTTTCCCTGTTGGACAATCCGATGGTCACCGATGATGGCAGAAATGGCGGGGAAAGGCAATGAAGGGGTTGGTGAGTTTTAGCACTGGTTCACCACAGAGTGGTCAGGCTGGAGAGTTGGATTTTACCGTCGCGGCTGATGAGTGGCACATCCAGATGCAGCGCGGTCGCGGCGATAATGCGATCAGGCATATCGGGTATCTGGCTCACATCCACCCGTGCCAGGGCGCGAGCGATCTTCAAATCCAGCGGAACTTCGACGAACAGCGTACCCCCGCCGCTCACCAGACCGGCCAATTGACCGAAGCGCTGCGGGGGGATGCGCCCTTTCTCAATCAGATAGACCATTTCGACGAAACTGACCGCCGATACAGCTACTTGCTGACCCTGTGCATGGGCGTTATCCAGAAAGGATTTGGCTCTGCCGGAAAGCCGGGGATCAAGCGACAAGATACCAGATCGCAGCATGGGTATCGACGACTGCCGTAATCACCGGATGTCCTCTTGGGCGGCGGTCTTCCACATCTCGCGGCGAACCTCGTCAATATCCTCTGGAGAAACACGAACGTCTTCCCATATACCGGCCAGCGCTGGGCGTTCTTCAGCGGGTAGTTGCGCTATCACATCGCGCTTCAGTGATGCCAGCAGCGACTCCATCAACTGAATCTTCTCCAAAAGCGAGAGCTTACGAGCCAGTTCTTCCAACGATTGCAAATCAGCCTTATCCATTATCCACTCACCCCATTCATCATCACTGATCTTCATTATACCCAAAAATTTGCTGAAAGTTCCCCTGCTCTGCTTTCGCGCTTTGACATTCTCAGATACACTTCTTAGCATCAACGGTACACCTCATGCGGAACCAGGTCTGCCATGCCCAAGATATTCATCAGCTATCGTCGCGCTGACAGCGAAGACCTTGCCCAACTGGTTTATGATCGCCTGACCCAGTGGGGACACATTGTCTTTTTTGATCGTCAGTCGCTCAATGCGGGGCGGTTTGCCAATACCATTGAAAAAGAGATTATCAACGCCAATTATCTGCTGGTGATTTTGACGCCGACCACGCTGGAGTCGGAATGGGTACAGAAGGAAATCGCGGTTGCGCTCAAACATCGTAAGGAAGTTATCCCCCTAACCGACAAAGGCTTTCGTCTGAACAGGAGCCAGCTTCCTGCGGATATTCAGGAATTGGCTGATTTCGACGCGATTGAATACAGCCGCGAATACCCGGATGCAGTGTTTGAGCGTATCAAGCGCGCCATCCAGATCAACCTACCCGCGACAACGACAAAACAACCCGATACAACCATGTCTGCCGCCAGACTGGGGTTGATTTCGGCTGTGCTGGTCGCCGTAATCGCTGGCATCTTTGGGATTATCAACACACTGTTATCTCAACCCAGCGTTACACCGACATCCACCCCCACTCCGCCCACTGTTGCAGTCATCGTCCCATCTGCCACCCCCATACCACCCACCGACACGCTGCCCATCCCCAGCGAAACGCCTGTACCACTCACAGCGACCCATACCGCAACCGACGCGCCGACCCTGACCGCAACCGCTTCGGCGACACCCACAGCCAGCTTCACACCGACCGCCTCACCCACGTCAACGCCTACCGCTTCCCCCACCTCAAACGGCAGCCCGCACCTGAGCCTGAGCGCCCGGTGCGAGGGGCAGGATGCCGTGTTCACCATTGCCCACAGCGGCGATCCGCTGACCCGCGCCCTGGATTACACCATCCTGTTTGATGGGGTAGAGGTATCGTCAGACAAGATCGAACGCATCCTCGTCGGCGGCACGCGTTTTGAGGTGGGGCGTTGGTTCTCGCAGCGCGGCGCACTCATCTCGCTGGTGGTGGAAGCAACCGAGGGTGTAGTCATCGACAACAATCCAGTGGCAATTCGCTGCCTGGAGGCGACCCCCAGCGCGACCACGACAATCACAACTGTGAGTGGCTATCCCTGCCAAGTGACAGTAAGACTGAGTGTTTCCGGCTCATCCTATCGTGTACTTTACATATTGGGTTCAACCAACTCTCACAAAACCAAAGTTAATGATGGCGAGGTAGTCGAGCTACTTGCGCCACCAGAACCGTACAGTGGAAAATTGTGGTCTCATATTCGATTCAGCTCTGACAATCTTGACGGCTACATCGAACATGATCGTCTTCAACCTTCAATTTGTCCGTAATCAAAGGGGAAATGTTATGCGACGTCTAGTCTTGATCGTCATCTCAGTTTTGACCTTGATTCTGCCAATCAGCGGGCTGTACGCTCAAGACAATGTAGTACGGAATTCTCCTGTAACGGCACAATGTGGAGAAGCAATCGAGGGTGAGTTCTCCAGTAACTTCCAGGAGAACGTTTATGCTATTGAGGTAAAAGCCGGTGATGCTTTTGAAGCAACTGTAGCACCCGTAGGGACACAACTGAAAACGTTCATGATTGTTACAGGTCCAACCAATCTATAGTTGAGCAGATTAGGAGTTACGCAACTTGTTGGTATCATTGTGCCATTGTCAAGAAAGGGATGGAATGATGGCCTATAGCGTGGATATGCGTAAACGAGCGATAAAGTTACTGG
>JALHNT010000015.1 GCA_022843385.1 Anaerolineae bacterium | reverse complement strand
ATGGTACGTCCGAGCGTGGTCTTGCCGCAGCCGCTTTCCCCGACCAATCCTAACGTCTCGTGCCGTTTGATGTGCAGCGACACATTATCGACAGCGATTAACTGCCTTGCCGGTTTGCGCGCCAGCGCGTCGCTGAATGTCCGCCGACACGCGTGGCAGCGATAGCGCTGCTCCACTCGGCTGTGCCCCCCGATGTTGCCGGCTCCCACTTTCCCTCTAGCCGGACACTCTCGATTAGGACAGAATTGCTGCTCTGGGTTCATTGGCTTTCTTCGACTGCTGTTGTCGTGATAACAGTCTCGCCAATGAACTCTCTTTTTGCCACTCCACGCTATTTGGCGCCGCTACCGGAAAGTCCATGCTCCTCAGTTTACTGCATTTCCACCACTTTTACCCATCAGCCTACCCTTTAGATCCAATCCCTGCGTCCGCTGTGGTACGCGCACCTAGTTCGAAATGCGAATCGCGACATCATACGCTGCAATAATTGCTACCAGGATTTCGCACCCGATTGTTTGATAAACTTCGCTTGTCGCCAGGACTGCCGGGATCACTTGCGACGTGATGCCCGCAGAAACGATGCGAGTCATCCATTCTAAGTATTTTGATCATGACGCCATTGGCAAATGCTGCGCCTTCCATCGAGGATCGTTCACCAGACCCGAGCAAGGTCGCCTGGCTTTCTGCCCAAGCTCACGTTGATAGCCGCCTAACCCTGTGCCAAGCGTGTCGAACATCAGCCACTTTGCCAGTTGCAAGGCCTCAGCAGAAATACGGTCGTATTCAAGCGCCGCCGCGTATTCCGCGATCCGTCTCACAAGAGTCACGATAACTCGTCCAACAATCGACACAGTACATCGATCACATAGTTAGTCTCTTCGGCGGTGTTTTCGGGCGATACCGGCAGACATATGACCTCTTCTGCAAGCTTGTCGGTGACGGGAAGAGATTGCGAACCAGGCAACCCGTCATGGTAGACAGTGTTGTGATGCACGGGAGGCGCATAATGCAGCACAGCCTCAATACCTGCATCCCGTAAACCTTGATAAATCATCTGGCAGCGCGGCAGGCGTATGGCATACGAACGAAATGTCGGTTCAGAATCCACCCGGAAGCCTGGCAAGATCGCAGAGGTATGGATGAGACCTCGTTCGTATTGCCGGGCGATACTACGCCGTTTGTGTGTCCACTCCTGCAGAAAGGGGAGCTTGACGCTCAGAAGTGCCACCTGGAATGTATCGAGGGGCGCATTATAACCTTCTGCAACGTAGTTCTGATGACCTGACTGCGGCAACTCTGACGCATGTCCGTAATGGGTGAGAGTCGTAGACGCGCATTAATTGCCGAATCCTGGGTGACGAGTGCAGCGCCATTGCCGAGGCTCCCAAGCGGCTTGAGTGGAGCAAAACTGTAGATGGTCACATCAGCAAATGCACCAAGCGGCTTGCCAAAATCGCACGACCTAGTCCCCAATGCGGCATCCTCGATGATTTGCAGGCCATAGTGTTTGGCTATCGAACGAATGTGCGCAACGTTTGCCGGGTGTCCATGTAAATCAACAGGTAGAATAGCCCGCGTCCGCGGAGTGACCAGTGGCTCAATCAGGTCCTGGTTGAGCGTGTAGTCTGATGCTTGAACATCACACAAAGCCGGAATCGCACCACAATGACGAATGGCGGCAGTTGTCGAAATGTCCGAGTTGGCGACCGTGATTACTTCATCTCCCTCACCAATTCCACATGCACGTAGTGCGATAAACAAACCCAAGGTGCCGGAGTGAACAGCGACGCAATACGGCTGCTGCACAGCCTCGGCGAAGGCGTCTTCAAATTCCTCGCGTACCTGGTAACCATTTTTCATCGTGCCAAGAAGGACACGATCCAACGCGGCATGAAGCTCTTCGCGCAGGGCAGAGTGCGTTTCATCTACACGCCAACGCGGTACACGGAATGAGTCTTCCTGTGGGTGTATGATTTGTCAGTTTCTCCCGCGGACATTAGGGTCCAGGACATCACGCATCCAATCCCCCAGGAAGGTGACACCAAGAACTGTGATGGTGATCGCGATGCCTGGGAAGGTTGTCATCCACCAGGCGCTGTTGATGTACTGTCGCCCATCCGCCAGCATCAAGCCCCAGGTTACAGTCGGCGGTTTGACGCCCAGCCCCAGAAAGCTCAGAGACGACTCAGCAAGGATAGCAACGCCAACCTGGGAAGCCGCCAGGATGATGCCGCTGGAGATTACGTTGGGCAGGATGTGTCGGAAGATAATGTTGAAGCGGCTCTGGCCAATAGCGTAGGCGGCGACGATGTACTCCATCTCCCGCGCTTTGAGTACCTCGCCCCGTATCACACGGGCATATGTCACCCAACCTGTCAGACCGAGAATCAGAATCAGCGTACCCAAGCCTGCACTGAGGACGCCGGAAATCGCCACAACCAGGACGATGAACGGAATACTGAGCAAGCCATCGGCGATGCGCATTAGCAGATTATCGACCCATCCACCAAAGAAACCAGACACCAGCCCGACAAGTACGCCGATCGTTCCTGCGATGAGTACCGAGACCACGCCAACCAGCACCGAAACACTGCTTCCAACG
This sequence comes from Anaerolineae bacterium, assembly GCA_022843385.1. Classification (GTDB taxonomy): domain Bacteria; phylum Chloroflexota; class Anaerolineae; order Aggregatilineales; family Phototrophicaceae; genus CFX2. Next base: position 148,610 of record JALHNT010000015.1, on the reverse strand, counting down.
ATGATACGGCTGAATATATCGCGACCCAGTTGATCCGTCCCAAGCGTGTACACACCCTTGTCATTGGAGAAGCCGGGTGGCATATAGCGGGCGCGTAGATTGTTTTCCATTGCGCTGTGGGGTGTGATGAACGCGCCAAAGAGAGCGAGGGAAAAGACGATCACTACGATGATGAAGCCAATCATGCCAACGGGGCTGCGCCGCAGCAGCGACCAGAAGGCAAGCAAACGTGACTGCTGAGGTTTCACGTCCACAAGGCGGGCGACACGGCTTGGATCCAACTCATTTTTGGCGTATGCAGTCACGGCATTTGCTCGCTATCGGTAATGGATGCGTGGATCGAGGTACACATACAAGAGGTCGATCACGAAGTTAATGATCAAGAAAGAGAGCGAGAACCACAGCAGCCCCGCCTGAACAACCGTGATGTCGCGCACATTAATCGACTCGATCATCAGACGCCCCAGCCCGGGCCACGAGAAGACGCTTTCGACGATCACAGAGCCGCCCAGCAACCAGCCCAATTGTAAGCCAAACACCGTTACAATCGGGATCAGCGCGTTGCGAAGAGCATGTCGATAGAGGACAACGCGCTGCGAAACGCCCTTGCTGTAGGCAGTGCGAATGTAATCCTGACTGAGAATTTCGAGGATTGCCGAACGGGTCATGCGCGAAAGTCTTGCAGCAGTACCGACAGCGAGTGTGACCGCAGGCATAATGATAGCAGCGGGTTCGAGTGCGCCGAAAGCAGGCAGGATGCGCAGATTGACGGAAAAGATGATAATCAACATCAAACCCAGCCAGAAGTTGGGCATCGCGTTGCCCACCGAAGCGAACGCCGAACTCACAAGGTCAATCAGGCTGTTGCGCCGTACTGCCGACAGGATGCCGAGCGGCAGTGCAATCACCACGCCAAGCAGTGCAGCAGCGGTGGCGAGCAACCAGGTATTGCCAAGGCGTTCCAGGACAAGTTCCATTGCCGGGCGACGTGCCTGAATAGATTGCCCGAAATCACCCGTTACGGCACGCGTGATGAAGACAACATATTGTTCGACCAGGGGACGGTCAAAGCCCCATGCTGTACGAAGATTCGCAATCTGTTCTTCACTAAAGGTCGGCGGTGCCATGACAGAGATAGGATCGCCGCGCAGCCTCACCATGAAGAAGACAAAGAGCGATACAAAGAACAGCGTGATCGCCATATGAATCAAGCGTCTTCCGATCAACCCTTGCATCGCAAATCCTGTAGGTGATAGGTAGGGGCGCAGTGCATTGCGCCCCTAACTTCCATTAAGAGATGGCTTGGCACAAGCCTTTACGAAGCTGGACGCAGGTCGCGGAAGGTGAACCAACCATCTTTACGCGGCGTCCACTCGAACTCAGCAGAGTTAAATCCGATCACACTGTCGATCTCATAAAGCGTAACCGTCTGGGCATAGTCGAGGTACGTCTCCCACCACTGTTCCCATAGCGTCAAGCGTGAGGTCGGATCAACGGTTTGCAGGATTTCGCCACCCAAGGCATCCCACTCATTGACGCAAACATTGTAGTTCGCCTGCACCCAATCGCAGCGATAGAATGTTGGAACCAAGGATGGCGCGCAACCGAGCGTGGTCATCATCACGTCACGGTTGTTTCCGCCGGAGACGATTTGTTCAGAGTACGCGGAAGTATCGAGCACATTGAGTTCGACATTGAACCCGACTTCTTCGAGCATCGCCGCAGCGATCTCTGCTACCTCGCGCTCATTTCCGAACTGGAAGGTTGGGGCATCGATGTAAATCGTGGGACCAGCACCTTCGGCAAAACCAGCTTCAGCAAGCAGGCTGCGTGACAAATCCGGGTTGTACCAGGAGCTGATGAACTCCGGATCTGCGAGGTCCCCAACTGCGCCTTCCGGGTAGTAGTCACATACACGGGCAAGTCGTGCATGTGCCGAACCCTGCACTTCTGCCAGCAAATCGCGATCGAGTGCATGGCTGATAGCGAGGCGCACATTATTGTCAAGTGTGGCAGGCACGTAATCTGGATAGGTTTCAGCGACCGCACCTGTTTCGGTCTCAACACGCAGGTAGAGCGAAGTCATACGGTTTGATGTTTCAGTCAATAGTGACAGCCCCTCAGTCCCGCTGACCAACTCGCGGTCGGGTGATGGCACTGCCGGGACCATATCAACCTGACCAGCGAGCAGCGCTGCGACCTGAGCAGATTGCTCCGGGATCACTTGATAAATCACGCGATCAACCGCTGGCGGACCTGCCCAATAGCCATCCCACGCCTCGAAGACATAGCGATCGCTCTCGGTGAACTCGACCAAGCGGAACGGACCAGATCCAATAGGGGCGCGCGCAAAGGCTTCTTCACCCACTTCATTCATATAATCCGGCGGCAGCAGTTGGCAACCGTTAAAGCTGACATCGTACTCGAAGTAGGGATGTGGATTAACGGTCTTGATCTCCACGGTCAGCGGATCGACCACGATCACATCGGCAACGAACTGCCACTGCGGGTACACCAGAAAATCTTCGCGCGTGCGGACGCGGTCAATGTTCCATTTGACCGCTTCAGCATCCAGCACTTCGCCATTCTGGAAGGTCAACCCCTCACGGAGATAGAAGCGCCAGGTCAGGTCATCGATGTTTTCCCATCGTTCGGCGGACTGCCCTACATAACCGTTACCATCTGCGGCGCGCCAGATCAGGCAATCATACAAGCCGTTGGTCAGCCAGTGCGTGGAGCTGAACCAGGTAACCGGCGCATCCATGGTGCGGATTGGCCCTGAATGGGCAAACACAAATTCGGTGACTTCATCCTGCGCCCACAGCGGTTGCAGGGTCAGGGCGAAGGTAAACATCAGCAAATAAAGGACTACAACGGAACGGGATCGAGGCTTAACGTTCATGTCTCAAGCTCCAGGTGTTAACGCGGCTATCTAGGAAAACCCTACCTATCCATTATACTTTTGGCATAGGCATCACCTCCTCCAAGGGACTGTGTGATCTGTTTTGTTGTCCAAGTGGAGGATCACTCGCCAAACTACCACGTTTGCGCGCGAGTGCTTCTCTGCCCGGTCACCAATGGATAACGCGCCTCTACGAGTCCAACCGCATGTAGTAACGGCTTGCGCTGTGCGGTGAAAGCCGTACAGCGCCTTCCGGCGTCACCAGGAAATTATCGGAAATCAGGAAACCACGATCATTCTCGAGAATTGTGCCCGGATGGAACGAGAGCACCATGTTAGATTTCAACACAAAATCAGGTGAACTCATTGTGCTGGGGCCATCGCTACCATCCAGCCCGGTGCTGTGGCAATCCGGTGTGTGTTTGCCCGCGACTGGAAAACCCAGGTCGCGCAGAGTCTTGTCATTAGCATCTGAAATCATGCGGAAGGTGTTGCCAGTCCGGGCCGCAGCCGATGAATTTTCCACCGCCAACAGATAACCCTCATACATCGCTTGAACATTGGGTGGGAGCGGTTTGAACGAAAAGACCGTCGTCATCTCTAGCCAGTAACCCCAAGGCGATTCATAGACGATTTCAAAATTCATGATGTCGTCTTCAGCCATCCGCAGGTCTTTATGGGTTGGGACTGTATACGGCGAGAGATCGAGCGATACTTTGGTGCGTCCCCAAAAGCCACCGAAGGACTTGATATAGCCTTCAACATCCGCGCAGACATCCCAGTAACGCGCACCGACTTCGGCATTCATGCGGAATACGTCCATCGCCGCATTCAGGATAGACCCGTTTTGCTGGATGGCTTCTAGCTCGAAGGGTGTCTTGATCTGGCGGATGGCGTCATAGGCGACGCTGACCTCGACCAGTTCATACCCTTCGAATGCCTTAACGAACTTGCCGTACTCGCCAATGCTCATCAACTTGTTCATGTTGACCATGCCAATGCGCTTATTGGCACCCACGTATTCTTTGGCAAGGCTGCTGGTGCGCGCCACGATGTCATCCGGCGATTCGACTCGCTCCGGTAGCGTGGTTGTCTCATTCCGGCTCCAGATGCCCTGGTACGAACTCCAGACCTGAAGCCAGGGGTGTGGATCGTCGACACCCAGAATGGCATAAGCGGCTCCGCCCCAGATGTGGGCATGGGTGATATAGCGGATAGCGCCGATACCCCCCGGTTGGGCCTGCCCGACGATCACGAGAGCATTAACCTCTTTCTCTTTCATCATCGCTTGAATACGTTCGATGCGCCGGGCCACATCGCGCTTGAGTGAGTTGTGGGTCAACATGAGTTCATTCTGCTCCTTTGCAAAAGATGAGTCCTATTCAGTCGCTAAGGTATCGTCACAACAGCTTTTAGATCGCCCAGAATCGCCAGCACTTGGTCTTCCGGGACGAGAGGCCAGGAAACGCCCGCGTGGACCATCACGCCCTCGCGCGGTGCAGTGATCCGCTGCACCACCTCGCCCGTAAAGGGATGACGGACGTAACCCACTTCTTCGCCTGCCTGGAGCTGTAAGCCACGTTTGCTGGTATCTATGAAGGTCAGCCCACGCTCACCCTGTGGTTTGAGAACGGTGTGCGCCTCGATGACCTGCACCGAAGTGGTCTCATAAGCAGGCGCGCCCGCCAGCATCTTCAGGTGGCGCATGGCGTTCAATACCGCATTCTTGATGCGTTCCAGGTCTTCTTCGCGGTAATCGCGCAAACCCGGCCCACCGCCGATGAACGCGCTAACGACGGCTTTTCCATCGCGGGCGGCTTCATAAGCAATCGAGTGATCCGCCGGCTGTCCCATGACGACTTGTGGCAGTCCCAATGCCAGCGCCAACGCCTGCGATTGTTCGACTGCGCCCGCCGAGTAGACACCGGCATAGCGATGATAGCTCCACTGAGACCCGGAGCGGATGTCCAGCAGCGCGTCCGCCTGGGCGATGACGCTGCGATAGTAGTGGTCGATCAACTGCTCACTAACCGTGCCAGAGGCGTTGCCACGTCCGATTTGGTTGAGGTGCTTGTCATCCCAAATGCTGGTGATCTGCTCGAACTCAAACCCAGACGTATTCATCAGTGGGATGATGATGACCGTCCCTGTTACGCTTGCCGGGTCAAGTTCCGCCGCCACCTGGGGGAGAATCAGAGAGGGTTCAATCTCCAAACCGCTGGCACCCGCCTGAACGACCAGGGTTGGCCCCGGCGTAGCGCCCGCGATCACATGGAGGGGGATATGCACATCAAAGCGCCCATGCGTTTCCCCGGACTTGAATGCGCCATAGGCTTTCGTCCCCGGTTGAGCTTCAATGGTGCCAATCTTCATGGTCGATGCTCCAGTGATGACAATCTAGAAGACATACAGATCGGTCGTGCGGCGATCTTCAACACGGTCAATCGTGCCCAGGATGCCAATCGAGGTTGCGCCAACAGTCGGCCACTCTTGCCCGCTAGGGATGACAATCCCGGCTTTGGGCGTCTTCATTTCCGCCAGCACCGCGCCGGTGTAGGGGTCAAGGAGCTGCCCATATACATCACCGGCTGCCAGCTCATCTCGGAAGGCTTTGAGGCGCACGAATAATCCATCCACATCCGGCTTCCAGATGACCACCCCGGCGTTGTAAACGGTACAAAGTGGGCCATCGCTCTCGAAGTCGCCATCAATCATCCGCATCGATTTCATGATGTTCCAGATTCCGCGTTCAGCATCGCGCACGTTATCCGCGCCGTTTTTGAACCAACCGGTGCCGCCCCCAAATTCGAGTGTGATCTGTGCCACACCCGCGCCGTCAATGGCTTCCTTGGCGGCATTATTGCCAAAGGTGCCAGGTGGGAAGAACGCCGCCTGATCCAGCCCGAAGGCGACCACCAGCTTGCGCCGCATCTTTTCCAGATCGGTCAGATTGCCTGGGTCGGCTTCGGCACTGAACAACACATAACGCTCATAGGCGGTGCGTGCGCCTGCGTGGAAATCCACCATCACATTGGACTGCCTGATGACTTCCTCAAAGTAGACATAGGCCGCCTGGTCGGAAACACTGCCATTTTTCTTGCCTGGGAACAGACGACTGATGTCTTTACCATCCAGCCGGGAGCCGCGTTCGCCCAGTTCAAAACCGATGCGGTTGACCACTGGCACCGCGATCACATTGCCACGAATCGTCTTGGGATCGAGCTTCTGGATGAAGTTGAGGATCGCAATCGAGCCGATGATCTCCCCACCGTGAATGGCACCCTGCACCAGCATCGTTGGGCCGGGTTGTGTACCTGCGAAAAGATGCACAGGAATATCCGGGCTAAGGCCAGAGCGTGAGGCGGCTGTCTTGAGGTATCCAAAGACATGCTCGCCGGGCTGAGTGTGCAATTGACCTACTTTCATCATGCCCCCTCGGCTTCAATACGTGCCGCGTGTGTGCCTAGATATTTCTGGAACCAGCCAAGAATACGGCGCTGGTGTTCAATGCGGTTGCCCGGTCGCCCCCCACGGGTCAAGCCGTGATTTTCCCCTTCAAAAATGACCATTTCGACCGTCTTACCCATCCAGCGCAAGACGGCAAATAACTGTTCTGCCTGGTCGAGCGCACAGCGGTAGTCCTGGTCCGCGTGCAGGATGAGCAGAGGTGTATGGATATTGGCGGCATAGGCAATCGGGGATTGCCGCCAACTCGCTTCGAGGTCTTTCCAGGCGTTGGTGCCAGTTTCACCTTCCGTACCTTCCGGGCCGATGTCCGAGGTACCGAAAAAGCTGATCTGGTTGGTGATCGAACGCTGAGTCACAGCAGCCGCAAAACGGTCGGTGTGTCCGATGATCCAGTTCGTCATGAAGCCGCCACAGCTCCCGCCCGTCACGCCCAGTCGGGTGGCATCCACATAGGGACGTGCGACCAGATCATCAACGCCCAGCATGATCTCCTCGTAATCCTTGCCGCCTTGGTCGCCTTCGCTGGCATGAGTCCAGGCTTGACCGTAGCCCGCGGTCGTCCCGCGCTGATTGAAGTAAGCGACGACAAAACCGGCGTTGGCGTATACGTGGAACTCATGGTTGAAGTCCCACGAGAACATGGAGCAATGGACGTAAACAATCGTCGGGTAGCGGCGCGTGGGGACAAAGTCCACCGGCTTGACCAACCAGGCATGGACTTGGGTGCCATCGATGCCGCTGTACCAGTATTCTTCCGGGGCTGACAGACGATGATCGCGCAACCAGGGATTGAAGTCGGAAAGCTGCTGCGTTTCGCCGTTGATCCACAGGAACAGTTCACCCGGATTCAGCGGGTTAGCCTGCCCATAGGCCACTTTGCCGCCTGCTGCCGGGCTGTACTCAAAGGTCACACTCGCACCGCTGACAATCCGCTCGTATTGACCACTGGTCTGAATGCGGTACAGGTTAGTAGCGCCTTTTTCGGTCAACAGGAAGTATATGTACGAGTCACCCGCTGCCCATTTAAGCGTGATGTTCGCCAGCCCCTTGCGCTGATCAGCAACCGCGTAGTTGCCAACCTCCTCGTCAATGTCCTCACCGAGTTTGCGCGCCGTCCGCGCTTCGACATCTGCCAGATAGGGCTGCCAGAAATTGCGGCGATTGACGGGTGGTGGCAGGTTATGCCCTGCAAAAGCGATGGAGCGATCCCCTTCACCCCATACCGGGCTGATAGCCGAGCCTTGCCAATCCGGGAGCAAGGGCTGCGGTGCGCCGCCGGGATAGTCAATGATGAAGACCTGCCCGTAGCCAAGCGGGATGTTTTGCTCACGGGTAGTGCCAACAAACGCCAGCCGGTCACCAGCGTGGCTCCATTTGGGTGTCGAATAGTCGCATTCACTGTAGGTGAGCTGGCTGAGTTCCCCGGTGTGCAGGTCAAGAGTCCAGATTTGCAGAAAGCGGTTATGTACCCAACCGCTGCCATCTTGCTTATAGCGCAGGCGGCGGATGACCTTGATGGTCGGCGCAGGTATGCCGGGGGCAGCCGAGCGATCTTCAGGATGGCGCAGCGGAGTCCAGCGTACCCCAACCAGGCGCTTCCCATCTGGCGACCAATCGAGGCCGGTCAGCGGTTCCCCCGTGATGGGGTATTCCTGCGTGCTGTTATCAACCTGTGACCACACGCGCACTGCATGATGCTCGCCGACGCTCACCGCATACGCAAGGCGCAGGCTATCGTGGCTCCAGGCTAACGAGGCCGTACTCACAACGCCACTGGTCAGGCGCTCGGTCGCGGCGGCCCCCAACTCCCGGACGTAGACATGGGTGATGTACCCGTTGCTTTCGCCATGCGGATGGCGAACCGTGTAAGCCACACGGTTCCCATCGGGTGAGAGCGCAATCTCATCCAGCCAACGAAACTTTAATAGGTCTTCCGAGAGCAGACCGCGCTGGATGCCGTCAGTGCGATAAGAGTTTTCTTTCATCGGGTTGCCTTACTTAGGGATCAGATTGTCGACGGTCTGTTCAATGACACCGAAGAAGCAGCACCATTGCCCTTCCAACACGGATGGGCGGGAGCGCAACCCGAAGATGACACCTTCACGCGGCGTACGGACTTCGCCAATGACATCTCCATACAAGTCATAGACCTGTCCGATCAACGTACCGGCAGCTAGTGTGGTCTCAAAGGGGATGTCTGCCGCGCCCACAAACATACCGGTTGCCGGTGCCAGCAAGGCGATCTGAAAGCCCATGCGCCAGGCTGGCGCATAGCTGGCAGCGCCGTCGATCATGCCGTAGTGGCGCATCACATTCAGGTAGCCCTCAGCCAGGTCATCCGCGATGACATGGAAGTCATTGGTCAGCGTGCGGCAATTGCCGCCCAGTTCGACTGTGATGCCGCCTTTGCCCAGTCCACCCATTTGCGAACTGGGGTTGCCGCCACCCGTACCACTGCGGAAAACCAGCGACCAGTTCGGCCCCATCGCCGCCGCCAGCTCAAGGCTGACCGGGTTATCTGAAGCAAAGATCATGTGCGCCAGATAGGAATGCTCGCCGCCAGAATGAATGGCAATTTGCAAATCGCAGTTATCTTTCATCGCCTGCCAGTGCGCCCAGGCCACCCGGTCAGTGGGATAGCCGTCCGCCTTGCCGGGGTAGATGCGGTTCATATCGTGGGAAAACGTATCGAGCGGATCCCCCCGTAGACCGGCTGTAAAGGCCTGCACATTCATGACCGGCACAGCGACGACCGTTCCGCGCAGCTTTTGGGGGTCGATCTGCGCCAGTGCTTTATAGATCGAGAAGGGGCCTTCCGGCTCATCGCCGTGAGTCGCGCCGTTCAGCCACAGGATTGGCCCATCTTCCACGCCGCGATAGACGATAATCGGCACCTCGCGCTGCCGGACATACATATCGCCACCAACAGGGATACCACCGCGTTTCATTTCGCCTGGCATCACCGAAACCGTTCCAATATTCAAAGGCGCAACCATCGTTCTTCTCTCCCTACGAGGGCAAAATTACAGCGGAAAATCAACTTTCAATTGCGAAGCCAGCGTTCGCAACTCATCAACCGTCTTGCGCGAGAGGGGTATCCCTTCGCGCTCACGTTGCTCCATACGCTTGAACTCGACCTCACCTGGTAGAATGACCGGCTGTGCCGGGTTGATGGGCGGCGCACCCTTCACCTGTTCGATCAGTTTCTCCAGCCGCGCATCAACTGCTTCGCGCGGCATGAAGGCCCCCGGATCAATTGCCAGCATGACGTGACCGACATCGTGGTTGCTCTCGTCCTGGAATACATCCATGCCAAAGAGTGACCCGGTCATCACCCCACTCAGGACATCCGTGATGAGACTCAGGCCATAGCCCTTGTACTCGCCAATGGGCAGCAGTGGGCCTTGCATCGCCGCTGTGGGATCTGTAGTCCGTTCACCCGTCGGGGTGAGCGCCCAGTTATCTGGCATGGCTTTGCCTTCGCGCTCATACCACATCATCATGCCTTTGCCGGACATGGTGAGCGCCATATCGAGGACAATAGCGTGGGTATCCTTGCGTGGGATGGCAATACCCCAGGGATTGGTTCCCAGTACCACTTGCGCCGAACCCCAGGGAGCCATCTCGGCTTTGGCATTGGTGAACGACCAACCGATCAAGCCGTGTTTGGCTGCATGTAATGCGTGATAGCCGGCAATACCAAAATGGTTGCTATGCCGCACACCCACCATAGCGATGCCGGTGACTTTTGCTTTTTCAACAGCGCGGGCCATGGCCCTGTGCGCCGAGACATAACCGAAACCTTTGGCCGCATCCAGCAAGGCGTAGCTGGGGCCCTCCTGTACCCATTGCATCGGCGCATTGGGGATAATCCCGCCGTTGTTGATCTGGCGGTAGAAGCGGAAGAACTTCTCCAGTCCTTGCCCCTGACCGGGGTGCCACCACTGTGATGCAGTCATCAACCCATCGGTGATGATGGCCGCTTCTTCGTCGGTCGCCCCAAGCGCCAGCAAAAAGTCGGTGGAGAACTTTTGCAGCGTTGGGAGGTCATACAGATTGACCAGATCATCTTTGCCGATTTCGTAAGCCACGCTCGAATGCTCCCCAGGAATGTGCCGACCAGCTATCTACCCGGACGTTGATGTATCGGACACTGAATGAGATCACCTATCGCCTCAATGCGTCCCCATGATGTTCTTCATCGCAACGCGCATCCGTTCCAGTCCCTCTTGCAGCTTGTCTTCTGGCTGGAGGAAGGTCATTCGGATGTATTGCCCGCGCTCTTTGTCGAATGCGGAGCCAGGGTAGACCAGTACATGCTGGTCGGTGAGGATTTTCTCGGCGAGTTCGGCGCTATCCAGGCCGGTGAAGCTGATGTCTGCAAAGACGAACTGCCCACCTTGGGGCACACCGTATTTGATGCCCATCTCATCTAGTGCATCCATCACGATTTTGCGGCGGCGTTTGTACGCATCCGCCATCATCTGCACGGGTTCCTGTGGCCCGGTCAGCGCCGCCAGACCGGCATACTGTGAAATGACAGATGTGCCGCCGGTGATCGCCGCTTTTAGCTCGCGGACCCGCGCCATCAAATCGGCTGGGCCAACAATCCAGCCCAGTCGCCAACCGGTCATCGAGAAGGACTTGGAGAGCGCATTCAGCGTGAGGGTGCGCGCCTTGCCTCCGGGCAGCGATGCGGGGCTGATGTGCTGGTAGTCGTCATAAATGAACAAGTCATAAATATCATCAGCAATGATGATGAGGTCGTGTTCGTGGGCCAGGGCGATTAAGGCCTCAAGGTCAGCCCGTTGGATCACGCTGGCAGTGGGGTTATTGGGTGACACCAGCAAGAGTGCGCGTGTCTTATCGGTCAGGGCCGCCCGCACAGCATCCGGGTCGGTACGGAAGTTGGTTGCCGCCGTACTGGGGAGGCCAATTTTCTCGACACGGGCGAACTTGAGCGCATCGTGATAGGTGTTGTAGTTTGGTTCCGGGATGATGATGGCATCGCCGGGGGCCAGCGCCGCCAGCACCATCAGCATGAGGGCTTCCTGTCCGCCGTTGGTCACGACCACTTCGGCCGCAGGGTCAACATCAATCTGGTTCACGCGTTTGACGCGCTCCGCGATGGCCTGGCGTAATGCCAATAGGCCCTCTGCTGGCACGGCATCTGCATGATGTTCAATCATGGCGCGCTTGGCCGCTTCCACAATATGGGGTGGGGTATCGAAGTCTGGGTCACCGCGCCCCATGATGATCGCATCACTGTAGCCTCGCGCCTGAGCGATCAAGGCATAAAGTAAGTTGGTTCCTGTTTTTGCCGGGTTTGCCATTGCCGATTATGCCCCTTTTATCACGTTGGCTAGTGCCAGCAGCGCCGCGCTATCTTGCGTGATCGTCAATCTCAACACATCTTCCATGCCGAAGTCTACGCCGTCAGCAGCGTTATAGCCTGCGTCCTTGAGCTGCTTCAGCACCTGTTGCTTCTTGCCCGGTGACAAGCGCAGCGCCAACACAGACGCGGTTGACCCGGGGATGACCTCGGTCGTACCCAGGGCTGCAATCAGCGCCTGACGGGCAGCCTTCAACCGCGGGAGTTGGCTGGAATGGCTTTCTGCGACCAACTTGCTCGCCTCCAGTGCAGCATATTGTGCCGCCGTGCTGGTGCAGATCGCCATGATCTGCTTTTGCGACTGCATGGGCGCGATCCACTTTTCCGGCGCGGCGATATAGCCGACAAACCAGCTTGCCAGACCCATTCCGGGGAACGCCTCCCCAATGGCTACTGTGTGACCTGATGCCTTTGATGCCAGCGATACATAGCCTTCAGCCCAGGGTGCCAGTCCCTGATCCCAGATGATGACCGCCTCAAACTGTGCTGCCGCTTCAGCGATGGCAGCAACCGATTCCGTGCTGTAAGCCGCGCCGGTCAGGCGGGAGGGCGACTCGAGGAACAGGAGGCGGCTACCGGCTTCCAGTGCTTTGCGAATTTCTGCAACCAGGGGCAGGCCCTGCGCGTCCACTACCATAGTCTCTACCTGGAGTGGCCGCACACCCAACGCCTTTTTGACGCCGGGATGCACCACCGCAGGCACGGCAATACGCTCGACTGATTCGCCAATCATCTGAAGCGTAAGAAACCGTGACTCCTGGATGCCTGCCGTGACAATCACATTCGCCTGTTGATACTGCCCATTATCGGTTGTGCGTAGATACTCGGCTATCGCAGCACGCAGCGGCCCAATGCCGGGGACATCCACATAATGGGTTTGCCCGGCTTCAAGCGCCTCTGCCGCGCTGGCAATCATGCGCTCGTCAATCGGCGCGTATCGCTCGTCCGCGCTGTAATCAATCGCTCCTGTCGCCATCAGCGAGGGCGCAGGTGTGTTCAAGAGCGTGTTACCGCGATGCAATTCCAAAATGCGGGATTTTGTTTCCGAGTTCATGGCGCAACCTCGATGTCCATGGTCATCTCCTCTTCCGGCCAATCTTTCACAATGGCACCACCCGTCATGCCGATGTGATGCTGAATAAGCGCAAGTGCTTTCTGAACGTCTTTGCTGGCGATCACGTCAACGATCTCGAAATGATTGCGGGCAATCGCCTGTAGATCGCCCTTCCGCCGATTTCGCAGCGACATCACTTGCCGAACCCGCATCGATACGGTGCTCCACATGCTCAACAAGAGATCGTTGCCACAGACCGCGACTAACGTGTCATGGAAGTCCCGGTCAATCTGGTTGACTGCGCGTGGATCACCTTCATCCGCAGCTCGTTGCATCTCCTCGCAAGCATCCCGCAAATCGACACTGGCTTGCTCCGTCCCTTCCGAAAGGATGATTTGCTGGATGGCGTAACCTTCCATCAGGCTGCCTACACTATAGAGTTCTTGAATATCTTTAGCGGGACAGTTTCTTGACCGTAGTGCCGTGATACGGAACCACCGCAACCAAACCCTGTGTGGCCAGGATGTTGATCGCTTCCCGGACGGGCGCACGACTACCCCCTAATTGTCCAACCTGGTCAGCTTCGACCAGGATTTGGCCCGGCTTCAATTCACCATTGATGATGGCCGTGTGTAGCATGTCTAGGACGTGTTCACGCAGCGACTTGTTATGAATTTGTCCCAGCCAGGAGGTATGGTTGGTCAAAGTCTTATCCTGAGTCGTCAGAAATTAGATTGTCGACTGTCGACAGAGAAGTGTACTGTACTCTACAGAATTGTCAAGGAAGTAGGACAACATAGACAGGGCAAACGCATCAAAATTGAGGTCAAATAGGCGGGAAGGAGAAAGCGATGGAAAACCTTCCCACAATCAGCTTGCAGCGCGTATTTGAAGACCTGGATGACCCACGAGTGGTCGAACGGTGTACCTATTCGTTGGTGGAGGTGGTTATCATTGCCATCTGTGCAGTGTTGTGTGGGACCGATGTGGCAGCCGCATGTCGTCACCGCTGCCGATGGCAGAGCAACGGTCTCGGTCGAGATGCCGGGCAATCTGACGCAGTGGCGTTTCAGCGTCCTGGCGATCACCACCGATACCCAGGTCGGCGAGGCCACTGCCACGCTGACAACAGCGCTGCCGCTGACGGCGCGGGCGGTCGCACCCCGTTTCTTCATCGCTGGCGATGTGCTGCCGCTGGCCGCTATCATCCAGAACAACACCGATGAGCCACTGCAGGTCGAGGTGCGCATGGAGCAGCGCGGCCTCCGGCTGCGCGAAGCCAATGCCACCCAGAGCATCCCGGTCGCGGCGCGGGGTCTGGTGCGCGTCGAATGGTGGGGGACGGTAGACCCGGCGGCTGATGGGGTGTATATGGCGGTCTACGCCGTTGCCGACAATGGCCTGTCCGATGCCTCAATCCCGACCCTGACCACGGGCAAGGATAACACCATTCCCGTGTATGCCTTCAACACCGTCGATACCCTCACCTTCAGCGGCGCACTATCGGATGCTGACACTCGTGCTGAGGCGCTCGAAGTTCAAATCCCTGTCCCGCCGATTGAGGCATTGAAACAGCAACTACCGGATTGTCTGGTTTAAGGGTCGTCTGGTTCGAATCCCTGTCCCGCCGATTGAGGCATTGAAACGGCGTATTGCGCGGCCAGTCCCCGCAGTTCCGATGCCGTTCAAATCCTATCCCGCCGATTGAGGCATGAATCACGCTTTGATGATGAACATCGGTTCCCTATACATCAGCAATAACGATCACCCCAGTCCCAATCGCACAGTCAACACTACGCTGTCCGATTCCTTGAAAACTCATCCACTCTCGTCGCCACCACATTGACCACGCCGCCCTCACGCTGCATCCGCCCCTCGACCACCAGCACACCACCGCGCCGGATGAGATGACGGGTGCGCGGGTAGAGCTTCGGTCGGATGATGATGTTGAGGAAGCCGAACTCGTCCTCCAGCGTCAGGAAACGGAACCCCTTAGCCGTCGGCGGTGCCTGATGTACCACCAGCAGCCCAGCCACACACACCGATGTTCCGTCGCGCTGACCCACCAGCTCGGCGCTGCTCAGGATGCCACGCTCGCGCAGCCGACCCCGCAGCATCCGCAGCGGATGCTCACCGGTTGAGATGCCGGTCACGGCGTACTCCATCGCCGCCTCATCGGCCTCGCTCAAAGCGGGCAGGTCGATGGCGTCCTCACCCGGCAGCGCCAGCGCCTCCTCCAGCCGCAGCGTCCCCAGCTCCCACAGCAGCGCGCGGCGGTTGTCGCCCCATCCATCCAGCCCACCGGCCAGGATCAGCGCCTCGATTAGTCGCCGGGGCAGGCGTGTTCGACGGCAGAAGTCGCGCAGGTCGCGGAAAGGATGTTCCGTGCGCGCAGCCAGGATGCGTTCGGCCAGCGCCTCGCTCATGCCCTTGATGACGATCAAACCCAGGCGGATGCCCCCGTCTTCCGGCGCACAGCGCCAACCGCTGCGGATGATGTCCACCCGTCGTGCCGGGATGCCGTGCCGCTTGGCATCGCTCACCAGCACCGCTGGCGTCCAGAAGCCCATCGGCTGGTGGTTCAGCAGCGCGGCGTAGAAGGCGATGGGGTGATAGACCTTCAGCCAGGCCGAGCGATAGACCAGCACGGCGAAGGCGGCCGCATGGCTCTTGGGGAAGGAGTAGCCACCGAAGGCGCGCAGCCGCCCGAACACGGCCTCCGCCGTCGCCGCGTCCGCCCCTCGTCCCAGCGCTCCGGCGACGAAGGTGGCATGGAAGCGCTCGATCTCCTCATCCGCCCGCTTCGCCCCCAACGCCCGCCGCAGCAGTTCACCCTGCCCTGGAGTGAACCCGGCAAAGTCCCGCGCCACCTTCAACACCTGCTCCTGAAACAGGATCACTCCCAGCGTCTCGCGCAAGGCTGGCTCAAGCGCTGGATGCAGATAGCTGACCGGCTCTTCACCCAGCCGTCGCCGCAGGTAAGGATGCACCATGTCGCCCTGCACCGGCCCCGGACGGATGAGCGAGATCGAGACGATCAGATCGTTGAAGGTGCGCGGACGCAAGCGAGGCAGTACCTGCGCCTGCGCCCGGCTCTCAACCTGGAACACCCCCACCGTGTCCGCCGTGCTGATCACGTCGTACACCGCCGGATCGTCGAAACACCCGGCTGGCGCACGCGCACTCACCCGCCCTTCGGCTTCAGCCACCGCCGACAGCATCCGCAGCCCCAGGATGTCGATCTTGACCAGCCCGGCCTCCTCCAGCGACTCCTTGTCCCACTGGACAACGATGCGATCCTCCATCGTCGCCGGTTCGGTCGGCACCCGGCTTGCCAGCGGCGCACCGGTGATGACCATGCCGCCGTTGTGGATGCCCAGGTGTCGCGGCAGCCCATCAATCTGCTGCACCAATGCCAACGCCTGCTGCCAGGTCTGATGGAACCGGTTCGACCCCAGCACATCCCGTATGCCGGCGCTGCGTCCCAGTTCGTGTGGTTCGTAGACATCCAACGCACTGGTCGCCGTCGCCAGCAGTTCAGGCGGCAGCCCCAGCGCTTTGCCGACATCGCGCAGGGCGGAGCGGGCGCGGAAAGTCACCAGGGTGCAGGCCATGGCCGCGTGCGCCGTGCCGTAACGCTGGTAGACGTACTGGATCACCTCCTCGCGCCGCGCGGCATCGAAGTCGATGTCGATGTCCGGCGCGACCTGCCGCTCATCTGAGAGGAAACGCTCGAAAACCAGGTCATGCTCCAGCGGCTGGATCGGGCTGATGCCGAGCAGGTAGGCCACCAGCGAATTGGCGGCGCTGCCGCGTCCCTGGCACAGGATGCCATTCTCCTCAGCGTAGCGCACGATGTCCCACACCAGCAGGAAGTAGTTCGACAACCCCGCCTGAGCGATGATCGCCAGTTCGTGGTTCATCAATTCAGCCGCACGGGTGGCATCGGTCAGTCGCTGCAGCGCCGCTTCACACAACCGCCGCAGATAGCCAGCGGCGGTCAGACCATCCGGCGTGGGGAAGGCCGGCAGCTCCTGCAAACCGAAGCGCAGCTCATGGCGACACCGCTCGGCGATGCGGCCGGTGTTGGCGAGGGCGTCGGGATAAAGGGCAAACAGCGGCGCGAGGTCATCGCCCGACTTCAGGCAGTATTCGGCATTCGGGCGGAGGTCGGCGCACTCATCCAGGCTGGTGTTGTGGCGGATGCAGACCAGCACATCCTGCAGCGGACGCGCATCCGGTGTGGCATAGTGGACGTTATTGGTCGCGACACAGCCCACATCCACCTCACCTGCCAGCGCGACCAGCGCCGCGTTCAGCCGGTTGTCATCGGGCAACAGGTGATGTTGCAGCTCAATCCAGAAGCCGTCGTGTCCAAAGCGATCGCGGTAGCCCAACGCCAGCCGCCGCGCCCAGGTGTGATTGCCGCGCTGTAGCGCCTGCACAATTGCTCCCTGGCGGCAGCCGGAGAGCGCGATCAATCCAGCTGTGTGTGCCTCCAGCGCCCCCTCCGGCAGGCGAGCCTCGCCCTTCGGCGCATAGGCTCGTCCCAGCGTGATGAGGGTACACAGGTTGTGCCAGCCAGTCGCGTCGCGCACCAGCAGCGTCAGATGCGAGCCGTCCGCCAGCGTCAGTTCTGCGCCGAAGATCGGGCGGATGCCCAACGCCCGCGCCGCTTTCGCAAAACGCACCGCGCCATACACCGCGTCGTGATCGGTCAGCGCCAGTGCCGTCATGCCCAGCGCCGCCGCCCGTTCGACCAGCGCTTCAGGCGATGACGCCCCATCCAGCAGGCTGAAATACGAATGGGCGTGGAGTTCGATGTAGAGCGACATGTGATACAATCCCAATCGTCAATCGTCAGGGGAACAGCCCATGGACTACACCCACATCATCACCCTCGAACCCGGCAAACGATCGGGAAAGCCCTGCATTCGCGGACTGCGGATCACCGTTTACGATGTGTTATCCTACCTGGCGGCGGGCATGAGCATCGACGACATCCTGAGCGACTTCCCCAGCCTGACGCGCGAGGATATCCTGGCCTGCCTGAGCTATGTGGCTGATCGCGAACGGCATACCCTCCTCCTCAGACCATGAAGCTGCTGCTGGACAACAATCTTTCACCCCGGCTGGTCACCCAACTCAGCAGCCTTTACCCGGAGTCGCGCCATGTCGCTTCGCTGGGCCTGGAGAGCGCGTCGGACGCTGATGTTTGGGAAGCTGCCCGGCAAGGTGGCTACATCCTGGTCAGCAAAGACTCTGACTTCAATGACCTGTTGTCTCTCAAAGGCTCACCACCCAAAGTGATCTGGATCCGGATCGGCAACTGCACCACCGCTGAACTTGCCAGACTCCTGCAGGCTCACCATGAGGACATCGCCGCCTTCGGACACGACCCATCCCTCGATTTGCTCGTCCTTGAGTAAGAGCAGGTTCCCCTGCATCAGGCGATGTTCAATGGGTTTAGTCATACACTCGTTGCAACCACCAGCCGCCGCCAATGCCATCGTGATAGATCACCAGCAGCAGTCCGGTGGTCGTCACCAGCTTGTAGTAGTCGCGCCAGATCCGCAGTCGCCACCAGCCCACATCCACCCGCCAGCGGTTGAGGATGCCCTCCACCGGATGCCGCTGCCCATTCCATACCAGTTCCACCGGCTCGTCTCCCCGTGTCCGCGCCTGGATCGCCACGCCCGACACCCACAGCCGCGTCATGCGACCGCCACTCGTTCCAGCCGAAAGGCCAGCTCCGGCAGCGGGTAGAGCGGCGGGATCAGCGTCACGCCGTACAACCGGTCATCGCCATAACGCGCTGTGGCATCGATCAGGCGCAGGCGCAGCTCTTCATCGTCTTCATCGCCAAACAGCGACATCTGACGCGGCTGTACCGGAGCCAGCCGACCCAGCAAGCATGCCACCGCGCTGACGGGGCGATTGAGCGTCAGCCGTTCCAGCAGCATCTGCCCCAGGCGGCTGAGAGCCTGGGCGCTGTTCAGTGGCTCACGCAGCCGGCGGACGCTCTCCACGCTGCCACCATCCTCAAACCGGAGTGTCAGCGTCAGCTCGCCACAAGTCCATCCCTGCTGGTTGAGGCGGTGGCTGAGGCGGCTCGTCATGGTGGTCAGAACCCGTTCGATGATCTGCCGATCCTCCACCGCTGGCTCAAAGCCGCACCACTCCTCTTCGCGTGGGTCAGGTAGATAGCGGGCGACGCGCCGGTTATCTTTCCCTTGAGCCAGCCGTGCTAGCCGCGCTCCTTCCGCGCCGAACTGAGCCGCCAGCGCACCGCCGGGTAAGGTCGCCAGTTGCCCGATGACCTGCAACCCCAACAGCGCCAGGCGGCGCGCTGTTTCCCGTTCCAGCGGCAGATGCTCAACCGGCAGCGGGGCGAGGAAACCGGATTCTCCCCCAGGCGGCACCAGATGAACGGTGGCTGTGCTGCTGGCAGCCAGGCCGGCGGTGAACTTCCCGCTCGCCAGTCCGACGCTGGTCACGAACCCGGCGGCCATCATCCGCTCGCGCATCTCCGCCGCCAGCGCCAGCCCCTCAGCCGGACGCAGCTTACCCAGATCGAGATAGATCAGAGCCGTCTGCGCCACATCCGGCGCGGCATCCACATACTGGCTGTAATGGCTCAACTGCCCCATCCGTTCATCCAGTTGGCGTCGCCAGCGATCAGGCGCAGCCGGTCGGATGAGCGCATCCGGACACAACGCCTGCGCCCGGCTCAGAGGCATCCCCAGGCTGACCCCTTGCCGGATGGCCTGGGGATTGACTGCCAGCGTTCGGGCGCGGCCATGCACCGTGCGCACGATCAGCAGGGGACGGGAGAGCTGGGCTGCCTCGAGCGTGGCGGCGAAGCACGACAGACGGACACAGGCGATCATGGTTCGCGCTCCCCACGTCCATCGAAGCGGATGTCGAAGGTCGCCAGCGGTTCCGCCTGACCCGGGTTGAGCCGCTGGACGCGCACCCGGCAACCGATGATGTCTTCCCCCTGCCGTAACCAGCCCAGGCGCTCTACCAACAGCTTCAGCCGAGCCGGTAGCTGTGACAGATGCGCCAGACTCCGCGCCGGCGGCAGCCAGTTCAGCACCAGCAGCGCCGGTCCGCGCCGGGTCAGCGCCCCGTTCAGGCGGCGTAAGGCTGCGCTGGACGGCAGCCGGTGTCCAGCATCCAGCACCAGTGCGCCGATGGGTTCGGTCTGGAGCAGATCGCGCGCCAGATCGAGTGCCTCCAGCGGCGTCTCCGGGCGGATGAGGAACAGGCGCTCCAGGTGGATGCCCATGCTGGCGGCGTAAGGCGCATCGAAGGTGCCTTCCTGGTCGATGTACAACACGCTGGCCTGCCCGCCCTGTGCCAGCGCCAGCGTCCGGTAGACCAGGGTCATCATGCCGCTGGTCGGGACGCTCAGCAGCAGCGTGACCGCTCCCGCCGGGATGCCGGAAGGAGTGAGCCGCGCATCGAGATCGGGAAACCCGGTGCGAAGACCCGGTTTCGCCGGTTGCAGGCGCGCGAGAGGCTGAACCGCACCCGTTCCCCAGCGGGATTGAACGGCGGTCAGCAGCAGTTGCAGGCGGGCATCGGCGTCGGTGTGGTGCATGCTTGATGTGACAAAAATCTAACGAACACTGACCGTCAGTATAGAACGGGTATGCAACTTCTGCCTATAGAACAGATCGTTTGTTCCGGTTAGAGTTTGGTTCGAGTTTGGCGGAAATCGGTCAGTATGTGAGGCTGCGCCGGAGGGTGAGGGCTGGGGCTCGAGCGGATACACAGTCCAGTAGATCAACCAGATAATGGCAGGTAGAGATGAAGAAAGAAATCGGCGACACGAATATTTTATGGCTCATTGACCGGATCATCGCTAGGGGACGCGGAGTCCTGGCTGACAACTACGACACCTGAAATAAATCGACTCCGCTTCGCGGAGAAAAACATTATACAAAAGACACGCTCGCTGCGCTCGCGCCCAGTGATCAGAGGCCAGGAGATGGGGGACGGCACACCACCCGAAAACCGACACTGACGTCACGAACGTTTGGACGGTCGTTGACGCGGGAGGCAGCGCGCGCATCGTCCTGAAGGTCGTACCACGAGCCACCCCGCAGCACACGCGAGACACCAGAACACAAGTTCTCATCCTCCGCTCTCAGCTTGGGGCTTTCATAGTCCGTCAGACACCATTCCCACACATTCCCTGAAAGGTCAGAAATCGGCTTTTCCCAGTGCGACGTGTCGCCCTCCGGGAATATCCCTACCGCGCTCGTCTGTCCAATGCCCGTTTCCCACGTGTTGCCCTTCGCTGCATCGAACTTGTCACCGTAAGGATATTCCCACCCTGTGCTCCCCCGCGCCGCCTTCTCCCATTCCTGCTCCGTCGGCAGCCGCACCACCCACTCTCCTATCTTTTCCAGTTCGTATCCACCTCCCAGCCACCACGACAGCCAGCGGCAAAAGGCCACTGCATCGTACCAACTCACCCGCTCTCTTGGGTAATTCCCATACTTAAAGGCCTGGTCGGCTGGCGCGCTGTTGTGACCTTCCGGCAGCGTTAATCCTTCCCACCAGCGCACATCCCGGAAGCCTGTTTTATCGTCATCGATGAACGCCTGGAACTGCGCGTAGGTGATCGGATACCGGCTGATCGCAAATGCCGGCAGGCTGAGCTTCTTCTGATCCTGGTAGATGAACTCGCCAGCCGGGATCGTCACCCACTCGATGTCGGGCAGACTGACGCCATTCCGGATAACCGTCCCTATCCCGCGGCGTTCATCGCCCTCCAGCAGTCCCAGCACCCGGTACGCGGCGGCGCGCCCGCGGGGGTCGGCTTCGATCATCTGCGCCTGAGCGCCAGCCACCAGAGCTTGCCTGGCAGTTTCATTGAGATCATTGAGGGTCAAGCCGTCGTTGTTGTCGCGCACCATATTCACGGCGAACTCCGGCGTATAACTCGCCAGCCAGCGCACGACGCGATGAATGCCCGTTCGCCCTTCCAGTTCGCCCAGCAAAGCCACAGTCACGACCCAGCCGCCCGCGTTCCACCACTGCGGGAACAGTTCCGCCAGCCGTTCATCACGCGGGGGCAGCGCCGCACCCGTCTGCCAGTCGGGATGGCGGCGGGTGTAATCGTCCAGCAGATCGCGCAGCCGTTGGGTGGCGAAATACTCCTGATACAACTGGTGGTTGAAGCGCACAGCGCTTTCGGTGAGGGTGATCAAACCCGCGTCGCGCCCCATTTTCAGGTGGTCGATCAGGCCCTCAGGCGCATCCTTAGCCTTCAGCAGGTCATCGAACAGCATTTCGGTGCGCTGCTCGCTGGCCTGCAAGACAGGGGCAGCAAACTCCAGCGCTGCGATGATCTGCCTGGTCGTCTCATCCGTCCAGGCCTGCCGCCGCGCCTCTGCCCGCAGCATATCCTCAATCACCTGCCCGAATAGCTGCGCCCGATTGTTGGGAAGCAATTTTTCCAGCAGCCGATTCAACCGGTTGGTGTCATTCTGGCAGTCTCTGACCGCCTCACGCATGCGCGGCACCAGCAGCCGCACCAGCGTGAACGGGTTACGTCCCAGCAGCAGCAGCTTACGTGGGTCGCGGTGAATTTGCGCGCGCGTCCGTAAATGCCGTCGTTTCTGATCGTCGTCATCCCAGGTGCTTTCCGGTCGTTCCCAGAAAGCCCGCACACCACCCTCCCAGGCCGCCCACGCTTCCAGCAACCCTTCGCCAGTCATGACTGTCCGCCACAGATGTTCAGCATAGGTGGGTGTCAGGTGATGGGTGAGGATATCCAGAATCTGGCGTGGGTTCAGATCCTGCAGATCAATCCGGTGCAGGTCGGGCACATGCGCCAGTTCGGTGTCGTAATTCTTCACCCGGCAGGACAGCACAAACGGGATGTTGGCTGCAACCAGGTCATCAATGAAGGTCTTCAGATGCGGCCACTGCTGTTTCTCGCGCGGCATCTCGTTGAGCGCGTCCAGCAGCCAGATCACGTTGAGTTGGGGCAGGCGTTCTCCAATCATCCCCAGTCTCCGGCTGACAAATGCCTGGAATGGCTCGGCAGTATCGTAACGAGACAGCGGCACAAACACCAGCAGCGGATGGCTGGGATCACGCCGGTAGGCTTCGGCGCTGTCCAGCGCCAGCCGCGCCAGCATGAATGTTTTGCCCGCACCGGGTTCACCCAGCAGCACAACCCGCTGAAGCGATTGAATTCGTTCCCGCACGTTTGGCGTGTATTCAACCACTGCGTCTCCACGTCGTTCGCGCGGGGCATACAGTTCGCCGCTCAATTCAATACTCAGGGGTTCTGGCCCGCTCGGTTCCGTGTGGTGCAAAAACTCATCATCGAACAAATCCGGATCCAGGCCGGTTTCCGGCGGCACAATCACCGGTTCCTGGCTAACTTCTCCGGACGGGTTCACAAACGCCTTCTGCACAGCCGCGAAAACCGCCTTGGGCATCACCTCTTGCAGGTGAGCGGGTAGAATCTGACTCAGATAATGGTCGATCACAGAGGGCGCTTTTCCCGCCAGCGCATCGCGCAGCAGCGTGACCAACGCGGATGCTGTCTCAGGCCGGTGTGCCGGGTCTTTGGCCGCGCCACACCGCAGCGCCTCCAGCACATACGGCGTTACTTGTGGATGTTCCGGTAGTGGCAGATCCTCCCGCAGATGTTGGGCTGCGATCTCGGCCTTGCTCCCTTTGAAGGGGCGCTCCCCCACCAGCAGTTCGTAAGCGATAATCGCCAACGCGTAAATATCCACTTTTGCCGTGATGACTCCGGTTGACCGCAGTTGTTCCGGCGCGGCATATTCTTCAGTCGCAGCGGTTTCACCTGTGCCGGTCACCGGATGATCACGATGAATCCGGTAAGCAATGCCGAAGTCCGCCAGACGAAGATGCCCCGTCTGACGGGTAAACAGCACGTTGGCTGGTTTCAGATCGCGGTGAATGATTCCATACCGGTGAGCGAAGTCAAGCGCGCCGGCTATCTGGTCGAGGTACTGCATCGCTTCCTGGGGGGCCAGCCGCCCCGTCCGATCCAGCAGCGCCCGCAGCGACTCGCCCATGACGGGCATCACCAGCCAGCGCAATCCACGATCTATCCCATAATCGTAAATTGGCATGATATGCGGGTGTTCTTCCAGTTCACGCAGGCTGCGGACTTCTTCCGTGAAACGCGAAGCATAGTCGCGGGTGGGGTGCGGTTTCATGCACTTGATGGCAACCGGCGGCACTTCCGGGTCATGGGTGTCCTGGGCGCGCCAGACCGTCGCCTGACCACTTTCATCACCCAGTGGCGTCAGCAGTTTGTAACGTCTGGCAATCATGTAGCCTGACGCTGGCACCGGGGCGGCCAAGGCCGGCTGCGACAGCAACCGCTCGTCAGCGCGCAGCAGGTCATCACACAGCGCATCGGCCATGGTCTGCACGTCCACGCCTTTTTGCGAACCGATGTACCGGATCAGCACCACCAGTGACGGTTCAGCGTCAGCCGCACAGCGCCCATACTTCCACAGCGTGTCTACCAGGTGGCCGGTAAATGTGGATGCCGGTTCATCCATATGGCCGACCTGCGGGATAACCCCACACCCATGCAGCGCATTGGATAATGCCGCTTCCCGTTCAGCAGCGGTCGGCCCAACATGCCGTTCCAGAAATGCAATGACGCGGCGGCGTAATTCTCGATCCATGCCAATTCACACCCTACTTCAGATGCCGGGCGATGTCGGTCAGCAGTATGTCCAGCCCTTTATCATAACCCAGCGCGACAAAATCCCGGTACTGCAGGTCGCTCAGGCGCTGATCCCCAAGCAAGGATTCACTTCAGAACAGCACTTCCCTGCCGGAGCTGGTAGTAACATTATCAATTGTGGCCGATAGTCAAAGACAATCTGCGGGAGCAGAGCTCAGTCCCAAAAACATCAGCCTACGTTGATATCACCACTTAACGTGAAGTCATTCGGATTACCGGTTTGGTTGGTAACACGAATGTAGTATCCGGTACCGGAACAACTCAGTGAACCGCTTACCGCAGTAACATTCGCACAAGGGGATCTATGGCGCTTTTTGTAAAGGCGCACATTCACCGAATAATCAGCGCTAAAATCGGCTGTTGTTTGGGTATCGTTTTCGATATTGATGTAGTAAGTTTGCCACGCATTGGGACCCAATGGCGGGTCAATCAGAAATGCGATGCGGTATGGTGGGGCAGTGTGGAGTTCAATCAGCTCAATTGTCACTTCGAGTTCAGCAAGCAGCGCTACTTCCCGCCCAGGTTCCCCTTTACCACGGTACTCACGAGGTTCCGGTCCTGGTAAGCTCCTGGGTTCGTCGGCAGGTTCAGCTACGATCAGCAGTCCCTTACGCTCCTGTAGATAAGATACAACTGCTGCCTGACCTACTGCCGTGATGCGCCAAACATTACTATTTGCATCTGTATATTCGGAAACAATGGCACGTACCGCGCCTGCATCTTCAAAACTGAGCCCGTCATTTTGAACATTAGCCATTTACCGACACCCTTTAATAATCTTGCGACTATATTATCTTACCACCAAAGCTATTGGACGCAACGAAAACCTATTTGCAGGCGAAGTGCACTTGCATTAGTACTCGCTATCATCGTCCCTAATTGCTGCAGGGCTTCCGGGGTTGTACTGTAACTCCCGCCTACGGTGTACAGTGCATTGGGTAAGTTGTCCAGGCTAATCCAGATACGGCTATCATGTTCATAATTGCCACTTTCGGCAACTGACACTGTCCACTCACTGGCATTCCCAATCAGGTCATGAATACCTCGAAAGGCACCACCAGGGCGTCCACCCACCGGTTCAAGGAAACTGCTGCTCTCACGCGACTCATAATAGAGGTTGGCACGACTGCTGTCCGGTAATTCATCACTCCATGGAAAATCGGTCTGACTTTCACCGCCCCTAGCAACATATAGCCATTCCTGCACTGTAGGCAGTCGCCGATCAATCCAACGGCAGAACTTAAATGCTTCAGTTGAACTAACTGCTACTGCCGGAAACTGGTCTGAACCCCTAACATAGTAGGGATTTTTCTCACCATCCTTCTCTTCTAGAGGTGCTTTACACTCTTCTGCTTCAACACACATATGATACCGTTCTACTGTAACTTCGAACGGCTCCATATAGAGATTTAGTGAGGCGATATACACAGGCTGGCTTCGAGACTGTGCTAACCACCGCAACCGTTCGCCATTTAACCACGGAAGCACCAAGGTTGCTGCAATGACCAGCAGCAACAGCAACAGTGACGTACGAAAAGAATAGGAACCTCGTAGGAAAGCAGGCACATGCTCCTTAATGCGTTTGGGTGAATTGGTACCATCGCGCAGTAAGTCACCACACAGTGCATCGGCCATGGCCTGCACGTCCGGGCCTTTTTGCGAGCCAATGTACCGCATCAGCACCACCAATGAGGGTTCTGTGTCGCCATCGCAGCGCCCATATTTATAGAGAGTGTCTACCATAGTACCGACGAATGCCGAGGTATTTTCCTCAAGATGGCCAATCTGCCTGAGAACAAGGCACCCATGCAGCGCATTGGACAGCACCGCTTCACGATCAGCAGCCGTTGCCCCAATATGCTGTTCCAGAAATTGCACGACGCGGCGGCGTAATTCACGATCCATGCGCGGTAGTCGCTCCTATTTCAGGTGTCTGGCGATATCGGTCAGCAGAATGTCCAGCCCTTTATCATACCCCAGCACGACAAAATCGCGGTACTGCAGGTCGCTCAGGCGCTGATCCCCAAGCTGAATCTGCCCCACCAGCGCTCTATCCTCATCCTTGAGCGGGCGCGCCAGCACCGGAATGACCGGCGTGTTCTGTTCGACAGCGCGTCGCAGTTCCGCCTGACACCAGGCCGAGCGAATGCTGTCGGGCGTGATCACAAAAATCACCAGCGCCGCCTGATGCAGGGCGTCCGCCAGCTCCTGCTGCCAGGCCTTGCCCGCTGTGATGCCGTTGTACTGTGGCCCGAGATTGTCGACCCACATGGCATAACCCGCGCCCGTTAGATCCTTTGCCAGCCGATCAACGAACGCGGCACGGTCGGCGCTGGAATAGGAGATGAAGAAGTGCGCCTGAGCTGCCGAGTTGCTGGCAGCAGGCAGCGCCGGGACTTCAGCCAGTGCTTTGGACTGATCGGCGAGTTCAAAACAGCGCGCCAGAATCGCATCGATCTTCGCCTGCACATCATAACCCACCTGCGGGCGCAGACCTTCCAGCAGAGCGCGAATCGCCGGGATGCCAGCTTCGATCTCGCCGAATTTCAAAGCCGTGTTGACCGCCAACACGGTGAAGGTCTGCGCATTGCCCGTCCAGCTCACCTGGTGCAGCAGCGGCGAGCCGAACCACGCCGTTTGCAGGATCGCCTGGCGCGTCTCCGGCACATCCAGATACGGGCGCAGCAGCGCGATGATCTCGTTAAAGCAGTTCCGATCCACATTCAACTCCCTGATTGGTTAAACCCCAAACCTGAAAGAAATCGACTCCGCTTCGCGGAGAAGAACAAAAGACAAAAGACGCGCTCGCTTCGCTCACGCCCAGTGGTCAGTGGCCAGGAGATGGGGGACGGCACACCACCCGAAAACCGAAAAGGCTGAAACGATTGGAGGGATGGTTGGAGTTGCGGAAGGCAGCGCGCGCAAGGCCCTGACTGTAGCTCCACGAGCCACCCCGCAGCACACGCGAGTCATCAGAACGCAAGTTCTCGTCCTCCGCCCTCGGCGCACGACTACGATAGTCCGTCAGACACCACTCCCATACATTGCCCGAAAGGTCAGAAATCGGCTTGCCCCAGTGCGACGTGTCTCCCTCCGCGAACAGGCCCACTGCGCTCGTCTGACCAACGCCCGTCTCGCTCGTGTTGCCCTTCGCTGCGTCGAATTCATCCCCATACGGATACCTGCGTCCAGCAGTCCCCCGCGCCGCCTTCTCCCATTCCTGTTCCGTCGGCAGCCGCACCGCCCATGCGCCGATGTTGTCTAACGTGTACCCCCCTCCCAGCCGCCACGACAGCCAGCAGCAGAACGCCAGGGCGTCGTACCAACTCACATTCTCGCACGGGTGATTCCCGCCCTGGAAGCTCTGCTCGCCCGGTGCACTATTATGGCCTTTCGGCAGCGCCAGCCCTTCCCACCAGCGCCCGTCATGGAAGCCTTCTGGGTCGTCGATGAACGCCTGGAACTGCTCGTAGGTAATCGGGTAGCGGCTGATCTGGAATGCGGGCAGTGTCAGAACCTGCAGGTCAGCCGGTTGGGCGAAATTGGGATAGTCTTTCTTATCATCCCCATAAATGAACTCTCCCGCCGGGATCGTCACCCAATCGATGTTGGGCAAGCCATCCGGACGCAGCGCCACACCGGAGCGGTTATCGGCAGTCTGGCCGCCAATCCTGAACAGTTCCAGTGCCCGCCCGACCGCGGCACGAGCCAGGGGGTTGGGTTCGGCCTGCGTATCCGTCAGGCGCACAAGCCATTCTCGCCGCAGCCGTTCACCGGTGGCTTCAGCCAGCGCTGCGCCGCTGCGCATCACGCACAAAGCAGCAGCTTCAGGATTGGCGGCGTTCACCCATTCCACCATCCGGCTGCAATCATCGCTGTACAGCCCGGCCAGCAGGATCGCAGCTTCTTCCCAGTTGGTGCGTTCCCACCACTTCTCCGGTTTCCAGATGGTTTCCGCCTTCAGCCGCCCCGCCTGGATTTCGCTGTCCATGTACTTCGCGGCGAAGTATTCCTGCAGGAGCTGGTGGCTGAAGCGCACGTCATCCCCGCTGATCAGGATACTGCTGCTGACCGCCAGGTAGAGCAGCCGATCATTGAGAATATCGCGCACCGCCGCCAGATCCAGCGAGGTCCCGGCGCTGGTTTCGTCATCTGCGCCGCTTTCGGCCCGCCGTACCTGCATCTGAAAGGCAACCTGCTGTAATCCAACCAGCAGCGCCCGCGCCTCATCAGTCAGTGTGACGACGTTGGTGGCAGCGTCGATCCGCGCCAGCTTCTCGCGTTCCAGCAGCACGGTCACGAACTGGTCGAACAACTGCCCACGATTGGCCGGCAGCGTACCCTTGTACTGGATATACACGTCCAGCAGCATCCGCAGCATATACGGGTTGCTGGCAAGCCGCATGATTGACGCGCTATTCCGTACCTGTTCACGCCACACGCTGTCATCCGTGCCACTGGTCACGCCATAAATGTTCGGGTTTTCGCGTGGCACATCCGGCGCTGTCCAGAACAACAGAAAATCTGCACCAGTACGTTCCCACTTTTTCCACACTGCCTGTATCGCATCTCCACCAGCCAGCTTCCAGAAGAATGTTTCGCCGGCGTCCTCACTTTTCAGCCGCAGCGCCCGCCGAGCAAAATCGCGAATTCGCAGCGGGTCGAGCGGGCGGATCAGCACTTTGTTCAGGTGCAGGCTGATCGGGTAATCGGCTTCGCGGCAGGTGACGACAGCCATCACATCAGGATGCGCCTGGATGAAAGCCTCGACCTGTGGGTACTTGTGCGGGCGCTGGTCGGCAGGAAACTCGTTCAGCCCGTCCAGCAGCAGCACGGCCCGCTTCGCCTCCAGCAGCTCGTCCAGCGAGCCGCCCAGTTCGCCCAATGCCCCACGCAGGAATTCGGCGAAGGGCTGGTCGGCTTTGTCCCAGCTGCCCAGCTTGACCAGCAGCGGGATCGGCGCGGCAGGGTCGTTCAGCGCGGCGATGTACAGCGGCTTGGCGATGGCGCGCAGCGTGTGCGTCTTGCCCGCCCCCGGCTCACCCAGCACCACCACCCGGCGCAGTTCGCTGATGCGGCTGACAGCATCGGTGAAAGCTTCCGGCGCGCCTTCCAGCTCCTCGCTGTCACGTTTGACCGCGCGGATCACCGCGAATTCCTGCTGCATCGCCAGCGCCTGCCAGCCATCACGGCTCACATTCTGCTGCTGCGAAACCCCGGCCAATGCCGCATACTCGGCCAGTTCAAACTTCTCCAGGCGAAAGTCATCGAAGCGCAGCCGGTCGAGATAGGCCAGTTCATACTCGCGGCGCGATGGCACGCGCGCTAGAGCGCCAGGATCATATTCCGGCGCCGGCCCCAGGCTGGCCAGCAGTTCAGCCACCGCTGCTTCATAGGCTAGGCGGTCGAAGCGGATGCCCTGATAGCGATGCAGCCCAAAGAAGCGGTCATCACCGATCACATCTTCCAGCAGCGCCGGGAGGATGTGCTTGTGGCGAGTGCGCGCCCACTGGATTTCGTCCCAGACGTACTCGCTTTCCAGCGCCTTATGAGTGCAGATGACCACCAGCGTATACGAGAGGTTGATGCCATCGCATATTGCCCGCTGCCAGTCCGCCCCGCCTTTGATGGCACTGGTATCAATCCACGTCGCATGACCCGCCTTATTCAGGTCAGCGACCAGCTTTTGCGCGAAGACATCGTTGGCGTGCGAGTAACTGACAAATACCGTCGGGCGGCGCTCGGCAGGCGGGGTGGCGCTGCTTTGCTGCGGTGCCGGGTCTGCCGCGGGCGATGTAAAAACCTCGCGCTCGGCGGGCTGTTCGGCACACAAACGATTGGCAATGCCGCTGAGTGCATCGATCTCGCCGTGTTTGTCCACGCCGCAGTACAGCCGGGCGGCGTCCAGCAGCCGCCCCAGCGCATGGGTCTCCGCGGTGATGCAGCCATATGTCATCAGCTTCTGAATACACAGAGTCGTAAAACTCATCGGGCTGCCCTCCCGTTTGATCTCATAGAACAGTCGGGAGTCGGGTAGCAGAAAAAAGCGTCCGTGAGCAGCGCTTCGCGCTCCTCCTCACTGCCGACCAAAGGCAGGATGATCTGGCGCGAACGAGGCAGGAAGTCGGGAGGGATAGATGCAGGCATGATCAGCTCGGTATCCATAACGTCCAAGTGTATTACCATCTGATTATATCAACGATAATCGGATGACACTCGGTATTTTGCCGGCAATTCTCTCAATGATACGACATCGTGTTGCGCCTCCGGAGTTTTCCCGGCAAGCATCTGAAGCACTGCGGGACAGGGTGGCTGCACGGGAAACTGGGAACAGCGACAATCAGACCTCCATGTCACCGTGCTGGAAAAGACGGGAAAACGACACATTAATCGGTTTTTATGATATAATTCACACTAAATAGGCCTTCAATGAGAAAGCGAGTGCCGGAATGCCACTCAACACCCACGCCCACTCAGTGCTGATCGTCAATGGCTCCGACCTGCTGGGATACGCCATCACACAATCGCTGCTGCCTCTCGGCTTCCGCATCCATGGCTCATCAGAAGGTGCTCAGCCGGCTCTGAGCAGCGCTGACCTCCTCCTGCTGGATGATTTCGCAAGCGTCCCTGAACTGCGATCCGGGATGGGTCGCATGCCTAAAGTCATTCGCCTCTCAGCCTGTATCACACCCTGCTGGGTGCATCAGGCCATTCACCAGGGCGCGAAAGGGTATCTCTATCTGGGAGACACCTTGCTGGAGCGCCTGCCACAGGCCGTTCGCGATGTACTGGCTGGCGGCCTGTATCTCTCGCCGTCCGCTTCTGCTGCCCTGAGCGAGTATCAGTATTTTCTGCCCTATGTGCAGCGCATCACAG
Organism: Anaerolineae bacterium; assembly: GCA_022843385.1. Classification (GTDB taxonomy): domain Bacteria; phylum Chloroflexota; class Anaerolineae; order Aggregatilineales; family Phototrophicaceae; genus CFX2. Next base: position 117,157 of record JALHNT010000015.1, on the reverse strand, counting down.
CCTATCATCGCCAGGTGATCGATCAGATGGCGCAGTATCGACCAGCCGGACAGATTGCCGTCCGCCTGGGCCGTACCACTCAGGCCATTTATCAGGTGCAGCGTTACTTGCGCGAACAATTCGAAGCCGAAACCAACGGCGCACTGCTCGATCGGTTAGCGGCGCTGGGACTGATCCAGCGTCCAGCCCATCCAGTCGCAGCGGGTGAACTTTCTTCCCTCATCTCAACCTTCTGAGATCGTCATCTCCATCCTCTGAGCCGCCGATCACCACTCCTCGCTACAACCGATGCCTGCGTCCATGCTATGGTGGGCGCGTTGAGGTTTCACTCGGCATAAGAACAGGGCATCGCCTATGCTGCGGCTGGTGTTGGGGATTGGTTGTCTGTTGCTGCTCTGCGGGCTGCTGTTCAGTACGCTGCTGTTCACACGGCTGGCTGCTGCCCAGGACGTCACGCTGACATCACCGCCAACTGCAACGGAAACACCGACAGACGCTCCAACTGCGACAAACACCGAGACCCCAACCGCCACTGAAACATCCTCCATCACAGCGACGGAGACCGCCACCGCCACTGAAACGGCAACCGTCAGCTCATCGCCCAGCCCTACCCTGACCTCAACCTGGACGCCTGTCGTCCAGACGATCATCTTGACGCAACCGCCGCTGGTCGTAACTGTGCCAGTGCTGGTTTACCCGACCAGCGCTGCTCCAGTCATTCCCACTGCGCTGCCGCCCGCGCCAGTGATCCAGCCCGCCACTGTGGCTGACACGCCAACACCAGGTTTTGGCTGGTCACGCTTTGAAAGTAATCAGCTCATTCCCATGATCGGGTCGTGGAGTATCCGGCATGACCCGGTCGCATCTGCTGGTGGGTATCGCGAGTCGGCCTCGGCACAGGCAACACTGCGCTTTCCCTTCACCGGGGAGGGCGTTCGCCTTCTATACCTAACTCATCCGCAAGGTGGATCACTGACGCTGCTGCTTGATGAGCAGATTATTGCCCGTGTGAACACACAGGCGGATGACAGCCGCTTGCAGCAGGCGGGTCCATTCTTCTTTGCAGCCGGTTATCACCTGCTGGATGTTCGGGCAGATGCGGTTCAGTCAGGCATCACCTCGATCCTTATCGACGCGGTTGATGTGTTCCGGGGGCCGCCGCTGCCAACCCGCGCCGCTACGCTTGAAGCGATACCAGCCGACGAATATCCATCTTCGGGCGAAGCACTGGAGATCAGGCTGATCTCCGGCCCGCCAACGCCGCTGCCGACGCTCACCAGCCTCCCGCCAGCGCTCATCACAGTGGAAGTCGTCGTCGCTTATGATCTGAACCGCAATGGCGTGGCTGAACCCAATGAAGGCGTAGAAAACCTGTCAGTACGGCTGGTGGATACCACCACCAATCGCCTGCTTGCCAGCGGCCTGACCGATCCGGTGGGCTTTGTCCGGTTGCAGGCTCAAACCCATGTCCCCGTCACCGCCCTGGTGCCTTATCTGGGGGAGACATTCGATATTCGTCGCAGCCAGCGCAGCCAGATCACTCGCTGGACGCTGCTGCTGGAGGCCGGCGTCCAGCCAGGACTGATCCCATGAACCATTCGTCCTGGAAGTGGCATTGGTGTCTATGGCCCATGCTTGCAGTCGCCCTGGCCTGTGGTGCTGGCACAACCGCCCAACAGGTGCGGATTTTGGATCTGCCCCAATTCATCTGCCCCAGCAGCACACCGCGCCCGACCCATACCGCGCTGCCCACCCAGGTACAACCACCCATCTATATACCGCCTTCAGGCTATGCCACCTTCACCCCGGTTCCAGGCTGCCTCTGGAATGGCCGCGTCTGTGCCACGAATACGCCGGCTTCGGGCGGCCTGTATCAACAACCCGGGTACACCCTGACAGGGGCGATCAGCACACCGCGCCCCACATTCACACCCTGGCCCACTCCAACACCGCTGGTCACCACCGGACCGTTTCACCTGGGCGCTGATGTCTACACCGGCGGCTTCGCCTCGGCTGTCAGCCTGCGCCTGCGGATCGAGTCAGTCGCCGTCATCCCGTTCAGTGCCGATCGTCAGATTGTCACCTGGGGGATTGAACTGGAAAACATCGGTACTGTCTCGTATGTCACCATTCCCGGCGGACAGGTCTTTGTGGCCGCGCTGCGGACTTCAGCCAGTGAACGCGCCGGCCAGTGGTGGGCATCAGCCGAAGCAGCTCGCGCGGCAGCCATCCCACCCGAGTCGCGCATCAGCGATGCCCTGACCGTCGCGCCTGACGAAACCTATCGCTTCACGCTGGCGGCTTATACGCCGCTGGGCGAACCGCTGCGCCTGGGCTGGGCGCTCGATCCCTTGTCAGGCGGACAGGATCATCACCTGACCGGCGGGAATGTCGCCTACTGGTCAGTTGCGGCTCAGACCGAATGTGTTGGCAACCTCGGCAGCGATGCCGTGATCCCGACCTTACAGCGGCTCATCCCAACTGCCACGCCAACGGCCAGACCGACCTTTCCGCCCTGGTGCGTCTGGTGTCCATAGGAGGCAGTCGATGCTGGATGGCGCAATTCTCGTTCCGCTGCTGCAGACGGTCTACAGTTTTCTCTACGAAATGGCCGCCATTGGCTGGGGATTTCAGCGGGCGCTGCTGCTCACAGGCTATGTGGTGATGGCGATCACCGAATGGCTGCGGAGCGCCTTCATGCCGCTGTTAGGTGCGCTGGGAGCTCAAACCGGCGTCTTGCTCGGCCCGATCTTCACCATTGCCATGTTGATCCTGGCGGGCACGTATCTGATGGGGGTCTTCCTTCGCATTCGCGTGGTCGAGTTCAGAAGCGCTATCGTGTGGCTGCTGCTGGCGCTGCTGTTGTTCCAGGGTGGGCCACAGTTGTATCAGGGGACGGAAGAGATGCGACGCGGCATCGCCAGCGCCTTCTATCAGGAAGGTCTCACCATCCTGAGCCGTGGTGGTGGGGCGCTGGCGGCCCTCAACACGATTGGCAGCGGCGCGGAAGCCGCTATTCCCGCCCCCAGCAATCAATTCGCCCCCTTCCTGTCGAGCGATCGGTACGTCGACGGTCTGGATGTGGCGATGAGTTATCTCGGAGCGGACGGCTACGATGTCGTCGCTCCAGCCGATGCGCCGCACCCGATTGATCGTCTGCCCTGGTCGTGGCTGAGCGCAGGCGGATACTTTGATCCGGCGACTGGCGCGGCTGCGTTCCCTGACCTGTCCCGCGAACAGCGGGAAACATCGATTGGTCGCGCCGTCCAGGCCAGCGCCCGCTTGATCATGGGATGCCTGATCTCCATCTTTGGCGTACTCGAGCAGATCATCCATCTGGCGCTCGCGCTGGCGATGGGGCTGGCTTTTGCCTCGTCCTTCATCGCCATCCTGTTCGCTTTCTTCAAACACACCGAGGTGCTGGTGTGGAGCGTCCTCAACCTGATGATTGAGTTGTTTGTGCAGTCGGTGCTGATGTCCCTGTTCCTCTCGCTCATCATCAGCTTTGTCCTGGTCGGCGCGGTGACCGGCAATGCCGTCGTCACGCTGGGGACAGTCCTGATCGGTCTGATCCTGGTGGTGATCCTGCTGGCAGCCGCCCTGCGCGCCATCTGGAATGGGATCAATCGCCTGTTTGGCGCGATGGGACAGGTCACCGGCGGCACCATCACCCCTCCTGGCCCGGTGGCGCTGGGCGCGGCCAGTCTGGCCGGCGGGAGCGCGCTGGGATTGGTGGGCGGCGGGCTGGCGCTGACCAGCGGCAACTCGCTGATGCAGGCCGCCGGCATCGCCCTGGGGAATAACACCGGTCTGACCCGCGCCGCGTATCTGACGTCGATGCTGCCCGGTCTGCGCGAGACAGCCTTCGGGCAGGCCGCCTCTGAATTTGCTGAAGGTGCGCTGGCGCGTTCTGCCCTGGGACCAGTCGTGAGCGCCGCCGTCCTGCCGCCGCGTCGCCGCCTCGGTCTGGAAGATGAACGAGCCGACATCCGCGACTACTATCGCCAGCCGGATAGTGAACTGCGCCAGAGTCGACTGACAGCCGCCTTTGGCTCGGCTGCCCACCACCTGGCACAGGTGCTGGATGCACACACCGAAGATGAATTTCTGGAAATCGCTGATGCCGTCCACGCCGTCCGGCGCGCCAATCCGAGTTTGCCAGCCAGCAGCCCAGCCTTCCAGTCCGCCGTGGAAAACCGGCTGCCAGGTGATATTGCCGGGCGTTTCAATCCTGATGAGCTGCGATTGGCGATCTCGACCCTGGGTTCGCTTCCGGGTGAAGGGGATCGCCAGCGGCTGCGCGAGCAGCATGAGGAAGAACGTCCCCAGCGAGCGCTGCGCGATTATTATGCGGCTGAAGATAAGACCGCCGCCCTGACTGGCTTGCAGAACAGCTTCAGCCCGGTGGCAACACCCGAACTGGCGCACGTGCTCGATGCTCACACCGAAGAGGATATGACAGCGGTTGCCAGCGCGATTCAGTCCCTGCGCGGCGCTCACCCGGAAGCGATACCCACATCAGAGGCCTTCATCCAGGCGCTTGCCAACCGGCTGTTGGGGGTGACATCGGTGCCGCTGGATGACACCACCCTGCGAACGCTGACGCGCGGCCTGACCAGTGATCCCCGGCAGCAGCTCATCGACACACCCCTGCTCGCCAGCGGGATCGCAACCGCCCTGGCCGGGTATCAACAGTTGGGCGCCCAACCGCATTCATTCCAACAGGCGGCTGCCACCGTCGCCCAGAGTATCGGTCTGCCCGCCGATCAGCCGCGACCATTCGGCAGTCACACGGCGGCTGTCGGTCACTTCTTCATGCAGGCTTCGGCGCTGCAGCTCAGTCCCCAGCAAGCCCAGCAGGCGGTGATCGAGACTCGTCAAACAGGGCATCTCACGCCTGATCTGCGTACTCGTCTGCTGGAGAGCGACTCCGCTTCGGGGCGTTCCGCCGACGATATGAACCGCGCCGTGCGGGCGTTGGAAGCCGCCGCCCGCGCTCTGCCACACAGCCTGATCACGGGATCGGTCATGCCCGCGCCCGTCGCACCACCGGTCACGCTTCAGGCGACCATCAACCCGGGCGGCGTGACAGCGCTGGAAATGGAGGCGGGTCATGACCCAGCCATCTGACCGGTTGCAAACTCGCTGGGATGCCGTCCCCGCCGAACGACAGGCTATCTACCGCCGCATGTATCAGTTCGAAGTCAAAAAAGCCGGTGCCTCAACTGACGACGCGGCCGAGCTGGCAGTGCTGCGTCGTCTCATTCATGCCTATCAGGAGCAGGCGCTGGTACCGGTCGGCTCGCGCTGGGTGGTCGTTCCGGAACGGGTGCGCCAGGCGGCCCGGCAGGCGCAGCCTCTATCAGCCTCGGACTCGGATCGAGATGCACAACCGGCACAACGCAGGCTGATGACCATCGGGCTGTTCCTGCTGCTGGTGGCTGGCGGCCTGCTCTTTCTGCTGGTGAATCTCATTAACCGCAACAGCGAGGATGACATCCTGTCTGCGACCGGGACGCCGACGCTGATCCTCACCCCAACCCCGCGCGTCAGCCCAACCCCCACCGCCCTGGCGCTGGCCGAGTCCGATCGTGTCATCAATGCCGGCGAAAAGCGCCGCGATTACTACCCGGTACTGCTGCACATTTATCTGATCCCGGAAGCCGAATCGCGCGTCTTTGTGGTGCAGGCGCGTCCAGTTGAGACGGCCGATTGGCGTTATGACCCCAACCCGGAGGTGGCTTCGTGGATCTCCGGCCTGCTGGTGCGACCGGTGCTGGGACTCCCGTTCAGCGAAGACAACCTGCGTCTGATGCAGATGCTTGGCCCCGACGCTCGCTTTGCCTTGCAGATGAACACCGGTGCGCGGCTCGAATTTGCCTACGCCGAAACCCTTCAGCCAACCCGACAGGATACCGCCCTCTTCGCCCAGTCCGCGCCCGGGTTGGCGCTGGTGCTGATTGGCGAAACCGATGCCGAAGGTCTGCCCACCGCTCGGCGCTGGTGGGTGCTGGCCGATTATCAGCCCGGACAGGAAATCGAACGGCTGCTTCTGACTGAGGACGATACCGCGAACAGCACTGGGACGACTCTGACCCTGATTGGAAGTGACGGTGTTCAGGCACAACTGATGTCGGTCGCCGTGCGCCGATCAGCCGATTTACCGCCGGATCAAATGATGGTGCAGCTTGATCTGTCGATCACGACCAGAATGACAGCCTTTCTGACGGGTGGTTGGAGCTGGTCGCTGGATGATGGGCAGGGGCAGCGCATCCTCTTCAATCCAGCCAGCCCTGAAGCGGCTTTTCCGGCTGAGATCCCGCCACAAACCACGCTCGATCTGCGCTTGACCTTCCCGGCGAGCCTGACAGCCGCAGACGGGCGTCTCATCGCGCAGTCGCCAAGCGGCGAACAAACCCTCTGGGTCTTTCCGCTTCCTCTGCCGCCCGCGCCTCCCAGCCTGGCTGATCTGGAAGTCCACATCGAGCGGGTCGCTTATGTTGACGATCAACTCATCGTCCAGGCGCGCCTTATCAATCCACAAACCGTCAGCATCCCTCTGATCGATGCCCCGCTCGCCATCATACTGGGTGATGCGCCTTCACCGCTTGGCCCGCAGCTCCCGCCGATTGGGGGTGAATTGCCGACTGAAATAGCGGCTGGCAGCGCTCTGCGGCTGCAAGTGACCTTTCCCTACAGCGGCCAGGTCTATGCGCGACTGTTCCTGTTGGGACGTGAATACGCGCTGCAACTGCGCGAGAGGAGGTGAGAAGTTCCCCAATGACAGACTGATGGACTGATCGAAAAGTTTATCCAGGAGAAGAGGACGATGGGTGAGATTGGAACGACGATTGAGAACTTCTTCAACGAATTTGAAGCGCTGCTGCTGGTGATCAGCGGCAGCCTGGCCGTGATCGGGGTGATCGGGTTAGCGATCCTCTATCTCGGCTCATCATGGCCCCTGATTTCAGATTGGAAGCGCGACAATCCTAAAGCCGCCAGCCAGGTGACGATTGGGCTGATCCTGCTGATTTTTGTCGGTGGCGGTGGTCTGGCAGCGCTTGGAATTGGCGCGTGACAGGTCGGAGAGTCGCGCATGGCCGCTCAGTTCAAATCCAACATTCGGCTGCGCGAGGAGAAAGGCTTCGGCAGCGTCTCCATGAAACGGCTGATCTTCTGCGGTGTGGGCGCTGTGCTGGTCTTTATGCTGCTGCGTTTGACGCCGCTGGCGAGCGCATCGCTGCCGCTGATGGTGGTGATTTTTGTGCTGTTGCTGCTGCTGTCCGGGATGCGCGGGGGTCTGCCGCTCTGGCAGCGCCTGCTGCTCGGATGGCGTGGCAGGCTGCTGCTCCTGGCCTGGGAACAGCCGCAGGGTGGCTGGGCGCAGTTTGCCAGCGGATTGAACATCGACCCCTGCCAGGCGCGGATTCAGGGAGAACAGCTTTTCGCGGCAGCGCAGCAGCAGCCCTGGGCTTCACAGAGCGGGGAATGGATCCTGTTTGCCGATCTGGACGAAGCCGAGAACCGGCGCGGCGGACTGCGACTGCTGGACCCCGGAGGCGCGGATGACGAGCCTTTTGCGTAGCGTCAATGCTCATGCCCATACCCTGTTGCTGGAGCCGTTTGATCTGACTCTGTACGGAACACCAGAGAATCAGCAAGGTCTGCAAAACCGTTTTGCCTTGTGGCTGCGCGGACTGGCTGGCCCGGCCCGCTTCGTCACCTGGCAATTGCCAGCGGATCTGAGCCCACGCATCCAGTCGGTCGGTCAGGCAGTCGCGACCACATCCGATGCCCGGCGCGCCGGGCTGCTGATGGAATACCGGCGGCACTACGAAATGCTGCAAGCCGAAGCGGATTATCAGCGCACCCTGTGTGGGTTGGCGTTGTGGCTTGAAAGCCGCGAGAGCGGGCGAGCGCTGGCGCGTAATGTGGCGGCCGCCTTTGACACAGTGACCCTTCAGGCTGACTGGCCGGCGCTCTTCACTGGCGAATACGCTTTGCGTGAACCAGGCGGCGGCTATCGCGGCTGGCATATGGCTCCGGTTGGCAGTCCGGGAGGACGTCCTTACTTCGCCTTTCTCTCCAGCTATCAGTTCCAGCCGACCATCTGGGACTTCAGCCGTCCGCTGACCACGCTGCTGCGGCTCAATTTCCAGATGGCGCTCTGCGTCGATATTCCGCGCACCTGGGATCGAAATGCTGCCATCAATGAGATCGAGAATGTGGTGCAGGCCTATTCGGTTCATCTGGCGACCCTGCGCGGCGAAGACAGTCGCTCGGTCAAGAAGATCAACGATTGTCGCCAGGCGCTGGAAGAGTTCAATCTGGGGGATGCGCTGCACGATGTCCAGATCATCCTCGGCATTGCGGCTCCGGATCGCAGGATGCTCAAACGGCGGGTGGATGAAGCCATCAGCGCCGTCCAGCCCTGGTTCCTGCTGCGACCGGAGATCGGTGAAGCTCAGGCCGAGGCAGCCCGCTGCTTCGCGCCGTACGCCAGCCCAGACATTCAGATCCCCCACACCACCTGGCCGCTGGTCTCGCGCGAACTGGCGCTGCTGTTTGCACCGCTGGGCTGTCGCAAGCTGGCGGGGCTGGATGGAACGCTGCGCGGCGAGGCATCCGGTGGCAGTTATCCGGTCTTTCATAACTCGTGGCGAGACAAGCGCGCCACCCATGAGGTCTGGGTTGGGCAGAGCGGCTACGGGAAAACCTTCGCCCTCAACTGTCTGCTCACGCGCCAGTATGCTGAGGAAGGCATCCCCTTCACCCTGCTCGAGCCGATGGGACACGGGCAGCATGTGGCGCGTGCTTTCGGACTGCCTTGGCATGTCATGAGCGCCCAGCAGACCTGCCTCAATCCCCAGGATGTCATGTTTCCCACACTCCTCGAACAAAAGGCGCACACCATCCGCCTCTATGAAACGCTCTTGGGACGGCAGTTATCCGGCGCACAGAAAGAGAATCAGGAACGCGCCCTGCTGGGCGAAGCGCTGGAAACGCTCTACGCCGGCTTTGGCCGGTTAGGGGACATCACGCCGGACATCGCGCCCCTCACCGAGACGGTGTGCGATGTGTTGAGCGGATTGGGCGATAAGCCCCATCTGAACCAGATCGCCCGTGATCTGGCCGATGAAATTGCCGGGTTGTGTACCGGCAGAGGTCCATGGGCCAGCTTCATCAACGGCAGCACCAGCCTGGATTTCTCCTTCCGCGCCAAATCCCAGCCGCAGGTCTACAGCTTCCACGAGTTGGAACACGACCCGATCATGCTGGCGATTGCTTACACCCAGGTGTTGAGCGCCATCCGCCGCGACAGCCTGTCGGATGAGCAGCCGCGCCTGATCGCCGTCGATGAGGTGTACCGGCTGATGCGCCATCCCTCACTGCTCGATTTCCTGATCGAAGCGGCCAAGACCTTTCGCACCCGGCGCAAAAAATTGGTGGTGATTGATCAACAGATGAGCGTCCTGCTCGAGGGAAAAGCCCGGCTGATCTTCGAGAACTGTCCTATCCGGGTGATCTTCAACCAGCGGCAGGGCCTGCATATCTTCCGCGATGATGCCGCTTTCCAGCATTACAACGATCAACATCGCCAGATCATCGCCACATTGCCGCGTTTTCACTTTCTCTTCGATGTGCAGGATGAAGGAGTCTGGGTCCTACGCGCCCGCGCATCCGAAGGGGAGTACCGCCGCTTTCAAACAACCTGAGTCCGTCAGAATAGGAGGCTTGAATCATGAGTGATAGACAATTGATGCCCACCGACGAACTGGACGATCAGCAGACGCTCTACTACTTCTCCAGCGGATGGGAACCCAATTCCCGACCGCTGGTGGAATTGACCAAGTCCTGGCCGACCGGCGAAGTGAGCCTGATCGTCGGCTACTATGACCGATTCCAGCAGGCGCTGGATGCCGAGACTGAGCTGCTCGATCTACGCAGCGAAAAGGGACTGGAAGCGACCATGCACGAAGCCGAACGCCGCGCCGTTGCCGCCGGAACGCTCGATCCGACTCGTGCTGATGGCCGCCTCTTCAGCGACGGTCCGCCTGACCCCTTCACTAGCCTGCGCCAGCAGGAGATCGCTGGTACCACCTACACCTACGATGTGGTAACGCAACCCCAGGGCGTTTACGAACTGGAAGCCATCAAACTCTGGGATGTCGCCGGGGATAGGGGTATGGAGTCATTGCCGTTGGGGCAGTATGACCGGCAATCAGATGCCCGCGAAGAACAGAGTATGTTACAGGAAATACGGGGACGCAGCGGGCTGGAAGCCGAGATGCAGGCGGTTGAACGGATTGCGATTGAGAACGGCAGCCTCGATCCTCAACGCGCCGATCCCCGTCTGTTTCAGGAAGGGCCGCCCGACCCCTTCACCACCCTGCGCCAGCAGGAATTGGAGCAGAATCAGGGCTATTTCTTTCGCGCCGGGCCAGCCCTCGATGGGGCGGAGGCGAACGAAGTGAGCCTGAACCTGGTCAATGTTGAGCGGATGGGGACCGAGTACGAGGTCAGCCAGGCCGAATTCATGCGGGTGGGAAAGCCCGATGGCGATTATGTGATCGATGCGGCTGACAAGTTCAACCGGATGCTTCAGGAAGAAGGCACCGGCCCCTCGGTGGCAGCGGCAGCGACCTGGGCGCGCGAACACGGCGCGGAACCCAGCCTGGACTGGCAGACAGTCGATATGGCGCGCTTTGATCGTGGCTCGCTCGCTGTTATTCCCCGGCAAATGGATGATACCCAGCCCGTCCTGCCGGCATCTGGCACTTCGCATGAGATTGACTTCTGAAGGAGCTGCCATGAGCCGCAAGCGCCCGCTTCCCCTCAATCCCTGGCAGGAACTGGAAGAACAGGCTTACCACGCCTACCGTGAGTGGCCGGTCTTCCTCAAGCTGCGGCTGCGACAACTGCGCGGGCATCTGCCGCGTGAGTTATTCGCCGAGTTCCTTCCCAAACCGGCGACTGCGCCAGAAGCACGACCTGCCAGCGAGACAAAGCAGGCTGACATCGCCCTGCTGCACGAATATGGGCTGCTGGTGCCGGAAGCCACATCCTCTAGCGCGGCTGACACCGAGACTCCCCAGGACTGATCGACACAACGAATGACCGGAGGATTGTTCTCGCCATCCTCCGGTAAGATTGCGCCTCGACTGCGGCGAGAACGGCTCTCAAAACAGAGACTTGCTTGCATCCAGTGATCAGATGCGTGGAGATGGCAGTATAACTTGAATCAACTGGTGAGCAGCAGGCGGAAATGCGAGAGCTTGTTATACTCTGGCTCTCGTTGGCATTGAGTCAGGGTTGAGGGTTGGTATGCCGCCGGAGAAACGTCGCATTGATGTCATGGTCAGCAGCACCACGAAAGATCTCGGAGAACACCGTCGCCGGGTAGGCGAAGTGATCACTCGCCAGCGGATGGTACCACGCCTCATGGACCTGGACTCGACGACGGGCAAGGATGGGGTCAGCTATTCGCTCGACCTGGTGGATGAAGCCGAGATCTACATCCTGCTGCTGGGTTTCCGCTATGGGCATGTGCCGAGTGACCCGCGCAATCCAAACAGGCTTTCTATCACGCACATGGAATATCAGCGAGCGCTGGAACGCGAGGCGCGGGGTGAGCTCTGCTTGCTGCCCTTCGTAATGGCCGACGATCACCTGCTGTTACACGACCATATCGAATCCGACCTGGACAAGCGCAAACAGCTCGATGCATTCCGGGCAGCCGTGCTGAACAAACAGGTGGCTTTCTTCAGCAATATTGATGATCTGGAGAAAAAAGTGCAGCAGGCGCTCACCCAATCGGAGTGTGTGCTGCGCTTGAACAGGGGTGACACAGCCGTGGTGCGCTCATTTGAGCCGCGTGCTGGAGAGGTTTTGGATGGGCGTTATATCTTCGAAGAACGACTGGGGCAGGGTGGCAATGGTGAGGTCTGGCGTGTGCGGATGACGCTGGCCGATGGCAAAAACACGGAACGCGCCGCGGTCAAATTGCTCAAGCCGGAGATCAGCGCCCGACCAGAGCGCATTGAACGCTTTAAGAAAGAAATCAGCGTAGCGTACCGGCTGCGCCACCCGCACATCATCCGTACCACCTACTGGCTGGAACTGGGGACGCAGTTCTGCGCGGTGATGGATTATGTCGAAGGCCAGACCCTGCGCCAGATGATGACCGGACGCCAGTTCAGTATTCCGGAGACGGCTGACTTTCTAGGGCAGATCGCCTCTGCCCTGGATTACGCCGCTTCAAAACATGGGATCGTCCATCGCGATGTCAAACCGGAGAATATCCTGGTGCAGGATGGAAACCTCTACCTGGGCGATTTCGGTCTGGCAATCAGCCCGGATGAAGACGAGTCAATCACGGCCAGCGGCGAACTGGTTGGCACGAAAAAATACATGGCACCAGAGCAATGGGATCATCAGCCAACCTCCTCGCAGACAGACCTCTACGCGCTGGGCATCATCGCCTGGGAGATGCTGACTGGAACCTTCCCCTACGACTCTTCCAGCCATGCCCGCCTGATGACTCAGCACCTTCTCCATCCTTTGCCCTCTCACCCGGCGCTAGCCGATGAAGTGCTGAATATTCTGCGCCGCACTACCGAGAAAAACCCGGCAGACCGCTACCCGACGGCAACCGCCTTCATCAGTGACTTGCAACACTGGCAGCTTGACCCCGCTAACCTGGAGACCAAAATCCGCAAGTATCTGGATGGCCTGCGGGTTCGCGTCATGGGTGATATCCATGAGCAGTTCTTCGTTGATCTGGAAGGAGATGCCCGGCAGATCACGTCCATCGCTCGACCCGCAGTGAGCGATTTTTATTCTGATCCCTATCTGGATGCGCTGGTGCGGGATTTTGTCACCGAACTAGATGCCGACCATCACCTGCCCCAGGCTGATAGTCCTGCTTACGTGCCCAACCTTCTCGAACGGCTGCTGACCAGCCCGCGCGTCGTCCTGGTGGGCGAGCCGGGTGCTGGCAAGAGCTTCCTGCTGCGCCGTCTGGTGATGGCTTATATTGGACAGAACGCCGGATGGGTGCCAATCTTTGTGCCATTGAATGCCTTTAAGGGCGTGGATGCTGCCGGGAAAACACAATCATTTCCCACCTATGTCCAATCGCAACTGGATGATGCCCTCCGCCCCTACTTTGAACGGCTGTTGCGTGAAGGACGCCTGGTGCTGATCTGTGATGCGCTCAATGAGATGCCGCGCCAGGCACCCGATGGGCATAATCTGGTGGGTGAAGTGCGCGATTGGCTGGCAAATGCGCCGCGCTTCGTCGTCTCGTGCCGGGTGCGCGATTATCAAAATGACCTGGACGAACTGAACCTGGAACGCCTGGAAGTGCGCGACATGGACTTCCCGACCATCCGCCGTTTCATCGAGAAATACCTGCGGGCGGATGCCCCAGCCTTCTGGCAGCGGATTGGCGGAAGCGAGCTGCTCCAGACCTTCTGGGAGAAAGTCCAGGAAAAGGGCGAACCGGAACGCTTCTGGCAGCGAGACTCCAGGCCGCCGGGCTATACCTCGGTTGAGTCCGATCAAGCCTGGTATGCCATGTGGCGCGGGGCCGGGCTGATCCCCTTGGCGCGTAACCCCTATCTGGCGCAGGTGATTTGCCGCCTGCATCGCAACCAGCGCATCCCAGATAACCGGGCAGAATTGTACCAGGCTTTCGTCCATGATCTGATCGTCCGCGAACAAACCCATGCCGAGCGTCGTGGAGAGATATTTCCTGAGCGTGCGCTGCTGGAAGGCTTCCTGACTACCTTAGCCGAACAGATGCAGCAGCAATCGACCACCACTCTCAAACGGGCGAACATCATTGATTCAGGTGACGAGTTGCAAGCGGCGCTGGATGCCACCCTGCTGACCGTGGACGGTGATGATTTGCGCTTCACCCACCAACTGCTGCAGGAATACTTCGCCGCCCGGATTCTGGCCGTGCAGATGGCGCGAGAGGATGATCCACGACTGCTCCTGGGGAGCACCTGGTGGACCCTGGCGACCTGGCGCGAGACGGCGCATATGCTGGCCGAGTTCACCCATGACGCCCCGGCCGTCGCCCGCTGGCTGGGGCGAGCCAACCCGGAACTCGGCGTCGAAACCTGGCGACGAAGCGACGACTCCCTGATGAATCTCGACCACGCCACTCGCACAATCCTCATCGCGGCAGCCTTGGAACGCCAGGATGAAACCGACCCGCGCGGGCGGGCATCTGCCTACCGGGTGCTGGGCATGTTCAACGCGGACGACCGGCCGTATATCGGCCTGCGACCGGACGGGCTGCCAGAGGTGGACTGGGTGGATATTCCGGATGATGGCGAGTGGGTGTATCAGGAGGACAAACATCCTGGCCTGCCATCGTACCGGATGAGTCGTTATCCGATCACCTACGCCCAGTTTGAGGGGTTTATCAATGCCTCAGACGGCTGGGGGGACGGGCGCTGGTGGGAAGGCTTGAGTCTGCCGGATGGACATAATATGGCACCCGGCGACCAGGCGTTCAAGTATGGCAACCATCCCCGTGAGCGCGTGAGTTGGTATGATGCCCTGGCATTCTGCCGTTGGTGGTCGTGGCGGCTGGGCGGGGGGTATGACCTGGCGCGGATAGAAGAATGGGCGGTGCGGCTGCCGACCGAGGTAGAGTGGGAGAAAGCGGCGCGGGGGCGAGAAGGCCTGGTTTATCCTTACGGGAACGAGTTCGACGCCAGCAAGGGGAACACAAGCGCAACCGGAATAGGGCAAACGAGCGCGGTGGGGCTGTTCGGCGACGGACACTCACCCTACGGTCTGGAGGAGATGAGCGGGAATGTGTGGGAGTGGTGCCTGACGGAGTACCGTGAGCCAAAGGCGAGGGCGGAAGAGGAGGAGTTAAGAACAGATGTTCCGCGTGTGCTGCGGGGTGGCTCGTGGGACTACGATCAGGACCTTGCGCGCGCTGCCTACCGCTACAGCCTCCTTCCAAACGATCGTAACTTCTATTTCGGTTTTCGGGTGGTGTGCCGTCCCCCATCTCTTGGCCTCTGATCACTGGGCGCGAGCGCAGCGAGTGCGTCTTCAGTCTTCGTTCTCTTTTTCGCCGGAGGCGAATCGCGATTTTTTCAGTTTTACGGGTGGGGTGGACGGATGGGATGGGTATCAAACACATGACCGCGCAGCCCCCAGGTATCGCCGTAGCGCACATGGTTGATCCAACCCTGGACGCTGGCATCCAGCTCGGCAAAGCTGATCGCCCCGGCTTCATACAGGTCGAGGTTATGCTCCAGCCGCCGGGTGAATTTGACGACGTTACGCGCCTTGAGTCTGCGGTGCGTCGGGTAAACCACCCAGCCCAGCCAGGGGATGCCGTGAACGCACGGAATGACCTGAGACTGGGGTTCATGAATCGTCAGTCGCAGCCCGGCCAGGCGCTCGATCAGGGCGCGTTTCCAGGCATAGAGTTCGATCTTGTAGTCGCTGAAGAGGACAAAATCATCGACATAGCGCAGATAGCCCTTGCAGCGCAGCTCCCGCTGGACGAAATGATCGAACGGATCGAGGTAGCAGTTGCTCCAGAACTGGCTGGTCAGGTTGCCGATGGGCAGCCCACGCGGACGCTCCAGCGCGAACAGATCATCGCCAGGGAAGTACACCATCGCATACTCAGCGGCCAGCACCCCCGCGCCGCTGGCGAGTATCTGGTCGATCAGCCAGCGGGTGTCGTCGTCCGTGATGTGCCGCCGCAGCGTGGCCCGCAGCACCGCATGGTCGAGCGAGGGGAAGTGCTGGCGTATGTCGCAGCGCAGGGCATAGGCGAAACGCCCGGCGAACGCCTGGAGCCGATCCAGGGCGCGATGTGTACCTTTGCCGCTCCGGTTGGCATAACTGTCGAAGCTAAAGCGCCGCTCGAACAACGGCTCGATCAGGTTGCACAGGGCATGATGAACCACCCGATCACGAAAGGGCGCGGCGCTGATCTTGCGGCGTTTGGGTTCATGAAGGGTGAAGTGGGTATAACCGCCGGGTTGATAGGTGAGCGACTGAAGCTCCTGTTGCAGCCGGAACAACTCATCGCTCAGGCGGCGTTCAAAACCGGCAGCGCTCGGCTTACCGCGTTTGCCCCGCCCAGCCTGGCGATATGCCAGCAGCAGGTTGTCCCAGGCGGTGAGGGCGCGGTACATCAATCAGCCCACTACGATGAGTCGGCTGACTTTCGCCTGGCTTTCATCTGTGTCAGGCGGCGGGCGCTTTCGCTTTGGGCGGCCTCCATCCTGGGCTGGAGGGACTGGCGCTCGGTTTCAAACTGATCCAGATGATCGAAGTAATAGGCCAGAGCGGTATGGAACTCGGCCGGGGTGATATCGTAGCGTGCCATCAGGTCTTCCGCTGCCGCCCCGCCTTCCAGGTGCAGTTCCGCCAGCATCCGCACCTTGACCTTGCCACCCGCCACATAGGCCATCCCATCGATCATTTCCAGATGGACCAGCGGCACAGTCGTGTTTTCCATACACCTGCTCCTCAATCCAGCCAGATGAGCTGGTCTTCAATATCTGCTTCCAATGTACCGGCAGCCTCTGCAATCAACTGGGCGTAGGTTTCCAGGGCCGTGACCATCACGCCAATCTGTCCCTGCAAGCGCGGTGGCACGTAGAAGATGCCGCTGTGATGCTCACCCGCCGCCTGCCATTCCGCCTGGAGATCAAAGAAGTCACGATCATGGCTGACCATCGCCCGCCCCTGGCTGGTCGCATGGCGCAAATGCACACGGTCACGGGCGCGGGCTAACCCGGCCTCTTCCGCCCGTTCCACATCAATACCCCGGGCGCGGAGTTGGTCAGCCACCGCTTTGGGGATATGTGTGTCAAAGTAGAACTTCAGTTGCGCCATAAGCCCATTATGCCACAAAAGGAACCCGCTATGCCCGATGACATGGTGATCTTCACCCGCACCTACGACCTGCTGCTGTGGCTGCTGCCGAAAGCCGAGTCCTTCCCCAAAGTCTATCGCGCGACGGTGACACAGCGCCTGATGGATGCGGCGCTCGATTTGCAGGAGGCGCTGTTCGATGCCAGCAACGAACGTGGCCCCGCCCGCCAGGCTCATCTGCGCCGGGCCTCGGCTGCGCTGGATCGGACGCGGCTCTATCTGCGTCTGGCGCTCGACTGGCGCTGGCTGAACCCCGGTCAGCACCAGCACGTCAGCGCCATGCTGGCTGAAATCGGGCGGCTGCTGGGTGGGTGGATCAAGGCCGGGTAAATGGGACAGCCCAGGCCGAAACCAGGGGCCGCCCCGCTTTGATATGCGCCCGACTCCGACAGAGGAGTGCGGACAGGACGCGCCTGCGCCATCTCATCCGTCTCGCCGCGTCCCGCAAGCCGTGGCCGACGGGCATTTCTGGGGGCCGCCCCCTGTGACATCGACAGGTTCAGCCCGGCCGGATGATCGATCCGACCCCATGAGACGGGGGACGAGGTGTGGGACGGCACACCACCCGAAAACCGATATTGTTGTTACGATTGTTTGGATGGTTGTTGTTGCGGTAGGCAGCGCGCGCATTGTCCTGATTGTTGTTCCACGAGCCACCCCGCAGCACACGCCGCTCAACAGGCGGCCCTGGGTCACCGCTGACGCGCTGACTTATGTTCGATGCTACCCCACCCGCCACGATTCGCCAAAAAATGCGACTCCGCTGCGCGGAGAAAAGACCATCAGATGCGCTCGCTGCGCTCGCGCCCAGTGATCAGAGGCCAGGAGATGGGGGACGGCACACCACCCGAAAACCGATACCGAGGCTACGATCGAGTGGAAGGTTGGCGAAGCGGAAGGCAGCGCGCGCAAGGCCCAGATTGTCGATCGACGAGCCACCCCGCAGCACACGCCGCACATCCGTTCTATTCACATCTTCGCGCCCATCGTCAGCCCGGTACGGGTAGGGCAATCCTTCCGAGTCATAGATGCTGCTCGTCCAGGTGTAGACATTGCCGGAGAGATCAAAAGCGCCTTCCGGGGTGGCGTTATCAAAAATGCCCACTGGCGTCGTCCGCCGCAGATGGCTCTCAAAGGTGTTGCTCCGGCTGACCGCGAAGGTCAGCCCGTAGGCATACTGCCGTCCGTCGCGTCCCCGCGCCGCTGCCTCATACTCCACCTCGGTCGGCAGCCGGTAGCTTGGCTCCCCGCTCCCGAGGGACGTCGAAGGCGGGTTGGGGGTGAAGGCATTGGCGCTCAACCAGGCACAGTAGGCCCGCGCCTCGAACCAGGTCACTCCGACGACCGGCTGTGCTGGCGCATTGAAGGCGCTGTCATCCCAGAAAGCGGGCTGGCGGTAGATTTTGCCGGAGGGGTAAGTCTCATCAAGCCATTCTTCGAATTGCTCGTCGGTCCAATTGCGGAGAGTGAGAACAGTCTGTTTCTGTTCAGATATGTAATTTGACCAACCAAGAATAGTGGATTCAGCCTGCCCCTTCCAGTATTCACGCGTTTCGCGCCAGCTTTTCTTCTGTCCCTCATTGCTGCCTTCGCCGCGCCGCCAGGCCTGGGCTTCGTCGGTCTCCCACCACCGTTCATCGTCATAACCGCCCGCCGCCAGGAACAGCGCGTATTCGGCGTTGGTCACCGGGAACATGCCGATCTGGAAAGCCTCCAGCCGGACGGTGTGCGCCGGTTTCTCGTCGTTAAAACTGCTATCGTCATCCCCGATCGAGTACTCCCCCGCCGGGATGCTCACCAGCGGCGGCAGCCGGTAGTCGCCATACGGGCCGCTGCGCCGTTCAAAGCGCGGGTCGCCCAGGTTCCCCAGCGCCAGCCCGGCGGCGATCCGCGCCCGCAGGTCGGCCTGTCTGTCCTGGGTGCGGGCGATGAGCGCAGCCCGGATTTCCACCTTGAGCGTCTCGCTGGCCTTCACCTCCGGGGCGCTGGCCGCCCGCGCCGCCAACGGCAGGTTAGCTGGAAGCAACGCTCGAATGAAGGCGTCCGGCTGCTCGCTCATGGCGGCGGCCAGCAGCGTCGTCTCTTCCCAGCCGGTCTGTGGCAGCGGCGGCAGCGGGTCGCTGTCGGCCAGCCCGGCCAGCGTCTCCTCCAGCGATGGTTTCACCTGTTCGGCCTGCCACTCGCTCTGAACCAGCGTCGGGTCGGGCGTGGCGGCCAGTTGGCGCGCCGCGAAATATTCCTGCAACAGTTGGTGGAAGAACAAGACTTCGTAACGGGCGACATCTTCATCCAGCACATTCAGCGCCACGCCGGCCTTGAGCATTTGCTCATCGCGCTCGTGGTTGAGCAGCGCGCAGGCATCATCAACATCAACCCGAATCTGCGCGCCGTCGCTCTCCAGCCCCTTCTGCTGCATCCCGAAGGCCAGCCCCGCCAGCGCCGGGAACAGTGCGCCGCGATCCGGCAGTTCAAACGGATCACGCCAGCGTCCGGCGCTCAATTTGTGGTGATCGCGCTCGGTCAGCAGTGTATCCGGCAGGAACAACGGGTTGCCGCCCAGGATTTCCCGCTTCAGCGCCCCGCGCACATAACCGGTGAACAGGCTGGCCTTGCCCTGGGGAATGGTCTCCGTAGCTTCCACCTGTTCGATCAGCAGCTTGAGGAAGTAAGGTGTGCGGAAGACCTCCATCTGGGGACGGCCTTGCAGCTCACCCCAGATCAGATCCGCCTGCTCAGGCAGATAGGCTTTCAGGAAAGCCTGTACCTGTTCGTCGTTCATCGGCTGCACCACCACCTGCGGCACGCGCAGCTCCTTGCTGCTCAGGCTGGCGCTGTAATCCAGGCTGCGACAGGAGAACACCGCCCGGTTGCCGGCGCGAACGATTTCCTGAATGAAGCCGCGCCATGCCCCCACCCGTTCGTGATAATCCGCCGGAGTCTTGTGCGGCATCTCGTTGAGCGCGTCCAGCAGCAGCAGCATTCGTCCGTCTTCCAGCAACTTCGCCAGCGGCTCCAGATCAGGGTAACGGCGTTTCCACTCGGCACCCAGCCACTCGCGCGGCACTGCACCCTCGCGGGGGAAGCTGTTCAACTGAATGAAGAAAGTCAGCCGCCCTCCCCCATCGCGCAGCCGGTCAATCGCGTCATCCAGTTGCAGCCGGCGCAGCAGCGTCGATTTGCCCGATCCTGGCGACCCCAATAGCACCAGCGCTGGATCATTAACCCGATCCGCCAGCACCTCGCGCAGATCATGGAAACGGCGGGCCTCGGCGTTCTGCCAGCGCACGCCCTGGGCATCCTCGCCCTGGTCGAGCAGCAGCGTCAGATTGACAAAACGATTATCCAGTTGGTAGCGCGGTTCCGACCACTCAGCGATCCGCCCCAGCCGGTACTCGGTTGGCTGGGCCGGTTTGTGCTGGGCGATTTCCCGGATCTGCTCCGGCGTCAGGATGATGCTGGCTTTGGGATCGCGAGCGACCTTGAGCAAGTCCTCCAACGCCTGCGGCAAGGTGCGAACTTCAGCGGAGTCGCTCACCAGAATTCGATCGGTTGAGTCCGGCGCATGGGGTGGGGTGAAATCCCGCTCCAGTTCTTTCAACAGCACTTCCAGCGCCGCCTGTAACTTCGTCCCCTGGGCATCGATGTAGTTGTAGGCATACATCCGGCTGTGCAGCTTGCATTTCTCCAGGAAGAGCGGGTAGATCGGTTTGCGCTCCTGGTCGAAGTAGAACCACTCGCGGAAGACTTCCTTACGATCAGGCATCGAGCTGCTGGAGAGCAGCAGCACCATCCGCTGGCATTCGTTCAGCGCTTGCTCAATCGTCAGGTCCCAGTTGGCACCCTTGCGGATGTCGCTGCTGTCGCGGAAGACTCGCAGGCCAGCGGCTTTCAGATACACCTCGACCTGTTCGGCAATCGCTCGATCCGGGCTGGCATACGATATGAACACATACAGATCGCCGGGGAGTTTTTCGCTCGGCAGTGTGAGGGGCAGCGGGGTAGCGGATGTCGTTGACCGGGCTGCCTTTAAGTCTGCGATCAGGGCATCCCGTTCAGCCTGCTTATCCACTCCCAGTATCAACCCTTGCAGCAGGGCGGCTGCGGCTGGCTGTCCCTTGACCAGATCGCCATAAGCATCCAGCGTCCGCACGAGTTGTGAGGTGAATGGCTGCGCTGCTCCGCGCCAGTTGATCTGATTGAGGACCGGGTTGCCGTAAAGGGCGCTCTCGACCAGGGCGCGTCGGTCATCCGGGTCTTGCAGTAGCGGTTGAAGGAAGTCAACGATGCGGTCAAATAGTGCCTTGTCCATTTACCTCAACCTTGAGATCACCAAAGTCTGGGACTTAGCGATAACTGTACCGAATCTGGAGCGGATTCGCATCTGATTTTGCGCCGCAGGGCCGGGTGATACTCAACTCATATACGGCAGCATTTCATCACGATTGAGGGCGAGGCTGCGAACGGTCAGGCTGTCGAGGCTGATGTAACTGAGGAAGGTTTCAATCGGCTGTTGGTGCAGCAGCTTGTAGAGATAGCCCCCAGCGATGGTTGCGACGAGATCATTGATCAGAAGGTGCTGTTCGCCCCGGATCACTCGATCAGAACAGGACGCGGGTTCAAGTGTGGATTCATTCACCGGTTCCGGTTCGAGCAGCGAGGGGAAGAGCAGTGCCGCATTGGGTAACCAGCGAGTCTTCTCGCGACCGGTCTCCAACCCGGCCATAATCTGCTGCCAGTCACGCGACGAGCCGATGCAGACCTGTCCAGCAGCGTAATGATTACCGACATCCAACCAAACCCCGGGTATTCGAGCCAGCTCGCGCCGCGCCAGATGATTATCGACCGCGCCGATCACCACGTTGCTATACCGCTCGAAATGGCGTTCGGCATCGACTGCTTGGGTGATCCACTCGATATCCAGCCCCAAACACCGATTGAACCGCTTTCCCAGCACTTCTGCCTTGTACTGACCGATGTCAGCCGGTGTGTATAACTGGCGACCACAATTCCTGGCCTCCACCCGATCCGGATCGATGAAGCGCAGTTGCGGTGGATGCAGGCGGCGCTCGCGCATATCGAAGACCAGTCGTGCCAGAATCCGGGCTAACTGGCTGCCTGTTCCACCCAGCCCGACCAGAGTGATGGTCGTCATCGGGATCATGGGATCAAAATAGAGTCTCATCGTCTTTCTCCTGTCAACGCCTGCTCCAGCGTCACACCGACCGGGATCAGGTCGCGTTTGGGATAATTGCGTTTTCCAGCCACTTCAAGGGCGATGAGCTGTTGTCGAATATCATGGGGGAAGGCTTTCGATTTCCCAGCACAACCATGATCGTTGAAACGGGTGCCAAACAGCATTTGCCAGTCCGCTTTGAGCGATGATGAGGCCAGGGCTTCTGGCGAAACGGCACTGATATTCCCCCAGCAGATTCGCCCCTGCCCGAAGATATTGGGCAGCGGTGCCTGGAAAAGCGGAAGATCGAGCGAAGCGGGGCGCTGCTTCACCGCGTAAAGACTGTACTGCGGCGCATCATCGCCAGTTGTCAGACGGATCAGGATCAATCCCGGCAGCACAACTCGCAGCGGCGCTTCTGTCCCCTCAAGGAACAACCCGGTGCGCTGGGGTCTGCGATACTCCACAATGGTACGGCGCAGACCTTCGCTGCGAATGAGGACTGTGGCGCTCGACAAGATGCCGGTGTCAAAGGTGACCCGCGCCGCCAGCGCCTGTGCAACTTGTCCCGGATCAACCGGATACTCGGTCATGCCCTGTTCAGTGCGCTTATGCAACAGGATGCCATAGCTATAGAACTGGAGCGTCAACGATGGCTGCTCCATCAATGCCTGGTTCAAGTTCCGGCCAGTCCAGCCGGACAACAGCTCGTTCATGAGTTTGTTTCCCTTTCTTCAGGTGTTTCCGAATTTGCCGAATGTTTCCACACACGGCAGCGGCTATCACCGGCTGTGATTGGAGAGAGAAAAGTCCCTGTGCAACATCCTTCATGATCGTCTCAGCCTCGGCGATCATGACTTTGCCAAACGCAACATCATCCAGATTCCAGTCGAGTGGGCCGATATCCCACAGCGCTTCGTATGTCAGATCGACCATCGAGTTTCCGGTGCAGCTCCAGATCCAGCCGATCGCCCAGCCCACCCGCTGATAGCGTTTGTCGCTGTGTTGGCACAGGCTGGACATCAGCATTCGTCCGATCTGACACCCTCGCACCAGCGTCTCGCTGTCCGATGTTGAGCTGTCCACGTCGAACCAGGACAGGATGTCCATCACATCTGGATGGGACTCGGCAAAGTCAGGGTCGAAGAAATCAGTACCATAGGCTTCCAACGGGATGCCACCCCGCATCTGCTCCAGGCTTTCGAGGGGGATGCCGGCTGCTGTGACGCTCTCGCAGATCAGGCGCTCAAGCGCGTCTGGGCTGCTCCCGTGATACCAGGCATTAATGACATCGGCATATACCGAGGGAAAGACCTGACGAATGATGCTGAGGGCGTAGTCCAGGTCATCATCGCTGTCCCACTCATCAGGGTCAATTTCCGTCTGCTGCCACAGCGGATCCAACAAAACAACGGCCAGCATCAGGTGATATTGCGGATCGCTCAACAGGTGATCGACCAGGAGGTGATGGACTTGCAGCAAGGGATTCATTTCAGGTGGTGCCATCATAAGCCGTACTCCCATTGGGTTAGTGTAATGAGGGGAACGGGGCTAAGACATCTGACGCGATCCAGTGCGACTTCGCACCTGGCGGTGTAGGCGATGATCTGGCTGACGGCTTTAACCATCATCTCGCGCGGGATAGGGTTGGGAAGCTGCCCGGAAGCGGGATGGGCCTGCCGGAGCAAGTCCATCCCCAGGAGCTTCGCTGGTTCCAACCCTGCCAGACAGTCATGCAGCGCCGTCAGGGAAAGGCTGCCAGCACCCATGAGTTATCCCTTTCTTCCTGGAGCCGGGATGAAGTCGATGCAGGTGCTGCCATCGTCAAGCTGGCGTTCGCGGATGGTGGCGTGGGCCACTTCCGGGCAGCTGCGTTTGAGGACTTCGCGTACCTGCTCGGCGCTCAGGGAACGCATCGACTCATCCTCGACGATGCGAGTGGCACCGGTGACGAAGATACGGGGTTTGGATTGGTTCAGGTCAGACATGATCGGTTCCTTTCGATTGACTACTCAATACAGATTTAGGAGATGCGAATGGGGTGCTAAACCAGATCAGCTTCAGGCGTGGACACCTGGACGAAGTCGTCCAGACTGAAGAGGGAGAATTCCTTGTCGCTCAAGTGCTGCATACGCGACCAACTGGTGAAAACATCGGCGATGACAATCGGACTCTGCCCATCCCACAATTTGCCATCGATCAAACGTCCGGCGATGACAACCGCTTGTTGCTGGAGTGCTTCATCAATCTCATCGCCAGTAATGGAGAGGTTGCCGGCTGGAATCGTGCGCTTGCCCTTGCGCAGGGGAATCTCCAGCATCGCTTCATCTGTTGCTGAATCAGCTTGCTTGTCACTCGGTTGAGATGTTGCCTTCTTCGGTTCAGCCTGACGGGTGCAGGGCGGTTTCGCTGTTTCGGTTGGCACTTCCGGGACGACAGGCGGATCGGCTTCAACCCGACTCAGGTCGAGCCAGGCCGCCTTCAGGATGGCACTCAGGTCGTTGAGCGACTCCCAGGTGAATTGGCGCACCTGTCCGAGTTCGCCACGCTGGATGAGTAACGTACCGCTGGACTCTCCGGCATCGCCTTCAGTGAAGGTGATGGTCAGGATGGTGGAAGGTGAGGTTTGGCTGGTTGGTAATGGAGGCATGAGATTGTTTCTCCTTGAACGAGATAGGTTGAGGGTGTGCAGCCGCCTCAGCGATACAACCCACCATAGGTTTGTGGGTCGATCCTGAGCTGAGTGCACAAGTCTTTGAGCAGCAATCGACCATGTTTCCCGAAGCAATGACCGATTCCCCGATGGATATCGAAGTTAAAGTGTTGACCGGGTGCATCGTGGTGATGGCCGCAGGGGCAGCAGGCGGCCAGATAGCCATTGGGCTTCAGATAGCCGTTGTAGTGCTGTCGGAGATGATCGGCTACGACCTGAATCAGGTCGGGGTTGAGGGTGGTCGAAGGCGGCTCCCGCCGCTGTAGAGTATGAAGAGTCTGTAGAGTGCTGAACGGTTTTGCGGGTTGATGAGTGACAATGGCTTCGGTAGGCAAACTCCTTTCGAGTGTATCGAGCGCATAATGACGCGGATGACTTTCCAGAATGGTGCAGCGGCGCAATCCACGTCCAGATTTGGTATTGATAGAACCGGGTAAGCGCATACTGTGGGCAATGCTGACCACATCGGCCCCACAGACTGGCCGAAGGCGTTGCAGCAAGGCAGCGGCCCGGTCAAAATCGGTGATTGGCGCATCCAGCCACCAGTAGGCGTGGAAACCACCGCCGCTATCGACGATGCAGGACGGAGGTGCAATCAACGACCTTAAGTCATTGAGGGTGGTTCGATCATGACGATCCACATCCACGAACAGGGCAGGCAGCGCTGCCAGGTCAGCTTTCCCACCGCGTTGAGAACGTCCCAATCCGTCGTGCCGGAATCCGACAGCGAAGTAAGCGCCCCAGCCCTGGGCATTGGCCTGCCCCAGGTTGTTCAATGCCTCGCGCAGCGAGGTTTCATCCATCAATGGAATATGACGTGAGGGGGTGGGTCGTTGATCGGTTGGGTGGATAGCCGTCAGGGTCAGGCGCACATCCGGGCTGAGGTGCTGGCTACGGGCGAGCAGCAGATGAAGAAAGGAAAGCGCTTCGTCCGCATCAAAAAAGTGCCAGTTGAACTGGCACTCCTGACTCAGCCACCGGCTGTCGCGCTGGAAGTCTGGGTGGTGTTGGTTGTGTGCGTTTGGGGATCAGCGATTGAGGGATGTTTGTTTGGATAGCGTTATCCATCACCATTTCAATCTCAGCAGCTATTTGGGATGAGACAGAATGGGCTGGTTCACGCTCTTCTGCGGCTATCTCCACATTCCAGTAAGCAGCATCTTCAGCATCGGCTTGATTATGCAGGGCTTGCTTGAATAACTCGGCGGGATTGATCAGGGCTTCGTCGCGGCCAATCGCATCCAGCAATGCTTGTTCAAACCCACCCTCACCATCCGTCAACGCATCCAAGCCCGTCAACCCGATGTCGCCGGTGAGCAGCTTGGCTGCCCGTTGTTTCCGACTCATGAGCTGCACCGCCGTGTGTTCCATCGTCTCTTCATAGAAGAGATAGATCACTTTGCAATGGGGATGGGTTTGGTTCAACCGATATGACCGGGCTGCCGCTTGCATCATGGTCGATAGATTGAAGGTGATCTCGTAGAACACCAGGGTCGGGAAGTGGATCAGGTCGAGTCCAGTCTGCACCAGGATCGGATTGGTGATGAGGACGTTGGTGCCGCCCGCAATCTCCTTCTCAATGACGGCTTCGCGTCGTTCGGCCTGGACCGTGTTCTTGAGGATGAAGGGTTTGGCGGTCGCGATGTGCTGCCGGATCAGGCTCTCGATGCGCGGCTGAATGTTGCGCGTATCGGTCTGGCGGATGTAGATGACACAGGGACGATTCTGCTCCAGTTCGGCTTGCACCAGATCGAGCAGCGCCTGCTCTTTGGCGTACAGCCGCGCCTCACCATACGAGTCAAGGTGGGTGACGACATGCGATTGCTTCTCCCCGGTGATCGGATGTTTCAGATGGTGGATCACATCACAGGGGCGAAAAGGCGCATTGACCCAGCCCATTGACCATTGCAGATACGACCCACGAAAAGTGGTATCGCCCTCCCATTTGCGCTGGATCAGATAGTCCTTGAGCTGCTGGCGAGTACGATCATATTGGCTGAAGGTATCGGCATCCATTTCTACCGGCATGGCAATCTCTTCGTACTGTGGCAGCCACTTGCCCAGATCGCCCAGACTGAAGTAAATGGTGTGATCCAGCATCTCGGCCACCAGCGCCGGTGAGATACCTGGCGACTCTTCATACGGTCGCTCGTAGGTGGAGGTGCCGGTATAAGCGCCGGTGTCCCGATCATAGGTCGGACGTTCTTCGATGATCTGCTCGCGTACCCCCATCTCACTCACCCACTGCGACTCGGCGCGACCACGTTGTTGACTGCTCTCAGCGATGATGACCGGATGCTCGTGTCCGCCGCGCACCTTGCGGCTCAGACGCGGCGCACCACCCCAGTTGTAACGTTCGCGCACACGTGGATTGAGGTGATATTGCAGATTGAAGAGTGACGACGCCTTGCCATTGAAGGGAGTGCCGGTCATCGCCAGCACCTTCTCCGCCAGCCCAGCGAAGCGCCCGAACGACTCACCATTGCCAGTGTCCCCGTGTGCGGCTTCATGGGCTTCATCCCAGATCAATAAATACAACCGATCGGGATACAGCCGTTTGAAGTAGGTATCCAGCCGGTAGCGGGGATTGCGTAAGGGATACTTCTCACCGGGCTTGGGTTGGGATCCACGATCCCGTGCTTCTCGCCACAAGGGTGAGAGACAGATCGGGCATTGCCGCTGTCCCGTCTGCAACCAGCTTTCAGAAGCTGGAGCAACGGCCCCTTTCTTCTCCTGCATAATCGTGCCGCCACAGGTCGGGCACTTGGGTATCCGCTGCCGAACGATTCGCTGCTGCCCTTCATAACCGACGGGTGTGGGCTGGTGGTGTGACCATCTGGCTATGGCTTCGTTCTGCCAGAGAACCGCCGGTTCCCAGGCGCAGCCCAGCTTGGTCATATCCCGTTTAATCAGGCCGATCTTGGGGATGTTGCCCGGTGCCAGCGCAGCACGTTGCATGAAGTCGCGCACATCTTCATGGCGATCCAGACGTTCGGCCATGATGTTGGGATCGATGCTGTAGAGTTCCCGCTTCCACTTCTCGATCAGATGAGGCGGCGCGACAATCAAACTGATCTGATCTGACCGCACCTGCCCGCGCAAGGCCCCCACCACCCCGGAGGCGATGGCAATAGCAGTCGAGCCTCCGATCAGGGTCTTGCCAACGCCCATGCTCCCCACCAACAGGATGCTATTCCGATCCTGAAAGCCGCGCGTTACCGCCGCTACCACATGTTTCTGGGCAGCATACATCGGGTACTTCCCTTTGAGGCGGATGCGATCCAGCCATGAATCCATGCCATTCATGTCGAAGGTGTACATCGGCTTGAAACGGCGATTGAGGTACTCGGCCAATGCCTGTTTGTTGGCCGTGATGAAACCGAGCAGCGCTTCATCGCCATCCATCTCGACCATCGTTCCGTCTTCAGCCAGCAAGCTGAGTGTGGTGGTTGGCTTGAGGCGGATGGTCGTCTTCTTGATAGCATGTTCAGGGTCGCTAGCTACCGCTTCGATCTCCACCCGTGCGGTTTGCGGCACCGGCTGGGTTTTGCCGCGCAGGGCGACGCGCCCATAGGCTTCGGTCTGGATGATCGCGCCATTGGCGACCCCGGCAGCCAGCACCAACGCCATGTGACCGGGACGCGGCGCAACCACCGGCTCGATCGGCGGTGGCGGTACTGGAATCTGGAGCAGTGACTGAAAGCCCTGAGTCTTCCATGCACCCTGCTCCTCGATGAGACGCAATCCTTGGTGTTCGTCAATCATGTCAGGAGCGAAGACAAAGCGCTGGATCGGCTGGGGTTGTGGCAAGTTGTAGATGGGTTCGGACTGCACCTCCAGCAAGCGAGGCTGCGCTTTCTGGTGGATGATGTGAGAGTAGAGCGCTTCGGCGTTACCTGATTCACCCTTGATTGCTGCAACAACGATCTGGTCATACGCCTGCAAGTGCTTCCCCGGCAGCGCCCAGACATCCACCCGTTGACTGTGCTTTGCCAGAAACTCGGCGGCTGTTTCAGTCAGATGCTGCCGGTACACTACCCATAGCACCAGCCCCCCTTCACTCACCCATTTCCAGCTATGCCGCAGATAACGCAGTTCAATCCGCTTATTGCCGGGAGTACCCGCGCCATCATAGTCATAAGGAGGATTGCACCACAACACCTGAAAAGCATGGTTGCTGGCGACCAGCCGCTCGGCGTCACAGCGCACCGCCTGCTTCGGGCCAAAGCGTTCGATACACCTGGTCGCCCGCTCGCCGTCCAGTTCGTTGGCGTAGGGCATCAGGTTCCAGGCAGTTGCGGCCGCTGCCAGGAATTCACCTTCCCCGGCAAAGGGATCGAGGATACGATTGGCGGGTGTGGCCGGCGCGACCAGCGACAGGATCGCTGAATGATGACGAGGTTCCAAAGCATAGAACCCCATGATGGCGCGATTTTCCATCCTGGACATGATCGGTTTCTCCCTCTCAATGGAGTTCAAAAAGACGCTGGTGGATGAGCGTGGTCAAGGATTGAGCGGACAACAATTCAGCTTCGGTCAGCACCAGCACATCATCGAAGAAAAGGAAAAGCGTGTCGGTCCGCAGGCTGTTGGCATCACTCCGCTGACGATGAGCGAAACTGCCATTGACTTCTAACGCGATGAGTTGGTTGCCGAGGCGAATAGCAAAGTCGACGAAGTAGGGATTATGGTTGGCGCGTTCGACTGCATATTCCCGTTCCCAGGTGATACCAGCAATCTGGCGGAGCGCTGCTTCAACCTGTGCCTCCAACGTGCTGGGTTGCTGCTTGCGTTTGTGCGCCGCCGCGCGAATGGCGAAGTCGCGTCCGCGCCGAGCCGCAGTCGACTGGAAACCCAACGGGGCGATTTGCTGACAGTGGCAGCGTCGGCACTGATAGGTTTTCACCGCATCGGACGGTTGGAGATAACGGATACGCCCACAGGATGGACAAACATGAGCGATCCGTTTGCGTTGGCTCATGGGAAACTCCTTTCCCGAATCGAAAAAGCCACCTGCCTCAGAGGAGACAGACGGCTGAATAGAGTCGTCGTTATTTCAGGTCATTTGGGGAAGTGCAATCAGCCCTTGTTGCAGACCGCCGGTCAGCAAGCGCGACCACGAATCCGTATCCAGATCAATCGCCAGCACCGGTAAACCACCGGCGCTGCGGACGGGTCGAACCAGCATGGCCGCCTGTCCTGCCTGCCACAGATAATCGACCCACTCATCAAACACAGCCACCTTGACCAGTTCGGTGACATGCTGGTGCAGTTGCAACTGTGCTTGTTCATCCGAAGCGTGAAAGACGAAGGTGGTCGCTTTGCCACCATAATTTGGATGGATAAGCTGGTCATGCACCAGGATCAGGCTGGTGAACTTGGCTTCGGAGATGTTCTGCACGAACGCCGTGTACATCCCGGTATTCCCTTCACCGGCGGTGAGTTCGACCGCTGGCGCATCCCAGGGTACACAATTCACCACATCGCCTTTGGCGAGTTTGGCGCGGATGGCTTCGACCGCCATGCGTGGGCCACCGAGATTGATATAGATGGCGATGCCATCATGAACGGCATAACCGTAGCACCATACGTTCCCGCTGATGCTGCCCGTCAATTCGCCGACCGGCTGCTGCGGGATCGTCACCAGCACACGATTATTACTCGTCCGTTTTGCCAGAGACAGACTCGCAGGAGGATTGCTTCTGACATGCTGAATGGCGGTCAAAACCGGATCAGGCGATGATAGGGATAGTTCCGGTTTCCATATCCGTATGGAAGATTCTTTTTCCGGTTGAGCCGTCACAGTCGTGATGGTTTTCTCATCCTCAACCACCAGTGGGGCTGGTTCCTGACCGGCTTCAATCAGCCCTCGCTTGATGTCGGCGTCGGATGGCAGTTCCCCTGCTGGCAACGCTAGAGATTCGAGCGGCATCCGAGTGCCAGAGATCGGTTCCTCAGCGGTCAATTCGCGCTCGAAGTACCGGCCATCGCCATAGTCCTCGAAATCGACATCATAGCTCCAGCCATGTCTGAGATTGCGATTGTAAAGCCGGGTAACGGTGCCGCATGTGCCGGTGGGAATAAGTCGACCGTCAGGACTTTCCAAGTCGTGTCGGGCGCAGACGACATCACCCAGTGCATACAATCGTGGTGTTTCATCGCTCGTCGCTGCATCCGGCCTTACGCGTACACTGAGAATATTCGCCGCTTCTTCTACCGTGCAGGGTTCATCACGGTGATTGGCCTCATTGACAGGCGCTTCCCCATTTTCAGGAATGCGATGGGTTTCAACAAGCTGCTCGATGGCTGAGTGCAACGCCCAACCGATGTAGTACCAGGCTTTCCGTTTCTGGCTCCAGCGGCAGCCATAGGCTTTCAGATGTTCCCGGTGCGGATAGGTATCCCCCGTGATCCAGAACCAGGCTTTCTCGTTGGGATCGCACTGGCTCTTCTCCACGCTGATCCCGCTGACAGCCGGAGCTTTTTCCCCACTGCTCGCATCCACCAGCAGTAGACTGCCCGGATTGAAATCCGGTCCTGAACGCGGCAGGGCTTCACAATAATCAGCCTGCTGCTGGGTTGGTAGTTCGCACCAAGTGCCATCGAGCCACAGGAAAACTGCTGCTCGATGAAAGCGTCGGGTGATTTGTTCGGCCTCACGCAGCAGCGTATCACTCACCTTGTGCAGGATATAACCATGTCGGACGGTGACAGCGCCATCAAGCTGGATGTAGTGATACGATGCCTGTTTGGAGGAGACATTGCGTGCTTTATCGCCGTAGAGCGCGAGCAGCACTGAACTGGCCGCGCTGCTGTAGCCCATCTTATAGGCTGAGATGGGTCGTCCTGTCTGCGGACATTTCACCCGCTGAGAGCCGTAGGTATCGATTGCCAGGATATTAGCCATGTCGCCCTCCCTCAACGAAGGTCACCAGGTGCGCCTCTTTGCCCCGACTGACCATATAGTCGTGTCCTTGCTTCGTCCCCCGGCTCTCGCCATTCCAGATGAAGACTCCCAACGTGGCGTTGTCCACCATCCAGCGATCCCGCGCGGTGTAAGCATTGAGCCAATCGCCGCCCATCGCCCGATAGGTATCCCGATCCACTCGAATATAGCTTCCGTGCGAGCAACCGCCGTTGCGGGGTCGATGGCTGATGCCCGCCACAATGACCTTGGCTCTCAACCGTCGGCATTCCTCCACCACTGCCCGATCCACCCCTTTCGGATGGTCGCCCACCAGGATGGTGTAGCCTTTGGCATGAGCGCGACGGACCACCTTTCGCGCATAATCGAGCATCGGTCGCGTGGCGTAACGGCTGCCGGCGATCATGACTTGTATCGCTGGCGCTGCCGTCTCCTTCGGGGTGTGTGGCGCAGCTGGACAAGTTTCGTCCGGCTGTGTGATCAGTAATGCCATGATGACCTCCCCACAATGACTCGTGTTTCAACCTGAAAACAAAACAGCCACTTTCTCAGCGGCTGTTGCTCACTTCGCCGATAGCCTCGAAGTCGATCGCGTGATGACAGGCGACCTTTTCCAGAATATCGACCAGCAGATAACGATGGCAGTGGCGCGTCGTCGCGTGACTATCCTGGCAATAGCAGCATACGATCACCACCTCACGGCTCAACACTTCGAGAAATGCCGCCTCATGCTGGCGATACCGTTCGCGCAGAAGCGCCTGATAACGCCTCGTGTAGCGTTGCCAGTTGATGTCGCCGCGCTTGAATGCCAGCACCATGTCCCAGGTTGGCGCGAAGATTTTGCCGAGACCTGACCCACTCTTGACGGTTGTGTTGAGGACAAGCTGCGCTGGACGCGCCTGATAGCCGATGCGGGCTGTCGCGGCATGACAGATCCGTTGTGGCATGGGATACACATCCTTGATGGGAGAAGAAAAGGGTGAGACTCCTCTATGATGCCCGGTTGTGGCCCGAACGTGACCAACTGGCAGCGCCTCTGGCGGCGCTCCAGTCAATGTTCAGAGGTCTTTCCGACGCGGCTTCTTGTGGCTCACCGCAGTTCGCGACCATCGGTCATCCCCGCCGGATTGCGAGGAGGAGGATGCATCTCGGAGTCGGCTGCCGTTCGTTAGGGCTTCTGCTGCGTATATTCCGCAGCGCCATGGAGAGCTTTGCAATCCACCCGTAACGGCAGTCGGCTCGGTCGATGATTTGTTCATGTGCATTTCTGCCACCCCAACAGCACGGCGCGAAAAGGGGCGGGTCGGCCTGTCCCTGCCGGATTTTGCGATGAGCCGCGCTGCGCCAGCAGCGCAGGCGGCACCAGCCCGGAGCAAAATCCGAGCAGCAGCCGCTTGCGGCTGGACGCGCCCCCGCGCCGTGCTACCGTGGCAGATTGAAATGCACCCGAACGCATCGACCTGTTGACAGCTAAGGTGATTGGCTACATGTGGCTCAGGATGCACAGCAGCAAGCACTGGCAGGGAGACACGAACGTGTTAATACAGCAGATTGAGACGTACCTAAACAGATTGACTCTGAAACATTATGCCATGATGGATCGCTCTAAGGTGAGAAAATAGGAAGGCATGATAATAAAACCATAAACAATCTTGTAATTTGCATGAATTCTTCGAGAGCCTTGTGGTATCCTTTGCATTAGCTATTCTCTATATTGTCAGATCATTACACTTCGTCACTTACCCGCTGTAACAACCGTGGCGTAGTAATATCTCATGACGACGTGCAAGGAATAATGCAATGACTATCTCTCAGACAATTCTTGATCCCGAGATTTCGGACATCTTGTTGACAGATATCTTCTTAGACGGAGAAATTTCCCAGCAACTAATTGAAAATGGCTACAAAACTATAGGTGACATTTATAGTTTGCAGGCTGAGGGAATCTCTCTTACATTAAATATTGACTATGCCGAAGCTCAGAATTTCTGGACAAGGGCTTTGGAGGTAATTTCGGATCCGGATGAGTGGAGATCTGAGCCTACAGTTACAGTGATAACTGTGCCAACACAAAATAGGGTTAATTTGACTGAGCAGTTTCCTTCCTGGCTGAAGGAGTTTTTCTCAGAATCAGACAATCCTCGTAATTACCATATTCTGTATCGGAGGTATGGACTTGATGGCAAAAACCAAGCCACCCTAGAAGAGGTAGGAATATTTCTTGATTTGACACGCGAACGTGTCAGACAGCTTCAGAATAAAGCGATCCTTAATCTACGTGACACTATAATGTCAAACTCTGAATTGAATGTATTAGAAATATTCAGTGAAATCACCGCAGTAAAGAGGGCAATTGAAGGTGATGGGTCAACTGTGAAGCGTGAAACAGAAATTTTTCAATTTCTTACGTCAAGGTATGGTATAGCACTCACATCTTCATTAGAGCAGCACTACCGTTTACTTTTTGAATTATTTGGGTGGGGTGAAGTTAGAGAGAAAACAAACGGTAACTACAATCCAGAACCTTTCTGGATTGTAGATATGGATAGAATTACTAAATCTAGGGTACTTGAAGCAGGAGATAGAATTATTGAGCTGCTTCAGAAAAACTCCAGCAAAATTGAATATTTTGAAATTAAAGTGGCTTTAAACTCTAAGCGGCAAAATAGGTTCACCGATTTGGAGATTAGAACTGCAATTAAAGTTTGCCCCCACATTGAGCAGTTCGACAATGATACCTTTCAAATCGCTTTTAATCGTTTGAAATCCGCATCTGATCTAGCATTTCGAGTACTTAGTGAAGCAGGTAAGCCATTATCTGCGGCTGAAATATATAGAGAAATCTCAAAGCGGCTATCCTTATTGGGCGAAAATATCATATCTCGCTATACGGTCAGTAATTCAATGGCTGCTGACCCGCGATTTGTCGCTATAGGTAAATCGGAGTGGGCACTTATTGCTTGGGAAGACGTTGTTCTTGGTACTATCGTATATCACATGAAACAGTTCTTTTACCAAAACAATCGCCCAGCAAAGGAAAAGGAGGTTTATGAATTCGTTCGACAAAAAAGAAAAGTAACTAGAAGTAGTATCTTAACG
The DNA here is from genome assembly GCA_022843385.1 of Anaerolineae bacterium. GTDB lineage: Bacteria > Chloroflexota > Anaerolineae > Aggregatilineales > Phototrophicaceae > CFX2. The sequence goes on along the minus strand of JALHNT010000015.1, from coordinate 82,318 downwards.
TATTTAGCGAATCGAGACGAATTCAGTCGAGTGGGCAGAGGATTGTATCAATTATCTGAATGGGGTAGATCAAAATCGACTTCAGACAATAATGACGATTCACAGTGGACAAAAGAGAGATTGGCGCAGACAGTGGTTCGAGTCTTTGAGAAGTTGGGAGAAGATCAGATACCTGCCGCTGAGCTTATACAGCAACTTGATGAGCTTGGATTGCATAACAACGTCTATTCACGGTTACGCACATGTCCTGCGGTAAACCTAAGTGTGGTTTCAGAAAGACCCCGTAGACTCATGGCAACTGTTGTAAAAGACTATTCTCTCGAAAAATCAGTTACCTTGAGAGAGCGACTAGAGGAAAGCGTGCGTGAAATTCTTCTAAAACAGCTTGATAATTCGATGCCCTTAGTAGATTTGAGAAATCAGATTACAAAACGTGTAAATGTTCCCCCCTATACGTTTTATGGCTACCTTTCTGACATGATTGACATTCAGAAAAACGTGGTATCAGGCACAAAAAGCGTGATAGTGACTTTGATTAATGATAGATTACAGAGCAAAGATGATATGGTTCTTGATGTATGGGATAGCGCGTTCACCTATGATATTGCAATATCATATGCAGGTGCCCAAAGGGCTTATGCGGCAGATTTAGCAGAAGAGTTCCGGGATAGAGGGCTAAAGACATTCTATGATAGAAACCAGCTCCCAGATTTGGTTGGACGCAACCTCTTAGATGAACTACTTGTTATATATAGAGATAAAGCAAAACTTTGTGTCATTTTGGCTTCTGAAGAATACAATAACTCAGCTTATGCCCAACATGAAAGGCAATCTGCACAAGAACGCCAGTTAAGCGATAAAGGTTATATCGTGTTGGTAAATCTTGATGGCTGCAAAATAAAGGGGTTTCATTCCACAGTCGCTTATCTTGACTGGGATCAGTATGGGTTAAAAAAGATAGTATCACTCGCCATTGAGCAGTTAACGCGAAGAGTCAAATGATCGCACTTTTTTCGACATCCTGAATGTACTCACCAATCGTTCTGTCGGCGGCTTCCGTGTCACGCCATCCTTCCCGATCAATAAGCCACGCGGACTGTTGGGGATTAAGCGGCTCTCCAGGACACCGAAATGTTCAATTTCTACTCGTCCGCCCGGTCGGGAGAGTTCTTCGGCCAGCAGTGTGAAAAGCGAGTCCAGCACTTGCTGTACTTGCGCCTGGGTCAACGGGGCGTGCGTCAGCTTGCTCTGGCGGGCGATGCGCTTCACCAGATCACTCTTGTTCACGGCTAAGGCTCCATTCGCGCGGTGGTTTGACCAGCGGACGTGGCGCAGGCTTCAACGGAACATCCACAGCCAGATCGTGTCCCCGTTCCAGCAGATAAGGCATCCTGCCCCGATGTTCATCCAGCGCTTCCTGCCAATCCTGCCGTTCGTAGAAACGGGTCAGCCGGGCAGCCAGCACCACCTGGGCGGCGTAGTTCTCATCAACATAGCGGGCGAAAATCAGGCTGTTGCCGCGCGGCGGACTTTGAACCTCATCGGACGTAAGCAAGGGTCGCTGTCGCGGATAGCTTTCGCTCGTGCCATCGGCTCGCTTCCGGCTGCTGATCTCGGTCGCCTGCCCACTGGCTCGGCTGTAGTAGGCGGCGGTATCGGCATCACAACCCCCGAAGACAATCTGAGTCGCCAATCCGGTGAAGAGCGCCTCGGTCCCGGCGCTGCCATACAACAGATGAAACTGTCCTTTGGTTTGGGCAGCCACCACCACTGAGATGCGGCGCTTCCGCACCAGGTTGACGTCGGCGACCAGTGAGTCCAGCCGCCCCAGCGCCGGGAATTCATCCATCACCAATGCCACTGGTACCGGCAACGGCCCGCCATTTATCTCCCCCAGCGTGTCCAGATCGAGCATCAACTTACGCAGCACCGCTCCCAGGTACGGCGCGTAGACCTGGCGCATCCGTCCGGGACAGGTCAGCACCGCCACGGTGGGATGCGCGACCAGATCATCGGCGCAGAAATCTGAACCGGAAGTGGTCTCGCGCACACTGCGCGCCGCCCAGCCGGTCAGGGCGGTCGCCAGCGTCGCTACCGTATTGGACGCGACTTTGCCATCACTCCGGACGCTGGCGATGAAGCTGCTGGCGAGCAGCGAAGCATCATCACCAGGCGTGGCTAAGGTGGCAGCCAACGCCTGTAAATCGACCAGCGCCGCATAAATCTCCCCCAGCGTGCTGAAGCGCAACAAACAGGCCGAGAGCAAGGCCGCAGCCGTATCACTCCAGAATTTGTTATCGCCATGCGCTGCCGGGACGATGACCTCGGCAATCGCCCGCGCATCGGACACACTCTCGATACCCTGTGCCAGATTGAAACGCGGCGTGTCGCTGCGGGTGGGGTCGTGCAATGCTACGGCATGCCCGGTGACGGCGGCGAAGCGCAGCACATGAGACGTCAGTTCGCCCTGTGGATCAGCGATAATCAGGGAATGCCCGGCTCGCATGCGATCTGCGATCACCGGCAGGATCACCGCCTGACTCTTGCCCGACCCTGGCCCGCCGAGCGTCAGCAGGCCGCGCGCCGCGTCTTCCCCACTCAGGCAAAACTGCCCATCGCCCCGATCCAACCGCGCATTCTGATCGCCCCAGAACGCGCCGAAGAAGGTCACACCTTCGCTGTCTGGGCGGCGGTAGCGGCGATATTCGCGGCTGGTACAGAAGTGCGAGGAACCGGTTTCGCCACGCTGCCGGCGCGGGCTGCGCCAGCGATCAAGCCACTCCCGAAAAGCTGAACCGGCTTTGAGCTGCGCCGTCAGCAGCAGATTGCCCAGCAGCACGGCTCCGGCCAGCAGCAGTCCCAACAGCAGCAGCCGTCGCCCATCGATGGTGGCTGGTGCACCGACCAGGATAGCCCACAGCCCACCCGACAGCGAACGCCCACGTTGTACGGCAGCGGAGTGCAGCAGGCTGACAAACAGGGCGATGATGGCCGTCGAGAGCATCAGACGCGTCATCAACCCGAGAAGCCATCCACCATGGGCTGCCGGTTTTTCCGAACGGCGCACACCGACACCCTGCCTCAGCCCGTAAGCCAGCAGCAGCAATCCGGTCAGGCAGAGGCTGGGGACGATCAGCAGCAGCGCCAGAGCGAGGCCTTCAGTGAACAGCCAGTACATCATCGGGGTTCAACGGCTCATCCCAAACCAGCGATCCAGTTCGCTCAGTTCGCGGTTCATGTCATCCGGCGGAGTGTTGCTGGCGGCGAGGTCTGCGGCCACACGTTTTTCGGTTTCGGTCAGGAGGGATTGATCGAGTTCGGCGACGCGCTCGGCTCCGAGCAAGCGGCTCCAGACGTCGGTGATGACCTCGTCCCGCACCTGATGGAAACGCGGCATCTGCGGTCGACGCAGCGCATAGGCGCGTCGTCCTTCCAGATCGGGAACGGTAGCCGGGAAGAAGACATGACTGTGCAACCGTTGGACGCCCGACTCGGTCTGTGGATCGTGTATCACAAAGGCATACTCAGGCACGGGTAGATCGTTGGCTTCAAAATAGTTTTCGATCATCGCCTCGGTCAGATCGCGTAGAGCCGCGTGACGCCAATCGTGCGGCAGCGCTGCCACCAGATCCGGATGAGGCGACACCACCAGCATCCGCGCCAAGACCTGATCCGGATTGGCCTTGTCCTGCGATAGGCGATAACAGGTGCGCGAAATCGCCCGATAGTTGTCCCCCAGACCGCGATCCACCCAGCGTTCCCGACCATCCATCTGCGGAATATGCTGATCGCGGTCATCCCGATACTGCACATACTTGAGCAGCCGCAGCAGGTCGCTCCGTCCCTCGCGCGTGTCCAGCTTGTACATCAGATTACAGATTAGCGCCTGTTTTTTCATCGGTGACGGTTTTCGTCCTGTTCGAGCTGGCTTCGTCCGCCATCGAGGCGAACAGCCAGCGTTTGCTGCTGCTGTCGGGCGATACGAATGGCCTGGTCAATCAGGGCGTCGCCTGGCACTTTCTGCTGGGTGGCATGCGTGATCAGGAGAGCCAGTGACTGGGCGATCAGATAGGTCATGACGGTCAGATGCCAGTCCAGGCGGCTGATGCGCCGCTGAAAGGTGGTGCTGAAATGGCGTTTGCTGCCGACCTGCTCGGTCTGATCATCCAGGTAATGACGCAGCGCTTCCCGTACCAACCCGGCATCATCTTCGATCCGTCGGGCGACCCGCACCTGCTGCAGCAGCGTGTAGAGTTCCGGGGTGACGCGGGTGTACAACCGGACCGATTGTGGTGGCCTAGGATGCCGGCTCACGCGGAGCCTCTCCTTCGCTTTCCGCCTCGTGCTGCATCGCCTGAGCCACCTGCTGCGGACGTTGGGCTGCGGTGCGGATTAGAAAGCGCAGGACATCGGATTGTTTGCGTCCGACAAACTGAGACAGGTTTTGTAGACCGAGCATTTCAGCCTCGGTCAAACGAGTGCCGGCATAACAGGGGAATTGTTTGTTGGGCATCGGGATGCTCCTCTCGACTGCTTCACCTGTGATTGTCTGGCAACTGACAAACGGGATGCAACCAGAATATCTGAGATGAATCGCTCAGGATTCTCAGTCGGACCTGTTTTTCAGCAACGGGGACGAGGAGCAGTGTCGGAAGTGGGTGTGCGGCTGCACACCTACCCGCTGGCAAGCGGCGCAAGACGCTTGTCAGCGGCGGAGCGCAGGTGCGCTCCGGCAAGCCCCCCGGCGTTTGAGGGGCGGGCGTTTAGCCCGCTACCCCGCCGCGCCCACAGAATCGTTGGCTCGCACCTGGCTGCAACGCAGACATCCCGCTTGACCAACAGGCTACCTGCGCGGCGGGGTTCGGCGGGCGGCGGCCTCCAGAGTATGCCCTTTGGGGGATTTCGGGAATGGGCGGGTGGCAAATGTGGCGCAGCCGCAGCACACAAAATGGGCAGCCACACTTTCGCAGGGCTGCCCGTGATTCAGACGATGGCTAGAAGGGTATGTCGCCGGTCGGTTCATCCGCGCCGTCAGCGCTCTCCGGTGCCTGGTCCAGGAACTGCACCCGATTGGCCGTCAGTTCCAGGCTGGCGCGGGGCTGACCCTCGCGGTCGATGTAAGCGCTGGCGCGCAGCGTGCTGCCTTCCACCAGCACCCGCCGCCCCTTCTCCAGGTACTTGACCACTGTCTCGGCCAGCCCATTCCAGGCGGTCACCCGATACCAGGTGGTGGTCTGGTTCTCGCCCCGCCGCTGATTGACGGCGACGGAAAACGTGGCGACGACCTGACCATTGGCTTCGCGCTGTTCGGGCGTTGAGCCGAGATTGCCGACGATGATGTGCATCTGGTAAGACATGATCCGATTCCTCTCTGGCGCATTGCGCCGGTTGCTTTGCGCTCCGACCCTGTGCCGGAGTTGCCACGCCAGCAGCACGTTCCACTGAGCCGGTGTGTCAAGGGAACCCGCAGGGCGCTCGTGCTGAACGCAGTGGCGCAAGCCAGGCACGAGCGTCTTGACACAGCGGCGGAACGTGCGACCGTGGCACAAACTCCGCGCACAGTCAGGTGGTGGAGCGTCAACCGGCTGGGCTTGCGCCTCCAGAGCGAAGCGCGATCTTCATCCAGCGTGCACAGCTATCGCTCCGCCAACGCCGCGAGCCTGCGAAGACCGGTGCAGCCTCACGTTTACTTGCCCTGGCAGCAGCGCGACGATAGCCAGTGGGTCGCCGCTCGGTTGACCTGAAATCGTGCGGTGTCTGGATGGATGTAGGAAGCGAGCTTGAGGGCTGCCCGGCTTTTCGCGCCCAGCAGATCATTCCCCGCCCCGCCCGGGTTCCTGACGGCAATCAGAGTGGCAGTGGAGTCACGGACACGCGCGGAACATAACGACACCGACCATTCATCTCGCCACGGCCGATTCCGAACGGGCGCGGTGGCTGACCATGAACGCAACCGATTGCGCCACTCTGGGGGTGGGTGGTGGGATGTATGGGTGTCCTGGCGGTCATTCGTCTTCGGAGAGCTGCTTATCGTCGTGGGGCTGTCTCTCAGGCTGTTGCTCGCGCTTCGGCTCCTGGAGTTCAATGAGCCATCCTTCGATCAACTGCTCGATCACCGCATCGGGCAGTTGGCTCAACACCTGTGCGATGCGCCTGAGCAAGTCCGCTCGTCGATTGGATTCGTGATTCATGCCACATGACCCCGCCTGACTGATCACAACCGATGAATTCGAATCGTGACCTACAACAGCCTCAGCCCGCATCTCCCAAAAGAGGTATTTTCAGGCATGGTTGGGGGTATTCGGGGCTCAGGTGTGGTTGATATCGCGGGCTTTGGCAAGCGCTTCCGATCGGGTGCGGGCGTTCAGCTTGTGCAGGATATGTTTGATATGAGTCTTGACTGTCCCTTCGGCAATCACCAGTTGATCGGCAATCGCACGATTGGTCGCCCCTTGCTCCAGCAGCTTGAGAATCTGATATTCGCGGCTGCTCAACTCGGCGACGATAGCCGACGATGAGGACGCTGTGTCAAAGGCAATCGTCGGCACCGTTTGTGACTCATCTTCGAAGCAGCGCAGAATCTCTGCTACATAGGGAGACGGCGAATCACTCCCGATCATCTGTCGTAACAGGGTCTCAACAATACGACCGCGTTGCAGAAACAGACGGATATGACCTTCAGCCTCGGCTTGCAGCACAATCTGACGCAAGCGCGCCAGCGCCGGAGTCGTTTGTCCCATTTCCCAATCGGCTAACGTCTGAACCAGCATGATTTCCAACTGCATCCAGCCCCAGTACCAGTTCCGCGCCTGCTCATCCATCTGCTGCAACAACACATACACCGCGTCAGCCTGTCCGGTCGCAATCATGATTTCCGCATAAGCCGTGGCGATGCCGATGTTGCTGGGCGATAAGGGCAGGATATTGGCCGGACGCATCCGCTGCGCCCAGCGGGTGGCGTGCTGAATATCGTTGCTGTGCAGCCGCATTCGCGCCCGATGGGCATCCAGGATGGCTTGCAGCGGTGTGAGATGTCCAATCTGAATGAACCGCTCGGCGGCTTGCAACGCTTCCTCGACCGCAGCATAGCGACGACGGGCCTGTTCGATCTGCGCCAGGATGAAATACCCTGGCAGCAGTGAGTTGATGTAAATCCAATCCTGCCCCAGTTCCAATCCGCGCCTGACCAGCTCCGCCGCTGTCTCCAGTTGATTCCAGGCGTAGGCGATCAGACCACGACTGATGTGGGCGATAGCCGCTGGCATCCGATAATGCTCCGGCTGGCTGGCGGCAACCGTCATGACCCGCTCGAAGATCGCGGCAGCGCTGTGAAGCTGTCCCAGCAGGATCAACAGATTGGCCTGACTGCATTCGCCCAGCAAACGCATCCGATCGCCATCGGATTGCGGCAGTCCGGTGAAGGTTTCCTGAAAGATGTGCTGGGCATGGCGCAGCTCACCCACCAGCCAGTGGTTGTAGCCCAGGTGCATCAGCGCCAGACCTCGGAAAAACGACTGATCTTCCGGGATGAGCCGCAGCGCTTTCTGCGCTTGCTCGACCGCTTGCTGCAAGTCGTTCCGAAAATGGGCAATCTCGGATCGTAGGATAGCGATTTCGCCGATCAGCAGCGACTGGTCATCGTCCGCGGGTTGTTCCTGCGGCCCAAGCTGACTTTCCGCGATTCGCAGCAGCGCTTCCGTCTGCTCGAACCGTCCACGCGCCGACAATACCCAGGCGTAGTACACCGTCAGACGGGGTTGCCGCTCCAGATGACCGGGTGGCGCGGCTTCCAGCCAGCGTCCCAGCGTAACATGCGATCCACTGACCAGCATCCCGGCCGCCTGCTGCCGAATCCAGACTTCCGCCTGCGACCAGTCGCCGGCTTTCAAGAGGTGTTCAATCGCCTGGGGGACGGCTTGCTGTTCCAGATAGTACGCCGCAGCCCGTTGATGGATCAGCGGCAGCCAATCTGGATGCTCGCGCCGTAGTTTGTCCTGCAAATAGGTCGCCAACAAACTGTGATAACGGTAATGGGATCGATCACTGTCCAGCCGGATGGTGAACAACTGCTCGCGCACCAGATCAGCCAACGGCGAGGCACGGGTTGGGTTCCCAGCCACCGCCCGGCACAGCGGCTCATCCAGATCGCCCAGAGGTGCTGTCAGCAGCAAAAACTCCTGAACCGTTGACGGCAGTGGATGGAAGATTTCTTCATCAAAAAAGCGAGTCAGATGGGACACATGGGTGATGATCGTATCCGGCGGGAGCTGCTCGCCGCGATGATCCTGCCACCACAACGCCATGAGGTGCAGCGCAGCCGGCCAGCCTTCGGTCAGTCGCATCAGATGTTCAATGCCGGCCTCTGGCAGCCTCAGACCCAGGGTTCGGTCGGTGAAATCCCGTCCTTCCATTGCCGTGAAGCGCAGATCGTCCTGCCGAATCCAGTCCACCTGATGCGTGGCCTCCAGACGCGCGACCGTGAAAGGCGGATCGTGACGCGAGATGACGAGCAGGCGCAGCGCTTCTGGCGCATGATGAATGAAGTGATCCATCTGCTGATGAATATCGGCCAGGGTAATCTCATGAAAATTGTCGAGGACGAAAGCCCAGGGGCGGCTATCCTGCGCCAGGGTATTGATGAGTTCGCTGATGAGCTTGCGGACATCCCATTGTGCAATCACGTCGTCGAGCAGGCTGGTGAGAGACGGATGGATCAGCATCAGCGCCCGCAGCACATAAGCCCAGAAGCGTTTGGGATCGTTGTCTTCGGACTCCAGTTGCAGCCAGGTGGCCGGATGAGACCACTGCTGCAAGGCCTGGGCAACCAGGGTCGTTTTCCCAAAACCGGCTGGCGCGATCACCAGACCAACCCGACCCCGATGCAGGATTCCTGACAGCCGTTTTTCCAGACGGGCTCGCGCGATCGGACGGCGCAGGCTGTGTGGTGGACGGAGTTTCGACAGCAGAATCGAAGGTTGTGACGACGTTGGCGGGTCAGATGGTGTATCGCTCATCGTTTAGTCTCCCGTTCGGGGCAGCCGGATCAGGAAGGATGGGACTGCCGCCGCTGCAAATCATCGGTGAAATTCAGCAGCGCCATGACGATCTGATGCCAGTTCACCGTGATGCCCTTTTCAGCCAGCCAGCCCTGCGCTCGCGCCAATTCAATCGTGCTGAAGATGATCTCGTCATCATCGTAGATCGCTTCAACGGTTTGTCGCCATTCAAGGGCGATGGCAGGCTGCATGATGAAGTGCTGGAACAGCGACCTGGTCTGTAGGTCAGCAAAGCCGCTCGAAGCCCCCGTTTGGCTCTGCTGCCCGGCATGAGCAAGACGTAACGCGGCTGCCATATCCTCAGCGAAGTAGAGGGATAATCCTTCTGCCCGAAAGGGCGACATCTGCCATAAACGCTTCAGGCTGATGCCCGTTTGCAGGATGATGACCGGAGCCAGAGCTACCAGGCGCTCTGGCAGCGCTTCGATGCTGGACCAGAGAGCCGGGTCAATCGGCGCTGCCACCTGTCGGGTATCCAACAGAATGGCGACCAGGGGTTGAGGGACAGTCTGCGCCAAAGAGGTTGTCTGGCTGGGAATAGCGTTCAGAGCGTCAGGGGATAACGGTTGGTGGAGTTCGATGTGCAGTATGGCAGACTCGACCCACGATAGCTGCACACCCATTATCCCCTCCTGTCTGTCTTCTCATGAAAGCAGACCATCTGAACAGGGTTGGAACGAGTCGATCACGAATCAGTCTATTTCAAATAGAGTATGGCATCATCCGGGAAGTGGCTATCCAGCAAAAGTCCTACCGGGGCGGTTCAGTGTTCTCGGACTGCTGCTGGATGGTGAGCGCCATGTTCTCCAGCATATGCAGCACGAACTCCAGTCGATCCTCTGGGAACATGCTCAGGATGGTGGTCGCTCGTTCAACCAGGCTCATGTCGCTGTCCATCAGGAAAAACATCACCGGCTTGTTGAGTGCTGCCGCCCAGACCGGCAAATCCGGCGCATCAATGGTGGAGAGTCCGGTTTCGATATTCGATACGGCATTCTGGCTGATGCCGATCTCCTCCGCCAACTGCCCCTGCGTCAGATCCGCATCCAGGCGCGCCCGGCGCACCCGTTCCCCCAGCCGCTTCTTCCCCTCTTCATTGATGAGTGTCATCTTCAGCTCCGCCCACATAGTAATTACTGATAGATTATCCGCTATCTGTGACTTTCACAATGAAAGCGTGATGGTGAAAGTCTGTATTCCTTCGTCGTGGTAAGCCAGATCGTCAGGCTTGACAAATGACTCAATAATCGGTTTAACTGATAAAAGATCAGCATTACTTGAGGTGCAATGTGTCGCGACGACAGAGTAAAACCCTGTTGATGCTGTTGATTGAGCGTGATCATCACGATGTTCCCATTGCCACCTTAATGGTACAGGCATTTGAAAAACATGGGACCGAACGCGCGGCGGCTCAATCGCTCGGCATCACCCAGCAAGCCTTCAATGTCTGGAAGTACCGGCTGGGATTAGCTGAGACGATAGACAAGATTCGCCAGGCCAGACTCCTTGGTGATAGAGATAGGGGGAGTGATCGTTATGGAAAAGGAAAACACCGCAGAAGCCATGCTTGAACGCATCCTGACAGTAGCTCAACTCCTGCTTGATGAGAACGTTGAAGTTTTCGTATGCGAGAACGAGTGTGACCTCATCCTGAACGACGTCGAACAACCGCAAATTGAAGAAATCCGTTAAAGTAAGCGTCACCTTGGTTTAGTTTTCGGTCAATACATATGCCTCAAAACAAGAGAGTGATCACCAATCTGCCAGGGTACGTCACCTATCTCCGTACCAGCAGCGAAGAGGTTCAGGCACCTGAGCGCTCACAGGACGCTCAGATCAGAGATATCCAGGCACGCCTGGCAGCGTTCTGTAACCTGCCTGACTTGGGTGAGTATCGCGACAACTACACCGGAACATCGGCTGACCGAAGAGAATATCAAAGGCTGCTGACCCATGCGCGACAGGGGAAGTTCTCCCATGTTTTCACGGCAACGCCCGATCGGTTCGGGCGGGATGATGTCGAAGCCTTGCGAGCCATTGATGAGATGACAGCGATTGGTATTCAGGTGCGTTTTGCCACCCACCCAGACCTGGATCCATCCGACCCCGATGATCGCCTTTACCTGAACATCCTGTTCGGCATGGCACGGCGCGAGTCGCAGATTATCGGTAAACGGGTCATCGGAGGCATGCTCTCCAAACTTCTGAAAGGTGATTGGCCGTTTCTGGCTCCTGACGGCTATCGGAACCGGGAAATCAGGCTGACCGAAATTGGCGATCTCACACGGGAAAAATATCTGCGCCATGCGCGCTACAAGCGCTGGGTAGAACAAGATCCGGAGCGTTCCCCAATCTGGCGCTACGCCTGGGATTTGCTGTTGCAGGGCAATGTGTCGCTGGAAGACATCTGCGAAGCCTTAGCAGCGCGTGGCTATCGCTTACGCAATGGAACCCCATTCATCTATAAGAACTCATACGGCAAGCATCAATATCACCTTAGTACACTGAGCCGGATATTCCACAATTGGTTCTACGCCGGTTGGATTGTTGTTGAAAACGGTATGACAAGCATCCTCCCGAAAACGCTGCGTGGGAATTGGGAACCAATTGTCAACACCGAGGAATTTGAAGCAGGATTGGCTATTCTCGCAACGCGAGACCGGAAACCGATGCCAAAAAAGAAGAATTTCTATCTGCTTCAGGGGATACTCTATCTGGAGAAGGTTGACGGTGAGCAGATTAAACTAACTTGCAGCCGCCCCAATCTACGGCGGACGCCCAATGGCACAACTTACTATTGCATTCCAAGCAGCTCAACCAACTTTCCCTGCGACATGATAGATTCACAGGTCATCGAGCATCTCCGTGCCTGTCAGGTGGCTCCGGAACGCATCCCGGAAATCCGTAAGGCATGCGTCACCGATCTCAATCGAGTCGTATTCCGTCATGTCCGAGACGAAGCCAATCTAAGCCGTGCGTTGGAAAGAGCAAAGGAGAAGGAACTCAATCTCTGGCGTGCCTTTACCGAGTTTGGGATGCAGGCTGAACACTACGCCAAACTCGCTCGTGAATATCAGGATGAGCAAAATCGCATACAATTCGCGTTAACAGCGATTCAGAGGGAAAATAAGGATCGCATCACCAATCTCGATGCAGCACTGGCGATCATCGCCGAGATTGGCGATCGGTTCGTCCGGCAGAGTCCACCGCAACAGCGTGAGATTCTGCGACATATGATCAGTCGGGTGATTGTGAATCAGGAAGGAAGAGTTCTGCGATTGGATTTTGTGCCGCCCTTCACTTATCTCCGCCAAATGCTGGACAGAGAGGGTGATGGCGCACTTCAGCCGTTGACGCGACGCGGTCTGGAAAAGAAAACATCCGACAGCGTTGCCGGATGTTCACTTCACATTCCACAATGCGTGCCTGGAGGGATTCGAACCCCCGGCCCTTTGCTCCGTAGGCAAATGCTCTATCCACTGAGCTACAGGCACATCTTGAGAGTTATAGTAGCACCGTTGCCAGAAGGGGTCAAGATAGAATTTGACCCAGTCCACGCGAGCAGATTGACCTTTCAGGCGCAAACAAGGCGGGGTATCCTGAAGTGATCAATTATAGCCAAAGGCATAATCGTATGTCACACATCCCAATCTACAGGCTGACGCCCCAAGGTTTGCGACCAGTGGACTATCAGGCGGCTTCACTGGCAGAGGCCGCGCATCATGAACCGCATGACGGGGTATATACTCTCACCAATACCTACCAGCGTTACCAGGTATTGAAGTTTGATGCCCATCTGGACCGGCTGGAGGACTCGGCCCAGCGCGAGAATATCCCGCTGCATCTGGACCGGCCTGCCCTACGCACCGCGCTCCGGCAGATGATTGACGAAGCCAACTGCGGTGACGTCCGCTTTCGCATCACCGTGCCACGCGACACGCCTGAGCATCTGATCCTGAGCGTCGAACCCTTCAACCGTCCCCCTCAGGGCGTCTATCAGGACGGCGTGCGTTGCATCACCCTTCCCCACAGCGCCCGACACAACGCTGCGGCCAAGACCACCGCCTGGATGCATGACCGTGAGCAGCATCAACTCCCAACAGGCATCTATACCGGACTGCTGCTGGATGACGATCAGCACATCCTCGAAGGGATGAGCAGCAACTTCTATGCCATCATGAATGACGAACTACGGACGGCTAGCAGCGGTGTGCTGGCCGGCATTGCCCAACAGATTGTCTTTGAAATCGCGCCGCCGATTATCCCGCTCAATCGAACCGCCATCAGGGTGAGCGATCTGCCACAGGTCGCTGAAGCCTTCATCACCAGCAGCAGCCGAGGTATCGTCCCGGTAGTCGAGATTGATGGGATCAGGCTCGGCACCGGTCAACCGGGAAAAGTGACACGACACCTCATGACGACTTATCAGGAATGGGTCACGAGGCATCTGGAAGAACTCTAGAACAGGGTTATTGCAACGTCAACAGCACCATACAAGGGAGCTGGCTGGCAGATCGAGAATTGGGGCGATCTGTTCACGGTAGCAATTCCCCAAGGAAGTGCCAGGTGAAGACCGAGACGCGACGTTGATCGACAAGTAAACCAGGTTGATCGTCAAGACAGGTTGATTCACGATTTTGCAGATAGTGCAGTATTCCCGCCGAATGTTCAGGCGACTGGACGGGAGGTTGGCGCAAAAGTGCGAAAAAAGCCAACGCTCAGGCTCGGCTGCTCTCGCTTTGTGCAGCATTCAGACGGGAGCGAGCCGCCGCTGCACCATTGAAGTGCACTGGCTGGCGGGGACACCGCAACCTGTCGCCGAAGCCTGGATTGCATGGGGTAAAGGTTGAAAGTTGATATGACCGAGTAGAAGATACTGAAGCAAAGCATAGTATCAGTATAGTATAGAATATATGTTCTGTAAAGTTCCTGAAAGATCAACTTTACAAATATCCTGACTCTAGAAAGCCAGTCTTGCAATTCGATTCGCCGTTCGCTACACTATTTTCACACGCTAAGGTAGCTCAGTTGGTAGAGCAATGCACTGAAAATGCATGGGTCGCCAGTTCAAGTCTGGCCCTTAGCACCAGCAAAAGCCGGTCAACTGATCGGCTTTTTGCATTTCTGGCGATGGCAGCAAACTGTACTATAATGCCTTTAAGTGGTATCACAATATTATCTGGAGAACCTATGAGCGCTCGACGTTGGATAGCATGGGTGCTGCTGCTGACGTGGTGCAGCGTCGCCGTCGTCAGCGCACAGCAAACCGACGCCACCTGCCCGGCTGTGGTGCAGCAGGCATTGGCGCAGGTCGGCGCGAATTGCAACGATCTGGGACGCAACTCGGCCTGTTATGGCAATATTGTTGTTAACGCCTCCTTCAATGAGACTTTCGCGCCCATCTCGTTTGCCCGCCCGGCAGATCGCGCCGAACTGGTCAACATTCGTTCAATCAGCACCGCCCCGCTCGACTTAGCCTTGCAGCAATGGGGCATCGCCATCCTGAATGTTCAGGCTAACGTACCAGGCGTTCTGGCAGGACAGGCCGTGACCTTTGTCCTGATGGGCGATGCTGAGATTGAAAATGCGGCGATTGACAGCAGCCCCGCCCAGCAGCCAGTGACCATCATCACACAGGCACCGGTCAACACCCGCAGCGGCCCGCAGCTGACTAGCGCCGTGACCGGCACCATCCCTGCCGGAACAGTCATTGAGATCGACGCCCTGAGCGAAGATCAACAGTCGCTCCGTGTGCGTATCAGCGGAACCTTTGCCTGGATCGACCGAGCGGCTGTCAATCCCTCGCCGACAATAGACCAACTTCCTGTGGTTGAAGACAACGCGCAGTCACCGATGCAATCGTTCTACATCCGCACCGGAGTCGGACGTATCGAATGCGCCCAGGCTCCCAATGTGCTGGCGCTTCAGAGTCCGGCGGGGATGCAGATTGATCTTACAGCGAATGGCGCGAACATCCGCATGGGATCGCTCATCACCATTGAAACCTTGCCGGATAACCGCATGGTCATCACCACATTGGAAGGCGAAGCGATCCTCGAACCGGACATGCCCGAAGCGGTGCGCCTCCCAGCCGGCTTCTCATCGGAGCGTTGTCTGCTCGATGCGGAAGACCTCGGCACTGATGGCAACTCGAATGATCAGGTAGTGGGGCCAGATTGCCCCTGGAGCGAACCTCAGCTGTTGACTCCAGAGCAGATCGACACCGGCACAACCGTGTTGGCCGCCTTTGGCGCACTGCAATTATCGCAACAACCTCAACCAACGGCAGCAGTCCTGTGTCCAGCAGGCACGACGCTGACGCATACGGTCGCGGAGGGCGAAAATCTATTCCGCATCAGCCAACGTTATGGAACCAGCATGGGCGCGATCATGCAGGCCAGCGGCATCAGTGACCCCAATCGCATTCTGGTCGGGCAGGTCTTGACCATCCTGTGCGGCGTCGATACTGGCCTTCCATCAGTGCCGCCAATCACGCCTGTTCCGGGGGCGCCGGCCAGCATCACGCCGCTTCCACCCGGCAGCGCAGATTGCAGCCGGTTCCGCGCCACCTCCCCGCTGGATGGCTTCGCCTATGGACGCAATACCTTCTACTGGGATGCCGCGCCGGGAGCGACCAGTTATCGTGTCAACGTCTACAGTGTGGATGAAAAACCAGGTGCCCTGGTCGGCAGCTTCGAAACCGCCGCTCCAAACACCAACTTAACAACCGATCTCACCGTCAACAGCATTGGCTACGGCTTCTCCTTCTCGTGGGAAGTGCTGGCACTGGTCAATGGACAGGTGGCCTGCGCCTCGCCGCGTGTGACCGTGCCGCGTGAAGCACCGGCTCAACCCCAGCCAGCCACCTTTAACGCTGGGGCAACCTGTACTGGGTTATATCAATTTGGCATTGACTACAACAGCCTGCCCGCTGGGACAACCAGTGTGACGGTTTCCTATACGTTTGTGACTGGCGGTGCGGTAACGCCGCCATCACCAGTGACTGCCGCCGTCCCACCCGACCCGGGTATCATCACCCTTTCCGGCTTCGGCCCAGCCACCATCACAGGTATTTCAGTGACCGCCAATCCGTCAGGGGTCACCGTCAGTGTGCCGGGAACGCTCAGTTGTTAGAAATTCGTTTGTCTCGTGGAGTAAAGATCGTGCGCCGATTATTGCCGTTCATCCCTGTTATTCTGCTGCTGTTGACGCTGGTCATCGTCCAGCAGCGCGCCCTGACCCAGGAAAGCGACACCTGTCCACCGCTTGTGACGCAAGCACTCCAATCCGTTGGGCCCAATTGTGAGTCTCTAGGGCGTAACAGCGCCTGCTATGGCTTCAACCGAGTTAACGCCACTTTCAACCAGACGGTAGCCGAGGACTTCTTCACCAGACCATCTGACCAGACGACTCTCGCCTCGCTGGCGAGCATCGACACCGCGCCCTACAGCACCGAGCTGACCGAATGGGGTGTAGCGCTGATGCGCGTACAGGCCAACCTGCCTGATTCGCTGCCGGGTCAGGCTGTCACCTTCGTCCTGCTGGGGGATGTACAGATCGAAAATGCGGTCCAACCAGTAGATGCTTTCCAGCCGGCTGCCAATCCCATCAGCCTGACTGCCCAAACCAACGCCAATATACGCAGCCGCCCAACTACCCAGTCGAATGTGGTGGGCAGCGTTGAAAACGGCACGGCGCTATCGGCTGATGCCATCAGCCCGGACTCGCAATGGCTGCGGGTGGTGTTCGGCAATCGAGCTCCAGGGTGGATCAATCGCCAACTGGTTCAGGCCAGTGGCGATGTAGACAGCCTGCCGGTCTTCAGCAGCGACAGCCTGACGCCCATGCAAGCCTTCTATTTCCGCACCGCTATCGGTCAACTGGACTGCAATCAATCACCATCGGCACTGGTAGTCCAGGGGCCGGAACGCGTGACGGTGGACATCACCGCCAACGGGGCGAACATCCGGATTGGTTCAACCATCCTGCTACAAACGCTGCCCAACAACCGGATGCGAATGCTGACGATCAGCGGCGAGGCTGAGATCGATGGCGTCAATGTTCCAGGAGGTTTCCAGGTCGATATGCAGCTTAACGAAGACGGCACCGAACCCGAAGGGCCGCCAGAAGACCTGCAACCCGCGCCACAGGATGAGCTGGATGAACTGCAATGGCTGGAAGATTTCCCGCCAGAACTGCTGAATTATCCGATTGAGATTCAGGATCGCGAAGTACCCCCCACCCCAGTGCCAAGCAACAATACCGGCGGGGGCGGCGGTTCCGCCGGAGGGAACACGACCAACACAGGACAGGCAGATTGCCGCGCCTTCCGTGCAACCTCCCCGCTGGATGGACTGGCATATGGCATCAATACTTTCTACTGGGATGCAGCACCTGGCGCGACCAGCTATCGCGTGAGTGTGGAAGGTGGCCCCAGTGCAACCATTGCGGCACCGACTACCACCTTACAGCTTGATCTATCGAACGTCGGCTTCAATCCTCAGCTCAGTTGGAAAGTCGAAGCACTGGTGAATGATCGGGTCGCCTGCACCAGTCAGGTTGTCACCATCCCGCGCGAGTGGGCACCGACACCAGTACCTGCGCCGACCAACCCGCCAGCGACGGCTCCAGGCCCAGCGTTCGCAGCCGGGGTCACCTGCTCCGGGCTAAATACCTATAATGTTGATTATGCGGGTCTGCCAGGTGGCACGACAACCGTCACAATCACCTATACTGATGCGCCAGCATCAAGCGTTAGCCCACCATCACCCGCTGTCACGGCTGTACCACCCGATCCCGGCTCAGTTTTCCTTTTCGGCAGCGGCCCGACCACCATCACCAACATCACGATTACCGCCAATCCATCCAGTGTCTCGGTATTCCTGCCTGGGCCGTATAGCTGCTAGTTTTGACGGGAGTATGCTGTGAGTACAGCATACTCCTCAAATTCAGAAATCTTTCACAAATCCATGTTCATTCTGGGAGCGCAATACAACCTATACTAAAGATTGAGGATACATTAAGTAGGATGGACGTGATGGGAATTAACCTCAACTGTCCAGAATGTGGCAAGCGGATGACTTTCAGCCTCGCCAGCACGGAAGTCTCATGCCCTCATTGTGGGTATCAGCGCGACACGGGTTTGGATCGCAAGATCGAGGAAGTACGCGCCAAAGGTCCGCGCCCCGAAATCACAATCAGCAACGAGCAAGCCATCAACGCCCGCGCTGTCTCCCTGTTTCACACCGCCCATGATCGCCTCTTCGATGACGACAAGGCGGGTGCTGTCGCTGCCCTGCGTGAAGCCCTCGACATCCAACCGGATTTTCTGGACGCCCACTTGTGGATGGCTAAGATCAGCGATGATGAAACCGTCAAACGCGATCATCTGAGCAGCATCCTGGCCTACGACCCTGGGCATGTGGAAGCGACGCGCCAGATGATGGTGCTCAACGGACGGCTCACGCCGGAACAGGCCAGGCAATCACATGACGAACGCTCGCCCATCCTTCAGGTAGCTGAAGAAGCTGTGAACACCGCCATCATTAGTCTATGCTGCCCCAATTGTGGCGGCGATGTCAGCACCAATGAGGCGGCCACTCAGGTCGAGTGTCGCTTCTGTGGTCATATCATCATGGTCGCCCGAAGCAACACCGAAACAGCCGATTCTTTCCTGGCAGCCATGCTGGAACGGCGCACCCAATCCATCGAGTGGGAAGTCGGGGAACGGCTGCTGCACTGCAATGAATGTGGTGCGGAACGCGCTGTCCCTGGCAACACACTCTCTACCCGCTGCCCCTTCTGTGGATCCAACCAGGTGATCGAACAGGATGCGCTGGAGTCATTCGTGCAACCGGATGGTATCCTGCCATTTACGATCAGCCGCGAAGAAGCCGGGCAGCGCATCAAGCAACAACTGAAACAATTCAGCGAACGGCTCAAAGGCTGGTTTGATGACAATCGGGTTGCCTCCGCCACGCTCAACGGCTTTTATCTGCCCTTCTGGGTCTTCGACGCCCAGCTCCAGATCAATCGCACACGGATAGACAACACCCCCAACCTCAACCGTTACCGTCCGCAAACCAGTGTCGCCCAGGCCTACCAGCGCAGCACCTTTGATGAAGCGCTCTATGATGTCGCCGTCTGCGCTGTCAAGTCACCACCCCCGGCGATGACCCAGCAGCTTGGCACATTCCATACAGGCGAGCTGTTGGATTACAATCCGGCGCTGATCGTGAAATATCCGGCGCAGATTTACAGCCTGAATTTTGATGGTGCCGCGCTCGAAGCCCGCAGCCGCATCGCCGGATGGATGCGCGAAAAGTACGGTCAACGCCAGATGAATGACGATGATGGCGTCAGCATCAATGTGTTCAGCAACATCCGTGCCATGCAGTTCAGGCTGGCGCTCATGCCGGTATGGATTGCCCACCTGGTCGAAGTCGATCAGGATCGGCGCGTCGCTTTGGTCAATGGACAGACCGGGCAGGTTGTTCTGGGGAAAACTGAAAAAGGTTCCTGATAGTTTAGGGAGTTCGGGTTATGGCTCTGGCAACTGAGAGCAATGTCAACGTTGAGCTACAGTACCGCAAAGAATGGTTACAGGAAGATCGCATTCTGTGTTATCGCTTCTTTGCCATGAACAATGTGACGATTGACCACTGGTTTAAGGATCTCCAGGCCGAATTCGGCGAATGGCCGCTGGAACGCCCCTGGCGGTTGCTGTTGGACATTCGGTTGGGTGGCGGCCTCATCAACACATATAGCCTGCGTCGCTCGCGTGAGATCGCCCGGATGCGACCGGAATTAACCGGCAGGCTGGCGGTGTTGGTCGCCAGCAAGTTGTCGCATGACATCATCGCTATGGCGATCCGCGCCACCTCCAACGCTTATCGCAAACGCGCCGTATTCATGCATGAAGCCCAGGCAATACAATGGTTACTGGAAACCGAGTCCCGTTTGCCGCGGCGTTAGCCCAGCGATAGTCATTTAGGCGATAATCCTTTACAATCAGCGCGGTTCACTTAGGCAAGGATTCACTTATGCGCCGGATTGGCTTCATTATCGCCAGCATCCTCGTCAGCGGCATCTTTCTGTGGTTTGCGCTGCAAGGCGTCAAATTCGAAGAGGTCATCGCCAGCATCAGCCAGGCCAATCCAGGCTGGATTATCATTTCCTTCATTCTCCTCAGCTTCGGCATGTGGACGCGCGGCTACCGCTGGTATGGGCTGCTCGATTTCAAAGTCCCCTACTGGCGCACTGCTAATATCCTCAATTTCGGCTTTATGCTCAACGTCATCCCGCTGCGGGTGGGTGAAGTGGCGCGTAGTCTGCTGGTCATGCGCGAAGGTGTTCCGGTCGTCACCGCAGCCACCAGCGTCGTCGTTGAACGCTTGCTCGACACCCTGCTGGTCGTCATCATGATCGTGGTTGTGGTTTCCAACACGCCGGATGTCCCGGCTGAAATTACGCGCTCAATCACCCTGTTTGGGGCGGCCGTCGTCGTGGCATTCGGCGTCCTGGTCTTCTTTTCGCGCTCGCCACAGATCGGTCGCAAGGTATTGGAATGGGTTGAACGTCCCTTGCCGATCCTGAAGAAGCTGGGTTTGAACAAGCTGTTCGACAATTTGCTCGACGGCCTCAAACCCCTCACCCATTGGCGCAGCGCCATCCATGCTGTCGGTTGGACGCTGATCTCGTGGACGCTTTCATACTTCACCCTGTTCGCCCTGATCGCCTCACTCAGCTTAACCGACGCCAACGGCATTCCGCTCACACTGTATGAGCAACTGCTGCTCACGGGACTGGGGCTAGGACTGACCTCGCTCAGCATCGCCGTTCCAGTGACAGTGGGCGGCATCGGCCCCTTTCAGGCCGCCATTCTGTTGGCTGGACAGGTCATCGGCGGTGTGCCGCAAGCCCAGGGACTGGCGCTCGGATTCCTGTTTCAAGGGATCAATATCGCCGGCTACATGATCTGGGGAGTGGTCGGGTTGCTGGTGCTGGGAGTCTCGCTGAGTGATGTGTTGAATGCGGATAAAGCCAAGCCTGCTGAAAGCGTAACCTGATGCCGTTTATCGACATCGCTAGCGGCGTGAGGCTGCATTACGAAGAGGTGGGACAAGGTGAGCCGCTGATCCTGGTACACGGTCTGCTCGGTTCCGCCGCCGACCATTTCGCCCAGGTCATGGCGTGGCTGAAGGCCGATTATCATCTCTATGGGCCAACCCTGCGCGGCTACGGACAATCCACCCCAGAGCTGCGCCAGTTCCCGCTCGATTTCTATCAGCAGGATGCCGAAGATGTGGTCGCTTTCATGGATGCGCTCGGCATTCCGCAGGCGCACATCCTGGGCTATTCCGATGGTGGCGAAGCGGCGCTGGTGGCAGCCGGAAAGTATCCGGAACGCTTTCGATCAGTTGCAGTCATCGGCGCGGTAGGCAACTTCGATCCGGCCATCCGCCCGCGTGTGCAGGCGATGTATCCGGCGGACTGGATCACCGATGAGGAAAAAGCCCGCAACAACATCACCAATTCAAACGCGTTCATCCTGCCCTGGATTACTGCGATGAAGCATATCATCGACATGGGCGGTGATGTCAGCCTGAGCCTGGCGCATCATATCACCGCGCCACTGCTCATCATGCTGGGCGAACGCGATACCCTCAATCCAGCGACCTACGCCCGTAAGTTTCTGGAGCGCGCCGGGCATGGTGAACTGGCGCTGTTCGCCTGCGGTCATGCCGTGCATGACGAAGCCTGGGATGAGTTTAAGCGGGTATACGGCGATTTTCTGCGAGCCGCTAGATGAGATCGTCGGGCAGTGTAAACCGTCCATCTGCATCAGCAACGAAAGAGACAACCTGCACCACCGCATCCAGATTCAACTCGCCGTAGAGATGCGGGAAGGTTTCGCCAGCCGCATGACTTTCCGGTGAAACGGGTGCTTCATACACCAGTCGGCCTGTCAGTTGCGCCGGATCAATCGCCAAAAGCTCCAACCCGGCCTGACCCTGAAAGAAGCGATTGGCGCTCCCCAGCACCTGATGACGTTGGGACAGGTGAATGAAACCCTCACTCAGTAGCGACTCAGCGCGATAGACTCCAGCCGCCTGTGCCGCTGCCCACTGCTCTGCTGATGTGATGTGATAGATCATAGTACCCCT
The DNA here is from genome assembly GCA_022843385.1 of Anaerolineae bacterium. Classification (GTDB taxonomy): domain Bacteria; phylum Chloroflexota; class Anaerolineae; order Aggregatilineales; family Phototrophicaceae; genus CFX2. The sequence continues at coordinate 60,096 of JALHNT010000015.1, read as the reverse complement.
GTTTTCAAAAAACGGCGTAAGTCCTCGGTGCGGCGGGCGATGGTTTCCGCGGCGCGCTCGCGAATCTGTGGATGATGGAGATGCCCGGCCTGCCAGCGGATCGAGGCGAAATGACGGGCGGCGCTGAAGGCTTCAACGAATGACTCATCCGGCAACGGGCGCACAGCCGCATAGCCCTCAAACAGTGATTGCCGCACCGCAGGGAAGCGTGCTTGCGGACGAAACCACCACAACGCCGTCGCCAGATCGTAGAGGAAGTACCCCCAGGCGCAGTCATCGAAGTCAATCGCGCCGACTCCGCCCGTGTTGAACAGATAATTCTGCGGCAGGAAGTCCGCGTGGATCATGCTGAAATGCTCGGATGTCTCACCCAGTTGAGCCATGACCGAACGAATGCGGACTTCAACCTCAGCAAAGACAATACGCTGCTCCGGCGTGAAGATGCGCTCACCTTCCCCCGGATGATAAGGCGAGTTCTCTCCGAACAGCCCTTCCCAATCGAGCCGGGGGCGAACAAAATCAGGAAGTGGCACGAAGCGGGCGGCATAGGTGTGAAGCTGCGCCAAAAATCCCCCGGCGCGTTGGACATCCTCCAGCGCGATAGTCTCAGCGTCATAAAATGTCCCATCAAGCCAGTCCAGCAGCGCTGCCTGTAAAGGATGTTCCAGCCCAACACAGGGAACGGATGCTAACGGTTCCCCCTCCACGGTTGTTGCCGGACGCGGCACTTGCAGCCCGGCCTCGTCATGGAGCAGTTGCAACCAGCGCAGCTCAGAGCGTATCCACTCGATCCGTTTGTGGCCGGGGCGGTGCAGACGCAAAGCATACGACGCGCTGCCATGATTCACCCTGAACACGGCATTATTCCCATACAGAATAGGTTCAACTGAGGCGGCTTGCAGGCCGAACTGCGGGAGCGCACGGCGAGCCGACTCGCCCAGATGGGCCAGTTGTTCATCGTAGGATTGCTCTGCGAAGGGCTTCACCAGCGCACTCCGGGGATAAAAAAAGCCCCAGCAAAATGCTGAGGCTGTTGAGCGGGCGACGAGATTCGAACTCGTGACATCTTCCTTGGCAAGGAAGCATTCTACCGCTGAATTACGCCCGCGTGTTAAAAAATATCATAGCGAAGTCGACTGGCCTTTGCAAGAGTCAATTTTGCTGCGGCGCGCGGAGCTGTTCGATGATGCCCAGCGGCGTTTGCCCTTCCAGCGCAGCCAATTCCAGATGCGCCCCCTGCCCATGTTTACCATGTACGCCGACCACCCAGAAGCCGCCATCCAGTGCCGCCCGTAACCCGGCCTCCGAGTCCTCGAACACCAGCGCCTCAGCCGGTTTCACCCGCAATTGTTCGGCTGCCCACAGGAAAATATCGGGCGCGGGTTTATTGCGGCTGACAGTGTTGCCGTCGCCTATCACATCAAACAAGGGAGTCAGGCCGAGCTTGAACAAGACTTGTTTAGCGTTCTGACTGGAGGAAGCCAACGCCAGTTTCAAACCGGCTGCTCTCGCGGCTCTGATGAAGGCCTCGGTACCGGGGAAGCAATCCGTCGGAGACAATTGTTCCAGCAGTTCGAGGAAGTAGCCATTCTTGCGCATCATCATCTCTGCCGCTTGCGTTTCAGTCACCGGTCGTCCACCCAGAAAGACATCCAGGCTCTCGCGGCGATGAAGCCCTTGCATGGCAACATGTTGATCCCAGCTAAAGATGAGTCCCTCGTCCTCCGCCAGTCGCTTCCACGAGTGGTAATGGAGCATCGGCGTATCGGCAAGAACACCATCGAGATCGAAGATGAAGGCTTGGATGGGCATATCTGGGCTTTCCCTCGTTTGAGTCCGAGCTATAATATCACGCCATGCCTAGAATACGATCACTGACTTTCACCCTGCTCGCGCTCTTCATCCTGGCGGCCTGTGACCCTTACCTGGCACAGCCCACGCCCCAGGTTGTCATCATCACCGCCATCCCCAGCGCCACACCGCTGCCCACTCCGACGCCGCTGCCAACCGCCACGTCGCTGCCCAGCCCAACACCACCACCGCTGCCGTCGGAAACACCCTTCCCTTGTGACGAGCCCAACGGGCAGATCATCGCCATTGACCAGTTCCGCAGCCCAACAGCCGACGAGAACCTGCGTTATCGGGTTTACGTCCCGCCCTGCTACGGCATCAGCCAGAAGCGTTATCCAGTTGTGATTCTGCTGCACGGTGCTGGCAGCCGCGAGAATCAGTGGGAAGAATTAGGTATGTTGGCTGCGATGGATCAGGGTTTCCGGTTGGGTGTCCTACCGCCGATGATCCTGGTGATGCCCTACTGGGGAACCATTGGCAATCTCAGCCAGTTCCCGCCCGATCCGTCATATGAGACCGTCGTGCTGGACGAACTGGTTCCAGCCATTGACCGCGACTTCTGCACCATCAGCAACCGCGATCAGCGAACCATCGCCGGCATCTCACGCGGCGGCTTCTGGGCTTTCAGCGTCGGCCTGCGTCACCCGGATGTCTTCGGCATCATCGCCGGCCATAGTCCGTACTTCACCGAAGATCTGAACGAAATCCCGGCAGCCTTCAATCCGCTTGATCTGGCTTCCAACGCCGCCTTCCCGCCCGATGCCCGGCTGCGTATTTATCTCGATAATGGCGCAGATGATCCCTCTGGACGGACGATACAGCAGTTTTCCACCCGCCTGACGGAGCGCGGCATCGCCCACACCTATGTCCCGAACCCCATCGGCGCTCACGATGATAGCTACTGGTCTGCCCATGTATCCGAGTACCTGACCTTCTACGGACGCAACTGGGAAAAAGACGTCAACAAGCTGCCGAGCTGCCTCGAACCCAGTCCCTGATACGGCAATCCCAGCCGAAAAGTCAGGTGCGTCGTTAGCGGTCAACTCGTTATAATGGCGAAATTGATCGCTTCAGACTCATCCATCGAGAACATCATGCATCCACTGATCGAACTGGGCTTACGCGCGCTCGTCTTCTTGACGGGTATTGTTCTGGTGGTCTTCACCCTCATGGCCGCCGTCCGCACCTTCGTCCTGCCGCGCGGCGACAATGTGCTGCTGACACGGCTGACCTTTCGCCTGATGTTCTGGGTCTTCTCCTTCCGGCGCAAGAAAGCCAGGACCTATGAGGAACTGGATCGCATCATGGCACTGTTCGCGCCGGTGACGCTGCTGGTGATCCCGGTGGTATGGCTGACGATCATCATCTTCGCCTACACCCTGATGTACTGGGCCATCGGGGCTGGCACCTTCTATGAGTCGTTCAAAATCAGCGGCTCATCAGTCTACACGCTGGGGATGTTCACCGCCGATACCACCAACCGCGACTCACTGACAGCAACAATCTTGGAATTTTCGCAGGCGACGATTGGCCTGGGACTGGTGGCGCTGCTGCTGGCTTACCTGCCCACTATGTACAGCGCCTTCCAGAAGCGCGAGACGCTGGTCACGATGCTGGAAGTCCGCGCCGACTCCCCACCATCCGCCGTGACCCTGATCACACGGGCACAAGGCATACGCGGGCTGGATGTTTTGAAAGACTTGTGGGAAGCCTGGGAAGTGTGGTTTTCCGAGATTGATGAGAGCCATACCTCGCTGGCTCCCATCAACTTCTTTCGCTCGCCGCAGCCGGATCGCTCGTGGATCACGGCTGCGGGGTGTGTGCTGGATGCTGCCTCGCTCATGTCATCAGTGGTTGACTACCCGCGCTCGGCAGAGGCCCAGTTATGCATCCGTGCTGGTTTTGTAGCCCTGCGCCACATCGCCGACTTCTTCCGCATCCCTTACGATCCCGATCCCCATTACCCCGACCCGATCAGCATCACGCGCGAGGAATTCGAAGAAGCGCTCGACCAAATGGCCGCCGAAGGCGTCCCCATCGTCGCCGACCGCGATCAGGCGTGGAAGGACTTCGCTGGCTGGCGCGTCAACTACGACACCGTGCTGCTGGAATTGTGCCAGCTCACGATGGCACCCTACGCGCCCTGGTCGTCAGATCGCGGCGTCCAGCGCAGCGTCGTCGGCGAATTCGGTGTGCGCCGATCCTGAGCTATTCATGCCTCTTGCGCGGGCGGGCGCTGGCCGTCACCAGCTCGATCTCTGGCTGCCCGTTGACATCTACCCATACGCCGCAGCGTGTAGCATCCGGGCTGTCTTCCAATACCAGCGGTGAGCCATCCATCCGCAGCGCCGGATGATAGAATTCCCCCACCTGACGGGCATCGCCCTGAATATAGTGACCGATCAGCGCTCGACGGAAGCGATCCTGGGTGCTGTTGGGCGAACTGCCATGCACCAGCGATCCGTTGAAGAACAACACATCGCCAGCCTTCATGATGACTGGCACGGCTTCTGTCCCTTCCGGTAGCGGCACGGTGACATCGGTGAAGCTCTTGCTGGTGTCGGCCTCCACCGCACACAGAATGTCCCAGGTGTGACTGCCAGGGACAACTTGCATACAGCCATTGGCCTCATCGCAATCATCCAGCGCCAGCCAGGCCGCCATACACGTTCCCGGTTTAGCGCGCAAATAGAATTGATCCTGATGCAGCGCCTGCCCTCGCGCTCCCGGAGGCTTGAAATATAGCATGGTCTGTACCGCGAAAGGTTCCACGCCGAGGAAGGTCGTCAGCCAGTGGTTGATGCGCGGGTCAAGCATCCAGTTCAGGCTATCCTCGTCCCAGCGATGCATATGGATCATGCGCGGATAACGCTTGAGCGGATCTGTGCTGGTGACATCCACGCCGTCAAAATCGCCGGGATAAGTCCCTTTTGCTCGCAGCGTCATATAATGCTCACGGTATCGTGCCACCTCATCCGGCGCGAACAACTGCGGCACTACACAGTAGCCATGCTCAGAATAAAATGCTGACAAATCACTGCTCATTCCATCACTCCTCTTCTATCACTATTCGATACTGGATCAGCCTGATAAACAGGCAAGAACAGGCAAAAGTTAGCATTTACTCACTTTCAAACGCAGTTCTCAGGGCAGTTTGTTCCCAGCCGCCAGATAGATCTGGTACCACTCGTGGCGGCTCAGGGTGATGTCAGAGGCCTTGCAGATTTCCTGCAACCGTTGGGCGTTCGTCGTCCCAACAATCGGCTGCATTCGCGCGGGATGTCGCAGAATCCAGGCAATCGCAATCGCATTATTGGTCACGCCTTTGGCGGCTGCCATCTCGTTGATGACCTGGTTGAGTTCCGGGAACTTATCGTTGTCCAGGAAAACTCCTTCAAAGAACCCATACAGAAAAGGCGACCAGGGCTGAATGGTAATCTCCTTCAGCCGGCAGTAATCCAGAATGCTGCCATCGCGGTTGATCGAGGCCTCATTTTCCATATTCACATTGATTCCGGCGTCGATCATGCCGCTGTTGGTGATGCTCAACTGGAGCTGATTGAAAACGATGGGCTGCTTGACAAATTTGGTCAGCAGCTCGATCTGCATCGGGTTCTGATTGCTGACGCCGAAATAGCGTACTTTGCCACTGTCATGCAAGATCGTGAAGGCTTCAGCGACCTCTTCCGGTTCCACCAGCGCGTCGGGTCGGTGCAACAGCAGCACATCCAGATATTCCGTCCGCAGGCGTTTCAGGCTGCCATCGACGGATTGGAGAATATGCTCTTTAGAAAAGTCGAATGATCCTTTGCGGATGCCGCACTTGGTTTGGATGTGCATCGTTTCGCGCACTTTAGGGTTCATGTCAAGCGCTTCGGCAAACTTCGCTTCACATTCCCCGCCGCCATAGACATCAGCGTGGTCGAAAAATGTCACGCCTTCATCCAGCGCAGTCTGGATCAGGTGAGCGATGTCGCTTTTAGTCATGGTAGAAATACGCATACACCCCAGCGATATTTCGGATACATCCAGGTCCGTGTTGGCAACATGAATCATTTTCATCGTAATTGATCTCCTATGAGCAAGAATAAAGTCCGCCAGTAACGATGCCGCTACCAAAGACGGGCAGGCATTTTCGTTATGCTTGATTGTACCCAACCTGCCATATCCCAACAGTCCCACAGTGCGGTATACTGCTGTATATTCACAGACGGATGTTTAACAAGGCAACCTATCGTGACCAGCAAGAAACCAGACCGCCGCGGCCCCCGCACTCGCCAACTGCTGCGCGACGCCCTCATCAATGCCATCATGGAAAAAGGTTACGACGGCGTGACCGTGCAGGACATCACCGACCGTGCCAACCTGGGGCGGGCGACCTTCTACCTGCATTACAAGGACAAGGAAGAACTGCTGCTGGGCAGCCTGCGCGATATGTTCGATGACCTGAAGGGGCGCTTCGGCAAGCCCACATCCGAATCGCCGCTGGGCATGGATCAGCCGGTGCGGGTGGTGCCGTTTCAGCACGCCTTTCAATATCGTGATCTCTACCGCGCCACCCTCCTCAGCCAGCAGGGAACCGCCGCCATCCTCAATGGCATCCGCGATTATCTGGCGATGAGCATCCGCGAGCGCATCGAAGCGGTCGCCTCGGATGAGCAGGCGTCTATCCCAATCGAGATGGTAGCGCATTTCCTGGCCGGGGCCATGCTCTCGCTCATCAGTTGGTGGCTGGACAAAGATACACCGTACACTGCCGAACAGATGGCCGATATGTTCCGCGAGTTAGCTGTCCCTACCCTGTCGCATGTGCTGGGGGTCAGCACCCTGAGCGGGACAAAAGCCTAAGCGCCGGTCTCAATCGGCTTGCTGTCGTCGTTGCCCCAATCCTTCCATGAGCCGTCGTACATGGCATTCTGGTCGAACCCAGCCACGCGCAGCGCCAGCAGCCCGAAGCTGGCCGAAACCCCGGCGTTGCAATAGGCGATGACTTCCGGCGTCGACTCATCAATGCCGATCTCAGCAAATTTCTGCCGCAGTTGTTCGGCTGGCAGCAGTGTGTTGTCGGCAGCTAACAGGTTAGGACGCCGCTGGTTGACGGCGCCGGGGATATGCCCGGTGCGTTTGGCGCGAGCATAATCGCCGCGAAATTCCTCGGCAGAGCGCATATCCATCAGCTTCGTCGAAGTCCCCAGAGCCGCCAGAACCTGCTCACCATCACGATACCAGACCGCATCAGGCCGCGCCACAAATGTCGTTGGACTAACCGACGGGAAATCAGACGACACCGGATGCCCTTCAGCAATCCACTTGTTCCAACCGCCGTCCAGCACAGCCACCTGATGATGACCGTAGTAATTCAGCGCCCACCACAGCCGCGCCGAAAACATTGAACCGGCATCGTCATAGACCACAACAAATTGGGTTTCATCAATTCCGGCATGGCTCATGGCCGTGGCGAAACGCTCCGGTTTGGCGATCTGCGCATGACGCGGATCATCGGGGTCGGTAATGGCCTTGACCCAATCGATGAAGACCGCGCCGGGAATATGGCTTTGGAGATAATCATCGTGATGATTGAAGTAATGGGGCAGCGGAGCATTGGCCGGGAGCACATGACCGCGAATATCCACAATCCGCAGATTGGCATCGTGCAGATGAGCCGCCAGCCAGTCGGTGCTGACCAAGTGTTGAGACGTCATCATCAACCTTTCCGTAACAGGGTTATGCATGAGACGCCTGATTGTAACGCAGATTATCCCGCCAGTGTGGGAGCAACCGCGGTCACCGGCCAGTTAAAGCGGCACTCGATATCCTCTGGACTGCTCCGCGTCACAGTAGGACAGGTGGCAACAACCTGATTGTCGTAGCGCACTTCGAATTGTTCTGCATTAACACCGCCGTCGGTCTCGGCTCGCCAGAAGAAATTAACCTGATCAAAGAGGAACTCAGCTTTGGTAATGCTGTTGGCACAACCGCTGGGGCGAGGGTCGCGGTTGCCTTGCAGCGCGATACGGATGCATTCCCCTGCTTCAATGATTTTCCCAGTGATGCGGAAACCGTTATAGTCGTCACCATCATCAGGTTGACCGCGCACGAATTGCAGCGGATTGGTGTCCAGCGTGTAATCGCCGCCGTTCAGCATCACCAGATTCTCGCTGTTGTAGAACAACGTGATCGGCGCACCGGCAACCGGAACTGAGGATGTCTCGACAGGCGTGACTGGCAGGTTCATGCCCGAGGTGATCCAGAATGCGCCAGCCACAACAATCAGCAGTAGAACGATGACCAGCCACAAGAGCGGCGAACGCCGAGCAGGTCGTTCACCCCCGACTGGGGGTAAGGTCGGCATTGGCTTGACCGTGGATGAGTTGGTCCAGGTTGAGCTGAGGCCGGATGGCATAGTACGCGACGCCATGGTGTTCGACACGGGGATGGTTGTCGTGGCAGTAATGTTATAGGCGCGCTTGATGGCATCAATGAATTCGGTCGCGCTGCGGTGGCGGTTCTCCGGTTCTTTCTCCAGCGCCTTGAGGATCTCGCGTTCCGCTGCTTCAGGAATATCCGGGTTCTTGCTGCGCGGGGGTGGTGGCGCTTCGCCGATATGACTGAGCGCAATCTCCATCGGGGTAGCACCGGTGAAAGGAGGTTCACCCGCCAGAATCTCATACAGAATCACTGCCAGTGAATAGATGTCACTTTGCGGCACCGATTTACTGGATGAAGTGGCTTGTTCCGGCGCAATATAACGCGGCGTCCCGAACGCCGTCCCCATCGTCGTCTCCACCGACGATCGCATCACCAGTCCAAAATCAGTCAGAATCGCTTTGTCGTCATCCGTCAGCAGGATGTTGGAGGGTTTGACATCGCGGTGAATGACGCCTTTGGAATGGGCATAATCCAGCGCTGTCGCAACCTGGGTGAGGATGTAGAGCGCGCGGGTGATGGAGAGCTTCTCCTTATTGATGCGCAGCCGCTTCTGCTCCTGCGCCAGATCGAGCCCCTTCACCAATTTCATGGCGATAAAATAGTAGCCATCTTCCTCGCCATACTGATAAACCGTGATGATATTCTCGTGTTCCAATGCACCAATGGCGCGCGCTTCCCGTTGAAAGCGCTGCGTGAGGGTTGGGTCTTGCTCGGCATCATCATGCGACAGCACTTTGATGGCTGCCATACGCCCGATCTTGACATCCTCACCCTGATAGATGCGCGCCATGCCGCCGGTAGTCAGCAGGCTGGTCAGCCGGTAATCGCCCAGCTTCTTGCCGATCAATGGGTCCTTGCTGTCTCGCTTGTTGGGCGCTTTGGCAGCGGGTAGTTGCGACACTGATTCAATCCTTGCCCAGTACGTGGTATTGCGTTATCCGAATTATAAACCGGACTGATGTAACAAGATACGACTCAACCTTAAGGTGTGGACGCTTTCTGCCGCCTAAAATGAAAACGGCTGGAAAGTTCCAGCCGCTTGATGTCAACATCATCCCGCCACGTTTACGACTTGCCGTCTGCGCCGAAGTCACCCAGCACACCAATGCTCAGGGCATCTTCCAGCGTGATTTGTTTCTGGCCTGCGGTATTGACCATCTCCGCCAACTTATCCATATCAAACACATCATCTGCTTTGGAGAGGTCAAGATTGCCGAGCTGGTCGAAGATACTCATGTCGAGGTTCGCGATGGGTTCCAGCTTGACCGGTTCTGGCTCCGCCACAGAAATCACCGGCCGTTCAATTGCAGGCTCCACCACAGCGACTTCAGTGGTTTTCTCTTTGCGCTTGGTGCTGATCGACTTTTCCACAACCGCCGGTTGTTGTTGACGGGGCGGGATAAAGGCCCCGGCACCAATCAGGGCGATCAGATCCTGAGCACCTTTGCGCCCGAAGCGCGTCACATTACCAAAGTTGCGCGCCCCCATTTCCCCGTTATAAACCACACACAGGAAGTGATGGAGTCCTACTGACAGAACAAACACATCCTTGTCTTCGCCGTCATAAAAGTGAATCGTCTGCGCCTGCCCGCCAACCAGATGCGACATCTCAATTGTGGTGCTCACAGTCGGCAGCAGCGCTTTCATCAGATGGTCACGGTTCAGATAACCGGACGCACCCTCTTCCAGCACAACTTCGCCATTGCGCGCCACCAGCAGTATCGCCATGGCACCCAAATCAGACAACATTTTCTTGACAGTTACACGAGCATTGTTGGGGTCAATGGCCGGGACATTGCTGTCCATAAAAGCACCGCCACTGCTGTTGGACGCCATCGTAGCTGCCTGAGCAATGCTTTCGCCACGCATTCCGGCCTGCATCACCCGAATGAATTGCAGCATATCCACCGGACGGCGGACATAAACAAACGGCGGATCACCATCGGTTTCTTCATTCATGTGTTCTGGGTCTTCCATGTCCCCCAACAGGACAATCGCGATGCCCGGCGCATTCTGCTTGATGAGCAGCGCGACCTCAAGACCTTGCATCTCGCTGTACAAATCCCAGGCCGAAATGACCATGGTTGCGCCACCACGCTGGACTTCATCCAGTGCATCGGCACCCTGGGGAACATCTACCTGAACGACAGAATATCCGAGCAAATCCATCACGCCGCGCACAATTCGTGCGACTGTGTAGGTGGGGTCAACTGTAATAATACGAGGTAATGACGGCATAGCTTTATAGCGGCAGGAAAAGCTTAAGACCCATCCTTGAGCCGCCCCTCATTCCTTTCCGAAAATTATGCAAATTTCATTATACTGGGAAATCAGCTTTTTTGCCGGGATGTTGCATTAAGGTTTGTGGCAGAATTCACTTTCGTTATATTTCACATACGGATTTGTAATGGAATGGGTACATTCCCCACATGGGTAGTGCATGTTCACCAAATGGTCTTAGCAATCGCCGTCTCTGATTGGCGTATTCGTAGTGGCTTTCGTCATTCAACAAACGAAGCATCCAGCGCCAGGCCACTGATGCCCAGATCAGGGGTTGCCACAGTGAAGCCTGAGGCGAGGTTGGGACAATGGATTGCCGCCTGGCGCGTTGGAGCAAGCGTTGACGGCTGCGACGACGCGCATCACGTGAAGGGATAGGAGCTGCCAGTTGACAGAAATCCTCCAGATGGTCAGGGCGCATATCCATGAGCAACCTCGTTAGTCCAGTGAATGGATTGCAGGCGTTGACGTAAATTCTCGCGGGCGTAATGCAGCCGACTCTTGACCGTCCCAACCGGGCAGTCCAGCGCTTCGGCGATCTCTTCCAGGCTCAATCCGCTCAGGTAATGCAGCGCCACCACCACCCGCTGATTGAAACTCAGTTCGCTGATGGCCTGCCGTACCCGCCGCTGCATATCACTGGTCTCGGCAATCGTATCCGGCGAGAGCCAGGCCGGGCTGATGAGACGGTCAATCACAGCTTCAAGCGAAATGCGGCGTTTGCGCTGCCGTGTGATCCAGGTATAACTCAGGTTCACCGTCACTCGGTACATCCAGGGAACGAGCGGCAGGCTGGTATCGATTCGATTGGCATAACGGTGGATGCGTAAGAAACACTCTTGAGCAATATCGGCGGCAGCATCGCCATCCTGAGTAATGACATAAGCTGAACGGTAGACTTGAGAGTAGTAACGATCAAACAATAACCCCAGTGCTTCCAGATCGTTCAGACGAATGCGTTCGATCAGATCGGCGTCACCGGGGTCAGATTCGCTGATAATCATCATAAGTAAGCGTCCCCAACCGGGTTAGACATATAGGGTAATACTCCCAACCCGGCTTCAAGGTTCAAATCTCGGTTCAACCGGGACTGGATTGCAGAGCTGCCGCACCGGCTGCCGGGATGCTGCTGCGCGCCACGAAGTACAGCCCCGCCAGGATAATGCCACCGATCAGGAAAGGCGCGGTTGAACCCAGCACCTGAAAGATGGCGCTGCCAATTATGGGGGTGATGGCGTTGGCTGCGCTCACCAGCGCCGTACTGATCCCCAGCGTCCCGCCAACGTCGCCTGAAGCATTCTGGGTCAGCAGGCTGTTGATGCTGGGCGAAAGCAAGCCACCGCCCACCGCCGCCGGGATCATCGCCACCAGTATCCAGGCCAGACCCAACCAACCGTCATTTCCATCTTCCGGGATTGGGACAGAAATGGTCGTGGCTTCCCCTTGCCGATACTCGCCCTGCGTCAGTTCCGCCACCATAGCCGCTTTGGAATACCCAGGAAGCGTCTGACCGGGCGTGATCGATGTGAGGATCAGCCCCAACGAGAGCAGCGCCAAACCGGCATAGATCAGATTACGTTCACCAAAGCGACGGCTCCACTTGCCGATGAAGTAACCCTGCACCAGCACAATGATGATGCCCACGAAAACGAAGATGTTGGCATTCCCGGATGCATTCATCCCCAGACGGCTGAGGTTGAACAGCGGGATCAGATTCTCAAACCCGCCGAAGATCAATTGCTGAAGGAACATCAGCAGCAGGAGTGTGCCAACAAAGGGCTGGCGCAGCGCCATCAGGATACGTCCCAGTCCCGGCGTGCCCTTGTGGTCGCTCGACTGCCCGCGCTTCTCCGCCGGCAATGTCTCTTTGAACCACACCACCGTCAGGATGATTGACACCAGGGAGAAGCCAGCCGCTACAAAGGCCGGGATATGATAGTTATTATTGCTTAAGGCTAGCGAAGCGAAGGCGATGATAGGGCCGATGATAAAGCCCAGACCAAACGCCGCGCCGAGCAGCCCAAGACCTTGCGCCCGTGTTTTCTCCGTCGTGCTATCGGTGATCGCGGCCTGGGCTGCCGTGATATTTGCCCCCGACAGACCATCCAGGATGCGCGCCAGGAACAGCATCCACAGCGAACCGGCCAGCCCCAGCAGCATGAAGCCGATGAATGTGCCGAGCTGGCTGATGACCAGCACCCGTTTGCGCCCGTATCGATCTGACAGGCTGCCCAGGATCGGCGCACCAATGAACTGCATCAGCGGATACGACGCACCGAGCAAACCGATGGTGAAGGCATCCGCGCCATAGGTAGCGGCATACAGCGGCAGCAGCGGAATGATGATGGTCAGCCCTAGCAGATCGACCAGCACGATCACGAAGATCGGAAAGATGCGCTTGAAATCCAGTTTATCTTCCGGCAGCACAGCGGTAGTCATGAGTATCTCCTCCTCCCCATTCGATTATGCTGGTGGGAACAAACGCCAGCCCTGCGGCAGCAGCGCCACACCAATGACCACCAGTACGATCACAGCGACCACCACGATCAGGGCATTGCGGTAACGGATGTCATCCGCCTTGTCGCGCCAACGCTTACTGTTGTGCATATGCGACAGCCCCAGCGCCACTGTCATGACAACCAGATGCTCCCAGTAATGGCGAATGCCAAACCCGGTAATCCCACCCAGCACGATCAGAAACGCCAGACCGATCACCCATTGCAGCGTCGTCACGCCGCTGAAGATCACCAGAATGCGGCGGGTCAGTGCGTCGTAGCTCGACTTTTGCACCAGACCCAGCGCCAGCTTTGCCAGCGCGACGATGGCAACCACCACCACAATCCAGCGCACGAGCGAATGGGTGTGGCGCAGCGCCGTGAGTAAAGCGACATTGGGGGCAGCGCCAGCCCCATCGCCCTGTGCCATCGCCCAGCCGGCCGAGAACAACAGAATCAAGGCAACCAGCAGTCCCAGCACATATCGAGTCCAGAAACGATGTGTCATGATGCATCCTCTAGTGTGATTGAAATACGATGGTTCACCTCATCCAGCCAGGTCAGTTCAGACTGAAGATGGTGGATGAGATGGTCGATCACCCATTGGGCAGTGCCAGCGTGTCGCGGGATGGCCTGGGCTTCCGCCAGTTCGTGCGCCAGATCATCGCGCCGCTGCTGCAACAGGGAACGGGACTCAGCGGCTGGCAGCGAGTCCAGGAAAGCCAGCCCGATGTCGCCGGGGAAACGCGTGGCATGATGGGTCGCCAGATTCTCGCGCAGCAATCGTTGATAGGCTGCTTCACCCTCGGTAGTCAGTTGATACACCCGGCGCGGCGGCCGATTGCCCTCCTGTGCTTCAGTCTCGCTGATCCAGCCGGCAGCGGCCATCTTGTCCAGCAGGAAATAGGCCGTCGGCTTCTTGAGATCGACGCACGACGACATACTCTGATTGATGAATTCGTGGAGCTGATAGCCATGCATATCCTGTCGGCGCAGCAGCCCCAGCAGCAGCAGTTCCCGATCCATAAGGTGTTCAATTCTGAATAGTCAGGATTGACTAACGAATCAGGATTATAACGCTGTTCCCTGGGAATGCAAGCCCGGATCAGCAGCACAGCGTCGGGTGAGCGTTGAGTATCGCCACCATTTCAGGTGTATCATGCTCAGTGGATCAAGGAGGTTCGTCATGACCCATCGCTTGCGTCGTCGTTCACTCTGGCTGCCATTGCTGGCGCTGATCTGGGTTGGACTGGCGCTGCTTCTCACCATGCAGTCGGCGCAAACGCCGCTGGTGCATCTGATGCGGCTCACCATCGCCCGCACCGAATTGGGCGCGACCATCGGCCATGCCGGACTGTTCGGCGTGGTCATGCTGCTGGTGTATTTTGGGCTGCGTACTGTGCTTTCGAGGCGGCTGGCGCTGCTCCTGGCGCTGGCGATTACCCTACTGCTCGGCACCGGCACCGAGTTCTATCAGATTGTCCTCAGCAGCCGCGACGCTTCGCTCACCGATCTGCTGGCAAACTGGTTGGGGGCATTCGTGATCGGCTTTGCGCTGCTGTTCGGGCAAGGCTTTCGTCAGGGGTAAAATGCTCGCTCGCTGGCGCAGACTCTCCCGCATCAAACAGCTCTTGCTCAGTATGGGCCTGCTGCTCGTCATTTCAGTTGCCTTCCTCTATGTCTGGTTATTCGCCGACCTGCCCTCGATTGACCAGTTACAGGCCGGATTAGCCCTGCCATCGACGCGCATCTATGACCGTCACGGTCAGTTGCTCTATGAAATCCTGCCCAGCGAGGGCGGGCGCAATACCGCGCTGCCGCTGGATGCGATCCCGCTGCACTGCCAGCAGGCGGTCATTGCCACCGAAGACGCCAATTTCTACCAGCATCCCGGCGTCGATGTCGTCGGCATCCTGCGCGCTCTGTGGATCAACCTCAGCGGCGGGGAAATCCTGGCGGGTGGCAGCACCATCACCCAGCAAGTCGCGCGCAATCTCCTGCTCGACCCGCAGCAGCGCGCCGAACGCAGCCTGCGCCGCAAACTGCGTGAGGCCATCCTGGCGATCCGCCTGCAAAATGCCTACAGCAAAGCCGATGTGCTGGCGCTGTATCTCAATCAATCGTATTTCGGCAATCTGGCCTATGGCCTGGAAGGGGCCGCCCGCGCCTACTTCGGTAAATCAGCACGTGAACTGGCGCTGAATGAGTGCGCCGTGCTGATCGGTCTGATGCAATCGCCCGCCCGTTACGATCCGCTGACTAACCTGCCGGCTGCGCTGGAACGCCGCGATGTCGTACTGGAGTTAATGGTCACACAGGGTTATCTGAGCAAAGCGGGAGCCGATCTCGCTCGACAGGATGCGCTCCAGTGGTCGGCCTCGCCCTTCCCCATCCAGGCACCGCATTTCGTCATGGCGGTGTGGAAGCAGCTCGAACGCGATTATCCAGACGCGCTAACCAGCGGAGGATTGGAGGTCATCACAACCGTCGATCTGAACTGGCAGCAGGCCGCCGAGCGCATCGCCCGTCATCAGCTCGCCGTTCTGAATAACCCAGTCGATGCCAGCCGTGTCCCGGCCAACGCCCATAATGCCGCGCTGGTCGCCCTCGATCCCTTTACCGGGCAGGTGCTGACGATGCTTGGCAGCCCGGATTACTTCGATACCACCATCAGCGGCGCGGTCAATGCCGCCCTGGCACAGCGTCAACCAGGGAGCGCCCTCAAACCCTTCACCTACGCCGCCGCCATGAACCCGCTGCTGCCCGATCCCTGGACTGCCGCGACAATGATTCTGGATGTCGAGACGCCCTTCATCACGCGCAAGCTGGAGAGTTATGTGCCGGGGAACTTCGGACAGGTTGAGCATGGCCCGGTGCTGGCGCGGGAAGCGCTGGCCTCGTCATTAAACATCCCGGCTGTGATCGCGCTGGAACAGGTCGGCGTCCCCGCCCTGGTCGAACTGCTCAAGGAAGCCGGCGTCGAAACGCTGGCGGAGAACCCCCATGTCGATCTGGCGATCACATTGGGCGGTGGCGAAGTACGCCTGCTCGATCTGACTCAGGCTTACAGTATCTTCGCCAACGGCGGACATCGAGTTGATCCGGTATTCATCCTGAAGATCAGCGCCCCGGATGGGCAGGTGTTGTACGAGTGGCAGCCATCCCCAACCCATCCGCAGGTGATTGATCCGCGCGTCGCCTATATCATCAGCGACATCCTCAGCGACAATGATGCGCGCATTGCCGGTTTTGGTCCGCATAGTTCCTTGAATATTGGGCGTCCCGCGGCTGCCAAGACCGGGACGACCACCGATTTCCGCGATAACTGGGTTGTGGGTTACACACCCAATCTGGTGGTCGGCGTCTGGGTGGGAAATGCCGATAACACGCCGATGGTCAATGTCACCGGCGTCAGCGGCGCTGCGCCCATCTGGAATAGGTTTATGCGTGAAGCGCTGATCGGTCAGCCAGAGCTGCCATTCATTGAACCACCCGGCCTTGTTCACCAGACCATCTGCGCCGCCAGCGGTCTGCTGCCGACGCCGGAGTGTCCCCGCTTGAAGGACGAAGTGTTCATTGATGGCACCATACCCACCGAGCCAGACACCTTGTATCAGGCATTTGTGGTAGACCGGCGCACCGGCTTCCTGGCGGATGACACCACGCCGCCTGACCAGCAGGTGCGGCAGGTCTATCTGGTGCTGCCCCAGGCCGCCCGCGAATGGGGTCTGCGTCAGGGCATCCCACCACCACCGGTCAATGCCCCGATCCGGTTGACGGCTGAGGATGAAACGGTGCGGCTGCTCGAACCTGCGCCTTACAGCATCTATAAGATCAGCCCGATCCTGCCGCGCGACACGCAGCGGTTGCGGCTGGTGGCGGCTGTTCCGCCTGAGACGATCAGCCTCTCGTTTCAACTGGACGGTCAGGTGATCGGTACGGTGACACAAGCGCCCTGGTCGCTGTATTGGACGCTGGCGCTGGGCGATCACGAGCTGGTCGCTGTGGCACAACTGCGCGATGGCAGCCAGCAAACCAGCACGCCGCTTTTCTTTCAGGTGGTACAGGACCCGCCAGCGCCGTGAGCGCCCCCCACCCGCCCCCACCTTGACACCCCTGTGTGGTTTGGGCTATTGTACAGCCGATAGTGAATGACAGGGTTGTAATGTATGTATGTTCGTCGTGATTATTCGCGCCCCCTCTTCAGCAGCCGCCGTCGCTCTGGGATTGGCGGTCGATTTCTGTTTTTCTATGGCTTGCTGATCGGTGGATTTCTGGTCTTCGTGTATTCGCAGTTTGGTCGTCTGCAATTGATGGCGCTGGATGCCGTTGGCCTGGCCCCGACAGCCACCCCTTTCGCCAGCACCTTCGCCCAGCAAGGGTATGACTTCTTCCTGCAAGGTCGCCTGGAAGAAGCCGCGGCGGCTTATGCCCAGGCCGTCAGCCAGCAGCCGGAAAACATCAACTACCTGTACGAATATGGTCGCACCCTGATCGAACTCAATCGCGGTGCCGCCACCGATCAGAGCCGCCCCATCAGCGACGCCGATTTGGCATCGCAGCTCGGCGATCAGGCCATCACCGCCGCGCCCAATGATGTCCGTTCTTATGCCTTGAAGGCGCGCGCCCTGGTCTGGCTGGACGACTCCGAGTCGGCTATCCCGATTGCGCTGCGCGGGCTGGAACTGGACCCGAACTTCACGCCGCTGCTGGCGGTGCTGGCGCGGGCCTATGCCACCATCGGACGTTATCAACAAGCGCTGGATTATGCCGCCCAGGCTGTCGAACTGAACCCGATGGACGCCGATGCCCATCGCAGCTATGCTTATGCCCTGATCTGGGTCGGTGAACGCGAAGCCGCCATCGCCCAGCTTGAAGATGCCATCAATATCAATCCGTTCCTGACGCCGGCTTACTTTGAACTGGGCATTCAATATCGCGCTGCACAGCGTTATGAGGAAGCCATCGCCACCTATGAAAAAGTCCTGACGATGCAGCCGCGCAATCCACGCGCCCTGTTAAGGCTGTGTGAGACCTATTCGCAGGTCGGACAGGATGCCCAGGCGCAGGGCTACTGTGAAGATGCGCTGGCGAACCCGCCCAGCGATGCTTCGCTGCTGGCTGATGTTCACAAACAGCTCGGCATGGTCATGTTCCGCCGTCGAAATTACGAAGGCTCAATTCAGGAATTCAACCAGTGTCAGGCGCTCGGCGCCGATGACATCGAATGCTGGTACATCCTCGGTCTGGCACATTACTACATCGGCGGCAATGAGAACTGTCAAGTCGCCTGGGATACGCTCAATGAAGCGCTGCGTCGTATCAATCAATTGCCCGTCAAAGAACCGATCCTCTCCAGCACCCAGGCCGGCTTACAACTGGTGACGCAAAACTGCGTCGCTTTCCAGGGGCGGGCGCTGCCGACGCTCGAACCGACCTCGATCTCGGTTACGCCAATCGGAGGCTAGCCATGCATCTGCGTACACCCAGACGCTATACGCGCGGATTGCGCCGCAGTCCGTTCTCGCTCCGCTGGTGGTGGTTATGGCTGCTGACGCCGTTGGTGGTCGTGGCTGGTATGGAAATTTACAACCAGCGCGCCTCGTTAGCGCCGCCAGTACAGCAGGCGCTCTACAGCGTCATGCAAAATGCTGGTGACACCTTCTCGACTGCCATCGCCCCCACCGCCACCCCCACCGAAAATCCCACCAACCGGCTCGGCGTGGCAGAAGCCGATTGGTCTGAAGGCCGCATTGAATCGGCAGTGGACAATTACCTCATCGTTCTGGACGGCGTGCCGAATGATGTCGAAGTCTACTATCGCGCCACCTTTGGCCTGCTGATGGCCGGGCAAAATGAGCAGGCGATGACGATTGCTGAGCGCACCGTGACTGCTAATCCGTTTTCCCCCGATGCCTGGGCCATCCGGGCAATGGCGCTCAACCGCAACAACCGCTACGGCGAGTCGATTGCCAGCGCGTTACAGGCGCTCGTCCTGCAACCGAATCATGCCCGCGCCCTGGCCTTTCTGGCCGAGTCGTATTATGACATCAGTGAGTTTGAACTGGCGCAAAGCACCATCGACCGTGCCCTTGAAGTCGATCCCAACAGCTTTGAAGCGCTGCGGGTGCGCGGCGTGATCGCCCGCGATGTCCAGTTCGATGTCCAGACCGCCCGCGATTACTTCCAGGAAGCCTACGAACTGGCACCCAACATGCCATATCTAGGCATCGAACTGGCGCGCCTGGATTATCTGGCGCTGGAAGCCCCGGACGAAGCGCTGACGCTCCTGAATGAGATTGTCGAACTCAACCCCAACAATCCGCTGGCGCTCTATGAGATGGGAAACCTGTATTACCGCATTCAGGGGAATTTCTCTCAGGCCGCTGAATTGCTGCGGCGCTGCCTGGATGCGAACCCCAACAGCATCAGTTGCAACGCGCTGTTGGGTCGGGTGCAGATTAGTCTCGAAGATTATTCCGGCGCGATCATTTCGCTGACCAATGCCGTTGAGCTGGGCACAACCAGCGCCTATCATTACTTCTGGCTGGGACGCGCTCTGCGCGCCAGCGGCCAATGCGCCGAAGCCATCCCCTACCTGCAACAGTCGCTCACGCTGGCACAGGAACAGGGGCGCAGCGATGTCACTGAAGCTGCAACCGAATTCCTCCGCGAATGTAATGCTTCCACCGGTCAGGCCGTCGTCACACCTACGCCAGAAGCGACCGTCGAAGGACAAGGCGGATCAGCCTGACCCGGTGAGTCCGGTGCGCAACTGATTGAGGCACGATCCAACGGTCACGAAGTCAGAGTTCACTGGCTAACTGATACCAAGTCTCATTTATTATGATAAACTAATGTATTTTATTGTAAATTTAACAAAAGGATAGCTAAACAGCCTCTGCCCTTAACTCATCTATGGTATCCATTGGATGGTCACATCACATGCACAACCCAATCGTCCATAAGGAGAAGCAAGATGAAGTTTAGTCGGCCAATCGGGTTCGCTATATTATTCATGCTGATGGTTTTGGCACTCGTACCAGCGGCGGCACAGGATGCCGAAGTGCCGGTTCTCATTCTGCCGGTCAATAATGCTCAGTTCCTTCCTGGTGCTCGTTTCGACTTCCGTGTTGAAGTTCACGCCGACGCGCTTCCAGAGAATTTCGCTGTTACAGTAAATGGCACCTCCGCCGCTGAATTCTTCGGTGCGGAA
This sequence comes from Anaerolineae bacterium, assembly GCA_022843385.1. Taxonomy (GTDB): domain Bacteria; phylum Chloroflexota; class Anaerolineae; order Aggregatilineales; family Phototrophicaceae; genus CFX2. The sequence continues at coordinate 39,825 of JALHNT010000015.1, read as the reverse complement.
CCGACCACTGAAAGCTGGGTTTTCGGTGCCAAAGAAGATGGCACCGGTGGCACACCATCCCAGTCAGTAATCTGGCGCAGCGTAGTTGCGCCGGCTGCTGGTGATTATGCCGTTGAAGTCACAGCCGGGGCCACCGTGCAGTTGGTCAGCTGGACTGTGCGCCAACCCGGTACTGGCACGGCCAAGAATGTCATCCTGTTTGTCGCCGATGGGATGACTGTTGCTATGTTGACTGCGGCTCGCGCGGCTCGTGGCATGGAACAGGGTCTTCCCACCAATCGTCTGGCAATCGACAGCTTCACCACCATTGGCCTCGCCAGCACCAGCAGCATCGACTCGCTGATGGCCGACAGCGCCAACACCGCCAGCGCCCTCAATACCGGCCACATCGGCAGCGTCAATGCGACCGGCACCTATTCGGACACTTCGCCCGATTCGCTGGATGATCCACGTGTGGAAACCTTCGCCGAAATGCTCAAGCGGCTGACCGGCATGTCTATCGGTGTCGTCACCACCGCTGATTTCAGCGATGCTACACCGGCGGCGGTCTGGGCGCATGGTCGTAACCGCGGCGATGGTAACCGCGCTGCTTATCTGGTGCAGGCGCTGGAAAGCGGCGTGGTTGATGTGTTGATGGGTGGCGGTGCTCGTCGTATGCTCCCGCAGACTGCTGAAGGCTCACGCCGTCAGGATGATCGTGATCTGTTCGCGGAGTATGAAGCTGCCGGTTTCACCATTGTCACCAGCGCCACCGAGATGAGCACGGCAATGGGCGCGGATGCCCTGCCCGCCAAGCTGCTGGGCGTCTTCACCCCCAGCGATATGAATGTGTGGCTGGATCGCAATGTGTATACCGAGAACCTGGGTGATTTCACTGACCAGCCTGGTCTGGTAGACATGACGCTGGCTGCCCTGAATGTGTTGGGGCAGAACGAGGATGGATTCTATCTTCAGGTCGAAGCCGCCAGCGTCGACAAGCAGATGCACCCGCTGGATCAGGAGCGCGCCCTGTCCGATCTGATCGAATTCGACAAGGCCATTGAAGCAGCCGTGGCCTGGGTTCAGGAAAATGCCCCGGATACGATGATCGTCATCACCGCCGATCATGGTCATGGCTATGATGTCTATGGCACAGTCAAGGTTGATCAGTTCAACGAAGCGACCGACGATGCCAGCCGCCGTGCCGCGATTGATGTGTACGGTGGTGCTGGTTATCCCACCTACAGCGATGTCGATGGCGACGGCTTCCCGGACTGGAGCGCCGATGTGGTGTTCGCCGGTGCCGTGAACAATCATCCTGACTATACCGAAGACTTCCAGGTCAGCCCGATTCCGCGCTCGCCCGGCATCGCCAACGACAGCGGCGTCATCATCGACAACCCGGAAGATGATCCGAACGGTATCCCGATAAGCGGCAACCTCGATCAGGGAAGTTCGACCGGTGTTCACACGCTGCAGGATGTTCCGGTCTTCGCCAGCGGCCCTGGTGCCGAATGCCTGGCCGGTCTGTATCATCAGCGCGAGGTCTTCTTCTGCATGGCCGCCGCGTTAGGTCTGGACCCGTCGGCGCAGTAACGTAATCAACTGCTAATGGGGCAGAGTGGGATGCTCAGCAATGGCGTCCTACCCTACCCCATCTGCACTTTTTATCAGTTGTGAGCCGCCTGTTATGAAATACTTCATCCTCGTCCTGGTCATCCTTCTGAACACTGCCTGCACTTCCGCCGGCAATTCAATCAGCCGGGTTACGTCGCTGCCGGCTGGAAGCACTCCAGCTAGTCAATCTACCGTCACGGCAACGATGGCTCCCACACAGGTGGCAGCATCTACCCTGGAAGCCTCCCCATCAGATGCGGCAACCGCTACACCGCTCAATGTCAACCTGGCTGCTGGCAATGCTATGGAAATCGCTGCCGCAACCGACATGGCCCTTCGTCCGACGCCGCGTAACCCGATGTCATTCGATGTTTTCCCAGTTCCGCTTCTGTTTGACGAATTCTATGATGGATACAATCTGCGAACCGGCCTCATTCTGTCCGATAAGCTGCTGGCGCTGGATGGGCAGGCCGTCGTCATGGAGGGGTATATGGCTCCCCCATTAAAGCCGGAACTCGATTACTTCGTGCTGACTCGCATCCGCCTCGCCTTCTGCCCATTCTGTACCACAGCCGGTGATTGGCCGGACGACATTGCGCTCATTTATCTGCCAGAGCAAACCACTACCGCTACTGAATCCCCCGTCAGGGTCACCGGTCGCATGGAAGTTGGCGCTTCCGTCGATCATGAAACCGGGATGGTCAGCCTGGTACGCATCTATGCCGAACGGCTGGAGCTACTGAATTGAGCCTGCGGGTCAAGGATCTGAGCCATACCTATGCCGGAGGCAAGGCCAACGGACAGACCATATTGCAGCCACAAAGCTGGACACTGACCGACGGTCAGCAGATCCTCATCCGCGGCATCAGCGGCAGCGGCAAGACAACCCTGTTCAACATTCTGGCCGGTCTTTTGCAGCCCAGCACAGGCAGTATTTGCTATGGCGATCAAGCGCTCTACGCCTTACCCGAAGCCGCGCGTGATCGTTTTCGCGCCCGCAATGTGGGTTATGTCTTTCAAAACCATCATCTGATTGGCTCATTGACGGCGCTGGAGAATGTGGTTATGCCCATTGCCTTCGCCAACAATCTTCCGCCGACACAGTGGCGGCGACGTGCGCAGGAGTTGCTCGACCAGGTTGGCATTGGCGCCCTCAGCCATGCCGGGCCCAAACAACTCAGCACGGGTCAACGGCTGCGTGTGGCGGTAGCACGGGCCTTGGCGAACAAACCGCGTGTCGTGCTGGCTGATGAGCCAACCGCAGCGCTGGATGAACAATCCGGCAGCCAGGTCATGGATTTCTTGCAGCAGTCCTGCCTGCAAAACCATTCCATCCTGATCGTCGCCAGCCACGATCCATCCCTTTCGCAACGATTCGCGACAACCGCCAACCTGAAAAGCGGTCACCTTCAGTGGGCAGAAGCACAACCCCTATGATGTACGATTTCTATCTGGCGTGGCAACACCTGCGCGCCCATCCGGTTCAGTCTACCATTCCGGTGCTGGTGATGGCGCTATCCATCGCCCTGTCCATCACCGTGCTGGCCCTGGGTGACGCGGTGAGGCGCGGCATCATCGAAGCCAGCGATCCTTTTGGTGTGCTGGTGATTGGCCCCAAAGGTGATGGTCAACAACTGGTGTTGAACACGATTTTGCTTCAGGGGCTGCCACTCGGCACCATACCACACACAATCTACGACACCCTCGCGGCTGACCCGCGCGTTCGCCTGGCTGTGCCGCTGGCAACTGGCGATAACCTCGGTAGCGCGCCTGTCATCGGCACCAACCTGAGCTTTTTCGAGCTTCGATCCGATCTCAATGCGCCCCCAGCCTTTCAACTGGATCAGGGTGCTTATTTCGATCAGGACTTTGAAGCGGTGTTGGGCAGCCGCGCCGCCAACCTGCTTGGCCTAAAGATTGGCGATACCTTTCAGACTGCGCACGGCTTCGAAGAGGGTCTGGAAAGCGATATGCACGACGAAGTGTACCAGGTAGTGGGTATCCTCCAGCCCAGCGACACACCCTATGACACGGCTGTCTACATCACGTTGAATAGCATCTGGGATGTTCACCAACCCGTCGCCGGTGCCGATAGTCCATTTGCCGTGGGTGATGCAGGCGAAAGCAATCGGCTCACATCGGTGCTGGTACAACCGGTTGGCTTTGCCGAACAGAATCAGCTCTGGCAGGAATTCTATGTCAGCAGCGAGGCACAGGCCGTCTTTCCAGGGCAGGAATTAGGTGCGCTGTTCGATTTGCTGCGCCAGGGCGAACAGATTCTCGGCATTGTTGGCTATCTGGTGCTGGCTATTGCGACGCTGACCGTGTTCCTCTCGATGTACGGAACAACCATCCATCGCCAACGCGAGATCGCTATCATGCGCAGCGTAGGCGGCGGCAGGGAGAGTGTGTTTCGCATCATCCTGTTTGAAACGGTTGCTCTCACGCTACTTGGTGCCCTGCTCGGCAGAGTTCTCGGTTACGCCATCGCCTGGTTGATCGCGACGCTCTTCAGCCAGCAGTTTACCATTCCCATGACCGTTCATTTTCTCGCCCAGATCGAACCGATTCTCTGGCTGGTGACCCTCAGCTTGGGTCTATTGGCTGGTGCCTTGCCAGCGGCCTTGGCCTACCAGGTCGATGTAGCCCAGACGTTAGCCGACATCTGATGCGCCGCCTCTGCCTGTTGTTGATCGTGGTCGCTTGCGGGTGCAGTAACGCAGTGCCGCTCGATGAATCGGATTTTGCCACCAACCGGTCTGAACCATTCGATGCCCCAGACTTCACGCTGGTGTCGGTTGATGATCGCACCTATACCCTCAGCGAGCTTCGGGGGCGTTGGGTCCTCATCAACTTCTGGGCCAACTGGTGTGCGCCCTGCCTTGAGGAGATGCCACTGTTGCAGGAACTGGCGGACGACTTCCGAGATCATCTGGTGATACTCGGCGTCAACATGCGCGAGTCTGAAGCCGAAGTCATGCCCTTCATTGAGTCCTACGGCATTCGCTTCCCCATCCTGCTCCAGCCAACCGACGCGATGCTGCTGGCCTACAACATCACTGGATTGCCCCAGACCTTTCTCGTGACGCCGCAGGGCGAAATCATCTATCGAAGTTTTGGTCCAATCACACCTGATACAATCGTCGAACAGATGGAGAGCAATCGTTGAAGCGCAGGAACGGAATCGTCGAATCACAGAGTGAAGATCCTTTACACACAATTTACAATTGACCCATCGTCAGCTATTGACCGACGCCTTCCATCGAGCATATAGTAATTCTATACAAAGCGTCCATAAACGGATGGAGTGTAGAGGTCTAGCATGTCATCACAACCCCCGGGCCCAAAAGGTAATCTGCTGTTCAACCGCCCAACCGGACTGGGTCTGCTGGAATTCTTCGTCAATAATCAACGACAGTATGGCGATGTCGTTCACTTCAATATCGCCACCCGTCGCGCCTATCAACTGAATAACCCGGATGACATTCAGTATGTGCTGGTCAAGCACCCGGAGCAGTTCCACAAATCGCCAACCCTCAAACGCGCCACACAGCAAGCTATTGGTCAGGGATTGCTCACCAGCGATGGCGAGTTCCATAAGCGGCAGCGCAAACTGGTGCAGCCCGCTTTTCATCACAAGCGCATCGCTGCTTATGCCGCTGTTATGACCGACTATGCGACCGAGATGGTCGCCGGCTGGCGCGATCAGGCGACGCTCGACATCGCTCATGAGATGATGGAGCTGACCATGCGTATCGTCGGCAAGACGCTGTTCGACGCCGACATGACCGGAGAAGCCGATGCCATTGGCGACGCCATCACGATTGGACTTGAAGCCACCATTGACCGGATGCAGCGCCCGTTTGCCTTCGATCACTGGTTGCCAACCGCCAAATATCGCGAGCGTCAGCGGGCTGGGCAGGTATTGGAAGCGGCCATCCAGAATATCATCGAGAAACGCCGCCAATCCAGCGAAGACAAGGGCGATCTATTGTCGATGCTGCTGCTGGCTGTCGATGAGGATGATGGCGGGCAGATGACCAACCAGCAGGTGCGCGACGAAGCCATGACACTCTTCATCGCCGGTCACGAGACCACCGCTAACGCGCTGGCCTGGACATTCTATCTGCTGGGTCAGCACCCGGAAATCGAATCGCGTCTGCGAGCAGAACTGGATACTGCCCTGTCGGGTCGCACCGCAACCATCACTGATCTGCCTAACCTGCCACTTCTGGAGTGGGTCATCAAGGAGTCGATGCGGCTTTATCCGCCAGCCTGGGTCATCAGCCGCGAGGCCATCGAACCCGTCACATTGGGTGGTTATGACATCCCTCGGGGAAGCATCATCATGATGAGCATCTATGTGCTGCACCGCGACCCGCGCTTCTGGGACGAACCAGAACAATTTAGGCCAGAACGCTTCGCCCCCGGCTGGGACGAGCATGTGCCGAAGTATGCCTATTTCCCCTTTGGCGGCGGCCCGCGCGTTTGCATCGGCAACCAGTTCGCCATGATGGAAGCCCAACTGATTCTGGCAACCGTGTTGCAGCAAACCCAGCTCACGCTCATCCCCAATCAGAAGATCGAGCCACAGCCGCTGGTGACACTGCGCCCCCGGCATGGCATCCAGATGCGTGTGCATTTGCCCGTTGCCGAACCGGTGCTTGCTCTATAGTTCATTTCTACCAAAGTGGACAGGGGTGATATACTCAATCCCCTGTCCAGTGCCAATTGTGTATCGATAAACCTCGGGTCAATTTAGCAAGAGTCACCAAGACAATAGTGAGTGTCGAGAAATTCAGTGGTAAAAACGCTGATACATTCTGCACAACTGACTTCGTGATTTTCCGCCAACGACACTTCATCGGCTTGTAGGGAATGTCTCATCGCCCCAAAACAGTCACTACACTGTCACATTTCACCAAATTACAACCACTAAACTTCATAAGATGTGTACCTGAATGGCATCCTTTTGGTGATAGTAGACTGCCCCCATCTCAGCTAGCGCCAATGGAGGGATCAATGAAACGACAGAATCGCATGTGGCGAAAAGTCATATTCCTGGCAATCTGTACCGTAGTTCTGGCCGTCTTCGGCACACAGTTGTCATTCGCCCAGGATGCCACCGCCGCGACGATGGACGACATCATGGGATTGAAGGTCTCGATTGATACGAGTTGGGTCTTCCTGACCGGTTTCCTGGTCTTCTTCATGCAGTGCGGTTTCGCCATGCTTGAAACCGGCCTCATCCGTCAGACAGGCGCAGTCAACGCCCTGCTGGAAAACTTCATTGACGCTGGTCTGACCGCCCTCGTCTGGTGGGCTGTCGGCTTCGGCATCGCCTTCGGTGCCGATAATGGCAGCGGCCTGTTCGGGACGACCTATTTCTTCCCCGGCATGGCACAGATGAGCGAGATGTATCCAGCGCTCAACATCAGCGTGCTGACCATGTTCTTCTTCCAATTCGCCTTCGCCGCTACCGCCAGCACCATCACCACTGGCGCGATGGCCGAACGGACTGATTTCGTCGGCGACCTGATCTACAGCGCCCTGATCGCTATTTTCATCTACCCGGTGGTCGCCCACTGGATCTGGGGCGGTGGTTGGCTGTTCAGCCAGGGTGTGCATGACTTCGCTGGCAGCACCGTCGTTCATACCGTCGGCGGCGTGATCGCCCTGGTCGGTGCCTGGATGCTCGGCCCGCGCAAGGGCAAAGTCTGGGGTAAAGTCAACCCGCCGCAGAATCTCGCTCTGGCGACGCTCGGCACAATGATCCTGTGGTTCGGTTGGTACGGCTTCAATCCCGGCTCGACCCTGGGCATGGGCAATCCTGGCCTGGTCGGTCTGGTGACGCTCAACACTACCCTTGGCGCTGCTGCTGGCAGCATGGCCTGCATCTTCTTCGTCTACTTCCGCACTGGCAAGTGGGATCTGCCCGCCGCGCTCAACGGCTCGCTGGCTGGTTTGGTCGCCGTCACCGCGCCCTGCGCTTTCATTGAACCCTGGGCAGCAGTAGTCATCGGTCTGGTCGGCGGTATCCTGGTCATCATCGCCGCTGATCTGGTCGAGAAAGCCAAGATCGATGATCCGGTAACGGCCTTCGCCGTACATGGCGCGAACGGCATCTGGGGTACGCTGGCGATTGGTATCTTCGCCGTGCCGGGTATGCTCTTCGCTGGCCCCTACGCGGCTGGCGGCGCGATGGAAGGTCAGGGCGGCCTGCTCTACGGTAATGCCAGCCTCCTGGTCACCCAGTTGATCGGGTCGGCGTCGGTCATCGTCTACTGCGCCGTCACCTCGGTACTGATGTTCGGTCTGCTGAAGGTCATCAATCGCCTGCGCGTCAACGCCAAGGGCGACGAGATCGGCATCGACAACTACGAACATGGCATGTCGCACATGCCCGACCTGCTGCCGCCGTATGATGCGAATGCACCGGTTGTGAAGAGCCCGTCGAAGGCCCCCGCCGTCGGCGACTAATTCACCCTGAGCAAGACAACAAACAAGGGGCATTTACGCCCCTTGTTTTGTTTTGGCTCAGATTTCTCGTCAGGGTCATCCGGTCAGATGATGACCAACGGTATGATTGACGATCCGCGCATCGGGGTGCAGGCTGACCAGCCACTCGCCCAGTAGTTTGAGCGCCCACTGTAATCCAGGTGTCACACGGGGATAACCCAGCATCCCCAGCTTGAGCGTGAATTCATCCGGCTGCTCGCGCCGCGTCAGCACCAGCGCCACATGCTGCTCAAGCGTCGGTTCTTTGATATAGACCTCGAACAGCAGCACCCGCTGCCCCCGATAACCCGCCACCAGATTGACGACCATGTCATCCCGCTTGTATTCCTGTCGCTCAAATGGCGTGAGCATCTCATCCAGCGTCAACGGGGTTTGAAAGACAATATGCGTCATCACTTCTTCCCTGATGACCGGCACATCGGGCGCGGTCATTTCATTACGTCGATAAGCGAAATAATAACAGGCGCGGCCCTCACGTTGGGCGCGACCCTCGTACTTGGTGACGACCCGCCCCGGCATCTGGTTGACCCAGGCCGACCCTAACTGGTTGTCCAGCCCCGGCGTAGCTGCCAGCAGCTCGGCGCTCATCTCGGCATATTCGATGATATCGGTTGCCAGATACAGTTCCCCACCCGGCAGTAGTCGGCTGACGATGGCATCGAGAGTATCGCGCTGCAACAGGCGGCGATGGCTGTGACGGGTTTTAAACCAGGGATCAGGGAAGTTGATATGCACCTGAGACAGGCTGGCAGGTACAAACAGATGGTGCAGCGCCGTCTCGGCGGTCGAGTGGATAATGCGGATATTGCTAAGGCGCTGGCGGACGACAGCTCGTTCTGCCGCGTCCAGACATTGATTGGCGATCTCGATGCCGACCACGTTAGCCGATGGATTCTGCCGCGCCAGATGCATCAGAAACGCACCATAGCCAAAGCCGATCTCCAGGATCAGCGGACGTTCGGCACCGAACAACCCTGCCCAATCTACCGGCCAGGGCAGACGCAGGCTGCTCAACTTCTCCATCGCTTATCGCTGCATCCATTCATCGCGCGTGATGCCATACAACAGCAGGTCGAAACGCTGACCTTCGCGCAGCACCATCTGACGGCGGCGCCCTTCCAGCACGAAGCCGGCGCGCTCATAGGCCTTAATGGCGGCGGTGTTGTAATCCATCACGCTCAACCCGACCCGAAACAGGTTCAACTCGGAAAAAGCATAATTGAGGATCAGCCCCAGCGCATCTGACCCATACCCGTGTCCCCGATAGGCCGGTTCACCGATGCCAACAGCCATCTCCGCCGAGCCGCTGGCCCACTTGGTATTGAACAGGACGACAAAGCCGATCAGCTTATCGCCGTCCAGCGTGCGCAGATGAAAGTAATACGAATGATCGTTGGGGGCGGAACCGAAGCTGTCGAAGCTGCCATGTGCCAGCGGCCGTACCGGGTCATCATCCAGCAGGCGCATGTAATCGTCGCGCTGTGACCACACCACGAATGACTCGCGGTCTTCAGGCAGCGGTGCGGCCAGCCGCACCAGTTTTCCGGTGAACAACGCTGTGAACATGGCTGCGCTTTCGCTGATGCAAAGAGGCGCATCGCTGCGCCTCTGCGGAGAGCAAATTCATGAGCGGAGAGGGTGGGATTCGAACCCACGAAGGTGTGACCCTTACTCGCGTTCCAGGCGAGCGCCTTAGTCCACTAGGCTACCCCTCCAGTTGAACCGGGCAAAATTGTAGCAGGTTAACCAATGATTATCCAGACAGGTTTCGCAGTTGCTTCGGGCCGCCACGCGAAGGCGTCGCTGGCTTGGAGAGTTCAGTCAGGAAGGTATCGACCTGCCAGGCGAACACTTCAGCCGCTTCAAGCTGCGGGAAGTGACCACACTCGACAATCGGTCGCAGGGTTGAACCCGGAATGCTGGCCTTGATGACCTCGCCCTCGCTGAGAGGAGTGAACTGATCGCTCTGTCCCCAGATGAGCAGCGTCGGCACCAGCGGATTGCGCTCCGCCGGAATTTCGCTGCCGACCAGCATTTGCAGCAACCGGGCATAAGCCGGCGAGGCCGCCAGCGCGTTCTGCCGGAAAGCCGGAGTGGCGGCGTCAATGTTGTGAAATAGCTGCTTCAGCGTCGTCTCGGAGAGCAGCGACCTAGCAAAGTTATTGAATAGCAGCGTGGAGAGGACGGGAATGCGCTGGATGAATTTCAGCGCCGGCGGAGCATCTGGCACGCTCCCCCCATTGACCAGCACCACCACCGGCACATAGCGCGGATTGACAGCGGCGAACAGACGCACCATCAGCCCGCCGAAGGCATGGCCGACCAGCACTGTCTGCTCCATCTTATGGGCGTCGATGAACGACTTCATCCAGTGCAGCATCACATCCAGCCGCAGCCGGGGCAGTGGATCGCTCCCGCCGAAACCGGGCAGGTCTGGAGCCAGCACATGATACTGTTCAGCCAGCAGCCCGATGCTGGCTTCCCAGTGCTGCCGTGCATCGCCCAACCCGCCATGAATCAACAGCAGGTTGCGCTGGCTGGGATCGCCGCCCTCCCAATAATGAACTTTCAGACCATCGACCAGCAGGCTTTTTTCGGTCGGCGTCATCATCTAGCCCTTCGTTTCAACTTCGCGCTGTTCGATAAAGCCATGCTTCACCAGCCAGGCCGTCAACTGGTCCGCGCTGGCCTCGGTAATCATCGCCCCGCGATCAATGCCACGCGGACTGACACCCGCCTCCAGATAGGCAGGTTCTTGCTCTGGCACGACTGCGCCAGGGTTCGCCACGACAATAGTCGGCACCGAAAGAAAGCCGGTCCACTTCAGCACCCGCTGGCGCGCCTCCATATCCAGATCGATGAAGACCTCGCGATACGGGACGGCGTAATCATCCAGCACCCGCTTGGCGACAGTGACGAATGGACAGCCGGTGGTACGCGAATACATGACGAGTTCTTTGCTCATGGATTTAACCTGCGGGTGCAACAGTAGGGGTCGATAATTGGGTATTCGGTTCCATAAAGCACAGAATGCCGTTGGTGATGCCCTGTGCCATTTCCTCTTGTTTACCGGTCAGAATATCCCGATCCGCCAGCAGGAAGCCCAGCTCCAGAATCGCCGCCGGGGTCAACGGATGGATTTCACGGAAGGTGTGGTAGTCGGTCATATCAATCGTCACGCCAGCCCGCCGTTCGAGTGTGGTCGCCATCGCATAATATCGGGCAACGCATTCCACCAGAATGTCGTCCGCCCCCACACCGGTACGGGCAGCCGCCCGCGCGATCAGATAGCCCGACACCCGTTCACCAAAATCCTTACAGGTGTTGGCATGGATCGAGACCAGCGCCGCCGCCTGATAATTATCCAGGCGCGGGTCGAACTCATCCAGCAGATCGACTGAATAGCCGCGTTCGCGCAATTTGAGGACAACTTTTTGTGCGACGGCGAAATTGATCTCAGCCTCGGTCAGGCCATCCGGGCAGACCGCGCCGGGGTCAGGCGGCACCTGTGGCCCGCGATGACCGGAGACAATGCCCACCCGCCGCAGCCAGTTGGGAGTCGGGATCGCGGTTGGGGCCGAGGTCGCCAGACTGGTCGCCTGTGCCACCACCAGTTCTGCCCGCACCCGTTCGTTGATGAATTCCGAAGGCGTCCACCAGGTGAACATGGTCGCCATCAACCCGGCAGCCACCACCACCACCAGGAATGAACGGACAATCCCACCCAACACGCTAACGGTCTGACGGCGGCGCTTGGCCTGTCGCCGTTTGATGCGCTGGATGCGCTGCTCTTCCAGCGCGGCCTCGCGTCGTTGTTCGGTGTCGACATCAGTCACCGCTGTGGCGGTCTGCGCTGGAGCTTGAGCTTGGGCGGCTACCGGCGTACGGCGTACCGGCTCCCCTGCCCGCGCGAACAACTGATCGGCTGAAGTGGCAGGACGAACCGGTGCCGATTTGGCCGCCGCCTGCCGCATCATTTCCATAAAGGTGACGGACGCCGGAATCTCCGATGGGCGCTTCGGTTCGGACGGCGGAGTCGATTGTGGCGGATGCTCATCGGGCATAGCAGGTTCTCGACGCTTGCAACAATAAGTTGATTATATACCAAACCCGGCTGCCAAAACGTTAGTTCGGCGCGAATTCATACACCTGCGCTCCATCCTGGTCGAAGACCAGCCGCAAGTAAGGCGCATCCGCCAGTGACGATTGCATCTCGATCAGCTCGGTGAACGGCGTCCGCCAGCGGAACATGCCGGCGATGCTATCTGGGTTGGTCACCAACTGCGGCACAATCACATAATCAATCCCGGCCTCGTCCAGCAGATCGGCCATGTCCGGATCAGCCGGGTTCAGCCAGAAAGCGCGCAGCCGATCCTGCTCGGCAATGCTGGCTTCGTTATGGCGGAAGAAGGGCTGCCAGCGATAATAGACGCTGTCGCGCTCAGCGATCACCGGCACCCAATCGCTCTCGTGAGAATTATCAAATTGCGAACCGGGGAAGTTCAGCAGCCGGGCATCTGCCGGCGTATTCTGCTCAATCCACTGCATCGCCGACACATCGGCTGCCGAGGAAAAGGTGCCGAAGAAGCCAACCCGCCCCTTGCTGAACGCCAGCAGCGGTTGGTGAAAAATCACGCCCAGCAGCACCAGCGCCATCCCGACCGCCAACAACGGTATCGCCGCCCGCTGCAACCAGACCCCCCAGCGCCCTGCCAGCCAGCGCTCCCACGCCCATAGCACAGCCGCCCCGCCCAGGATGCTGTACGGCACAATCGGCCCATGCCAGGCGATGCTGAAAGGATAATCGTAGCGCAGCAGCGGAGCCATCAGCGCCGGGGCCAGCCGCTCCAGGATGCCCAGCAGCGCGAACTCGACGATCATCACCAGCCAGATCACCGCCAGCAGCGTCGCCTGATTTCGCTGGCGCAGTCCAATGACCGCCCCTACCAGCGCTGCCGGCACAATCCATACGCCATGATACAGCACCATCAGCCGCCAGTATTCCGGGTTGCGGGCGAACGGCGACACGATGTTCGACCCCAGCAGATCGCGGATATTCAGCAGCCAGGGCGAGATCGCCAACAGCGCCAACGCCGGGATACCCAACGCCAGCACCAGCCATGTCCGCAGCGTCGGGCGCGGCCGGCCCAACCCCATCAGCAGCAGCCAGGGCGCGTAACCCAGGGCGAAGATGATGGTCGTATCCGGGTGAGACAGCACCATCGCCCCCAGCATCAACCCTGCCGCTATCGCATCCACCAGCCGCTGCTCTTTTAAATAACGAAAGACGCCGATCAGAAAGGCCAGCCCGAAGACCATCCCCAGCAGCGTCGTATAATGCGAGTCCATGTAGGCCGTGAACAAGCCGACGCTGAAAAACATCACCAGCGCCATCGCCCGCCCCAACCGCTTGTCACGCAGCTCCGACCCCAGATCATAGGCCAGCCACACCACCAATAGCGCCAGCACCGCGCTCATCCCCATCTGGACGGCGTGCATCCCCTGGTTCAACTGCTGGCTGAGATAGGCGATGAGCAGGGTGAAACCCGGCGCATACAGATACTCGATCTCCGGGTGCCAGGGTGCCAGGGTGCGAAAGCTGCCATCCAGCCGCGTCATCAGCCCCAGATAACCGAACCCCTGTGCATCAGTCCCCAGCGGCACCGGCAGCACCAGCATCGGCGCGATGAAGATCAGGGCGATGAAGCCGAACATCAGCAGATCGCGCGGCCCCGGCCAGCCCTGATCGGCATCCAGCAGCGTCTCGCCGCGTTCTTCCGCCCGCTTCTGCCCATAGGACAGGGTGCCAAAGAGAAAGATCGATGTGACCAGCGCGAACAACAGGTAATCGATCACCAGCGTGTTCCAGCCGAACAACATCGCCCAGAATATCGCCCCGCCCATGATGAGACCGAGCGCCAGCGCCGCCATGAAGCCAATGCGCGGCTGGGTTGTCGGCCAGGCGGGAGCCAACATCGCCCCCGCCCCAAAGACGACGGCACCGAAGACAAAAATAACGAACAACGGCATGAGGTTTCCAACGATGGCTAAGATGATTAATCCAGCCGTTAGTATAGTGGGTTGGGTAGGCAAAACAAAGAGGCGTCGCTTGACGCCCCCCAGGAAATGATCTGTTGAACTTGTTACAAACTTCGCTCTAGTAAGCCCACAGTTCCAATAGGGCCAACGACTCCAACACGAGTCGTTCCCAGCGGCTCTCCTTCTCCCAGTGAGAGAAGGAGCAGGGAGGATGAGCGCATAAAGCGCATAACATCCTTCGGATGGCGCCTTATTCGCCGGCTTCCAGATAGGTGCGCAGCATCCAGGCCATCTTCTGATGCTGTTGCAGCAGACCCGTCAGCAGGTCTTCTGCACCGACATCATCGGCCTCATCGTCGATTTCTTCGATGTCCGCCCGCAGGAAACGGATCAGCGACTCGTGATCGGCCACCGCGTTGCCGACCATCGTCTTGGCGTTGGGATAGGTGCCAGGATGTTCGCTCAGGCGGGTGAGCTGAATGAACTCGGCCAGCGTGCCAGGGGCATTCGCGCCGTACTGACGGATGCGCTCGGCCACTTCATCCACCACTTCGGCGATCTGGGTGTACTGATCTTCGAACATTTCATGCAGCGAATGGAAGTGCGGACCAGTCACATTCCAGTGATAATTGCGCAGCTTGGCATACAGCACCATCTCGTCTGCCAGCAACTTGCTGAGAATATTCAGCATCCCTGGCAGCTTCTCCGGGTCAATGCCCAGATTGAGCGTGGCAGTGGGTTGAGCAGCGGCAGTCGTGACAGTCTTGGCTTTGGCCGCCGTCTTGGTCGGGGTCGCAGTTTTCGTTGCGCGTGCCATATATCGGTGTTGCTCCTTATTGGACGATAAGAAAGAGTATAATCAGGCGAGCATGAGCGACACGTAACAAATATATGAAAGCCCGATGAGTCCGCTGCCTGAAACCATTCTCATTGGCGCAACGTAATGTGTAGCAGAGCATTCATTCGGTTAAGCGTCAGCATCGAGACACCTGTATGCAGCAAACCCTGAGCAATCCAACTATCATGGCGCCCCCCATCACCGACCTGAATGGCCTCAGCCATCACGAGGCCGAGACGCGGCGACAGCGCGGGTTAGGCAACAATGTCCGCATCCAGACCAGCCGCACCTATCTGGAGATCATCCGCGCCAACGTCTTCACCTTCATCAATATGGTGCTGTTCAGCATCGGGCTGGCTCTGGTGCTGCTCGGCCTGTACACCGATGCCAGTCTATCGGTCGGGATTGCTTCACTCAACATCGTCATCGGACTGGCTCAGGAGATCCGCGCCAAGCAGGCGCTCGACAAAATCGCCCTGCTCACCCGCCCCAAAGCCACCGTCATCCGCCAGAGTCAGGAGCAGGTGGTCGATCCTACCGAGATTGTGGTGGGGGATGTGCTGGTGGCGCGCGCTGGCGATCAGATCATCGTCGATGGGCAGGTGGTCGGCGATGGACGGATGGATGCTGACGAGTCCTTGTTGACCGGCGAAAGCGACCTCATCACCAAGCGGGCTGGCGATCCGGTCTATTCCGGCAGCTTCTGCGTCAACGGCAGCACCTTCTATGTGGCGGAAAAGGTCGGGGCGCAAAGCCTCGCCAACCAACTGACCACCGGGGCGCGCGCCTTCAAGCTGGTCAAGACGCCGTTGCAACTGGACATCGACCTGCTGGTTCGCCTGCTGATCGTGCTGACGGTGCATATGGCGATCCTGTTCGGGCTGTCGGCCATCGTCTCCAGCCTGCCTTTAACCGAGACCGCCCGCGTCGCTGCTGTCATCGCTGGCCTGATCCCCAACGGTTTGTTCTTCATGACCAGCATCGCTTACGCCATGGGCGCGGTGCGGATGGCCGGGCAGGGTGCGCTCATCCAGCAATCCAACGCCGTCGAGTCGATGAGCAATGTCAACGTACTGTGCCTGGACAAAACCGGCACGCTGACCGCCAACCGCATCCATCTGCACCAGACCGCGCCCTATCAGATGGATGATGCCGAGTTCCGCCGCCTGCTCGGACTGTATGCCGCCAGCGCTGGCACCAGCAACAAAACTTCGGAAGCACTGGCGCTCGCCCTGCCGCAGAAACCGCTGCCTTTCCTTCAGGAAATCCCCTTCTCCTCGGCGCGCAAGTGGAGCGCCTTGAGTTTCGATCAGCCCGACCTGCGCGGTGTGTATGTGCTGGGGGCACCGGAGATGCTGCGCCCCTACCTGGATGAGTCGAGCGATCTGGGGACGATAGCAAACCAATGGACGGATAAAGGGCTGCGCGTCCTGCTCTTCGCCTATCACCCGGAAGTCACGCCGCTGCTCAATTCGCTGGATCAGCCGCAGCTCCCGCCCGATCTGACACCGCTCGGCCTCATCAGCTTCAGCGATGAACTCCGTCCCCAGGCTGACCAGACCATTCGCGGCTTCATCGAAGCCGGCATTCGCCTCAAGATCATCTCCGGCGATCATCCGCATACCGTCGCAGCGCTGGCGAAACAGGCCGGTCTGGATGGCGAGGTTCAGGTGATCGCTGGCCCCGACCTGGACGAGATGACCGAGGCGCAGTTCGCTGAAGCCGCTGAAAACGCCACCGTCTTCGGGCGCATCACACCACAGCAAAAGGAGCGCCTGGTCGATAAATTGCGGGGGCGCGGGCATTATGTCGCCATGATCGGCGATGGCGTCAACGATGTCCTCTCGCTCAAGAAAGCGCATATCGGCATCGCCATGCAAAGCGGCAGCCAGGCCACACGCGGCGTCGCCGATATCATCCTGCTCAACGACTCCTTCGCGGCGCTGCCATCGGCCTTCCGCGAAGGTCAGCGCATCGTCAACGGGATGATGGACATCATGCGCCTGTTCCTCACGCGCATCCTGTTTCAGACGCTCATCATCGCCGGTGCCGCCATCATCGGCCTCGGCTTTCCGGTGACGCCCATCCACCAATCGCTGCTCTCGCTCTTCACCGTCGGCATCCCGGTGTTGTTCCTGGCCGCCTGGTCACGCCCCGGCGTCAATCAGGGGCGGCTGGTCAACACCGCCCTGCGCTTTGTCCTGCCCGCCGGCATCTCCATCGCCTTCTTCGGCCTGGGACTGTACAGCCTGACCTACATCAACACCTTTTATGCCAGCAGCGGCGCGACCACGCTCAACTTCGCCATGCTGACTGACGATCAAATTCAGGCTCTCGAAGCCGCCCGGCAGTTGCCCATCGACCAGATTTTCGCTCAGGCTGAAGCAGCGGCGCTGGCCTCCGCCCGCACCCTGCTCACCGTTTTCACCACGCTGGCCGGGCTGGTGATCGTGGTGTTCGTCGAACCCCCTACCCGCTTCTGGGTCGGCGGCGATGAGTTCTCCGGCGACTGGCGTCCGACGCTGCTGGCCGGACTGCTGGCGCTGGCCTTCATCGCCATTTTGCTCGTCCCGGACTGGCGTGATTTCTTCACCTTCACCGCGCTGGGCCCATCCGACTGGTTGGTTGTCGTTGGATTGCTCGTCGTCTGGCTGCTGCTGCTGCGTTTCATCTGGCGGCAGCGCTTGCTGGTGCGCTTCCTACGGTTGGGGTAAGCGATGTAAAATAAGGAAGAGTGAAAGGCCAACGATCAATGGATGAACATACGCTTGTCCTGCGAATACCAGATGATCTCTTTCATCGTGTCCAACAGGCCGCCAGCGAGAGCAACCGCCCGGTTGAAACCATGCTGGTCGAAAGTTTAGCGTTGCTCTTTGGCGACCTGCCAGATAGTAACGGTGCAATCTTAGCCTCTGTTGAAACCCTGAGCGATGAAGAGCTTTGGGCCATTGTCCATCGTCCGCTGGCGTGGGCGCAGGAAGTACGCTTGAAGGAGCTAACCGCTCGCAGCAAACATGGTGGGCTTTCAGAAGTTGAAATTGCTGAAATGAATCATCTCATCGATCAGGTCGATCAGTATGTATTGCTGCGCTCCCATGCATTGCTCCTACTCAAGCAGCGCGGACATGATGTTGAAGTGCTTGCATGAACCATCTGGTCTTCTACTTCGATACCCATATCCCAGAAGCAGCGGCCAAACAACTGCGATCCAAAGGTGTCGAAGTCGTTCGCTGTGAGGAAATTGGGCAGGCAAATGTCACCGACGTTGAGCACCTGCAATATGCAGCGCAACATGGCATGGCTATGGTTTCACACGATCAGGATTTTTTGCGCCTGCACCAGCAATGGTTGACGAACGGAGCAAAGCACTGCGGCATATTCTTCCTTCACCAAGAGTTACAAGGTCAGGTCGGGGCAATAGTAAATGCCCTCATTGAATATGTACAACTTGTCGAATATGGCGCAGCAACACTCGAAGATGATATTATCAATCAAGTAATCTACATCAGGTAAATCCAGATGGCGAGCGAAGCACCGATCAATCATATTGAGATTGTGGATGGCAAGGCCTATATCCAGGGGCGCAAAGTCAAAGTCCGCATGATCGCGGGTATGGTCATTGAGGCAGGAGCGACCATTCAGCAGGTGATGGATCACTATCATCTTAGCCCAGCCGAAGTTCATGCGGCGTTGGCCTACTACTACGATCACCAGGCTGAGTATGAAGCCGAAGATCGCGCCCTGCAACCATTGATCGAACAGGTTCAGGCCGAGAGCGAAGTCCGCTTAACTCGCTTGCGGGCGCGCCTGGAAAGCATCAAGCGCAACGACGATGAGGCATAGCCTCACATCCCCCGCCCCTCACATTCCAGCACCTTCATGGCCGCGTTGTAGCCGGGAATGCCGCTGACACAGCCCCCCCGCGCTGCCCCTGACCCGCAGATGAACAAGTTGGGATGCCCGGTCTCGACACCCCAGCTCCCCGCCTGCGCCTCATCTTCGGCAAACGGCCAGCTCAGATCGGTGTGGAAGATGTGACCGTTGGGCAGCCCCAGATCGTGATCCAGATCAACCGCGCTCTTGGCTTCTATGCACAGCTTGCCGTCGGCATCCGTCGCCAGGCACTCCTCCAACGGCTCCTCGATGTAACGATTGATGGCATCCATATAGCGCCGCAGCGCCCGTTCCCGCGCTCCAACCGGATCATCACGGAACAGCCGCGCCGGCATATCCAGCCCGAACAGGGTGATGGTGTGGTAGCCCGCGCTGGCGAGTTCATACGACAGGATCGAGGGATCCGTCATCGTCTGGCAGTACATCTCACCTGGCGGCTGCTCCGGCATGACGCCGTTCATTGCGCTCTGTGCTGCCGCCTGCATCATCGAGTAGCGTTCATCCATGTGGAACGTTCCTGTGAACGCCTGCTGCGGCGTATAACCTTTGGCTTTCGGGCGCGGCAGCCGCTTGAACAGCATATTGATCTTGAAGGCCGCCCCTTCCGCTTCCGGCGCGGGCAGCGCCCCTTGTGGCAGCAGCCGGCTCAGGACTTGCGGCGCGACATTCGCCAGCACATATCTCGCCTGCACCGTTTGCGCGACTTCATTATGATTGAACACCACCGCATACTGACCGTCCGGCTGCACCTGCGTCACCGTCGCCGAAGTCAGGATTTCCGCCCCGGCTTCCCGTGCCGTCCGCCCCAGTTCGCCCGTCACCATGCCCATGCCGCCCACCACCACCCGCCACTCGCCCGTCCCCTGCCCCATCACATGATAGAGATAGGTGCGGTTTTGCAGCCGGTCGGCCTGATGCGGCTGCGACAACGTGCCGATCTTGGCGTCGGTATACACCGCCCCGCGCACGACATCATCCTGCAAGAATTTCTCGATGCCCATCCCCAACGGCTGCTCCACCAGCAGCTCCCAGGCCGACCGACCATCGGCATCGCTGAACAAGGCCTGCATCGCCGCCCGGCTGGGCAGCGGTTGCAGCAGCGTCGGCCAGACACGCTCGGCGAACACCTCCACCAGCCGGTACCATTCCCGATAGCCCTCATAATCACCATCGCCGCCGGTGATCTGCCGAAACGACTCGCGGGTGGCCTCGGCATCGCTGCCGATCAGCAGCGCCTGATGTTCACCCCCCTGCACCACCGGCGTGAACGACGACACAGTGCGTTTGCGTGTCTCGAAGCGCAGCCCCAGGTCATCGCGAATCTTCTGCGGGAACATACTCAGTAGATAGGCATAACGCGAGAGCCGCGCCTCCAGCCCTTTGAACACCGGCTGCGAGATGGCCGCGCCCCCGACCACCGGCTGCCGTTCCAGCACCAGCACGCTGAACCCGGCCTGTGCCAGATACGCCGCCGAAACCAGCCCGTTGTGTCCGCCGCCCAGGATGACCACATCATAGCGGGCGTGTATCGTTGAAGTTGTCATGTTTCGTGCGCTTTCAATAGAGTCTACAATGTGCTGAAGATGATAGACCAAACATGAAGCTCAAGGCAAAGGTCATATCAATGTACAGGACAACTGCGGAGCTAAAGCCTATGACGCAGCGAAAACACGTCTTAATCATTACGCTGTTGATCATTGTCATTGTTTGTTCAAATAGCATGTCTTTCGCGCAGGAGGGGCAAGAAGCCGTTCAAGGCTCAGTCATTATGGGTAGACCTGTAGGTGGTAGCGTGATCACCTTTCAAGATTTGAGATCAGACAGTGTGTGGCAGGTGGAGATGCCTGATTCATCATATAGTATCTACTCGTGGTCGCCTGATGGATGCCATTTACTTTTGCGTGGCAGTGATCGCTGGAAATTATTGTCGGTGATTGGCAAGACGATTAAAGAAATTCCCCTATCATCTACTGATGGTCAATTAGCCATATCATATGGCTTGATATGGTCGCCTGATGGAAAAACCCTCATAGAGAGTTTTGGAGTGAACAACAACGGCACCAGACTCTACTCGGTGAACATAAGCACTTTTGAGAGGGAACTTATTCTGTCGCTGGATAAGACCGCAAGAGCATTACGCTGGTTCTCTCAAACAGAGCTACTCTATGAAACTGAAGATGGTTACTTTATATGGGACGAGACAACGATGAAAAGCCGTCAATTTCAGCAGCTCCATCGAATCCCATTGGACTGGGCATCGGAAGTCTATCCATCTATTGCATCGCCAAATGGCGAGTTATTGGGGAGATACTATAGTTTAATTGCCCTCAAATCGATCACTTCAGATTTGCCAGAAGATGCAGATTCTCAATATATCGCTACTGTTGAAGCCATTGCTAAAGAACCAGGATTTGACGTTTACTTCCTCAATGATGGCTCGACCAAACACATTGATGTAATGGGGCAATTTCTCCAGAGTTTGGAATGGTCGCCCGCGAGTGAACGTCTTGTTGTTAGCACGTATCCCCCTGCTACACTCGATAGAATCAACGGAATTTATGTTTACGATTTGAAAACAGATGCACTTCAAAGAGTTGGGGATTTCCCCGCTATGTTGAACTCTGAATACGGACAGTATTTCCCTTCCTGGTCATCTGATAGCAACTGGTTGGCATTTAACACTCCTACTGGTTATGTCGCGTACAACCTGATTGCACAGGAGACTGTAAAGCTCTCTGAGCAGTTTAGCAACTCTTATATGAACCTGTTTTGGTCGCCAATTATGGATTACAGCAATTCCAATTGCAGTTGACGATTGTTGTGTTGCCCAATCCGTCAATCATGTCTGGTCCAATTGGACAGGACATTCTCAGGCAATCAGTTACCTGCCCAAATATCGCTCCCTCAACCTCGATTTTACCCAACCATCCTCTAACCTCGCACCGACATCTTTAACGCTCACCCTCCCGCAAAATGGTTAGTGCCAAACCCCTCACAATTAGAACAAAAGGTTTACCAAAAGTTCACCCATAAGCGCACAATCGGATGTATTCTTCTCGTAGGAGTGCAATAGAGTGCGCCCGTGTGGGTCATCAGGTGGGTAAGCCCATTGGCAGCGCTGCCACATGGCAGTCGCTAGTCATCAGTCGATAGTCGATAGATAAAGGCTTTGCTCGGTGATTTACTGTGTGTTCTCTGTGTTGGTCTGTTGCTGAATGCTGAAAGCTGATGGCTGACGGCTGACGGCCATTGTTCACAAAAGTCAGGAGTGACTTTGACGAATTTGACGAATTTGACGAATTTTTGCATCAGCTACCACTCATCAGAGGAAAGTCTCATTGCTCGTTACTCGTCACTCGTTACTCATTACTTTGAACTGAGCACTTTTCACTTTTCACCACTCCGTGCCGGTCAACTCACGGGAGCAGTTGGCCGCCGAAACCATTTGTCCGGCGGCCATGATTCGCGAATTGAAAAATGGACTGATGCGAATCTGACGAATCTGACGAATCGTGTGAATCATGGCGGGAGCGTTCAACCTGCTGAGTGCTATGTTGAAAGGAATAGACCTCTGATTTCTCTCTGTGTACTCTGTGTCTCGGTGGTTCAATTCTTCCTGGCGCACTTTTCACTGCTGGCTCCACTCAGACACAGGATGCGTTAATAGTGGCGGATCTCTCCCTGAGATCCACCACCGCAAATGGCGATCCGCCGGCGGCAAAGGAGTTGTCCCGTCGATTGAGGGAAGACAGGTCGTTGTGTCGGAATGAACCGTTGTGTCGTCCGACGACGACGACACAAAACTGAGTGAGAGCAGTATTCCTTTACCGTAGAAATTCGATTCTTTACAAACTGTTAAACAAGGCTTAAGGGCGCAGGACACACCCCATCCGTATAGTAAGGATAGATGAAGGGTGAAAGGCGTAGTCATGGACAGATCCAGCGAAGCCCGCACAGTCAAGGAATTGGGGCTGAAAGCCCTGAAAGACCCGGACGCCAATATTCGCAAGCAAGCTCTGCTCGAACTGCGCCACTACGACCATGCCATTGTGGACGATGTGCTGGAACGCGCCAGCCAGAAAGATCGGGATCGCGAGGTGCGCGATCTGGCGAAAAACCTGCTGACCAAGCGCCGCATCGAAGCCAAATCGTCAACATCCATTACGGACGCATCCGCTAAAGACCCCTGGCAGTGCCTCAACTGCGGCAGCCCGAATGACGGCGCAGCAACCTGCCGTGCCTGCGGCTCTGACCGACAAGCGTCACCTCAACCCATCGCGGAAGCGGAAGATGTACCGCGCAAGAAGCAGCCTGTCTTCCTGGTCAATCCACAGAATCAAAAGGTGCTGGAGGGGAAAACCCGCCATCTGGCTGATAGTGGCTCGATGGGCTGTGCGTTGGTCGTCATGGTTCTGTTTGCTGCTGCTGGTGTGTTGGTCGGTGCCTTCGCCCTCACCCAGGTTCGTGAATTCATCCTCATCAACCGCGCCCATCAGGTGGTGGAAGGTGTTTACACCAACCGGCGGATTTCCAGCGACTCAGACAGCGGCGATAGCTATTATGTGGCCTATCGCTATCGATTTGCTGAAGCGGAATACACCAGTGAGCAGAGCGTCAGTTGGGAACGGTACAACCAGGCCGAAGTCGGTCTCGGCGTCGCGGTAGAAGTCGCGCTGGATGACCCGGCGGTTTCGCGCATCGCCGGTACCAATGAGTTTCCGCTGTTTCTCATTGGCTTCACCCTGTGCTGGAATGGCTTCTCCTGGCCGATCATGGTGAGTGTCTGGGTGTCGCGGCAGCGCCACGGCGAACTGGCACGCAAGGGCAAACTCACGCGCGGCGAGATCATGAGTATCAAGGGCGATACCGACAGCGATGGTGATTATCAGATCAAGGTGGAATACGGCTTCGCGCTTCCAGAGACCAAACAATTCATCACCGGCCATGCCAACGCCCAGCGCAACGATCTCCGGTCAGAGTCGCTGCCGGAACGCGGCACACCCATCGCTGTGCTGTATGTCGATCACGCCCGTCATGCCGCCCTGTGAGGGCTATACATCCATCAGCAGGCGGACGTTCAGACCCCAGGCCAGATACAGGGCGCGGAAGAAGGCCTTGAGCTGGGTGATGCTCTGATCATCTTCCGAGTCAGCTTTCATCAGAAAGGGATACCGTTCGAAAGCATCTTCCGGTGATTGGGACAGTCCCATGATCTCGTCGGCATTCATGTCGCGCGCGATGGCGTCAAAGAACAGCAGCAGCATCGAACCGTAGGCCGGTTGCAGATGCCCGGCCAGAAACAACATCTGAAACACCTGATTGCTGTTGATCGTCAGCTCGCCCAGTTTTCTGACCAGCACACCCTTGTCTTCAAAAAACGGCTGATCCGGGGCGCGCATCTGGTTGACCGGGCTTTCGCCCTGATGATATTCCTCGATAGCCTGGCGCAGCAGCAGCCAGGGCAGCGGCTCACCCGTGATTGGCAGTTGATTGAGCAGCCAGCGTTCAGCCCGGCTCGAAATCGGATAGTCGATCTGGCCGATGCAACCAAACGGTGCGCCGGTGTTGTTGGCTGGGCATCCCTGGCAGTAATGCTCATATGGGAGCAGCACTTCGGCCTGTTGCAGTAAGTGATGCACCATCACAATCCGGGTTTCTTCAACCCCTTCGGGGGTGTTGCGCGCCATCTCGAACCCGATCTCGTTCACTGGTCGTGTATCACCACTCCGTCGGAACAGATCAATCACCGATTGAGCGCGGGCGCGTCCCTTGAGCCGTTCCAGGATACCGTTTGCCGTGAACTCCTGCTTGGGATAGCACTGATAGTCGATGATGAAGTCAATTGCCATGAGGGAACTCTCTGTAGAAATCTGGGCTGCATTCTACCACAACGACTATACGCGAAAGCCCCAGCGCCGAATGAAGGTCTGGTCTTCGCTGAGGGTGATGACATTAAATCCCAGCTCGGCGTTGTCGTCCTTAACGGTTTCATCCAGCCCCGGCCACGCTTTGAACTGCACCCAACTGCTGGGCGAGGCTGCATACAGCACACCATCGCGATAGTAAGTGATGCTCTGGTGGACGTGTCCGAAGAAGACTCCGCGCAGCCGTCGCTGGGCTTTGCAGATGATGGCGTGAACCGCATCACCATTGGTGATGCACATATAATCGTCGAGCCAGGGCGAGCCGATGGGTAATGGATTGTGATGCATGGCGATCACCAGCGGACGATCATCCTCGGCGCTGCACAACTGATCGAGCCACTCAAGCTGCTCCGGTATCACATTGCCGCGTGGGGGTTCAGCCGGGCCATTGGTATCCAGGCAGATGAACTGGAAGTTATTGAGTTCAAAGGTGTAGTGAAAAGGCGCGATAGTTTCAGTTCGGTTGAGCAGGACGCGCTGCAAGGCATCGCCATAATCGTGATTGCCCGCGAGGTAATAGATCGGGTACTCCAGGCGTCCAAGTATCTCACGGGCGGTCTGATACGCGCTGGCGTCCGGGTCATAGGCCACATCGCCGGTATGTAGCACGAAATCGGGCTTGAACGGGAGATTGTTGACCGCATGAACCAGCGCCGCAGCGCCCGCGTTCGCTGAATGGGGTGCATGGTTTAGACCGTAATCGGGCCGACCGCTGATATGAGTATCGCTGATCTGAACAAACGTCACCTGGTTGGGTGGCATGAGCGTCTCCATGTAGTCGCCTTCGGGTTTCGGGCTTATAATAACCGACATGATGCGATCACGCTTTGGTCTCTGGCACTATCTCGTCGTGGCGCTGGGATTGTCCCTGGCAGCCTGTAATCCGGCTTCGGTTCCAGAAACGGCTGATTTGCCGACTCTGGCTGCTCTGCCGTCGGTTACGCTCACGCCTACTTCAACCATCACGCTGACCGTTACGGCCAGCCTGACGCCGACCATCACACTGACTTCGCAGCCATCCGAGACCGCGACTTTCACTGTGACACCCAGCGCGACCATCACCGAAACAGCGACCCCAACAGCGACCAACACACCGCTGCCAACCGATACGGCAGAGCCGACGGTTGATAATGAGGGCGTATCGGCGCTGGTTCAGTTGGCGCTCAACGCGACGATCCTGCCGCAAACGGTTCAACCCGTGCCGGCTGCGGTCACCCCGGTTGGAGTAGCCACAACCGCGGCAACAAGCTGTCCGTTCCCACCTTCGGGCGGGTTCGGTGTGGTCTATCTGAATGACCCAACCTTAACGCAGCAGATCGGCTGTCCGGTTGGCAACCCACCGCTGACGGCCTCGGTCGCCAGTGCGTCGCAGGTCTATGAGCGCGGTGAGATGTTCTGGCTGACAGGGCCGCCAGGTGTGATCTATGTGCTGTTCAACACCGGTCGTTTTCAGCGCTACGACGATACCTACAACAGCGCTAGCGACCCCATCAGTGGTGGTGAAACGCCGCCCTCTGGCCTGCTGGAACCGATACGCGGTTTTGGCAAGGTGTGGCGCAGCTTCCCCGATGTCCGCAATGGACTGGGTTGGGCGCTACAGGAAGAGTCGGGTGGTCAGGCCACTACCCAACAGTTTGACCGTGGTGTGATGCTTCATTTGCCCCAGCGAGGATTGATTATCATCCTCGTGAATGATGCCGGTGGATTGAGCGGCGGTTGGCGTTCGCTTTCCGGCAGTTTCTAAACCATGCTGACTCCCCGATTGATCGGGTTCGCGATGAGGAGGTGTTTGATGGCGAGTAACCGTTCGATGACGCCAGAGTATCTGGCATTTCTGGAACGCCGCTATGTTGATCTGAAACAGGTATATGAGGCGATGGTCTCGTATTATCCACCGGATGCGTATGAGGACAATTATCTGTTCGAGACGATTGTCTGTGAGTTCAATTACCTGGCTGAGGTGCTGGGCTATGAGGACGATGGCGCTTTCCTGGCGCGGCTGATGGGAGATGATGACGAGGCCGAGGACGATTTTGATCTCAACGATGATGATGAGATGAAGAATTGATCCGATGATCGGGCGGCGTAACAACCGCCCTTTTTTATTCTGGGGGTGGCCCCGCCAGTCCGTATTGAGCGAGTTCGTTCAACAAGTTCCGCAGGCTGTAGGTCGGCGCATAATTCAGCCAACGGCGCGTTTCGCTGATGTCCCACTTCTCCGGCTTGCGTGCCGGGTTCAAGCCATAATGTACTGCCAGATCATAATCCTGTTGGGAGTAACGCCGGAGGAATGTCGCTCCTTCCCCATCAGAGTCCCAATCTTGAAGGTCATCATCGGTGAACTCATAAGCCCCATCCAATGTCAGAACAAGATGCTGCTCCAGCCGGGTTGATCGGAGCAGATCGATACCCTTCATAACACCCTGCGCGACATCGCGGATATGCACAGCGCCACCCCAGAACCAGTGCGCCCATTCAACGAAGTTGGAGTAAGCATCTGTATTCCAATAGGGAATGAAGGCTCGTGGACGCAACGTCAGCACACTCAATGGATAACGCTGACTATAGCTGGCAGCGATGGCTTCACCGAGGATCTTGCTCTGTCCATAATTCGTCTGCGGTTCATCCACGCTGGTGCTGGAGATGAAAATGAGCCGACTGATATTGGCGCGGGCAGTCGCTTCAAGGACATTGAATGTCCCTGTGACATTCACATCCCAGAAGTCATAGGCATCTTTTTGCTGGCGGAACTCGTGAATGCCGTGCCAGGCTGCGATGTGGACGACACAATCGACCCTGTCCATCACATCAGTCAGCAATGGACGATCCAGGATAGAACCGGTCACGTGCGTTCCATAACTGTCTTTGGGCGGGCGAATATCCAGGCGCAGGACACTATCGCCCTGTTCCGTCAAGCGGCGCGATAGTATCGATCCAAGATCACCAGAACCGCCGGTAAGCAGAATACGCATAGCCTTAACGCTTCTGCTGCTTCAGTAAGCCACGCGCCAGTTGGATCTGCTGTTCGATGTACTCCAATCGATCGGTCATGCCAATCGAACTGAAGATAACATGGGCCTCAGCAAAAGTCTGGATCGCCTGTCGGTATTCACCCAGGTTGCCCTGCACACTGCCCAAACTGGTCAAAATGTCGCCTTCAGCAATCCGGTCATTCAGCTCACGGGCAAACCCCAGCGTGTCACCATAGGCATCACGCGCCAGTTCGTAATAGAAGCGGGCTTCAAATTCAGAGGGTGCTTTCTGACCGAGATCGTTATAGATGCCGGCTATCGTATTCATGCGTACTGCGGCTTCCAACGGATCGCCCAGCGTCTTGTAAATCGCGACTACCTCGTGAAAGCATTTGACGGCTTCAGATGTACTCTGCGTATGGAGATAGTCGTAACCCAGATGACTCAAGCGTGCGGCCAGATTACGCTGGTCGCGCATCAGTCGGGCAATGCTGACCGACTCCTTATGATGAACAATGGCGATGTCATAACGCTTCAGATCGTCGTAGGCCAGCCCCAGGTTAGCGAGCCAGATGCCGCGTCCACGCACATCATTTATGTCATCGGCAATCCGAAGGGCTTCATTCAGGTGACGAATGGCATCTTCAAAACGGCCAATCTCGCGCAGGATGTTGCCCATATTGCCCAGAATGCCATCTTCAGTCAGGCGATCTTCTTCAGCGCGGGCGATAATCAACGCCAACTCAAAACACTCCAACGCTTCCTGCGGCTGCTTATTGCGGTAATGGGTGAGCGCCAGATTGCCCAGGTGCCGTCCCTCAGCAGCCCGATCCCCAACCGAACGGGCGAAGCCAACGGCCTGCTGCAAAGCGATAATCGCCTGGGGATAGTTCTCGCTCTGAAGCGCCAGACGAACCTGCCGCAAAATCTCGGCTTGATCGGCCATCAAGATTTCTCCGTAGGACGTTTGGAAAGAGTCAACACGATGGCGAGGCCAACGAGAAAGAACAGCAGCAGCGGCCAGAGCCAGAGCCAGTTGGCGCGTATTCCGGGCAGCGTTGGCTCATCACTGATGATCGTCAGGCGCATGATGGTGAAGCGCTGCGACAGATCAGGCAATGATTGGGCATTCACGTCGTCTGCAATCATTTTTCCCAGCACGATATCATAGCGCCAGGGAGCAACGCGCCGGAACAAATTCAACACGCGCAGTGCCTCGGCCGAATCGGTCACAGGGTCCGCCAGGGCGCTGAATGTATGATGACCGAGCTGGATAGTTGCCAGCGGGTCCGCCAGCAGATTTTTGAACCAGTCCGGCTGTGTACCCCAACCGGATAAGACGTAAATCTTGCTCCCGTGACGACGATACTCAATCGCTGTGTGACGGGCTTTCCCCGATTGACGCCCCCGGGTAGTGAGAATCATGATGAAGATAGCATCGAGCAAATGCCCCAGGCCGATTCGATAGAGAAAGAGAGGCAGGCGTAACAGCAGACGCATGACCCCGCGCGGGTATGGAATTAGAAATGTAGATGTTGTTGCGGTCATGATTAGCATTATGAGATCAGAACACTCTTCTGTCAGTATAGCCGATTTCCCCACATCGTGCCTGATCTGAATGTACTGGAAAGCGTCGTCTGTTCGTCATGTTGGCGTCAGGCAAGCAGCATGGACGCTTTTGTCCATCTTGCTTTAGAATACAGTGAGAAGACCAAACCGATCATCAGCATCGCCCATGTGGTGAACCGATGCTGGAAGTGGTGGAGACTGGGAATGCACGACGAACGCGATCCCCGCCAGGAACAACCGATTGATGATGATGTGCCCTTTCGCCTGCCTCTCAGCGAAGAGGCAGATGACATCGCGCCGGAAACGAAGAAGCCGGATCGCCCGATCTGGGAGCCAGCCAATCCAGTCGATGCGCGCAATATGCCGACGATGCCAATCCCACGCGAACCGGGCGTGCCAGACCCCAAGCTAACGCTGCCGGGATCGGGAGGCCTGGACCCGAACCCGGATGTGGGGCCGAATGCCCAACAAACGGTGCGGACACCTGCTGTTCAAATCGGACATACCGTGCCGCATGTGCCTGCGCCGGCCCAATACACCCAGCCGACCAACCCGCAGTATCAACGCCCCTCACCGGCTTATGGGCAGATGCCGCCCGCCCCACCTCAATCAGCTGGATCACCACCTCAACCGCTGCCCCGTCGCCAGGCAAAGGGTCAGAAGACCGGCTGCCTGGGTTGTTCGCGGGGGTGTGTCGGTCTGTTCATCGGCTTCATTGCCATCTTCTGCGGCGGCCTGACGCTGCTGACGGCTGGCATCGGCACCGCGTTTGCCAATCAGGTGCGGCAGGAATTGGATGAGCGCGCCAGCCAGATTGAAGATTATCGACAATTCCAGAGTACTTTCTACTATGATCGCAACGGTCAGGTATTGTACGAAGCGTTCAATGAAGGCCGTCGTACACGCGTCGATTATGGTGAATTCCCGCAGGACCTCATCAACGCGACCATCGCCATCGAGGATGACAACTTCTTCACCAATCCGGGCATCGATGTTCCGGCAACGATCCGCGCATTCCTCCAATTCGTCGGCTTACAGGAAGGCGATACCGGTGGCAGCACTATCACCCAACAGTTGGTGCGTAATGTGTTGTTCGACTTCCAGAAACGCGCCGAACGCAGCGTCCAGCGTAAAGTCGAAGAAATTGGGCTGGCGCTAGCGCTCACCGGTCAGATGAGCAAGGAACAGATCCTGGCGCTCTATCTGAACGAGATTTATTATGGCAACATGGCCTATGGCGCTGAAGCAGCTGCCCAGACCTTCTTCGGCAAACATGTCAGCGACCTGACGCTGGGCGAGGCCGCGCTGTTGGCCGGTTTACCTCAAGCTCCCGCAGACCTCGATCCACTCAATCCTGATCCCCTTGTCCAGGACGCGGTACAGTCGCGCTGGCAACTGGTGCTGACCCGCATGGTCAAGCTTGGGATGATTACCCAGACACAGATGAATGATGCCCTGCGAAGTGGCCTGACCTTCTATACCCCGCCGGCTCAGTTCGAAGCGCCACACTTCACCGTATATGCCCAGCGGCGTTTCGCTGATCTGATGGTCGATCTGGGCTATGCCACCGAAGACGTGGTGCGCGGTGGCTGGCAGGTCTACACGACGCTCGATCTGGATGTGAACAACATCGCCCAACAAGCCGCCAGCAGCCAGGTATCGCGGCTCCAGGCCAACAATGTGACCAACGCCGCTGTCGTGGTCTTGAAGCCGTTGACCGGCGAAATTCTGGCGATGGTCGGCAGCGTCGATTACAACAACGATGCGATTGATGGCCGTGTCAATGTGGCAATTTCGCTGCGCCAGCCGGGCAGCACCATGAAACCCTTCAATTACGCTGCGGCGATGGAAAACGGGATGACGCCCGGCGATGTGATCTGGGATACCCGCACCGAGATCGGCATTCCCGGTCAGCAGATGTACATCCCGCGCAACTATGACAGCACCTTTCACGGTCCAGTCAATATGCGGACCGCGCTGGCGAACAGCTATAACATCCCCGCTGTGCAAACGCTGCGCCGCTACGGAGTCGATTATCTGCTGGGTCTGATGCAGCGCTTCGGCGTCAGCAGCCTGGGTACCGATGCCGGTCGATATGGGCTTTCACTGACGCTGGGTGGCGGTGAGGTCGCGCTGCTTGACCTGACCAATGCCTATAGCGTATTTGCTAATCAGGGGTCTTATGTCCCAACGACGGCGATCCTATGTGTGCTGGATAGCGATAACAATATCGTCTATCAGTATGAAAATGGCTGCGCCTCCGGCAATCTGACCGAGCGCAGCGTCAACCAGGCCGGGTATGGCAAACAGGCGCTTGACCCGCGCATTGCTTACCTGATGTCGGACATCATGAGCGATAACAACGCCCGCAGCGCGGCCTTCGGCTCCAATAGTGTCCTGAACACGGGCGGCATCAAGACTTCAGTTAAGACCGGCACCACCAACGACATCAAAGACAACTGGACGATTGGCTACACCCGCAACATCGCCGTCGGCGTGTGGGTAGGTAACAGCAACGGTGATCCGATGGTCAATTCATCAGGCGTGACCGGTGCCGCGCCGATCTGGAACGCCGTCATCACCAGCATCTACAACAACCAGACCCTGTTCCAGCGCGAGTTCGCGGTGGGTGGTCAGGTGCTGCCGGAGCAAATCACGCCACCGCAAGGGATGTCACTGCGCGAGGTGTGCGATGTGCGTTATCTGACCGACCCGGCTACCGACTGCCGACGGATCAACGAATGGTTTCTGGATGGCTCGGCCGGTATCCCGGATGCCGATGGCAATCTTCAGTATCCCGCCCCACCCCAGCCCCCGCAGCCGTTGGTGAACGGGGTGCAGTTGACGACCATTTCACCCAGCGTGTATCAGGTGTTGGTGTTCCGACTCGCGCCAGAGATTTCGGCAGCGATTCAGTTCAATGTCCCGCCAGGACAGCAGCCGCCCCCCGCGCCGTTGTATTGCCAGGTGCCGAATGATCTGGCACCTTCGGCAGTGGGGGCGCAGCCGTTGTTGTTCCTGGCACCGCCACCTGTCCCGGAAGATGCCGTGTTTGCCGAGCAATATGCCCGCAATCAAGGGCTGGCCTACCTGCCAACCATCACCTGTAACGCCCAACTGTTGCAAGCTGGGGGCGGGTCTGGTGGATTTGGCCCGATTGTGACGACGGCGGTCATCACCTCGCCGCAGCCGGGAGCGATCCTTTCGGCTGAGACGGCCATCCTCGGTACGGTGCAATTTGCCTCGGATCAGGGCAAGTTCTACAAGATCGAGATCATCGGCGGGCAGTTTGGCGGCTGGACGACGGTGGGCAGCGCCCGCAGCGAAAATGTGGTGAACGGCGTGCTGGAGAGCCTGTACGTCCCCGGTCTGGAGCCGGGCAATTACCAGATGCGTCTGGTCATCGTTGATAACACCGGTGGCTTCCTGCAAGCGCCCTTCGAGGTGCCGTTCACGGTCGTGCGCTAAATCCGCGTGATGAGTCGGGTAGCTCCAAGTGAGCCGCCCGACTCATGATCTTGACCCTTTCTCGCAAAACATTCATCCATCGCCACTGTCCTACAATTCAGTTTTGTGTCGTCGTCATCGTCGGACGACACAACGGTTCATTCCGACATAACAGCCTGCTTCCCTCAATCAACGGTACAACTCCTTTGCCGCCGGCGGTTCACCATTTGGGGTGGTGGATCTCAGGGAGAGATCCGCCACTATTAACGCATCCTGTGTCTGAGTGGAGCCATCAGCGAAAAGTGTGCCAGGAAAAATTGAACCACCGAGACACAGAGAGCAATCAGAGTCTTTCACGTTGGGCTTCGCACTCAGCAGGTTGAACACTCCCGCCATGATTCACAAGATTCGTCAGATTCGTCAGATTCGCATCAGTCCCTTTTTCAATTCGCGAATCATGGCCGCCGGACAAGTCATTTCGGCGGCGGCCAACTTCTCCCGTGAGTTGACCGGCACGGAGCCGTACAAAGTAGAAAGTGCTAAGTTCAAAGTAAAGAGTAATGAGTGACGAGGCATGAGGTTTTCCTTTGATGATGGGTGGTGGGTGTAAAAATTCGTCAAAGTCGTCAAAGTCACTCCTGACTTTTGTGAACAATTACCTTCAGCCCTCAGCTTTTAGCCTTCAGTCTATTGACTACCGACTACCGACTGTCTACTTCCTGTCCTCAGGATACGCCCATTCGCCGCGTTACGGGTGAACTTTTGGTAAACCTTTTGTTCTAATCGCGAGGGCTTTGGTACTAACCCTTTTGCGGGAGTGGATGGGTTAAGGATGTCGGTAAATGGTTATAGGATAGTTGGTGAAAATCGAGGTTGAGGGAGCATATTTCGGGCAGTTAGCGTGTCATCTGAGGATTGACGGTCTGCAAGATGCGGTTATCCAGGTCATTGAAGGCATAAGACCTACCACAGAAAACAACATTCGATTGATGCGATCCCTGACATAAGCTCCACCATTCACCATGTTCCGGTTCGGGTCGTGGATGTAGTTGGTGATGGTCGGGCTGCCGCCCAGGCTGACGATGCTGGGTGGGGTTGCCATCCTGGCTTGACGCTCAATTGGTGATTAAGTGGTTGGCAGAGGGATACCCCAAAGTTCCATCTTTCTGCTAAACCCTCTCCCAATCGCTAAGAATTTTCCATCCGGAGTAAACTCTATGTGACCTAAACCGTATAAATTACGTGGAAAGGGTATTTCTGCCAATAAATCACCTGTCTCTGTATTCCAAAAGCGTAGTAAAGCTTCGGTGTCGTAACCACTGACTGCTGCCATAATTGACCCATCGTGAGTAAAATCAATATCTACATTTGTACGTCCTCCCTGCAATTCCTTCATGACTTTGCCATCTGTAATCGACCAGAATCGTATCCTACTGTCGTTATGGGCAGCGACTAACGATCCATCAAAGGGGCTATAGGATAAGGCAACTGGTTCGGCATTGTTTGCCTTAAAAACCCTAATTTCCTGTTTTGTTTCTACATCCCAAATGCGAATATCATCGGAACTGGATGAGGCGATTTGTTTTCCATCTTCGCTAAATATAAACTCATACACTGGTTCACTAAGACCTTCCAGGATACCTAGCAACTGCCTAGTCTTAAGATCCCACAAACTAACGATGTTGTCCATATTCGCTGAAACAAGCAGCTTTCCGTCCGGGCTAAAAGCCATATCCGTTATTCTCGAGGTTTGACCATATGAAATGACTTCTTGACGTCCTTCCAATATATTCCAAAGTCTAATATCATATCCTTTCACTCCGTTAAACATTGCAACAGCAAACTCATTGCCGTTGGGATTGATAGCTAAGACATCAATTTGACCTCCTACATCCAGACTGAGAAGCGACTCGGCTGTTGAGTAGTCCGCTGCATAAACAGTATGTATAGCTCCATTGTCACTAGAACTTGTAAAGATTATTCCCTGGCGGGTAAACGAGAAACTACCTATATCTCCTAAAATATGTACCCTCTTCACATCTTTGACGTTGTCAAGCGTGATAACACTAAAATCCTCAGGATCAATCGGTACAATAAGCGGTTCGTCATTAAGCGGCTCATCACCATTTAGGAGTAGTAAAATGCTCGTAACTACCAGAATTGCAATTCCGATTAGTAAAGTAATGCCCTTCCATCGCATCTTCATTCCTATTGTCATTTTCTCTCCCACGAGAAGTGTTGTGCTGCCGCACAATCGGACAGAATCGAGCAGAAATTAGGGAAATGCAGCGTCCGGCCCCCACACCTTTTAGCGAGGCATACGATCAGCCGATCAACAGGGCGCGACCCGCTAGATCGCCCAACATTTCCTGTACCGAAATGCTCATCCGCGCCTGAGCCTGTTCGAGAGTCATGTCCGCTGGACGATTGATGTGTTGCAGCATGTGGTCAACCAGTGCCGCCTGATCGCGCGTACCATCCAGCAGCGACAGCAGGATACGCTCGCCATCCTCCAGTTGAACCGGCTGATGCAGCCCATTGGTCACCCGTTCATTCTGGGTCACCTGATGCCGGATGTAGGCGCTGGCGAGCGGTTTCGGGCTGACGGTGGTGACGAAGGCGGGTTCATGGACGCGAAAATCAATCAGGTTGAGGCTGGTGCTGAAACACTGCAAGAAGTGAGCGGCCAGGCGCTCGGCATCCTGCTGCACGGTCGTCGTCGGTGTGCGCGAGGCATACACCGTAGCGCGGGCATCCTGCACCACCTGTGCCAGCGTCAACCCGCGCGGATAAACGTCGATCAACAGGTTGAAGGCTTCCCGAACCACATCGTCATCGGTGGCATAGGCGATGCCGTCACGCCCAACAAATTGCCCGGCGGATGAGTCCGCACCAGGTTCGACCTTCGCCGGCGAGATGATGAAGAACGAGAGCAGATGGGCGGGATTCAGGCGGCGGTTGACCGGCGCATCCTGATGACAGATGAGCGTCTGGCGAAAGGTTCGGTTGCGCACAAAATCCATGTATTGTTCGACATCAATCAGATTGGACGCGATCCCGGCGATTTTTTCCTGAACCGGCCGGGGGAGACTCCCCAGCATCACCAGCGGGAATTCGCTTTCGGAAAGATATTGCAGCCCGTGCCGTTCGAGGTGCGCGGCAAACTCGTGAAAGTAGACCGGATCATTGACCGTTTCCAGCTCATCATGAAATACCGCCGCAGCCGGACGCCCCTCGGAAAGCACCAGC
Organism: Anaerolineae bacterium; assembly: GCA_022843385.1. Lineage (GTDB taxonomy): Bacteria > Chloroflexota > Anaerolineae > Aggregatilineales > Phototrophicaceae > CFX2. The sequence goes on along the minus strand of JALHNT010000015.1, from coordinate 3,778 downwards.
GATTCTTTCAGCAGGTCGGCGTAAATCTGCATGAAGCGCGCCAACTGGGTATCGCTGTTGGACTTGTGGCGCAGCTCCGCCAGGAAGCGGACCAGATCATGCCCCTGCTCGATGCGCTCCTGGGGCGATTGAATATCCCGGATGCGGTAGCGCATGATGTCGCGCGACATCGCCAGCATATGCCAGCCGGGATAGGTGTTGTAACTGATGAAGGCGACTCCCTGCGGCTTGAGGCACTGCTTGCAGATCGCGATAAGCTTGTCGCGCACATTGGCTGGAATCCAGGAGTACAGGCCATGCGCGATGATATAGTCGAACTGGCCGAACTGGTCATGGAGTTCCAGAATATTCATCTGGATCAACTGGATATTGGTCAGTCCCAGATCACTGATGACCGCCTGCCCTAAAGCGACCTGCTGCTGGGCATAGTCAATGCCGACGAACTGACTCTCCGGCAGCATCTCAGCCATCGGGATCAGGTTGGCACCGCTGGCGCATCCCAATTCGAGGACGCGGCAGTTCTCAATCGGTTCAGGGGATAATCCCAGGAGACGGGCGATGACGGCGAGGCGGTTGGGATGGGTTTGTGGATAGGCGGCTTCCGGGTAGAGAACTTCGTCGTAAGCATTGGTGTCTGTCATGAGTTGTTCCTTCGATAGCGCTGCATCACCTCGACCAGCCGATCCAACGGCAAGGCATAAGCCGTTCGCCCGCGATAACCGGTGAGGGTTTCGGCGGCGGTCAAAGCATTGAGTATAGCCTCTTCTACCGCTTCAGATACCGCCTCGAACAGGCTATTCATCTGGCGCGGTGGAAGCGCTGTTATGGTAAAGGGATCGACCTGATTGCGGGCATCCATTGGGTTAGCCGTGGAGAAGGCGAGGAACAAATCGCCGCTGCCATTATGCCCGACGCTGCCAACACGGGCCAGGCCGATGGTCGCCCGCTGCGCCAGACGACGACACTGCCCCGGCAGCAAGGGTGCATCGGTGGCGATGATGACGATGATCGAGCCGGTCTGCTGCGACGTTTCCCAGGGCAGCGGAATTTCCTGCGCTGTGATCTCGCGCCCCACCGGTACACCATCAACCCGCAGCAGGTCACGATCGCCGTGATTGGCCTGGACCAGCACGCCCAGCGTGTGCTGACCGGATGATAGCTCGACTAAGCGAGAGGCGCTGCCAATGCCACCCTTGAAGTCATGGCAGATCATGCCCGTTCCCCCGCCGACATTGCCTTCGCTGACCGGGCCGCTGCTGGCAGCGCTGATCGCCTGGTAGACATGCTCCGGCTGGACGAAGAAGCCGTTGATGTCATTGAGCCAGCCGTCATAGGTTTCGCCCACCAGCGGCATCACCCACTCTTCGACCTGATGGGTTTCGACGGAATGGCGAATCAGCGTATCGCGCACCACACCCACCTGGTGAGTATTGGTGATCGCTATCGGCGTGGTCAGGAGTCCAGATTCTTCGACCCAGTGCATGCCGGTGAAATCGCCATTCCCGTTCAACACATGAAACCCGGCAAACAGATGATGCTGCCAGATCGGCGCGGCGCTGGGGAAAATGACGGTGACGCCGGTGCGTGCCACACCGGGTTGATCGTGAATGATGGTGCTGTGACCCACCCGAATCCCCGGAACATCGGTGATGGCGTTCCACTGGCCGGTGGGGTAGCTGCCGATGGCAATACCCAGATCACGCAGACGCGCTCTAGCTGCCATAGTGTTTTACCACCTGTCGCGCCACGACCATCCGATGCACTTCGGAGGGGCCGTCATAGATACGAAAAGCCCGCGCCGCCTCATACCAGCGGCTGAGGGGCAAGTCACGCGAAATACCAGTGGCTCCACAAATCTGAATGGCGCGATCCAGAACGCGGTTGACCGTCTCAGCGACAAAGGTCTTGCACATCGAAGTTTCCTGACGGGCATCATCACCGTTGCTGATCAGCCAGGCCGCCTGTTGAATCATCAGACGACTGGCGTGGAGTTCTATCGCCGAGTCGGCCAACATCCATTGAACCGATTGATGACCACTCAGGGCGGAGTTGAAGGCTTCACGATGCGCGGCATACTGCGTTGCGATCTCCAACGCCCGCTGGGCGATCCCCGTCCAGCGCATACAATGGGTCAGGCGCGCCGGCCCGAGTCGCTTCTGTGTGAGGGCAAAGCCCTGCCCTTCCTGCCCCAGAATGGCGCTATCCGGCAGGCGCAAGTCATGAAAGCGAATCTCGCAATGCCCGCCCATATCGTTGCCGCCCATGATCGGGACACGACGGACGATCTCGATGCCGGGTGTATCGGTCGCCGCCAGGAACAGGGTTGCCCCTTTGTGAACCGGCACATCCGGGTTGGTGACCGCCATGATGATGAGGAAAGCCGCACCATCCGCGCCGGTGGCAAACCACTTATGACCATTGATGATCCAGCTATCGCCATCGCGGACAGCGCGTGTCCTGAGCATGGTCGGGTCAGAACCGGCACCGGGCGAGGGTTCGGTCATAGCGAAAGCCGAGCGGATCGTCCCTGCCACCAGCGGCATCAGCACGTTTTGGCGTTGGTCGGGGTTGGCGTACAGATGGAGCAGGTGCATGTTGCCTTCATCGGGAGCCGAACAGTTCAAGGCCAGCGGCCCCAACAGGCTGCGCCCGGCAGCCTCAAATACCGGCACTATCTCTTGCAGCGACAATCCCAACCCACCCAGTTCGGGCGGCAGTTGCGGACACCATAACCCGGCAGCGCGGGCTTTCTCCCGCACGGCCTGGAGATTTTGCGGGCTGATGCCATTTTCGTGCTGATCCACTTCGGCTTCGAGCGGGATCACTTCCTGGTCAATAAACTGGCGCACGCGGGTGGCTAACGCCTGAATATGCGAAGGGGTTGAAAAATCCATTTGTTTTTCCTCAGATGAATGCTTTTTCTCAGTTTATCACTATCATATGATTTTCCAACCTGCCGACAACCGACGGATAATCCAAGGTTCGGTAGAATAGAGTCAATGTGGGTCGAAAATGGATGATTATGGCTGAGAAACAATTGCCTGGTGACGTGTCGCATGATCGCTTGATTGAGTATCTCGACTCGGTCACCGATGCGAAAACTATCGACATCGTGCGGCTGGAAGCGCTGCCGGGGGGAACCTCACGCGACAACTGGCTGGCAGAAGTCCGTATTGATGGGGTGCTCAGTACCTATGTCCTGAGGCGAGATTTACGCACCACCTTATCCGAGCGCGCCCTCACCCGCGACCAGGAATTCCGGCTGATGCAGATTGCTCATGCTCAGGGTGTGCCGGTGCCGCAGCCCCGCTGGTGCTGCATTGAAGCGCAGATTCTCGGCGCACCCTTCCTGATGATGGATTATGTAGCCGGTTTATCCATCGGCAAGCAAGTGGTGAATGATCCCGAACTGGCTGAGGCGCGGAAGCAACTGCCAGCGCAGATGGGCAAAGCGCTGGCACAGATCCATGCCATTGACACCCAGCAGGCCGCACTCGATTTCCTGACAGCTCCGCGTTCGGGTTACAGCCCGGCACAGGAAGCGCTTCAAGAAATCCGCGCCACAATCAACCGACTGGGTGTGCAGCAGCCGGTACTGGAATTTGGGCTGCGCTGGGTCGAGCAAAACCGCCCTGCACCAGGAGAACAAGTTCTCACACACGGTGATTTCCGCATTGGCAACCTGCTGGTCACCAGTGATGGGCTAAACGGCATCGTGGATTGGGAGTACGCCCACATCGGTGATCCGCTAGTAGACCTGGCCTGGCGGAGCATCCGG
>JALHNT010000014.1:147306-154152 GCA_022843385.1 Anaerolineae bacterium | reverse complement strand
CGTGTGCTCTTCCGATCTCCCCAACACGGGGGCTTTACATTTTCTCCGGCTCACTCAGGATGTGGATGGCCGTCAGTTTGTCACCACGACGGATGGCCGCGAGAATCTGGCGCTCGCGGTCGGATAGGTTATCAATCCGAAAATGGGGCGTCGGATCATCCACTAAGCCCAACAGGTAATCAGAACTACAGCCCAGCGCTTGAGCAATTGCAGCAACATTGTCATCAGTAGTGCCAGTTCCGTCCTGAAACAACCGCCACAAAGTGCGCTCAGGTATGCCAGTAATTTCCGACAGTGCAGGAACCTTGAGACCTTGCCGATCCATCAATTGGCGTATTCTGTCTTTTCGCATCTCGTATTCCCCCATAACCAAACCGCATTGTAATTGAAATGCAATTGCATTTCATCGCAGTTTGCTGCATAATTAAGCATAAAGCTGCATGGAGTTTTTTTATCTGAAATCAGCAGCTTTATGCAGTAAGGAGCGCAGTTAATGGCACCAGTGAAACGGTTAAAGGAAGCGCCGACGCCAGCCCAGATCGAGCGGATCAACGCGGTTGGGCTTGAGGCAGCAGCCGCGGAAATGGGGGTCAGCGCGGCGACGTTGTGGCGCTGGCTCAAGGCACATGGTTACACGGGGAAGATGAGTTGGACGCGGCGGGCGATCGATGAGCTGCTGGAAGCGGAGATGGAACATGCCTAGCAGCGCAAACCAGGCCGCCAAAAAACTGCTGAAAGCCGAGCGGGAATACGAACTGAGCCTGATAGAGCTGAAGCGGGAAGCATCCGAACGCGACTTCTCACCAGAAGGCGACATCCGCTTCAACCGGCTGCTGAAGCAAACCAAGGAATTGTGGTTGGGGCGATGGATGGCCGCCCGCGACTACGAACGGTTCGGTTCCTTCTACTACAACCGCATTGACGAGAGACCCATCAACCCATCGATCAGCCCGGATAGCGACGATACACAGGAGAGCAAATCGTGAAGGTCATGGTCAGCATTGAATTTCACAACATCGACACCCATCTGAGCCTCTATAGCGATTGGATCGATCGCATTCTGGACCTGGAAGACGACCTGCTAGAGCAAGGCTGGATTGCGAACGCCCAGATGGACGGTCACAAGATTGTGCTGGAATGCGCCAGCGAACCGGTTGGGGATGAAGCGGAAATCGCCGCGCCCGTGTCGGTCAATGAGATACCGTTCTAGAGGGAATGATGACTAATCACAAATCTGTGACACTGACCAGTCACACCAGTGATTTTAGAGCTAGTGTGACACAGCTTAGTCACACGAGCTCCAAAAAATGTAGTGAGTGCCGAAATCCGCTACCGCTCGAAAGCAAGGCCAGCACACAAACCTGTAGTGCCAAGTGTCGGAAGCAACGTGAGCGTCGGCAAAAGCTGCAACATGCGGCATGGGTTGGAGCAGTGAATGAACTTAACCAGATTCGGGATGCACTGAAGCGCGGTGAAGATGTGATACATCACCGGGATTGTCTCATCCGATTGAAGGATGAAATCAATGAGCTGTTGATAATGGCAAACGATCAGGATGCTATTCAACGGCGGGAAATGTTTGAAGCACGGGCAAGGATCAGGCGGTGGTGAAATGGAGACGAAAGAGCAAGGGAAGTCAGAACGGTTTGACCTGTTGGATCGCTATCCGCGCTCGATCTACGGCGGGGATATGTGGGTTGAGTACAAATTCTGCTGCCTGCGCTGTGGATTTGTATTTGCGGTCGAAACCAGAAACGCCGCTTCAGCCATGAGCTTCATGAAAACAAGTCGATGGTACAAGCGAGCGGACAGCAAATGGATTTGCGGTACCTGTGTGAAGGAATTGCAAGAGGAAGCTAAAGAATCATGACCGGCGAAGAACAGTACATGCAATACGTGGCGAGTAGCTCACTAACCGCCATCATCGGGGCAAGCACCATTGAGCGGCGAATGGAAATTGTCAGCGTGATGTGTGAGGACCCGGATTTAGCCTACGTTCTCATCATGGTGTTGGCAGAAATGGAGCGACCCATTCTGCCCGACACCGACGAAAGCCCCCTACCCACGCGCAAAAAGATCATCAAGCACTGAGAGGCTCATCATGACGCATTGTAACAGAAAGGCGGTGCAGCATGGCGACGCTGGCTGAAATCGCCTCAAGTGACCTGAAAACAGCGGCGCTGGCCTATCATATGATCGGCCTGAGCATCATCCCGCTGGCGGGCAAGAAACCAGCGGTGGACTGGAAAAAGTACCAGCAATCCAGAGCCGATTCGTTCCAGGTGAAAAAGTGGTTTCTCTACTCACGAAACATCGGCATCATCTGTGGGCGCGTGTCACAGAACCTGTGTGTGATCGATCTGGACGGGCTGGAAGCCATCAGCACATTCGAGCGGCAATGGCCGGATTTGCTGGATACCTTCGCCATTGCGACCGGCAGCGGGCGGGGCAAGCACCTGTACTACATCGTGCAGGAATTGCCCAAAACAACCCGGTTGATGGCACATGCCGCGGGTAATATCGAGCTGCGGGCGGACGGTACATACGTAGTAGCCGCGCCTTCGGTGCATCCCGACACCCTGCTGAAATATAAAGTTGCCCATGCAGGCAGCGTCCGACGGCTTCCGAACATGAATGAGCAAGTCGAATGGTTGGAAGCCTTACAACAGGCTTTGCCAGCACCGAATCCCGAAGCCGAAGCTGAAAGCCAGCGTACAGGGCGTACCAATGGTGAGGGCAAGGGGCAAATCCGGTATCCAGGCCGCTATGCACAGGCCGCGCTGTATAAAGAGGCTTCAGAATTCCGATCCGTGCCGGAAGGCAGCCGCAACACGCGGCTGAACGTGGCCGCTTACAACATGGGGCAAATCGTCGCTGAGGGGTGGATCAGCCGCGAGGCGGTGGAAACCACCCTGCTCGCCAGCGCACGGGTTTGCGGATTACCAGAAGGCGAGGCGCTGGCAACCATTCGCAGCGGCCTTCTCGCCGGGATGAACGAATCCAGGAGTCAGCAATGGAAGAAACGCTGATACCTGTCGAACCGCCGGACGAATCCGCCCTGCCCTACGGGGCGGATGATGACCAAATTGCATTGAAGATCGCTGATGAATGGGCTGAAAAAGTGGCCTACTTCCGCAATGACTGGCATGTCTATGAATCGGGCTGTTGGCGACGACGCGACATCCAGGAAGTGAAGCGCAACATTCGGCGGCAGCTTCGCCAATGGCGGGGCCTGCTGAAGGGCGGCGTCACACAGGCACGAATCAACGCGCTGGCGTCCATGCTGGAAGACGACCTGTTCAAACCGGATAGCATCATCTCCCAGGCGGAGACCGACGCCCGCAACTACATCAGCCTGAAAAATGGCCGTTTCAACCTGGAAACCCAGAAGCTGGAACCGCACCAGGCGGGCGACTGGTCAACCATTCAGCTTGACTTCGCTTATGATGAGGACGCCGACTGCCCTACCTTCCGTCGCTTCCTCAACACCAGCCTGACGGATGAGGCGGGCGCGACCGACTTTACGATGATAAAGCTGCTGCACGAGGCGCTGGCCTACAGCATGACGGCTCGCACGGATCTGAAATCATCGTTTTGGCTGGTCGGGAAGCCCGACAGCGGCAAGTCCACCCTCATCAGCTTTGTGCGGTCACTGATGGGCAGTTTTCATGTCACACTGGACCTCAATCAACTGGCGACGAATCGCTTTTTGCTGTCAGGGATTGCGGGGAAGCGCGTTGTCACGTTCACTGAAGCGGATACCAACAGTTTCCTTCCCGACGCGCTCTATAAAGCGATGGTGGGTGGTCAAGACGAGATCTATGTGGACGTGAAGAACAAGCCCGGCTTCAGTTTCGTGCCAACGGCCAAATTCTGGTGGGCAATGAACGGCGCCCCCAGAGTCAATGATCGCAGCGGCGCAACCATCAACCGGCTGAAACTGATCCTGTTTGACCGGACCATCCCGGAAAGCGAGCGCATCAGCAATCTATCCGAGCGGCTGCGGAGCGAGCGGGCAGGCGTGTTCAATAGCCTGATGGATGCTTATCTTCGGTTGCGGCGGGCTGAAGAATTCACGCGAGTGAAGCGCAGCGAGGAATGGCTGAAGACCTATCAATTGGAAAACGACACTGAGCAGGTGTACCTGCAACAGCAGCTCGAACTAGGACAGGACTATTCGGTGATGACCGGGGAACTGTATGACGACTACCGCGCCTGGTGCGAGCGCTTTGGATACAAGCCAAAGAACCAGACGCAGATAGCGCGCGACTGGCGAAGGCTGGGACTGGTCAACAGCGAATGGAACGGACGAACCCGCTGGCGTGGGGCGCGGATCCGCGTTCAACACATGCCATGACAACATTACGATATAGAACAGCGCCATCACAAATTTCTGTAAATTTGGCGATGGAAAGTGCTCCGCTTGCTCCGCTGCTCCGCCATGATGGCGGAGGTATGGCGGAGCACTTGGCGGAGCACTCATCAAAGGTTTGTATAAGTTTTTCCCTCAACATTTGGTACGCCAAAGTACGCTTGAGGGAAGTCATGGCGGAGCAGCGGAGCAAGCGGAGCACTTTTTTTTAAACTACGCTGAATATTACGAAGCGTAGGTTTCTGTTCTAATGGAGCTATAAGGAGCAAGACAGGTGGCAACCTATACATTGAACGATCTGAAGGCGCTGACTCTGGATCAGTATGACGGCTGCAAAGCGAAGGCGCTCGAACGAACGCAGCGGCGCATTGGCGAGAGACCGACGCGGCGGCAATTCGAGCGTGAGCTAGGCCGGTTATGGACAGTGCTGGATATTCTGGCCTTGTTCGTGTTCATCCCGGCGCTGGTCGTTTCATCCATTCACATCATCTCGCATATGGGCAAACTGGCTGAGGCCAGCTATGCGGCTACCGGGCAAGCGGCGGCTGGAACCATCATCAGTCAGGACTTGTTCGTAGCGGCACATCAATGGATGCTCATTCCACTTGCTGAAGGCTCCATGATTCTGTTCACGGTGCTTTTCGGCTTGACGCGGGCGAACTGGCGACGCTGGGTGTTTCTGGCGCTTGCGGCTGTCGCTGTAACATTCGTCCTGGTGGCAAACTGGCAAAGCGGAATCGGTCTGCTGGAGTCTGTTCTCGCGCCACTGTTCACGATTGGTATCGGCTTCAAATTGGAGCATCTGATTGTCCAGGCGGTGAAGCGGCGGAAAGAGGTGGATGATCGGTACCTTACAGCGCTCGATGTTTGGGAGAAGGCGACAACTGACGCGACACAGCACCCGGATTATCCGGCCATCCTCAAGCAAGAAATCTGGCAAGCCATCGTCAAACTGAAGGCGAATCAAGCCTTTGCCGACGCTCCCAGCGGCTTCAAACACGCGGCTGTGCGGCGTGAGCAGGCCAGAGATCAATGGGCATATGGTGAAGAGCAGACGGTGATGGAATTCCAGGCCGAAGAGCAAGAGAAAGCGAGTAAGTCGCCAGCGGCAAAAGTCCCTTTTGGGAATACAGCCCTAGAAGTGGCCGAAAGCGCCGCTGGAACAACCGGGCTGAACGAAATCGCGCTTACTACCTCAAACGGAAGTCACGCTTAAGACAAAGTATACAGACACCATGACACATCTCTCTTCTGCCTACACTGAATTTCTGCTGGCTTGCGAAGCCGATGGCCTGAGCAAGGCCACCATCGTCTGGTACACATCGATTTTGGGGATGTTCATCGAAGCCAACGGTCAAGGGCTAGTGGCCGAGTTTTCAACTCATCAGATTCGCGCCTATGTTGCGAACTTGCCAGGGGATTACAGCCAGGAGACGAAAAAAGGCCACCGGCGGGCGCTTCACAAGTTCTGGGCATGGTGTGCCAGTGAATACCAAATCAAGAATCCAATGGCAAACATGAGCTATCCGGCAGCTCCTAAGCCCAACCCGCAACCGGCGCGAATCGAAGATGTGCAAGCCTTATTCGCTCATGCCGGGGAAGGGCTGTATGGCGTGAGGAATCGCGCAATCATGGCGCTGCTGCTCGATACCGGCTGTCGGCGGGCTGAGATCGCTGGGTTGCGAATGGCCGATGTTGATTGGGAGCGGCGGCGGATGCTGGTGACAGGGAAGGGGAATAAGACGCGGGGAACGCCATTCAGCAGCCACACCATGCTCATTATTGATGAATGGCTCAAAGCGCGGATGGATGTTCCGAGTCTGTTTTATGACCCGGATACGCTGGAACCGCTCAAACCCAATGGGCTTGGGCAGATGCTCAAGCGGATTGCGCGGCGGATAGGGGTGACAGGACGAATCAGCGCTCATCGCTGGCGCGATTTGTTTGCCACTGAATATATCAAGGCGGGCGGGGACCTGGTGACGTTGGCAAAGCTGATGGGTCACAAATCAGTGAACACCACAGCCGACCATTACGTCGGGTTCACCAGCGACGAAATTGCAGCAGCACATGAGAAGTACAGTCCGATCAGGAACTTAGTGAAGGTGAGCGATGAACATTGACGAAATGCCTGAGCATCTAAAGGTCCAGTGGTGGCAAGCTGCAAGGGAATATGACGAGAAACCCCTGTTAAGCCTCCGGTCATACGAATTAGAGGCGCTGCGATGGTACTATGGCAAACTAACAGATTGGGATGAGCAGCCGCAGTCACACGAAGAAAATCTCTTGTGGCACAAACAGCAGTTGAAAGCTGCTCAGGTGAATGCAGAGATATGGAATAGGGCGGTCAAACGCATGGAGGCATGTTTAGAGAAATTGAGCGGGTAACGAGACTCGAACTCGTGACATTTTGCTTGGGAATTTTAGTGTCAGCGAGCGGGCGGCAAGTGTTACAGATACAGCATCCCCCCCGC
>JALHNT010000014.1:0-147296 GCA_022843385.1 Anaerolineae bacterium | reverse complement strand
TCAAGATAACAGACAGGGTAAGTAAATTATGGAAAATAATTGGATGGGGTTCGGATGCGACAAGATTTCAATACTAAGCGGGTAACGAGACTCGAACTCGTGACATTTTGCTTGGGAAGCAAACGCTCTACCAACTGAGCTACACCCGCGTACTGATGAAAATTATAGGGCGGATGAAGGCGGGTGTCAAGCATGATGCGGCGGTGCGGGTAGGTCTTTTTACCTCTCGGCGGGCTGGAGCAGATGATAGTATAATGCCGCTATTGTGCGGCTATCAGGATGTTCCATAATCGGTGAAACGCTGGCGTATCGGATTGCTGGGCGTGGCGGTCAGCCTGCTGGCAATCTATTTTATTGTGCGAGAAATCAGGCCGGAACAGTTCTGGCAGGCGCTGACAGAGGCGAATTACGGCTATGTCCTCCCCAGCGCGGCGCTGCTGGTGGCCGGTCTGGTGACGCGCGCCTTCCGCTGGCAACTGCTGCTGGGACATTCCCTGCCGCTGCGCCGCACCTTCAGCATCATGAATGTGGCCTATCTGGTCAACGGCGTGCTGCCACTGCGGATTGGCGAGGTGGCGCGTATCTTCCTGGCGACGCGGGCGAACCCGCCGGTGCCGCCTTTCAAGACCGCCAGCACCATCATCGTCGAGCGGTTGCTGGATCTGCTGGCGGTGGTGCTGATGGTCATGGTCGGGGTGGCTGCCGGGCCGGTGCCGGAAGTGCTACGGACGGCGGCTGCTGCCGGGGGAGTGGCGGTGTTGGTGGGGTTTATCGTGCTGGTCGGCCTGTCGTGGCGGCGGGACTGGCTCCACGCGCTGATGCGATTCGTCATCCGGGGGGAGGGGCTGCGTGCCCGGCTGGAACCCTGGGTTGATCATTTTCTGGATGGCTTAAAACCCCTCACTCAGGTGAGGATGCTGACCGGCGTGCTGGGGTGGACCGCTTTAAGCTGGGGAATTTCCATCGCCGCCGGGTATATATTGATGTTTACCTTTTTTGACCAGGCCAGCCTGTCAGCCACGCTGCTGTACATCGCAGCGGCGGCCTTCGCCATCGCGGTGCCGGCCATGCTGGTGAACGCCGGGCCGTATGAAGCGGCCATCATCGTCGCCATCAGTGCGCTGGGTTTCGGCGAGCCGCCGGAGCGGGCGCTGGCCTTCGCCGTGCTGGTGCATGGTCTGAATCTATTCGTTCATGCCGGAACTGGCGTCGTCGGTTTCTTGCAGGAAGGGATCAGCGTGAGCCAGCTCTCGCAGGGCGTGAACGAGATGAGACGCGGAACAGTCGGAACACAAGATGCTTGAGATGATGGAACAAGTTGAAGGGGTGGTCAGCCAGGATGGGGCTGCTCCCGGCGCGAAACGCAAACTGAAAATCCTGATCTGCCTGCTGTACTATGTGCCGCATCGCACCGGGCTGACCATCCATGTCCAGCGGGTGGCGGAAGAACTGGCGCGGCGCGGGCATGAGGTGACGGTGCTGACAGCACGTTACAAGCTGTCGCTGCCGCGTGACACCGAGATGCACAACGGGGTGCGAGTGGTGCGGCTGTGGGTGCCGCCGATTCCGATCAGCCGAGGCATGATTATGCCGGCCTATCCCTGGGCAGCGCTCGGGTTGATGCTGCAAAGCGATGTCGTCTGGGTCAGCACGCCGATGCTGGAGACAGCGCTGATCGCCGTGCTGGCAAAGCTCTCCGGGCGCAAGGTGGTCGTCACCCATCACGGCGACTTACTGCTGCCAAAGGGGCTGACGAACCGGTTGATCCAGGGGACGATGTTCGCATTCTATCGGGTGCTGGCGGGGATGGCCTCGCGGTTGGTCGCTTACAGCCGCGACTATGCTGACAATTCGTATTATCTGCAACCGTATCGGGACAAGGTGACTCCGGTGTACCCACCGATTCATATGCCGCCACCGGATCGGGAACATGCGGCCCAACTGCGCGCTGAGTGGTCGAAAGATGGCGGGCCGGTCATCGGGTTCTCCGGTCGCTTTGTCGAAGAGAAACGGCCCGATCTGCTCATCCGGGCGCTGGAAGTCATCAATCAGAGTTATCCTAACGCCCGCATCGTCTTCTGCGGCGAATACGAGATCGCCTATGAGGACACCTGGGAACGGCATCAGGCTTTGGTGCAGCAGTATCGGAATCAGTTGATCTTCCTGGGGCTGCGCGAGGATATGCAGTTCATGGCCGATTTCTACGCGGCCTGCGATGTGCTGGCGCTGACCAGTGACAGCGAGTGTTTCGCCCTGGTGCAGGTTGAGGCCATGCTCAGTGGGACGCCGGTGGTGATGACCAACACCCCCGGCGGACGCATCCCGGTGCAGGTGACCGGCATGGGCCGGCTGGCGCAGGTCGGCGACTGGCGCTCGATCGGCGAGGCGCTGGTGGCGGTCATCCAGCAGCGTGATCAGTATGTCAAGCCACGCGAGATGATCGAGGATACCTTCTCATTTCAGCGAACCGTTGACCAGTACGAAGCCATCTTTGACGCCTATGCTCGCCAGCGGGATGTGACCGGACATGGTTGATCTGAACACCATTGAACATATGACGCGCAACGAGGCTGATATGGCTTTCAAGAAGCGCGTCCGCACCATATTTGAGTGGATTGAACCCCGCGATGACTCAGTCATTCTGGATTGTGCCTGCGGTCGTGGCTTCTATCTGAATATGTTCCGCTATGTGAGCCGCTGCCGCTTGGTGGGGTTGGAGCTGGAAGATGAGATCATCCGCAAAGCTCAGCGCAATGTCGGTCATCTGCCTAATTTGCTGCTGACTAACGCCAACATCTATTCCCTGCCGTATCCGGATAACACCTTCGACGGCGTGATCCTCTCCGAGATTCTGGAGCATATTGAGCGCGATGTCGATGGTCTGAAGGAAGTGCTGCGGGTGCTGAAACCGGGTGGCGTGGTGGCGATCACCGTGCCGAACGCCAATTATCCCTTCTGGTGGGACCCGATCAACAAGACGCTGGAGACTCTTTTCCAGACCCACATCCAGCACGGGCCGCTGGCCGGCATCTGGGCCAATCATGTGCGGCTGTATACCCGCGATCAATTGCGGCAGAGTGTGCTAGCGGCGGGTTTTGCGGTGGAGGAGGAGCGCGCCTTCACCCATCACAGCTTTCCCTTCATTCATAATCTGGTGTATGGTCTGGGCAAGCCGCTGCTCGAATCAGGGGCGCTGCCGAAGTCGATGGCGAACGCGGCGGATCGAACGACCTTTGACAAGAATGATGGCAGCCTGCTCAACCCGATCAATCTGGCGCTAAAGGTGCTAAACTTCTTTGATCGTCCCAATGGTATGAATGAACCGGCGGGGCGCTCGACCGTAAACCTGTGCATTAAAGGGCGAAAAGTGTAGCCAACTATGACCCGCATTTCTCCCGACGACCCGATGGACAACCTGCCTGCGCCGGAAGCCGAGACTGCTGCCGAGCCGGTGACCTATCTGCCGACGGAGCCGGTCAAGGCGATTGATGATCTGACCGTGCCAGAGATGCTGGGCGCGCTGGTTCGTGCACCAGGGGATACACTCCGGGCATTAGGGCAGGTGGTGATGGAGACTGCGCCAACCAGCCGTCCGGTGGCCGCGCCGCGCATTCGTGTGAGTGTTCCCCGCACGGCTTCTGAGCGACTGGCGCTATCAGCCGAAGAACGAAACGAACGCAACCGGCTGGCTTTCCAGCTCTCGCTGCGGATTGTGGCCTTTCTGGCTGGCGTGTATGGCAGCATCGTGATGGCAACCGAACGGGCTGAGGCGGTTGGGCTGTCGATTGGCGGGTTGTGGTTCCTGGCAGCGGCTATCCTCTGGTTGGGGGCAGAAGCCATCACAGCCTGGCCGGATATGCGGGCTCGGCTGGCGAAGCGCGGTGAAGAGCGACCTGATCTGGTAGAGCCGGTGGCGAAACCGGAGCGTCTGATTTCGGCGGTGGGCTGGACATGGCGGCTGGGGTTCATGAGTGCCGCCGTGGCCTTCAGTGTGCTGACGTTGGCTTTCACCAACAATAACCGCTTCACCCTGCCGGGTTTCGTCTGCTGGATGGTCAGCATCGCCCTGACGGTCAGCGCCCTGGCACCAGCGGGTTGGCGTCTGTCGTCACCACGCCGCTGGCTCGCCAATCGCCAGTGGCCGGAACGGTGGGTGTTGCTGACGCTGCTGGTCATCATGCTGGCGGCGGCGGGCTTCCGCCTCCATGATCTGAACGGCAATCCGCCGGAGATGACCAGCGATCATGTCGAGAAGATTCTGGACGCTCAAAATGTGCGCAACGGCATCACCCAGGTCTTTTTCCCCAACAACGGGGGGCGCGAACCGACTCAATTCTATCTGATGGCGCTGCTTTCATATGTGCCGGGGCTGGGGCTGAACTTCTTCACCCTCAGGCTGCTGACGGTCATCGAGTCGCTCATCACCATCCCGCTATTGTTCTGGATGGGGCGGGAGATGATCGGCGACAAACAGCCGGATCTGCGCGATGCGGTGGGGTTGGCGCTGGCGGCCCTGGTGGCAGCCAGCTATTGGCACGAGATGCTGAGTCGGCTGGGGCTGCGGATTACGCTGACGGTGTTCTACACGGTGCTGCTCGTGATCTATTTCAGCCGGGGACTGCGCCTGAATAACCGGGGCGACTTCATCAAGGCCGGTCTAATACTCGGCTTTGGCATCTATGCCTATCAGGCGGTCCGGATGCTGCCGGTGGTGGTCGTCGTCGGGGTGGGCATCGCCATGATGTTCAGCCTATTCCGTCCTGGGCGCTGGGGGCAGATCGCCCGTTACGCCGTTAATCTGGCGGCGCTGGTGATCGTGTCTTTGGTGGTGTTTGTGCCGATGCTGGGCTTCTCATTGCAATATCCGGAGGATTTCTGGCGGCGCACCAGCGGACGCTTGTTGGGTGACGACATCATTCAGACCACCGATGCCGCAGGCAATCTGGTCGAGCGACAGGCGACGTTGCAGGAACGGGTTGAGGCCTTTAGCGAGAATATCCCGGTGCTGCTGGGCAACATTCGCAACGCCGTGCTGATGTATAACTGGAAAGGTGATGTCGCCTGGGTTTCGGCAGTGCCTAATCGTCCTGCGATGGACATCTATACCAGCGCATTCCTCATTCTTGGTCTGGCGGCCTGGCTGGTGCTGATGATTCGACGGCGTGACCCGGCAGACTGGCTGATGCCGGCGGCGTTCTTTATCATGATGCTGCCGTCGGCGCTCTCGATTGCGTATCCCATCGAAAATCCCAGCGCGACCCGCATGAGTGGGACGCTGCCGTTTGCCTATCTGTTCGCGGCGCTGCCGCTGGCCTTGATGGCGGTGTCGCTCAAGCGGCTGATCCCCACCGGGTTTGGTAAAGGGGTAGCGCTGGCGGCTCCGGCAGTGATCTGTGGGCTGGCACTGACGGCGAACTGGAATACCTATTTCGTGGATTATCGCACGACTTATCTGCAATCAACCTGGGCCCCTTACACCGAAGGTGGACGGGTGCTGCGCGGTTTTGCTGAAAGTGGCGGCAGCTATGGCAATGCCTTCCTGCTGGCCTATCCCTTCTGGTGGGATTCGCGCGCGGTCGGAATCGAGGCCGGCCAGCCGATGTGGGATAACGGTATCAAGGACCCGGATGGCGATAACACCGGACGACTGCCAGCCGATGATGTTCCCTTCACCCTGTACCGGGCGCTGCAACGCACCGATCAGTATGTTTATGATCCCGAACGCGATCTGCTGTTCTTCCTGGCGGTCGCGGATGAGGGTAATCTGGAACGTCTGCAACAGCTTTTCCCGGCGGGCTACACCCAAACCATCCCCAGCTATAAGCCGGGCGGCGACTTCCTGATCTACCGGGTGCCGAAGCTGGGGTTGGATGGTTTCATGGATCTCTACAACCGTGCTCAGGCTGGTCAGTAAGGAATGTGGCAGAAGCCGGTGTATAAGTAGCCCGATGTGAGTGCCGCTCGAATTGAGAGAAGCAGCAGATTGGTCTGTGATCTGCGCTCATAAGGATAGGTATGGCTGAAGCTGTTTTACATCCGGTTCGCAAACCGAAAGCGCGCAGCGGCGTCCTCATCAGCGATATGGTGGTGACGCTGACGCTGTTACTGGTCATGCTCGGCGGGGGCTATCTGCGTTTCATGGGGCAGAACTGGGATGAGTTCACCCTCTGGCACCCCGATGAGCGCTTCATGACCCAGGTGGTCGCGTCGCTGAATGGCCCTCTGTCCTTCACCGATGCTGATATTCCAGGACAGATCGCCGCCTGCCAGCAGCGCAATCCGGATACGGGCGGGCGCGGCGGCTGGTTTGACGCGGCCTGCTCCCCCTGGAATCCGAACAATACCGGCAACGGCCTGTATGTCTATGGCACGCTGCCGGCCTTCATCACGCGCTGGTCGGCGGACGCCCTGGTGCAGCTCACCGGGGACGCGGATTGGGGCAGTTATTATGGCGGACGGCTGGTGGGGCGGATGCTGTCGGCGGTGGCCGAGACCGGCGTCATCCTCATCGTGTTCCTGATCGGCTTACAGCTACACGGCAAATGGGTCGGCTTGCTCGCCAGCCTGTTGTATGCTGCAACTGTGTTTTCGATTCAACAGGCGCATTTCTGGACTGCTGACGCGACAGCTAATTTCTTCGTGGCGCTCACCATCCTGTGCGCGGTGCGCATCCAGGTGAAGGGCGAACTGCTGCTCTATGCCCTGGCGGGTGCCAGCATGGGCGCGGCGATGGCGAGCCGCATCAATACCGCTCCGGTGGGTGCCTTGATCGCGCTGGCTGGTCTGATCCAGTTGATGCCACTGCTGGATTCTCGGTTGCCCTGGAGCGAACGCGGACGCGCCTTCACCAACTTTCTGCTGGGCGGGGTGCTGGCGCTGGGCATGGCCTTCCTGGTGTTCCGCATTATTCACCCCTATACCTTCAACGGGCCGGGGTTCTTTGGTTTATCGCTCAATCCGCGCTGGCTGGAAGATGCCGGACAGGCGCAGTACCTCGTCAGCGGCAATGCTGAGTCGCCACCCAACTGGCAATGGGTGGGCCGGACGCCTTTCATTTTTCCGCTGCAAAATATGGTGCTGTGGGGGATGGGTGTCGGGTTAGGGTTGGCCGGTTGGCTGGCCTGTGGCTGGGGATTATGGCGGGTGCTGCGCGGACGCCCGGATGCGCTGCGTAATCTGCTGCTGGTGCTTTGGGTCATCGGCTTTTTTGCTTATTTCGGGCGCATCTGGGTCATGACGATGCGCTACTTCCTGCCCATCTATCCGGCGCTGGCGGTGCTGGCGGCCTGGGGCTTGTGGGAATTATTCCAGCGCGCCCGGCGTTCCGGGAAAACCTGGCGCATCGTCGTCGCCAGCAGCCTGCTGCTTGGGGTGGTGGGATTCACGGTGGTGTGGGCGTTGATGTTCAGCAACATCTATCGCCAGATGTTCGCCCCGGCGCAGTCCACGCTGTGGGCATCGCAGCGCCTGCCAGCGGATTTCTCGATGCAGATCGAAGACAGCGATGCGCCGCTCATCAACATCGCGGTTCCCAATGTGCCGACCTTTGGCGATAACATTCCGCTGCCGGACTCGGCCTCACGCTATGTCGATGGTCAGGCCTACACCCAGGAATTCGTCGCGCCGGCCGATGGCGTTGTGACGAAAGTGTTCTCGCCGCATCTCGGCGACCCCTCGGATGATCCTTCGACCGAGAGCATTCAGGTTCGTATCGGCCTTCCCGATAGCAATATCATCCTGACGGAAGGTGAACTGACGGCGGACTTGCAGCGCAGTGAGCATCCGTTAGGCGATGCCTATGATATTCCGCTGCGTGAACCGCTGACGCTGGAACGGGGAAAAACCTACACCTTCACTATGACGGTGCTATCAGGCGGGCCAATCATCAGCGCTGGGCCGGTCGTCGCCTGGGAAGGTGATTGGGATGAGGTGTCGTTCCCCAAAGTCTGCGGCCTTCCCGCCGGTGAAACGCTCTCCGAAAATCCACCACCCGGACAGACGACCACCGCCAAGTGCAACTCGGTTGATCCCTGGGCGGCGCAGTTTCATCCGCTCAAGCTGCAAATTTATTATGATGAAGAGCCGTACAAGCGCGACATCATGCAGAGTGCGCTGGATCAGGCGGATTACCTGATTATCTCGACCAACCGGCGCTATGATACCCAGTCGCGGATCGCGTATCGCTGGCCGATGACCAACCGCTACTACGAGGCGCTTTTCAACGGTTCATTGGGATTCGATCTGGTCAAGCTGTTTCAGGAAACCTATGAGCTTGGCCCGCTGCGGGTCTCCGATCAGCATCTGCCCATCTACACATCGCCGGGCTGGCTGAACGAATTCGAGGCTGAAGAAGCCTTCCATGTGTACGATCATCCAGCCGTATTCCTGTATCAGAAGACGGAACGTTATCGTTCAGATAACACCCGCACGCTTCTGAACAGTGTGCCGCTGCAAAAGGTTGAGACGGTTCAGACGCGCTTTGCCTGCCCGGAACTCAGCACCACCAACATGGCCGCTTTCTATTGTGATCCGGCTTTGGTCGGGGTGCTGCCGCTGTACTCGCTGCCCGCCAGCAATATCCCGACGGCGCTGCAACTGCCGCCTGATCTGGCGCGGATGCAGTACGACAACGGCACATGGTCGCAGCGCTTCCACATTGACAGCCTCATCAATGTGCAGCCGGTGTTCACCGTCGCCGGTTGGTGGCTGGCAATCATGATCTTCGGTTGGGTGACGTGGCCGCTGTTGTTCAGCCTCTTCCCTGGCTTGAGCGACAGAGGGTACAGCTTCGCTAAAGCTGCCGGACTGGTGCTGGTGGCCTGGATCGCCTGGTTCGCTTCCAGCGCCCGCGTCCCGTTGTGGTCACAAAGCGGCATCCTGATCGTCATGGCGGCGATCTTCATCGTCGGGATTCTGCTGCTGCTCCGTCGCTGGAGCGAGTTCATCGGCTTCATCCGGGAGAACGTCAGGCAGTTGCTCCTGATCGAACTGATCACCGTAATTGCGTTTGGTTTCTTCCTGTTCATTCGGTTGACCAACCCCGATCTGTGGCACCCGTTTTTTGGCGGCGAGAAGCCGATGGATTTTGCTTACTTCAATGGCGTCCTCCGCAGCACGGTCTTCCCGCCGATTGACCCCTGGCATTCCGGCGGTTTCATCAATTACTACTACTTCGGCTTCGTCATTGTCGGGTCGCCGGTGCTGCTGCTGGGGCTGTCACCATCCGTCGCCTATAACCTGATTATCCCGACTCTGTTCGCCCTGACGGGGATGGGCGCTTTTTCGGTGGCATTCAATGTGGTCAATGCCTGGAAGGAAAACCCCAGGCGTAAGCGCGAAGTTCCTCTGGCCGCGGAGCCTGAAGCCTCGGTTGAATTGGAGGCTCAGGTTGGCGGGGATGCGCCAGGTGGCTTCGAAGTGACCGAACCCGAACGCTCATCAATTGCTGCACCGGTGACCGACACGGAAGCAGTTGACCAGCAGCCAACGCGGTTGGGTAACCCCTGGGTAGCCGGCATCGCCGCCCTGATTCTAGCGGTTGTGCTGGGCAATCTGCACACGCCGGGAGTGTTCGTGAATGAAGGGCTGCTGCCAGCCGGTGGTTACAATAACCCGATTGTGGTCCAGCAGCGACTCATCGAAGAGTACCGTGTTCGCAATGGAACCGAACCGAGCGGCGAAGCCTTGCAGCAGTTGCTCGATCAGGCGACGGCTGAAGCGGCCTCACCCGTTGCCAGTATGCTGCGCGGGCTACAGGCTGTCCGAGAGAATGGGCGCATCGATGTTTCGCCCAACCGCTGGTATTGGGCGGCGACCCGCATCATCAGCGAGACGCCCGACGGTGGCGGTAATGCCATCGCCGAGTTTCCCTTCTTCACCTTCCTTTACGGTGACCTGCACGCTCACATGATCGCCATGTCGATGCTCTTCATCGCCATGATCTTTGTGCTGAACGAGATACTGGTCGCAGGACGGGATCGACGTGGCTGGCTGGCGCAATTGCTGGCGCTGACCCTCGGCGCGGCGACTATCGGGCTGCTGCGGGCGACCAACACCTGGGACTGGATCACCTTCATGCTGCTCGGTGTGCTGGGGCTGGGCTTCGCCTGGTGGCAGGCTACCGTCCGTCTCAATCGCGTGAGCCTGCTCCAACTGGTCATTCGGATTGGGCTGTTCGTCGGTCTCAGTTTTCTGGCGGTGCTGCCGTTCACCACCTGGTACTCTTCGGTCTATAACCGGGCGCTCCCCTGGGAAGGGCCGCGCACCCAGGTGTGGATGTATTTCACCATTCACGGTACATTCCTTTTCCTCATCATCTCGCTGCTGCTCTGGGAGACCGGGCGCTGGCTGCGCGGGGTGTATGTGCGGGCGCTGCGGGGCAAGTTTGTGCCGCTGCTGCTCGGCTTCCTGGCGTTGATGGGCGGGCTGCTGTTGGCAGTGTTCCTGACACTGTTCGGCATTCCGGTGCTGCGCGGCCCCAGTGGCCTGCCACTGGCTCCGGTGCCGGTGGCGATTGTGGCGCTGCCGCTGCTGTTGTGGGTGGCGGTGCTGTTCCTGCGCGAAGGCCAATCGCGCGAGATGCGCTATGTGCTGGCGCTGGCCGGTCTGGCGTTGGCCTTGACGCTGGGCGTGGAGATCGTGGTGCTGGATGGCGACATCGGACGGCAGAATACGCTGTTCAAGTTCTACATTCAGGCCTGGTTGTTATTCAGCGCGGTGGGCGGGGCAGCCTTCGCCTGGCTGGTGCAGAGTTCGTCGCGCTGGCCGATCCTGTCGCGCTCGATCTGGTATCCGCTGATGGGGCTGCTGCTGATCGCCGCCGGACTGTATCCCATCATGGCCTCGCGCGGACGGTCGCTGGATCGGATGGCACCGGATACGCCGCTGACGCTGGATGGCATGACCTATATGCAGTATGCCACGCTGTATGAGGGTGATCCCCAGGTCATCCAGAGCGATCCGACCGTTGCGCCGTTCCCGCTGCTGGATGATTACAACATGATCCGCTGGTTGCAGCAGAATATCCAGGGGACACCGACCATCATGGAAGGGCAGAGCGACCGGGAATATCGCTGGCAGGGACGGGTGGCGATACTGACCGGGCTGCCGGCTGTCACTGGCTGGAACTTCCACCAGCGCCAGCAGCGCACCTTTGATCCGCTGCCGCGTCTGGTCGAACAGCGGGTGGCGAATGTTAATGCTTTCTATGTGACGAGCGACATCGATCAGGCGTATAACATCCTGCGCCATTACAACGTCAGCTACGTCATTGTCAGCAGTCTGGAGAAAGCCTACTATCCGGCGGCAGGTCTGGCGAAGTTTCCGACGATGGTCGAGCGCGGACTGCTGGAAGTGGTTTACGACAATGGCGCGGCAACGGTGTATAAAGTGACAAAGGACGCACAATTTGCATTGCAAGAGGATGTAGCCGGTGGTATTTGATTGGTTCGCCCGCGAAGGTGGGATGGTCTTAAGCTGGTGGCTGCTGGTCACGCTGGCCGGGGCAGCCGTTTTTCCCCTGTGTATTCGGTTGCTAGGCAGCCTGCCGGATAAGGGCTTTACGCTGGCGCGTGCCGTCGGATTGCTGCTGGTCGGCTATGTATTCTGGTTGCTGGGCAGCTTCGGCTTCCTCAAGAATACGACGGGATCGATCATCCTGTCGTGGCTTATCGTGCTGCTGCTGTCGCTGGTGGTCTATTTCCGCCTGGGACAGGGCTTCGACTGGCGCACCTGGTGGCGAGCCAATCGTGCCGGGATTGTCGTGGGTGAAGTCGCCTTCTTCGTCATGCTCCTGGGTTGGGCCATCATCCGCGCTCACCAGAACGAAATCGGCTCCACCGAGAAGCCGATGGATCTGATGTTCATGAGCAGCATCATGCGTAGCCCGACTTTCCCGCCGAACGATGGCTGGTTGGCCGGGTACTCCATCAGCTACTACTACTTTGGCTACTTCATCATGGCGATGCTCGCCAACCTCAGCGGCGTCATCAGCACGATTGGCTATAACCTGGCTGTGGCGCTGCTCTTCGCCCTGACCGGCCTGACGACCTATGGCGTGGTCTATAATCTGGTGCGCTCGCGCCAGATTGGGCAGGAGATCAGCCGCCGTTTCGCACCCATCCTGACCGGTCTAATCGCCCTGGTCATGGTGACATTGATGGGGAATTTCCAGGTTGCCCTGGTTGAACTGCCGTATCAGACCAGGGCTGCCCCTGAGTGGTATCTCAGCCTGACCGGGACGCAGAGCCGCGAAGCCTATCCGGAGCGAGAGCAGGCGCGGGCCGCCGGCATCCCAGATGACCAGGCGGTGACGCTCTCACCAGGCAGCGCCGACCCGGGACGCTGGGAATACTGGTGGTGGTTCCGTTCCAGCCGCGTCCTGAATGACTTTGATCTGACCGGGCAGGTGATGCCCAACTGGTATGCCCAGCCGATCGATGAATTCCCTCAGTTCAGTTTTCTCCTGGCGGATAATCATCCCCATGTTATGGCGCTGCCCTTCGTTCTGCTGGCATTGGGGTTGGCGTTGAATCTGGTGCTAGCGGGGCGTGATCCGAAGCGCGCTGAACTCCTGCTCTATGGGCTGGCGGTTGGCGGTCTGATCTTCCTCAATACCTGGGATGGGCCGATCTATATGGCGGCGCTGGTGGGGGCGGATGGGCTGCGGCGGCTGATGCGCGGGCAGGGGCGCTTGTCACAAGAGGATTGGTTCCGGTTGGCCGGCTTCGGCGGCAGCCTGCTGCTCATAGCGGTCGTGTTCTATCTTCCGTTCCTCATCAGCTTCCGATCACAGGCGGCGGGGCTGCTGCCCAACATCATCACGCCGACGTCGTTCCCCCAGTTGTTCATCATGTTCGGCCCATTCCTGCTGATCCTGGCTTTCTTTCTGTGGCATGAGGCGCGGCTGGCTGGCAAACGGCTGAACTGGCGGCTGGGGTTGCAGGCATCTCTGGGCTTGTTAATCGCGCTGATGGCGGTGACAGGGTTATTGATCGTGCTGGCGGCACTGCTGGTGCCGGAAGCGCTCAATCTGGTCAATCAATTCGTCGCACCGTTTGGCGGTCTGCTGGGCGCACTGCCGCAGATCTTCGCCCGACGGCTTCAGGGTGGGGTGACGCTGCTGCTCCTGCTGCTGGGTTTTGGCTTGATTGTGGCGCGCCTGTTCCCAAGCAGCCTGTTCAGCAAGCGCAAACGCAGCGATGACGATGCCGAGTTGAGTCATGATGATCGGGTCCTGGTGACCTATTCCCCGGAAACTGGCTTCGCGCTGATGCTGGTGGCGCTCGGTATCGGCCTGGTGGTCGTGCCGGAATTCTTCTTCCTGCGCGATAACTTCAGCACCCGCATCAACACCATCTTCAAGTTCTACTATCAGGCCTGGGTGTTGTTCAGCATCGCCAGCGCCTACGCCATCTGGTCGATCCTCAGCAGCCTGCGCGTTGAACGTCCGGTTCCGGCGGTTCGCGTGGCGTTCAGCGCTGTTGTTGTGTTGGCTATCGGCGCGGGGATGCTGTATCCCCTGTTTGGGATTTACAGCCGCAACTTCGTCGAGAGTGGTTACGCCAATGGAACGAATACCCGCCCCTTGACGTTGGATGGCGGCCCATCCATGATTGCTGCCAGCGATTACCAGTCGATTGAGTGTTTCCGCCAGCAGATCGGGGATCGCCAACTGGTGGTGGCGGAAGCGCTGGGCGGTGCCTACAATCCGGCTTTTGGGCGTGTGGCCGGCTTGACCGGTGTGCCGATTGTGCTGGGCTGGGAGAATCATCAGCGGCAATGGCGCGGGCCGACTTATAATCAGGTGGTTACCAGCCGTCCACAGGATATTCCGGCGCTGTATCAGGATGCACGCTGGGAAGTCGCCGCCGAGATCATTCAACGTCATGGCATTGACTATATCTTCTTCGGCACCAGCGAGCGACAGCAATATGGCAGTGGTGGCGAGGAGAAGTTCATCGAGAATCTGACCCCGATTTGCGCCATGCTGGATGGCGCTGGACGGGTTCAGAGCGTATTCTATGAAGTGCCGCCGACGCTGGTGGCGGCGCGTTGACGGGTGGATTTGCAGCAGAACCAACAACTTCGGAACAGGTGAGGAATGGAAGTAAGCCCGCTGATTGAAAGCCCGCCGAGCCGCACTGTAGAAGCATCGTCGCGTGGCTGGGTTGTGAATGGGGAAATGCTGGCCTATATCGCGCTGGTGGTCCTGGCGCTGACGCTGCGTCTGGCACAGTTGGATGTGGTGCCGCTCACTGAGCGGGAAGCGCGGCAGGCATTGGCCGCCTGGCGCGTGGTCTATCCTGATGCCGCTGGTTCGCTCATTGTTCCCGAAAGTCCGCTGCTGTTTGCCTTGCACAGTGTCTCCTTCAGTGTGCTGGGTGCTTCGGAATTCGCGGCGCGCATCGCAACCGCGCTGGCTGGAGCGCTGCTCACGGTCAGTCCACTGTTGTTCCGCCGTTTGCTGGGGCCGGGGCGCACGCTGATCTTCAGCCTGATGTTGGCCTGTTCGCCGGTGCTGCTGGCGAGTTCACGGCTGGATGTTCCGGCGGTGTGGTCGCTGCTGGTGGCGCTGTCAGGGACTTGGGCGATGTGGCGCTATTGGGAAAGCGCCGAGCCACGCTTTGCCATTCTGACGACAATCTCCGCTGCCGCGTTAGTGTTATTGATCGAGCCAACTGGGGTTTTTCTGCTGGTGATTCTGATCGTCGGAGGATTTCTGCTGGGATGGCGCTTGCGCCGGCGCGATCAGGATGCCGGTGAAGATGAAACGCTGCGTCAGGAACAGTTCAGCCAACGCTGGGCGATCTGGCCCTGGGTTTCGGCTGGCCTGCTCGCTCTAGTGCTGGTCGTCCTGGTCAGCACGATGTTCCTGCTCTATCCGGCGGGTCTGAGTGCGGTGGGTGAACTCCTGACGGCTGCCCTGCGCGGCCTGACCGAAGGCCGAACTAACCAACCCTTCGCTTTTCCGCTGCTGGTGTCGTTGTTTTATGAGCCGCTGATCTGGGTGCTGGCGGCCTTCGCGGTGTGGCGTTCTCGGCGTCGGCTGGCGTGGAGCGCCTTAGATCGTTTCCTGCTGGGCTGGTCGCTGCTGGTGAGCGTGTTTGTCTTGCTCTACAGCGGTGCCGGGCCAGAACATGCGCTGTGGCTGGTTTTCCCGCTGACCGGTCTGGCGAGCGTGGTCGTCAATGACCTGCTGTCGCCGGAACAGGATGTATTGTGGTGGGATACGCCAGAATGGAGCCGCTGGGTGGTGGCGTTAGGGGTGGTGGCGGTCTGTGTCCTGCTGACCATTCATCTGCAATCATTGGGGCGCGCCCTCGTCACCGATGGTTCGACGCCGTTCCAGTTGACCAACCTGAACGCCTACAATGTGGTCTGGCTGGTCATCGGCCTGTTGATTCTGGTGATCGGATACTTTCTGGCGTCGAGTGTATGGGGCGAAGGGACGACGCTGCGCGGCGCGGTGGTTGGTCTGCTGGGCTTCGCGCTGGTGACCAGTTTGGGCAGCGGGTGGCATGTTGCCGTCACCAACGCCGACCAACCGATCGAATTGTGGAATCGCAACCCGACCAGTGGCGAAACCCGCTTGCTGCGTCAGACGCTGATGCAGCTCTCTGATCGTGAGACCAGTGGTTTCCCCAAGATTCCGGTGACAGCCCAGGTGGCCGACGATGGGGTGGTGGCCTGGCTCCTGCGCGATTTCCCTAACGTCGAGTACATACCAGCAGGTAGTCTGGTGCGCGGGCAGGAAATCTTGCTCTTGCCGGATGTGCCGGAGCCGCCCGACCTGGGTGGTCCCTATGTCGGTCAGCGCTTTGTCATCCACACCGCCTGGAACTTCACCAATATTGACCTGACCAGCTTTTGGGGCTGGTGGATGCAGCGCCGGACGCTCACCGGGGCGATGCCGTCGGATGTGACCGTTCTCTGGCTGCGGCAGGATGTGTATGATGGGCTGCCAGCGGATGAACGGTAAGGAATCCGCAAGCATTGCTTGTATAAATGAATGGTGATGCGCGGAACGGAATGAGCCAACCCATGAGCCAGCAGCCAGATGCCATGCATGATTTGATTCAACAATGTCTGAAGGGCGACCAGAGCGCTTTCTCCGCCCTGTATGACCAATGTTCGCCGTTGATTTATCGCCTTTGCTACGGCGTCCTGATGAACCGCCAGGATGCCGAGGATGTGATGCAGGAAGCCTTCGTTTACGCTTTCAAGAATCTGCGACGTTACGATGCCAGCAAGGCGTCGTTCAAAACCTGGTTGTATACCATCGCCCTCAGTCGTTGTCGCAATATGTACCGGCGTGGGCGTCCCTTCAACTTGTTTGGGCTGCTGTCGTCCGATCTGCCGGCACCACGCTGGGAAGCCCCGGAAGTCCGTCTGGCGGATCGCACGGCGAAGGACACTATCGAATCGGCGTTGACCACACTGACGCCCCGTTTGCGTGAAGCGATCATCCTGCGCTACGGGCATGGGTTGACCTTCCGCGAGATGGCCGAAGTCCTGGGGTGTCCGCAGAAGACCGCTGAGAGCCGGGTGCGGCTGGCGCATGAGCAGCTCAAACGGCAGTTACAACCGGTGAGCGAACATCTTGTCGATGAACTGGTTGGTGTGGAGTGGTAAAGACCGTGAATTGCAAGCGCTGTCAGAAACATTTGCTGGCCTATATTAACCGTGAACTGCCGCCGCGCCTGCAGCGACAGGTAGGGCAGCATCTTCAGCAGTGTGATGTCTGCTATCAGCAACTTCAGGAACAGCAGCAGGTGATCGAGCATCTGCGCCGGGATGTCCCATTGGTGGGGCGCTCCAGAAATCCGGTGCCATTTGATCAGGTGTGGGCCGCGATGCAGGACAAACCACGCCGCCCGAATCGCCTGCCGGAAATCTATACCTACCGCTATGGTCTGATCGCTCTGATCGCCGTGATGGTTTTCCTACTTCCGTTGACCATGAACAAACGCGGGCTGGCGCTGGCTGAACCGCCGACGCCGCCAGTGCCGGTCGTGCAGCAGGCTACTCCCGGCAGCACCGAAGCCATCCAAAACGAGGCGACCAGCGTCGCAGCGCTATTGATCCGTTTAACACCCGAAGCCACGCCTCAGGCGCGCCTCAACCATCTGCGCCCCGATGCCGTTACCACACCTTAGTGTTGATTGAGGAATTATGGAAGTTACACGCGAGCCGTACCCCATTCCCGTTGAGCCAAAAGCCAGTTCGCTCAGCCGTGCCCTCAGTTTTCGCCTGGAGCTGAACTGGGAGTTCTGGGTCTATGTCATCATCCTGGTGCTGGCGATTTTCACCCGCTTCTATGTGCTGGGTGATCGCACCATGAGTCATGACGAGAGCCTGCATACCAAGTTCTCCTGGGATCTGTATGATCGGGGCATCTTTCAGCACACGCCGCTGATGCATGGCCCGGTGCTGTTCCACATGACCGCGCTCAATTATTTTCTCTTCGGCGATAATGACTTCACCGCCCGCATTTATCCGGCGGTGTTGGGCATTCTGATGGTGATGTTCCCGCTGCTCTTCCGCCCCTGGATCGGGCGTTGGGGCGCGATTCTGGCGTGTATCATGTTCCTGGTCTCGCCGTTGATCCTGTACTACAACCGCTACATCCGCGAGGATACACCATCCATCTTTTACACGCTGGTCATGGTGTACTGCACTTTCATGTACCTCAACGGCCCACGACATTTAAGGCGTAAAGCCCGTTGGCTCTACATCTTCTCCGGCGCGCTGCTGTTAAGTCTGGCGACCAAAGAGACGGCCTTCATGTACATCGCCATCTTTGGCAGTGTGCTGACGCTCTACTGGGTTGTCCGACTGGGACAGTATTTCTTTCACCTGCCCGGGAAGTCGCTATTTTATTTCCTATCCCTGGCGGTGCTGATCGCGGCGGTCGCGGCGCTGGGCATGTACATTGTGCTGGCGATTACGCCGCTCGACTCGCCTAACACGCTTACCGCTGGGACACTGGAATATCAGAGTTTTATCCTATGGACAGTGTTGGTGGTGCTGGCGACGGCATTCATCATGATTGTGCCGATGGTCTGGGCTTTCTGGCGCAGCCCGTCGCGGCGTCCCTGGCTAGATCTGCTTATCCTGGCTTTTCTGGTGCTGGCGACGGCCATTTTCTTCGTCATCGTTGAGGAGCGTTCACATGTGCCAGCCGGGGTCGAAACCCCTGGTTACATCGCCTGGCCGCTGTATGCTTTCTGGGGTGTCTGTGCCGTGATTGTGGCTGCGTTGGTCTACTCCTGGCGGGCGGGCTGGTGGAGCAAGCTGCATCGCTTCCCGGAGTTTGACATTCTGCTCATCCTGGGCGGACTGAGCTTCCCCTGGTTGACACCATTCATCATCAAGGCGATGAATCCAACCAGCATGATGTCGTTACAGGAGATTGCCAACGCGGTTCAGGCGGCGATCCCGATTCAATTCGACACCTCGATCTTCGCTGTTCAGATTTTTCTCTCCGCCATTCCGGTTGCGCCGGCGTTCATTGTGGCAATCGTCGCTGGGATGATCTGGAACAACAAGCGCTGGTGGATTGCGATGGCGGTCTTCTACGGCCTGTTCCTGTTCTTCTTCACCACCATCTTCACCAATCTCCAAGGCATCGGCACCGGTCTGATTGGCAGCCTGGGATACTGGCTGGAACAGCAGGAAGTCCGGCGTGGCAGTCAGCCTCAGTATTACTATTTGGCGATCATCATGCCATTCTACGAGTTCCTGCCGGTCATTGGCAGCACCCTGGCGATGTTCACTGGCCTGACGATGTACTGGCGCTTCCGGCGTAACCGTCTGGAAGCATCGCTGCCCCCGGCGGTGGAAACGCTGGCTTATGACGACGAGTCAGCAAAAAACGAACTTGAGCCTGCTGCTGAACCGCCTGATCCCCTCGCGCCGAAAAAGCGGCGGACGCTTGATCCAGCCGAACGCCTGAGCGCGGTGCCATTCCTGATCTTCGCCTCATGGTGGGCGGTGCTGAACCTGATTGCCTATACGCTGGCCGGGGAAAAGATGCCCTGGCTGGGAACGCATATGACGACCCCGATGATCTTCATCGCCGGGTGGTACTTCGGGCGTTACTTCGAACGAATTGATGTCCGGGCCTTCTTCCAGCGTTCGTGGTTGTATCTGCTGCTGCTGCCGGTACTGTTTGTGGCGGGGGTGCAGCTGATTTCCCCACTGGTGGTCGGTGGAGTGGGTGGACTGGAGCAGGTACAGATCGCCCGTACCGTGCAATGGATGGCGGGGATTGTGATCGGTGGCATCGCCATTTATGCCATCGTGCGCACAGCGACTCGTACCGGATGGGGACAGTTCCGTGTGATGGTGGTGGTGGCAGCCTTCGGCGTGCTTTCGCTCCTCACTTTCCGTTCCGCCTGGATGGCCTCGTTCATCAACTACGACCTGCCAACGGAGTATCTGGTTTATGCCCATGGTGGACCAGCCAACAAGGATGTGACCGAGCAGATCGAAGAACTCAGTCAGCGTGTCACTGGCGGGATGGATCTGAAGTTCGCTTATGACTTCAAGATTTCCTGGCCCGGTGCCTGGTACTTCCGTGATTTCCGCAATGCTGTCTTCCTGGGGGAAAATCCCAGCCCGCGTTCGATGGATGATGCGGCCGTCGTGATAGTCGGTGAGGAAAACCGCGCTGTGGTCGAGAGTGCGCTGGAAGACCGCTATTTCAAGTTTGATTACCCGCGTATGTGGTGGCCGAATCAGGAATACTTCAACCTGACGGCCCAGCGCGTGAACACCCTGTTTGACTTATCACCCGCGAACTCGTTGAGCGCAGCCTATCGCCAGGCGATCTTCGACATCTGGTGGTCGCGCGATTACACAGCCTATGCCGAGGCGCTTAAGTCGGAAGCCGCTGTTCAGGGACGTGATACCTCGACGATGTGGGATGGCGGTTTGGTACGCTGGCCGGTCTCTGACCGGATGTATGTCTTTGTCCGGCGCGATATTGCGGCTCAGGTCTGGGATCTGGGAACGGGAAATGGCTCGGCTGTCGTTGCGGGAACGATTGATACCAATCAATGCACAGCGAACTGGCAGATACTGGATGCTAACCAGGTGTTGCAACCGGCGGGCAGCGAAGCGATAGCGCCTGTCAATACACCACGCCAGATTGCCATTGCACCGAATGGACGGCTGTATGTAGCGGAAGAATTTAACCACCGTATCTCAGTCTTCAACCCGGATGGTACGCTGGCGTTCGTCTTTGGCAGTCGAGGCACTGGCCCTGGTCAGTTGGAGCGCCCCAACGGGATTGCTGTAGGCACCATATCAGGCAATGTCTATGTAGCGGACACCTGGAACTACCGCGTGCAGGTATTCACGCCGGAAGGTGAGTATATCACCAGTTGGGGGCAGCGCGGCGAATATGGCCAGGAAGCGCGGCCAGAACCTTTTGATGGATTCTGGGGGCCACGTGCGGTTGCGCTGGATAATCAGGAACAGGTTTATGTGGCCGATACTGGCAATAAGCGCATCCGCGTCTATACCAGCGCCGGGCAGTATGTGCGTGATATTGGTTCGGGCGGCAGCGGGGTTGGGC
The DNA here is from genome assembly GCA_022843385.1 of Anaerolineae bacterium. GTDB lineage: Bacteria > Chloroflexota > Anaerolineae > Aggregatilineales > Phototrophicaceae > CFX2. Next base: position 126,715 of record JALHNT010000014.1, on the reverse strand, counting down.
AACTCGATGAACCGAGCGGGGTCATGATTGGAGCCGATAACCTGCTGTATGTGGCTGATACCTGGAATCGCCGAATCTCGGTCTTCTCGCTCGATGGCTCTCCCGCCATGAATTACACCAACCGTGAAGGGCAGATGGTCAATCACTTCCGGGTGCGCGGCTGGACGGAGGACCTGGGCAACCGGCCTTACCTCAGCATCGATAATGGGCGTGGGCTGATCTATGTGACCGATCCTGATGCTGGACGCATTCTAGTCTATGACACTGCGGGCAACTGCGTCGGCTCGTTCGGTCAGTTGAACCGTGAAGGTCCCGGCCTAAACCAATTCTCCAGTATTGGCGGCGTCGCCGTCGATGGCGAGGGTAGCGTGTATGCGGCTGATGCAGTAGTTGGGCGCATCCTGCGCTTTGCTGGTTTCCCGCTGGTTGCGCCAGCGCAACAACCGGCAGGGTTAGTGCCAGGGCCGGCGGAGATGACGGTTGAGCTGGTATTTCCTGATATGGAATTGACCGTGGAAGTGACACCGGAATTCCTGATCGAGCAGACGCCGGAATCGACGCCAGCGGGCTAACTCTTGTCAGTAATCGTAACACCTGTTAAAATTTGTGTGTCGGTGAATGAAAAGTGGGCAACCCCCACTTTTCGTCATTATTGTGCAAGTTGCTCGATTGATGATTTCAGTTGTACCAATTTGCGGTATGATGATGGCATGAACAGCCCAAGTATGGGCGTTTAGATCAGGGAATGTTATGAAAAGCGAGTTTGAGATCGCCTTTAATGAGATCAGCGAGATCCGATCCCTTCCACGCGAAGTGGTGATGGAAGCGCTGCAAAATGCCCTTATTTCGGCTTATCGCCGCGATATGGGAGCGACTGGCGCACAGATGGTCGAGGTCACGATTGACCCGAACACCGGGCGCGCCCGCATCTTCGTTGAAAAAGAAGTGGTCGATTCGGTGCAGGATAACCGTACCGAGGTCACGCTGGAAAAAGCGCGCTACTACAAGCCGGAAGCCAATCTGGGCGATACGGTGATGGTGCAGCTTGAGGGCACAACCAAGAAGTTTGGACGCATCGCCGCCCAGACAGCCAAGCAGGTTATCCTCCAGAAGATTCGCGAGGCCGAACGCAACTCGCTGTTTGATGAGTACATTGAACGCGAAGGCGATCTCATCACCGGTACCGTTCAGAGCGTCAATGCAAGCATGTTATCGCTCAGTCTGGGGCGGGCCGAGGCAGTGATGCCGCGTAATCAGCAAATACCGGGCGAACGCTACAAGACTCACGACAAGATTCGTGCTTATCTGCTCGAAGTCAAGCGCAGCAACCGCGGCCCGCAGATCATCGTCAGCCGCAGCCATCGCAATATGCTGCGCCGCCTGCTGGAATACGAAGTTCCTGAAATCTACAACGGCCAGGTTGAAATCAAGAATATCGCCCGCGAAGCCGGCTATCGCTCGAAGGTGGCTGTTGCTGCGCTGCAAGAAGGCATCGACCCGGTGGGTGCCTGCGTCGGGATGCGCGATATCCGTATCCAGAACATCGTCAAGGAACTCCACGATGAGAAGATTGATGTCATTGAGTGGAATCCCAATCAGGAACAATTCATCGCCAAAGCCCTCAGCCCGGCGCGCGTCAGCGGTGTGTATCTGGATGACGACCCGGATGCTGGACGCACTGCGGTTGTGATTGTGCCAGATGACCAGCTCTCGCTGGCGATTGGGCGTGAAGGACAGAATGCGCGTCTGGCGGCCAAGCTGACCGGCTGGCGCATCGACATCAAGAGTGTGGCTGAGGCCGTTCAGGATGCACTCAACAATCTGAGTCATCCGGCTCTGGGCGACATTGAAACCAGCAATGCCACCATGATCGAAGAGTCCCGTCGTATCATCGAAAAGCGCCTTGCGAACAAGACGGTACAGCAGGAGGAGTTCAACCTGCTGGCGCGCTTTGCCGATGTGGTCGAACGGCGGTTGCTGGCGCAGCGGTTGGCTGCCCGTCAGGCCCGTCTGGCCGAAATCAATGCCGTCAAGTCTACGCTGCCGCCCCGCGCTTTCGCTAAGCCCATTACCGCGCTCGATCTGTCGGATGATCTGATCGAAGCGCTGCTGCCTCTGGAAAATGTGGGCGAGATCATGGTGCGTTTCCTGATCGATGAAGATCGGCTGCACCGGATGTTGAAGGATCTCCCTGAAGATTCGTTGATGAAGGTTCAGGAAGCACTGGACAAGGTGATGCCGACGCTTGACCAGGACGATCAGCCGGTTGATCAGCCGGTGGCTGAGCTGGCGGAGCCGGTTGTGGCAGAACCGCTTGAGTCCGAAGAGGGTGAAGTGGTGGTGGGCGCGTTTGGTGACGAAGCCTTGCCGCTGGATGTGCCGAAACCTGCTCCCAGACCAGCACCGCAGGTTCTTAAACCGGCGGTCGCTGTGGAAGAGGCTGACGAGGAAGAAGAGGATGCGCCTGAATTTGGCGCGAAGGGCGTCAAGAAGGAGAAGAAAAAGAAGAAGACTGAACGGCAGCAGCGTCGTCAGCTCATCTTCGACGAGGAAATTGGACAGGTCATTGCCAAGCGCCGCCGCAAGACCGGACGCGCTGGCGAAACATGGGATGACGAAGAAGGCTTATGAGTGCCGCTTCACAGCCCAAAATCAAGCATGTGCCAGTGCGGACATGTGTGGTTTGCCGGGAAAAAGCTGGTAAACGCCAGTTGATCCGATTGGTCAGATCTGAAGCTGGAGTTGTGATCGACCCCAGTGGCAAGATGAATGGACGTGGCGCGTACTTGTGTGATGACGTGAGCTGTTGGGAACGCGCCATTCATGGTGACATTCTAAATCAGGCGTTGCGTATGACGCTCAGTATGGAAGACCGCGAAAAACTATCGCAGGCGAAACCGCAATCATGATGACCATTGGTCGTGATGACGGCTTCGTGAGTAGCAAGTCAAGCACAGCGGGCTAAGAAACGGAATCCCCTTTTCCTGGCCTGTTGTTCATCCGATTGTGGAGGACATATATGGCGCAGGAAAAACAAGCAGTCCTGTTACCCGATTTCATAACCGTTCGTCAGTTGGCCGAATTGATTGGTGCCAGCCCGATTGAGGTGATGAAGAAACTCATCGCCAGCGGGATCATGGCGTCGATCAATCAGCAGATTGACTTCGATACGGCGGCGATTGTGGTCGAGGATATGGGTTACGAAGCCCAGTCCGCCACCACCATTGCTGTTGAAGAGGAAAAAAAGAAGGCCGTTGATGCTCAGGTCTGGCGCAAGGTCTATGAAGCCGAGCGTCCGGACAAGTTGCAGCGCCGCCCGGCAGTGGTGACCATCCTCGGTCATGTTGATCACGGCAAGACAACTCTCCTTGACACCATCCGTAAGTCACAGGTGGCAGCCGGTGAAGCCGGTGGCATCACCCAGCATATCGGCGCTTACCGCGTGACGCACAATGGGCAACCGCTCACCTTCCTCGATACCCCTGGTCACGAAGCCTTCACCGCTATGCGGGCGCGCGGAGCACAGGGTGCCGATGTCGCCATCCTGGTAGTGGCGGCTGACGACGGCGTGATGCAAACCACCAAAGAAGCACTCAGTCACGCTCGTGCGGCGAATGTGCCGATTGTGGTGGCGATCACCAAAGTCGATAAGCGCAATGCCAATGTCGAGCAAGTGAAGAAAGAGCTTTCTGATATCGGCCTGACCCCCGACGAGTGGGGTGGTGACACGCTGGTTGTGCCAGTTTCGGCGCAGCAAAAAGCTGGGATTGATGATCTGCTGGAAGCAATTGTGATGACGGCGGAAGAGCGCGAAATTGTTGCCAATCCTGAAGCCGACCCGAGCGGCGTCGTGCTGGAGTCAAAGGTCGATCCGCATCAGGGGACGCTGGTAACCGTACTGGTTCAAAATGGCACGTTGCATCGGGGTGACATCGTCGTGGCTGGGCGCTCGTTTGGGCGCGTCAAGGCCATGTTCGATGAGAACGGCAAGAAGCTTGAGTCGGCTGGTCCATCGGTGCCAGTACGCCTGTTGGGGCTGAACGAACCCCCAGCCGCCGGCGATTCGTTCGAAGCGGTCAAAAATGACAAGCTGGCGCGCCAGTTGGTCGGTGAGCGCCGGACGACGGCTCAGGCGCAACTGGTACGGCCTGAACGAGCCTTCTCACTCGAGGATGTGTTTGCTCAATTCGAGGCGGGTAAAGCCAAAGAACTGACTCTGATCGTCAAGGTGGATGTCCAGGGTTCGCTGCAACCCGTCGTTGATGGCTTAAAGCGCATCGGCGATGACAATGAAGAGGGCATTCGCGTTCGCATCCTTGCCGAGGGCGTGGGGAACATCAGCGAAAATGATGTCAACCTGGCTGGTGCATCCGGTGCAATTGTCATCGGTTTCACGGTCACCATTGACAATGCGGCTCGCCGTCTGGCCGACTCGCTCGGCGTCGAGATTCGCCAGTACGACATCATCTACAAGCTGTTCGAAGACATTGAACTGGCGCTGAAGGGTATGCTGGAGCCAGTCTATGCCGACCGTACCATCGGCACGGCGGAAGTGCGGCAGTTGTTCAAGCTCAAGGTCGGCGTGGTCGCTGGCTCCTATGTGCGCGATGGCGAAATCCGCCGTAACGCGCGGGCGCGTGTCAAGCGTGGGGGCAAGGTAATGGCCGAGGGCTTAAGCGTCAGTTCGCTCAAGCGCGAAAAAGATGATGTGCGCGAAGTTCGCTCGGGATTTGAATGTGGCATCGGCTTGAATAATTTCGATGAATTCCGTCTGGGAGATCTGATCGAATTCTACGTCAGCGAACGGGTGAATTGATCGCATAATCCCCGTCTGAACGGGGATAAGCCGAATGAAGGAGGCTATCCATGACGATCATTCAGGATCGCATGTCCGAACGCATACAATCCATTCTCAGTGAGCTGCTGCTGCGCGAAGTGGCCGACCCGCGCTTGAAGAATATCACGGTCACCGAGGTCAAGCTCGACCCGGAATTGATGTTCGCCAGTGTCTATATCAACGCGCTCGGTGACGAAAGCCGTGAGAAAGCCGTCTTGACGGGTTTGGAACGGGCGAAAGGCTTCTTGCGGCGTGAAGTCGCCAAGCGCGTGCGGCTGCGTAATGCGCCGGAATTGATTTTTCACTGGGATAAAACGCTGGAGCGGGGCGAGCGTATCCATCGCCTGATCTCCGATCTCCACATTCCAGCATCAGCCGTGGAAACCAAAGTCAAGGGCGTTGAGGCCGATGACGAGTAACCCAGTTGATTGGGCCGCGGCTACTGAAGCCGTTCGTCAGTCCAATCGCATCATGGTCGTCACTCATGTCAAGCCGGATGGCGATGCCATCGGGTCGCTGTTGGGTCTCACGTTGGCGCTGCGTGAGCAGGGAAAGACGGTGGATGCGGCGGTGGATGGTGGCACTCCGGCCTTTTTGAAATACCTGTCAGGCAGCGATACGATCCTGGCGCACTTGGGGCAGGGTGACTGGGATGTGATGGTGTCGGTAGACGCCAGCGATGAAGAGCGCACTGGCGAAGTCGGTGCCTATGGACGCGCCCACAGCCCGCTGGTGGTTAACCTCGATCACCACCCCACCAACACCCGCTTCGGCACGGTTCATCTGGTCGTGCCGGAGGCCGTTTCCGCCTGCGAGATCGTCTACGACTGGCTGATCGAAATGGGTCATCCCTTCAGTCTGCCAGTGGCGACCGCACTGTTGACCGGCATGGTGACCGATACGATTGCCTTCCGTACCAACAATGTCACACCTCGCACCATGGCGGTGACGCAAGACCTGATGCTGCACGGCGCATCGCTGTATGAGATCATCGACCGGACGCTGGGCAGCAAGCCTCTGAGCCACCTTGAGTTGTGGAAGCTCTCGTTCCCCTCCATCGAATTTGATCGTGGATTGGTGTGGGCAACGATCACGCTGGAGAGCCTGAACAAGGTCGGCCTGGATGATATGACCGATGGCGGTCTGGTCAGTCTGCTCGTGTCAATCGAAGAAGCCCGCATCTCCGCTGTCTTCAAGGAGCAGCCGGACAATAAAGTAGAGATCAGTTTTCGCAGCAAGAATGGCTACGATGTCGGCTCAGTCGCCTTTGGCCTGGGTGGCGGCGGTCACCGGCAGGCGTCCGGCGTGACCGTCAGCGGCAGTCTGGCAGAAGTGCAGCAGCGCGTTCTGCCTCTGCTTCGGGTGTTGATTACAGCGCCATCCACTCCCTGACGACTCATGACTGAACCATTCGGCTTCCTCAACCTGAACAAGTCTCCGGGGATGACCAGCCACGATGTGGTGGCGAAGATCCGGCGCACCTTCCGCCTGAAGAAAGTCGGTCACGCCGGGACACTCGATCCCCTGGCGACCGGTGTTCTCATCGTCTGTATCGGCGGCGCTACCCGTCTGAGCGAGTATGTGATGCATCAAACGAAGGTCTACCGGGCAGAAGTCTGTCTCGGCGTGACCACCGACACCTATGACGCGGAAGGGACTGTCACAGCCCAGTCGGACGTGAGTCATCTTCAACAAGCAGATGTCGCGGCATTGCTCCAGCGCTTTCAGGGAACCATCCAGCAGATTCCGCCTCTCTACAGCGCCATCAAACACGAGGGTCGCAAGCTGTATGACATCGCCCGCGCCGGAGAAACGCTGGAACTGGACGCGCGTGAGGTTGTCATCTCTGAGCTGGAACTGGAACGCTGGGCACCGCCGCACATGACCCTGCGGGTGGTGTGCAGCCCCGGCACCTATATCCGCAGCCTGGCTTTTGACATCGGGCAGTGCCTCGGCGTCGGCGCACACCTGAGCGGATTGGTTCGATTGGGGAGTGGCGGTTTCATGTTGGATACCGCCGTTGCGCTGGATGCACTCGTGGTGGATACTGACTGGCCGCGTCATCTGATCGCTGCTCAAACCGCCTTAGCCGACTGGCCTTCGTTCGTGGTCGATGAGTCCCAGGCACACTTCCTGCGACAGGGGAAAATGCTGCCCGATGCATCGGCTGTGGATGGTACGCTGGCGCTGGCCTATGATGCGGCTAACCAACTGGTGGCGGTGGTCGAGGCTCGCGGTGGATTATGGAAGCCGCATAAGGTATTCTCTTGAGCGCTATCCCGACTCAGGAACATCATCAGCATCCATGAAACACGTCTACACCCTGGCCGATGCACAACTACAACAACCCTCGATTGTCACCATTGGTGTCTTCGATGGGGTGCACAAAGGTCACCAGTATCTCATTCAGCACTTGGTGCGTGAAGCCCATACCCAGGGATGGCTGGCGGTGGTGTTGACCTTCTTTCCTCATCCGGATGTGGTGCTGCGCGGCCTCAGTGGGCGTTATTACCTGACCACTGCGACAAAGAAGGCGGAACTGCTGGCGGCGCTGGGTGTCGATTGTGTGGTCACACAGACGTTCGACCACGCATTGCGCCAGGTTCGCGCCGAGGCGTATGTCGCCCAATTGCGACGCGACCTGCGGATGCGTTCGCTCTGGGTGGGTTCTGATTTTGCGATGGGGTATCAGCGCGAGGGCAATGTCACTTTCCTGAAAGCAGCCGGGCAGCGCCAGGATTTTGTTGTCCACGAAATTGATCGTATCACGGCTCAAGCCGGTACGATCAGCAGCACCGCGATCCGCGACGCGCTCCAGTCCGGCGATATGGAAACCGCCAAAGCCCTGCTCGGACGGGCGTACTCGGTCAAAGGCGAAGTGGTGCACGGCCTCAAACGGGGGCGCACCATCGGTTATCCCACTGCCAACACGGCGGTGTGGGACGAACAGGTGCTGCCGGCCAATGGGGTTTACGCCGGTTGGGCACAGCTTGGCGATGAGCGCTTCATGGCGATGACCAACGTCGGGGTCAGCCCACACTTCGACGGTCAGCAGGTGACGGTTGAGCCGTATCTGTTGGATTTTGACCGGGACATTTATGGTCAGCAGCTTGAGGTTTTCTTCGAAAAGCGCCTGCGCCCGGAAGCCCGCTTCGACAGCCTGCAAGCGCTGATCGATCAGATCGGGCGAGATGTGCAGACCGGACGAACCTATCTTCAGTCGCTTGAGGCTTAATCCGCTTTGGGCAGTCGATAACCCAAGCGCCGCATCAGCTCTTCATCCATGCGCCAGTTCTTCAGCACCTTGACGTGTAGATCGAGGTAGACCCCGGTCTCAACCACGCCCGCCAGTTCCTCGCGCGCTTCCGTGCCGATCTTCTTCAGCAGTGCGCCATTCTTGCCGATGATGATGCCCTTCTGGGTATCGCGCTCGACATAAATCGTGGCACCGATGTAGGTCATCGCCTCCGAGCGTTCCTTGTATTCGGTGACTTCGACGGCCACTGAATACGGGACTTCCTGCTCGGTGTTGAGGATGATCTTCTCGCGGACGACTTCCGCTGCGATGAAGCGCATATTGACTTCGCTCACCTGATCCACCGGATAATAGCGCGGGCCGAGCGGCAGTCGTCCCTTGAGATCGGTCAATAGTTCGGTGACCCCTCGCCCTTCGGTGGCGCTCAGGAGCAGAGCGGCTGTCGACTCGATCAGCGCCGTGTAGTGCTTCACCTGCCCTTCGATCTGATCGGGTTTCAGCAGGTCAGCCTTGTTGAGCGCCAGCACAATAGGCGTCCGACCCACCAGGGGTTTCAGCAGGTCAGCGATGTTCAGGTCGTCACGCTGGGGTTCAACCGAAACATCCACTACCCATAGAACGACATCGGCATCGCGCAGCGAATCCTGAGCCACGCTGACCATGTATTCGCCCAGCTTATGATGGGGGTGGTGCATCCCTGGCGTGTCAGTGAACAGGATTTGTGCTTCGGCTTCGGTATAGATGCCGAGCTGCTGACGGCGCGTAGTCTGTGGCTTGGGGCTGACGATGGCGATTTTTTGCCCCAGGATGGAATTGACCAGGGTCGATTTGCCCACATTTGGTCGGCCGATGACGGCGATGACGCCGGAACGATGATCGGGTGGGAGCTGGTCCTGGAATACGGTATCAAGTTCAGTCATGGTGTTGTGCCGCCTGCCAGCCGGCCAGAGTATCGTAACGCGCAAGGTAACGCCCGATGCGTTCGGGCAGTGGGGTGGTCGGCCCGGCGATCAGAGCGGTGACCGTCGCAACTGGCCGGGTAGCGGTCTCGTCAGCGTAGAGCAGCACCAGCGGCGGAACCGCCATATCGATCGTCCGAACCAGCGCCATGTCCTCTGTCCCGTCGTTGCGGTAGCCCATGATTTCGGCGCGGGGATACAGATTGCTGTGTTTGAGGACGAACTCCCAGGCTTCCTCGCCGGTCAGGATGTCGCCATAATCCAGCACCAGCAACCCCGGCACGATGCCGAGGTGCAGCTTGCCCTGGTAACGCAGCCCGTATCGGACGATGTACGATGTCTGGTCAGCCGCGTCAGCCAGAAGGGACAAGAGCTGTGCCTCAGCGACTTGAATGACAGTACCGCTGATGCTGTCACCGATAGGTTGCTGTTCCGGGATGACGGTCATCCTCAGTGGTGGGCGACGGGTTTGGATTCGCCCGCCGGAACGATGGCCTGTTCATCGTGGGGTTCACTATGACCATGATGCCCATCATCCAGCGGCACACTGATGTCATCAAAATGACGCTGCGGCTGGGTCAGGCCGTACCAGAAAGCCGCCCCGACCAGGAACAAGGCCAACCCGCCCACGAACAACAGACCGATGGCTGTACTGTCGGCAGCGCTGCCTTGAATGACGCCAACGGCCAGCGCAGTCATGATGAGGATGACGCCCAGGCCAGCCACCATGGACATGACGAGGACCAGCGGATTGTGATTGTGGCTGATCTTCTGCGAAACTTTCATCTGGACGACACTCCTTGCGGATTGGGTTTATCAATGTATCTTTTAATTTTGCCGCTAGAATACAGGCGCGTCAAGCATCATTGAGAAGTCATTCACAAAGGTGAGACAGAATGCCCCAACTTAAGCGCATTTTACTAGTGCGGCATGGGCAGACCGATTGGAATATCGCCGGGCGCTGGCAGGGAACGCTACAAATTCCGCTCAATGCCGAAGGGCAGGCACAGGCACAGGCGTTGGCCCAGCATTTGCGGGGGAGTGCCATCAGCGCCATCTACAGCAGCGATCTGGCACGCGCTCTACAAACCGCCGAGGCTATCGGTGCAGCCGTTGGCGTTCAACCTCAGAGCGATCAGCGCTGGCGTGAGTTTCGCCTCGGCATCTTTCAGGGGCTGACGGACGACGAAATCATCGAGCAGTACCCCGACGAGTGGCATCAGTTCCGCGAGAATTACTGGGATTATGTGGTGCCGCAGGGCGAGTCGCGCCGCGCTTTGCAGGAACGCCTGTACACCGCCTGGCTGGATATCACTGCCCGTGACCACGACGGCGCGATAATCATCGTCTCGCACGGTGGGGCGATCAAGATGCTGCTGCTCAAGCTGTTCGACGGGAATGCCGAACTGAGCAACATCCATATCGAGAACACCTCAGTGACCATAGTCGAGGGCGCTGAAGACCAATGGCACCTCACCAGTATCGCCAGAATTGACCATTTGTGACATTTGTCACAAGTAAGACCTCTCCTTTGTTAGTGTCTTGCCATCGGCGGTTGGTTAGAATGGATGTGAATTGAACTGATGCGACAGCATCTCGTAAAAACGAGAGATGAACCAGCATTCGAGGCAATTCACTACCCGCACTCGACGGAATAACATTGGAGGAATTCACGATGCAGTTTCCCGATTATGTGAAGCATGAACAGTTGCGAGCCTGGGTTGAAGAAATGGCCGCCGTCCTGAAGCCAGATCGTGTTCACTGGTGCGACGGCTCACAAGCAGAATACGACTCGCTGTGTAATGAACTCGTCGAGGCAGGCACTTTCATTCGACTGAACCCAGAAAAGCGTCCCGATAGCTTCCTCTCGCGCTCCGACCCCAGCGATGTGGCGCGCGTGGAAGATCGTACCTATGTGTGCAGCGTCAATAAGGCCGACGCTGGCCCGACCAATAACTGGATGGACCCCAAAGAGATGCACGGCATCCTGGATGGTCTGTTCGATGGCGCGATGCGTGGGCGTACCCTGTATGTTATCCCGTTCAGCATGGGGCCGATTGGGTCGCCCATCGCCTACACTGGCGTTGAACTGAGCGACTCGGCCTACGTGGTCGTCAACATGCGTATCATGACCCGCATCGGCAAGGCAGTGGTTGAAGCGCTTGGCAGTGATGGCGAATACATCCCCTGCGTCCACACCGTCGGTGCGCCGCTGGCTCCGGGTCAGAAAGATGAAGTGACCTGGCCGTGCAACCCTACTGTTAAGTACATCGTTCATTTCCCTGAAGAACGCGCCATCTGGTCGTATGGCAGCGGCTACGGCGGCAATGCGCTGCTGGGCAAGAAATGCCTGGCGCTGCGTATCGCTTCGGTCATCGGACGCGATGAGGGCTGGCTGGCCGAACACATGCTCATCCTCGGCGTCGAAGACCCGCAGGGACAGAAGACCTATGTGGCGGCAGCGTTCCCCAGCGCCTGCGGCAAGACCAACTTCGCCATGCTCATCCCGCCCAAAGCCTTTGATGGCTGGAAGGTCACAACGGTGGGCGATGACATCGCCTGGATTAAGCTCGGCACCGATGGACAGCTCTACGCCATCAATCCCGAAGCCGGTTACTTCGGTGTGGCACCGGGGACTTCTGACAAGACGAATCCCAATGCTATGATTTCCTGCGCCCGCAATACCATCTTCACCAATGTTGCTCTGACTGATGACGGCGATGTATGGTGGGAAGGCATGACCGACACGGCACCCGCCCATGCCATCGACTGGACGGGGCAGGATTGGACGCCGGACAGCGGACGCAAAGCGGCGCATCCCAATGCTCGTTTCACCTCACCGGCTTACCAGAACCCGGTGATTGACCCCGAATGGGACAACCCCAGCGGTGTGCCGATCAAGGCTTTCATCTTCGGCGGGCGCCGCAGCGATGTTGTGCCGCTGGTCTACCAATCGTTCAACTGGGCTTATGGCGTCTATCTGGCCGCAACCATCGGCTCGGAAATGACAGCAGCGGCCTTCGGCAACGTTGGTCAGGTTCGCCGTGATCCGTTTGCCATGCTGCCGTTCTGTGGCTATCACATGGCAAGCTACTTCAATCACTGGCTGCAATTTGGTCGTGAAATTCCCAATCCGCCGCGCATCTTCGGCGTCAACTGGTTCCGCAAGGATGCGAATGGCAAGTTCCTCTGGCCGGGCTTCGGCGAGAACATGCGCGTGCTGAAATGGGTGGTCGAACGCGCCAATGGGCATGCAGCGGCCATCGAAGGGCCTCTGGGTTGGATGCCGCGTTACGAAGACCTGGATTGGACAGATCTTGATTTCTCTGCCGAGAAATTCTACGACCTGATGTCGGTGGATCGCGACAAGTGGCTGGCGGAAATTCTGTCGCATGAAGAACTGTTCACCAAGCTGTATGATCGGCTGCCGAAGGAACTGATCTTCATCCGCGAACTGCTGCTCTCCAGTCTGTGGCGGACGCCAGCACACTGGGAAATCTACCACGAATAGGTGTCGTATTCGGTAGGTTTAGCTGATGAATGCTGTCGGGGCGACCACAACAGGCCGCCCCGATTCGTGATATAATCTCGCCGTTTTATCAACCCCTAGCATGTATGGAGACAATCATGGCTCGTAGTAAAGTTACGGTTGTGGGTGCGGGTAACGTGGGCGCGACCACCGCGCACTGGATTGCCAGCCGCGAACTGGCCGATGTGGTACTGGTAGATGTGGTTGAGGGGCTGCCGCAGGGCAAGGCGCTCGATCTGCTGGAGGCCAGCCCGGTCTATAAGTTCGATGTCAAGATCACTGGTGCCAACAGCTATGAAGCGACGGCGGACTCGGATGTTGTGGTCATCACGGCTGGTGTCCCGCGTAAGAAGGACCCAGTCACCGGTAAGTTCCCCAGCCGCGATGAACTGGTGAAAACCAATCAGAAGATCGTCGGCGACGTCACTCGTCAGGTCGTCAAGTATTCCCCGAATTCGATCCTCATCATCGTCTCAAACCCGCTGGATGCGATGTGCCACGTGGCGCTACAAGAGAGCGGTTTCCCCTCCAATCGCGTCATCGGTCAGGCCGGCGCGCTTGATACTGCCCGCTATAAGACCTTCATCGCCCAGGAATTGGGTGTCAGCGTCAAGGATGTGCATGGCATCGTCCTCGGTGGTCACGGCGACACCATGGTGCCGCTGCCGCGTCACACCTCGGTGGCCGGCATCCCGGTGCGCGAGCTGATGGCTGAAGACAAGCTCCAGGCCATCATCCAGCGCACCCGCAATGGCGGTGGTGAAATCGTCAGCCTGATCGGCGTCAGCGCCTGGTATGCCCCGGCTGCTGGTTCGGCGGAAATGGTCGAAGCCATCATCCGCGATCAGAAGCGTGTGATTCCGTCAGCCGTTCTACTCAAGGGCGAATACGGCTATAATGATCTCTATATCGGTGTGCCAGCCGTCCTCGGCGCTACAGGCGTCGAAAAGGTTATCGAGATGGATCTGAACGACGAAGAAAAGGGTATGCTGGGAATCAGTGCCAAAGCTGTTCAGGATGTTGTGGGCATTTTAGGCTACTGACATTCAATGGTATAGCGATCACCTGACAGACAAATAGGGGCACATCATCCATGTCGCCCCTATTGTTATTGAAAGCGCAAAGATCAGATGGCAGCGAAAATCCACGACCTGAACACTGGCCTGGCGATGGTAGTGACCGACTTGCATGGCGCGTGGGATGCCTACCGGCGGCTGCGCGATCTGTTCTTGACGGAACGGGCCAAGGGAGTGGTGGATTATCTGGTGGTGTGTGGCGACCTGATCCACAGTGAAGGCACGGAAGAGACCGACTCTAGCCTGGAAATGCTGCTGGATGTCATGGCTTTGCAATCTGAAGTGGGCAAAGACCGGATGATTATGCTGCTTGGTAATCACGAACTGCCGCATATCTACGGTCTGACTCTCGCAAAGGGATCAATCGAATACACGCCGCGCTTTGAGGCTGCGCTCACCCGTCTCGATCAGCGGTATAAATCCTCGTACAAGCGCAAGGATGTCATCGACTTTCTGTCCGAGCTACCTTTTTTCGCTCGAACAAAAGGTGGCGTTCTGCTGACACATGCCGGCGCGGCTGGCGATATTCATTCAGCCAAGCAGGCCGAACGACTCTTGAACATCGATCATTTGCAGCTCATTCAGACGGCTGATGCTGAACTGAAGAAATATGATGTTGGCAGCTTGCAGCGTGGTTACGCCCACTTCCTCGGCTCATCTTACGACGAACAGGTGAAACACTACCTCGCCGTCAGCGGCGTTGATGACCCGCGTTACAACCACTTGCTGCGGGTCCTCTTCCTCAGTGGGCAAAATACCGATTTTGACCTGATGTGGAATACTCTGTTTTCACAAAATGAACTCGAAGTCGGTGAAGGTGTCTATCTGCGCTCCCTGAAGACCTTCCTCGAGAGCTTTTCCGCCCTTAGCCCCCACGAACTGCGCGTCCTGGTGGCCGGGCATGTCAGCGTCAAGGATGGCTATGCTGAGGTGGGGCGGCAGCAGTTACGCCTGGCGAGCCATACGCATGCGTTCCCTCGTCGTTCTGCTCGCTATCTTTTGCTTGATTGCGAAAAGGAAATCAAGGCCGCTGCCGATTTGATTCCTGGCTTACGTTTCGTCAATGAGAACGATATGTCCCTTGCTAACCGCCCGCCAGTGGCGCTGGCACCGGTGAGCCTGACTGAGCCTAAGAGCGTCGCCCTGGAACCGACATCGCCTCCATCACCTGCATGAAGCCGGTGATCACTCCAGGCCGAGCTGCGCTCCGATGAAATCCGGCTGCCCTTTGATGAATTCGTCAATCGGCATCGCCTTGCGCCCGGCCAGTTGCACGACCCCCAGCCGTAGCACATCCTTGCCCGTCCCAACCCCGATTCCGTCACGCATTCGGACGATTTGCCCTGGCTCGGCCTGACCGTCGCTGATCGAGGCGCTGATGATCTTCAACGGCTGCTCCTGCCAGGTTGTCGACGTCCCTGGCCAGGGGGTGAAGGCGCGGATCAGTCGCTCCAGCATCAGCGCTTCCTGCCCCCAATCCAGAATCCCTTCTTCTTTCTTGATCTGCGGCGCGAATGTCACGCCATCTTCCGGTTGTGGCACCGGCGATAGCTCCCCGTTCAGATAACACGGCAGCGTCTCCAGCAGCAGCTCTGCTCCCAGCGCTGCCAGCCGATCATGCAGCGACGCGCCGGTTTCATCGGCCGCCAGCGGAAGCGCCCGCCGCGACAGCATCGGTCCGGTATCCAGCCCGGCATCCATCTTCATGATCGTCACACCGCTTTCGGCATCGCCAGCACGAATGGCGGCCTGAATTGGAGCCGCACCACGCCAGCGGGGCAGCAGCGAGGCATGAACATTGATCGACCCATACGGCGGAATATCCAGCACGCTCTGCGGCAGGATTTGTCCGAACGCTGCCACCACATACACATCCGGTTGCCACTGCTTCAGTTCAGCCACTGCTTCAGGACGGCGAATCTTTTCCGGTTGCAGCACGGGGATACCAGCCTTTAGCGCCACCTGCTTGATCGGCGACATCTGAATCTGCTGCTTGCGACCTGCGGGCCGATCCGGTTGCGTCACCACGCCGATGACTTCATGCTGCGCGATCAGCCCTTCCAGCGTTTGCACAGCGAACTCCGGCGTTCCCATAAAGACAATCTTTGCCATGTACTCTCCGCGTTGGTTGTATGCCAGGGGGCAACATGCTACACTATCGCTATTGTGTTCGTATTGTAAATGCTGGATTCCTGTGTGTCTACCTTACCAAAACGCTGGGTCGTGGCCGCGCCCGCGCCGGCTGATTTTCTGCTGCGGATGCGAGAAACTTATGACATCAGCCCTGAACTGGCTCAGGTGCTTTACAACCGAGGCTTCACCGATCCCCGCGCCGCCTGGCAATTCCTGAATGCGGAAGTCGATCATGATGCTTACCTCTTCAAAATGAAGGGGATGAACCGCGCCATCTCCCGCATCCGCGAGGCCATCAAGCGCCAGGAACCAATCATCGTCTATGGCGACTTCGATGCCGACGGCGTGACTTCGACCACGCTTCTGATGCAGACCCTCACCAAACTCGGCGCGAAGGTTAAACCTTACATTCCTCATCGGGTTGATGAAGGGTACGGCGTCAACAACAAGGCGCTGCATGATCTGGCGCGCGCTGGCGTAAAACTGGTTGTGACGGTGGATTGTGGCATTCGTTCAGTGGATGAGATCGAAGAAGGAAAAGCCGCTGGCCTGGATATCATTGTCACTGATCATCATTCGATTGGGCCAGAAATCCCAAACGCGCTGGCGGTCATCAACCCCAAGCAAGAAGACTGTCCTTACCCCGAAGAGATGCTGGCTGGGGTGGGGGTGGCCTATCGGCTGGCGGTAGGGTTGCTAAAGGTCGCCAACCAAAATCGTGGTTCGGCAGCGTTCGACTCCGATATTCTGCTCGATCTGGTGGCTATCGGCACTGTAGCTGATCTCGCACCGCTCAATCACACCGAGAATCGGGCGCTGGTGCGGCGGGGGCTGGAAGTTCTCAACAAAGCCGAACGACCTGGGGTGCGGGCGTTGCTCGATGTGGCGGGGTTGAAGCCCGGCACAGTCACGGCGATGAATATTGGCTTTGCCCTGGGGCCGCGCATCAATGCCGCTGGACGGCTGGAAAGCGCCATGATCGCCTATCATCTGCTGGCCGCGCCGGATGAGAAGACGGCCTATCCGCTGGCAGAGCAGTTACAGGCGCTCAACAACCAGCGCCAGGAATTGACGCGCTCGGCGCAGGAACAAGTCCGCGAGAGCCTGGTTGAGGCGGTCGAACGGGAACGCTTGATCTTCGCCTCCGGTCATTTCCAGCCGGGTATCGTCGGGCTGGTGGCCGGCCGTCTGACGGAAGAATATTTCAAGCCGACGGTCATTATGGAGCAGGGCGAGAACGAAAGCCGCGCCTCCTGCCGCAGCATCCCCCAATTCGACATCACTCACGCCCTCGACCAATGTGCTGATCTGCTGGTGCGGCACGGCGGACATGCTCAGGCGGCTGGCTTCACCGTGTTGAATCACAATATCCCGGCGCTGAAAGAGAAGCTGCTGCGCCTGGCGGATGAAACGCTCGATGGTCAGGAATTGCGCCCGCTGCTGGAGATTGATGCTGAGGTCGATGTAAAAGATCTCTCGGAGCGCCTGATTGATGAACTGGCGCGGCTGGAACCCACTGGCTACGGCAACCCTGCGCCGATCCTGAAATCATCGAACCTGCGCGTCGTCGAATCGCGTCCAGTAGGCAAGGAAGGGCAGCACCTCAAGTTGAAACTGGCGCGCGCCGGACAACCAGCCCTGGATGCCATTGGCTTTGGCTTAGGACACTGGCTGAACCATATGCCGGAACGGATCGATGCGGCTTATCAACTGGAAATCAACGAGTGGAATGGACGGCGCAGCCTGCAACTCAACCTCCAGGATATTCAACCTGCCGGGGCGATTGACTGATGCCGTGTGTCTCGTTCCGATACGCACGCACAGGGATGCTGGCCTGTCTCTTGCTGTGCCTGATCGTCCTCCTGAGTCCCCTGTCTGTGCGCGCCCAATCGGACTCTCCCAGCATCTTCGGCGTGGTCGAAGGCTTCTGGCTGCCGGAGCAGGTCTGTGAACTGGGTGCGGGCTGGGAGCGGATCATCTTTGACTGGGCGCAGCACCAGCCCACCGGCCAGGATGATTGGAATACGCTAAATGTCGATGACCGCTGGTTGGAATCCGCCCGCGCCTGCAACCGCGAAGTCGTCGCCATCTTCAAGCACACCCCGGCCTGGGCCACCGACGGCATCCCCAACGCCGGTCTGCCGCGCGGCCTGTATCTGGCTGTCGATGATCCCAATAATCTGTGGGCGAGCTTTGTCCGCAAGGCGGCGGAATATTATGCTCCGCGCGGTGTCCGCCGGTTCATCATCTGGAATGAACCGGACATCGAACGCGGCACCTATGGCTTTGTCTTCGATGGCTCGCTCGACGACTACTATCAGATGCTCAAGGTGGCCTATCTGGCGCTGCGACAGGGCAACCCGGAAGCCGAAATCCTGCTGGCTGGCATGACCTACTGGCATGACATCAATGCCGGACGACGCCTGTATCTGGATCGGCTGCTGGAGCGCATCACGGCTGATCCCGAAGCGGCAGCGAACGATTACTATTTCGACATCGCCAGCCTGCATATTTATTTCCGTACCGAAACGGTCTATGATATTGTCCGCCAGACCCGCCAGTTGCTCGATCAGTATGGCCTGACCGATAAACGCATCTGGGTTAACGAGACTAACGCTGCCCCCACGGATGATCCGTTGTGGCCGGTGGTGCGTCCGCAGTATCAGCTCAATCTGGAACAGCAGGCGGCTTTTCTGGTGCAGTCTGCCGCGCTCAGTCTGGCGGGTGGCGCAGAACGAGTGGCCGCTTACAAATTCTATGACTGGAATCTGCCACCGGGTGGGGAGGCCTTTGGCCTGCTGCGGGCAGATGGCTCACGTCGTCCGGCTTATGATGCCTGGGCGATGGTGATTGATCGGTTCAGTGACGTCATCCGCGCCCAGCTTGCCCAGACCGAGCGCGTCGTCGTGGTGCGCCTGCAACATCAGGACGGCATGGAGACCTTCGTCACCTGGACGCGCCGCGATGTCTACACCCAGATCAGAATCACGGCGGCGGGCGTTCCGGTCGTGCTGCATGACCAGTATGGACATGAGACCAGTCGGAATCCAGAAGGTGGGGCGGTCACGCTGGCGCTCGATGCTGCCCGCTGCAACCGGGTGGATGGCTGCGCGGTCGGTGGGACGGTGCGCCTGTTGACCCAGCCGGGTGGCGGAACCGTGTATGAATTGACGGCCAATGGCCTGCTCGAACTCCAATTTCAGTAGCAGAAGAGGATAGGGATGTCACAAAACGGTCAACATCCGGGCGTGAACGCGCAGGGTGAAATTAAGTTCTCTTATGGTGGGCAGGCGGTCATTGAAGGTGTGATGATGCGCGGGGCGCACACCGCGGCCATTGCCGTGCGCGACCCAAAAGGCCAGATTGTCGTTCACGAACAACCGCTGAACGCCACCCTCTACCGCGGTCGCATCGCCCGGACGCCCTTTGTGCGTGGTGTGGTTGGATTGTGGGATGCGCTGGGGCTGGGGACGCGGGCGCTGATGTGGGCAGCGGATGTCGCCATCGGTGAAGATGAGGATGTCAACTTCAACGGGCCGGTGGGGTGGGCGACGATTGCGGTCTCGCTGGCGATTGGCGTCGGCATCTTCTTCCTGCTGCCGACGGCTGCCGCGACGGGTATTGGCAATGTCCTGGGATTGACACCGGATGGCACCGCCCCGATTGGCTGGAACGCTACTCTGGTCAACCTCATCGAAAATGTGATCCAGTTGGGCATCCTGATTGTCTACATCTGGGCCATTGGCCGCATCCCGGATGTCAAGCGGCTGTTTGGCTATCACGGCGCGGAACACAAGACCATCAACGCCTACGAAGCCGGCGCTGAACTGACGCCGGAAATCGTCGCTAAATATCCCATCGAGCATCCCCGCTGCGGCACGGCTTTCCTGCTGACGGTGGTCTTCGTCAGCATATTCGTCTTTTCCCTGATCGGGCGTCCATCTTTGCCGCTGCTGATTCTCTCGCGGGTGATCTTCATCCCGGTCATCGCTGGCATCGCCTACGAACTGCTGCGCTTCACCGCCCGCAATATCAATAACCCGATCATCAAAATCATTGTTAAGCCCAATCTGGCGCTGCAACATTTGACGACACGCCAGCCCGATCTGCACATGATTGAAGTGGCAATTGTGGCCTTCAAGCATGTGCTGGCCTCTGAAGGGATGCTCAAGCGTGAGGACATCGCCATCCCGGAGCCGCGTCCAGAAGCGGTCTCGCCCACGCTGGCGGCGGCTGCCAAAGAAGCCAAGACCTGATCGGTTTATGCCCGGAGGGAGTTACGGATGCTGCGTCTCGATCATCTGGTGATCGCGGTTTTTGATCTGGAACAGGCCATCGCGGATTATCGCGCCCTGGGCTTCAATGCCTTTTTCGGTGGCGTCCACGCTGGCGGTCAGACACATAATGCCCTGATTGTGTTTCAGGACGGCACCTATCTCGAACTGCTCGCGCCGACTTACCCGAATGCGCTCCAATCTTCGGAGACGGGTGGCTTCCTCAGCTTTTTCGCGCAGGGTGAGGGCATCATATCCTTCGCCCTGCTTTCTGATGATCTGGCTGCCGATGTGACGGCCATGACGCAACGCGGTCTGCCGGTTGCGCTTCAGCCTCCCAACGGCCGTCAGCGTCCAGATGGCGAGACTCTGAGCTGGCAGAGCGCCACTCTGTCCGATAGCATGACACCTTTCTTCATTCAGGACATCACGCCGCGCGTGCTCCGCGTGCCCGATGATCCATCGCTCACAAGCCAACCCAATGGCGTGACCGGCATTCAGGCGCTTGAACTGCATTCGACCGATTTATCGACTCTGCGCCAACGCTATCAACAGATGACCGGCGTCATGCCCCAGCCACACGGGCCATCGGGTGCCCGGCTGCAGATCGGTCAGGTTAATCTTGATCTTTATGCATCCCACCAGCCTCTCATCGGTCGTGTGATTCTGACTGGCAGCCGACCGCTGAGTCTCGATGTTCAGCGCGCCCACAATGCTCACCTAATGGTTCAGCAGCGACTCTGATCCGGTGATACAATCACTGTAGGCGACGCGTTATCCTCTGTCGCCCCAACACGGAGCTAAAGTTCATGCTATCAGCCGCCGGTTTCTCCCGCATTCCCCGCCTGCTGTTAGTTGGTGCTGCAATCGTGATCGTGATCGCCGGCATTCGTGCCTTCGCCGAAACCCTGAATGCCGTGTTCCTGGCTGCGCTGATCGCCATGCTGGTCGCGCCACTCCAGACCCGGCTGCGGGCACGGGGACTGTCGCCCGGCCTATCACTGACGCTGGTACTGGTGATGATCCTGGGTATTGGTGTGTTGTTAGTCGGCTTCATCGCCGTCTCGACTAACCAAGTCATCCGCAAACTGCCCGATTATCAACAGCAACTTCAACGCCTTGAGACCAGCACCTGGGCGGAATTAGACCGGCTCGGTCTCTCCGAACAAACGGTCACGGCTATCGAGACCTTCGACCTGCAATCGCTCATTCCCCTCGCCAGCAGCATTCTGCGCGGCATCCTCGATTCGTTGGGCAATGTCCTGCTCATCTTTCTCATCCTGTTTTACATGCTGGTTGATGCTCCAAACATTCCGGGACGGCTGCAGGCGGTATTGCCCAAAGACAGCCAGTGGCTCGCCAAAGCCGGTGCCTTTGTCTATGCCGTGCAGCGCTACATGATCCTGCGGACGGTGTTCGGCATCATCATCGCCGTCATTCAAACCATTGCCATGCTGCTAATTGGCGTCGATTTCGCGGTGCAGTGGGGGGTGCTGGCGGTCATCACCAACTACATTCCGAATGTCGGGTTCGTGCTGGGGTTGATCCCGCCGGTCGCGGTGACGCTGCTGGAAAAAGGCCCGGCGATGGCGATCTTCCTCATCATCATCTACAGCGTCATCAATAACATCATCGAGAATTTTGTCGCCCCCAAATTTATGGGCGAGGAACTGGGAATCTCTACCCTGTTCATCTTCCTCTCGCTCATCTTCTGGACGTGGGTACTGGGTGCGGCTGGGGCGCTGCTGGCGGTGCCGCTGACGTTGTTCCTCAAGATCATGCTGCTCGACGATGACGCCGATGCCAAAGGCGTAGTCGCTCTCATCAGCGAAGGCGGTGCTGCGCCAGCCCCAGCTAAAGCGGGCAAGAGAGGCAAGTGAATCAAAAACGGGACACCGCGTGGGCGTCCCGTTTTTCTTCAGATTATCGCTACAACTTACCGCCGCATCACCGTGCCGAGCGAGGCACAGGCCGGGCAGCCGCCACCCGGACGGATCATGCCGTAGCCACCCATCGGGTCTGTCGCAGTGTAGAAGGGGAAGTCCACATTCCACACAATCATCAGACGGACGCGACCGCTCTGGGCCGAAAGGCGGGCAGCATCCGCCAGCCATGAAGCCTGCTGTGCCACTGTCGTATTCTGAGCCCAGGCGAAGCTGGCCGGCAGCGGTGAACTGAAGCCCTCTGGCGACAGATAGCCCAGCTCAGTCCAGCATACCTGCTTGCCGCCGAATGGGTTGTAACCACGCGCCAACATCGAACCGAAATAGTAGCTGGGGTAGGTGCCGCGCGGATCGCCGGTGGCCGCGGTGGGGGCGATGATGCCTTCGTTATAGTGCAGGCCGATGCAATCCATGTACTGCGCCGCGCCCGCCTGAGCCATCTGCTGCATGAACACATCGTCGTTGCAACCCTGCGCTGTACAGCCCGCTGCACCGAAGAAGCCCGTCGGGGCGGGTGCGCCGCTGACGACGATGGTGTTGGCATTGGCTTGCTTGATGGCGTTGAATGCTGCTGCCAGCATCCGCGTGTACGTGCCGCCATTGATCTGACCCGCCGGCCATTCGCGGTCAATGTTCGGCTCGTTCCATACCTCAATCGCATCCGCGCCAGCGCGCGCCACGCCTGCCGCGAATGAAGCATAGCTGTTGATATAGGCGTTGTAATCGCCCATCTGATCCTTGTTGCCCACCAGCCCGATCAGCATCTTGAAGCCATTGGATTTGGCGCTGTTGATGATGCCGCTAACTTTGGCTGCCGGGTCTTCGCCGACATTGAAGCGAACTTGCTTCTTGACCCAGGTCATGCCGGAGTCTTTCATCGCCTTGACCGTGCCGGCATTCAGTTCCAGGGCGTGACCACCCAGTTCGAAAGCGCCGCCTGCCGCCGAACCGGCTACCGGGGGTGGCAGGTTGGGATTGGCTGTTGCGCCTGGAACTGCGGTGGGGGCGGCGGCTGTCACCACCTGGTCGCAGACCACCACGATTTCTCGATTGAAGCTGATGCGTCCCTGGTAGGTTGCGCCATTCAGCGACGTAATGGTGAATGTCCAGCCCCAGTACAATTGACGTGCTGACAGCGGATCTTCCAGCGTCTTGCAGCTATCGATGCCGTCTGTCCATTCGGTCTGTTCCCAATCCCAGGCGCGTACGAGAAAGAGATCAACCGATTTCTCTTCCTGTATGGCGTCGCGCACGGCTACAAAGGCCAGCCACAGCGGATCATTGGGTGTCGGCGTTGGCTCGGTCTGCGCCATCACTGGCGACGCAGCGGGAAAAGCGATAGCCAGCGCGAACAGGGCTAAGGCTGCCAATGTGGTAAATCCCCAGACGACACGATTTTTGCGTTGCATTCCATTACCTCTCAACAAATCCAACAGATCATGACCTGGCTCATTTCGATAAGCGCAGGCAACTGTACTTCAAGTCGCTGGATTTTACCAAATGAGAATACGCTGCAACAGATGGATATGGGGAATAGACTGGTGTTCAGCCCGCGCGTAGGGCAATCGTCGGGTAATCGACAGGGCTGCATCCAGCACAGCCCTGTCTGTTGTGGCGATGATTAGCCGCTGAGAGTCTGGACTGCCAGACGGCGCACGGCTTCAAACCGCTCCATGATGGCGGGGTTGGGTTGTCCCGCCAACTGCTGCTCGACCGAGTCCAGCGCATCCAGCAGGCCGGAGCCAAATTCCACAGCCCGTTGGTTGACCATCTCCAGAGCTTCAGCATCGGTGGGTGCATTCAGCACCTCGTTGATGAAGCGCAGTTCGGGCGGCATACTGGCCTGCAACGCCGCCACGACCCGGTTGTACAGGTCTTTCAGTCGCCCGCTGGCGCTCACGTCGCCCCGGCGTGTGGCCTCCTGGATGTTGGCCGACAGCACTTGCAGGAAGGTGTAATCGATCATCGGCAGATTGGCCGCAATCAATTCATCCGGATTGGGCGAACTGAGCAGCAGTCGCAGCAGATTGGCTGCTTCTTGCAGCGCCATCTGGGCCTGTTGATCGACCTGTGCCGTGAGTTCCAGCAGCGCCTCACGCACGCCTTGAATCCTGTCGCGTTCGCTGGCTGGTGCCTGACTGATCGCGGTGGTGAATTCCTGAAAGAAGGTGTAATCAAATGCCGGGCGGATCAGCCCGACCAGCGCTTGCAGTCGTTCCGGGTCATCGGCATAGCGCACAGCCAGTTGGATGAAGTCGCTGCGCTGGGCATTCTGGCCCAAGGCGTTGATGTCCTCGGCGACGGAGGCGATGGTGGTTTCCTGCGCCTGGGCGCGTTCCATCAGTGTTTGACCGAAGCTTGACAGTTCGAGGATGGTGTTCTGAACATCGACCACCTGATCGGCCAGCGCTTCCCGACCTTCCGAGGCCAATTGCTGGATGATGAGCGTCATGGTCTGCATGAACTGGGCATCGATCTGGGCGTCATGCTGCTGCACCAGGCTCGGCAGTACCTCCGGCGGCGACTGGATGAACATCTCGACCAGCCGTACTCGCTCACGCTGTGCCTGCATCATCTCTGGCGTCACGCCATCGGCCTGCAAAACCTGCTCAATCAATCCCTGCATCGTCAGCGCCGAGCGCGGTTGCAGCATGTAGGCTTTGAACGCGCCCTGCGGCAGATTGGTGGTCAGGTCACGCATCAGGTCGCCAATGGCTTTTTCCTGGGCATCCTTGCTCAACCCTAGTTCCATCGGCACAAAACTGACCAGCAGTTCCTTGCTGGCATCGTGATAGAGCAGGGGGGTCAGCACGGTGTTGGGTGTGCCGCAATTGGTGCAGGGGAAGGTATTGGCTCCACCCGCCAGCAGTGCGATTTTGGCCTGTGGGTTCTGGGCCGGGTCGATGAGGGCATTGATGGTGGCGCGGAAGGGCGTCCGGCAGTTGATGCATTGGATCGTTGTCTGAGTCGCTCGTGGCATGAATGTTCCTGCTGTCTAGAGGGGGATGGTGAAATAGAAAGTTGAACCAGCGCCGGGCTTGCTCTTGACGTGGATGCTGCCGCCGTGCGCCTCGACAATGGCTTTCGCCAGATACAGCCCCAATCCTGTACCTTTGGTCTTTTTACTGATTGCGCTATCTACCCGGTAGAAGCGGTCAAAAACGTGTTCCTGCTCATCTTCCGGGATGCCGATGCCCTTGTCGCGCACGAACACAGTGGCATGGCGTTCATCGACTTCGCCGCCGACGGTGATTGTGCCGCCTCCTGGCGAATACTTAATGGCATTACCGACCAGATTATCCAGCACCTGGCGCAGCCTGACCTCATCGCCCTGAATGATGGGAAAACCCTTCGGGAATTGGAGGATGAATTGGTGCTTGGTGGTCTGTGTCTTAAAACGCTCGACCACATCTGCCGCCAACCGATCCATCTGGAAATCGCTCACATCCAGCCGCATCCGTTCGGCTCGCAGTTTGCTGGCCGCCAGCAGGTTCTCGATCAGCGCCGTCAAGCGATCTGACTCTTCTTCGATGACGGTCAATCCGTCGCGGATAACTGCCGGGTCCCAGGTGGCGTCTTCGCGCCGCAGCGTCCCGGCATAGCCCTTGATGAGGGCGACGGGTGTCTTGAGTTCATGCGACACCGTCGAGATGAACACATTTTGCATCTCCTGGGCGCGGCGGAAATGGGTGATGTCGCGGACATTGGCGATGATGGTCGTCAGCGTGCCATCATCGGCCAGAAGCGCGGCATAGGTGATGCCGATGCTCAGGGTCATGCCATCGCGCCGCAACAGGTCGCCCTCCACATAGAGAGTCTCGGTGGGGGCGTCCTTGGGCGTGCGGAAAGGCCAGCCTTCAGCCATCGCCTGATGCAGATCGCTTTTCTCCAGTTTCTTCCAGGTGATGACTGCATCCTGATCCTGCCCCAGCGCTTCCTGCATCGTCCAACCCGTCATCCGTTCCAGCGCCCGGTTGAAGCCCAAAATGCGAAGCTGCCGATCCAGGATCATCACGCCATCCGCGCTGTATTCCAAGATGGCGACCAGTTGCTTGCGCTCTTGATTGATGCGGGCGTAGAGCTGGGCATTATGAACGGCGATGGCGGCCTGGTCGGCAAAGCTTTGTAGAATCTGCACATCGTTATCCGTCGCCTGTATCCAGTACGAACGGAAGATGATGAGCAACCCGACCGGTTCTTCACCGATCACCAGCGGCAGGAATAACGACTGCCGCAGGGTGCGATCCAGTGAAACAGCCATCTGGTTGAGCTTGGTGTTCAGGAACTCGCGATCAAAGCCCCAACCGGTGCTGCTCACCAGTTCGGCCAGCCGGACGTTCAGATCATCCAGTCGATCTGACTCAACCCCCAGCGTGGCACGGATGCTGTAGCCATCTTCAGCATCGCGCAGCGCCACCAGCCCAACTTGCCCGGCCAGCATGACCATCGATGCATTCAGGACAAGGCGCAGTACCTCGCCCAGATCAAGCTGCGCGGTCATGGCGCGGGAGATTTCAAGTAGAAAATCGCGCTGGCGGACACGGAAATCGGGTAGCATTAACATGGCTTCATTGTAACATGAAGCCCGCCGTGAATTGAAGCGCCCCGCGCCATTTCTATGAAATTTCTGACGAATAGGGTCGCAGGCGATGATTTAGCTGTTGGGTATGGTTACTGGTAGTCGAGAACTATCAACTACGTCGCGTTCAGCCGTGCCGCGATATGCGACACATCGGCAACCCCGCCCTGGGTGATGACCAGGGCACCGGCACCAATGATGCTGACGTTCTCGCCCAATTCCGCCCGTTCAATCCGCAGATCCTGCCAGTACGACGCATCAATACAGTAACGCTGAATTGCCTCGCGCATCGGAGCAAACAGCAGCTCGCCCAGATTGCTGACGCCGCCGCCCATCACAATAATTTCCGGATTGAACAGATGCAGCAGACTGACGATTCCCAGCCCGACCATCCGTCCACCTTCGCGCACGATGTCCAGCGCCAGCCGGTCGCCTTCCTGTGCCGCCCGTCCGACGGTTGCGCCGCTGATCTGCTTTAGGTCGCCGTTAAGCAGCGATGTGATGAGTGACTCTTCACCGGCTTCGATGCGCGCCCGCGCTTTACGGGCCAACGATGGCCCCGCCGCTTCTTTCTCCAGCGAGCTAACCTGGTCGCCAGCGATCATGATGATGTGTCCGGCTTCCGCCCCCAATCCAACTTTGCCCAGCAGCATCTTGCCATCGACGATCATGCCGCTGCCGATGCCGGTGCTGACGGTGATGAAGATGACATGACGGCAGCCGCGCGCCGCGCCCAGCGCCGTCTCGGCTAATCCGGCGACGTTGGCATCATTGCCAACGTAAACCGGCACCCCGAAGGCATCGCGCAGGATGCTGGCAAGGGGGACATTGTGCCACCCCTTCAGGTTAGGCGGCGCGACCACCACGCCGGTCATCGGGTTCAGCGGGCCGGGAGCAGAGATGCCAATCCCGGCGACAGGCGTCCCATCGGTCGGCCACACCGCGCGGATCATCTCCTGAATGCGTCCCAGCGTGGCGTCCAGTCCGCGTTCATCTTCGGTCAACATTTCCTGACGCATCTGAATGTCGAGCGATTGATTCAAGCGCGCCGCGCGCACCCGCGTCCCGCCCAGATCGACGGCAATGATGGCTTCATGCATGGAGATTATCCTTTTATCGTTGAACGTCTGTTCCGACTTCGCTAGAATTACCACTCTATCTCGTCGGTATATCTATCAAGACAGTGAGCGATCCGTCATGGCGCGAGTGACTCCCCTACGCCAGCAGTATCTTGACATCAAGAGCCAGTATCCCGATTGTATCTTATTTTTCCGCTTAGGCGACTTTTACGAGACCTTTGACGAAGATGCCGAAGTCGTCGCCCGCGAACTCGATATTGTGTTGACGGGGCGCCCAGTGAGCAAGGAGGAGCGTGTGCCGATGGCCGGCGTTCCCTATCATGCGGTGGATAGCTACATCGCGCGCCTGATCGAGAAGGGTTACCACGTCGCCGTCTGTGAACAGACCAGCGAACCGGACGGACGCGGCATTGTTGATCGGGAAGTGACACGGGTCATCACGCCGGGGACGATCATCGAGCCAGAACTCCTGAGCGAAGATCGTGCCAACTACCTGATGAGCATTGTCCCGCTGGGCGATGTTGAGACGGGCGAGTGGAGCCGCGCCGGCATCGCTTATGTAGATATTACTACAGGAGAATTCGCCGCAACCCAACTGGAGGGCGAGTCGGTTGCGGTGCTGGTGCTGGAAGAACTGGCTCGGTTGACCCCACGCGAGGTGTTGATGCCGGCGGAGTGGGTCGAGCGCGGTGCGTCCTTGCCGGAAGGCATTCATTTGACCTCGGTACAGGATTGGCGCTTTGAACTGGACTCGGCCCGCACCGCCTTGATGCAGCACTTTCAGACGCGGACGCTGGATGGTTTTGGTCTGGGTGAGATGCCGGCGGCGGTCTGCGCGGCTGGCGGGATGCTGCAATACGTCCGCGATACCCAGCGTGGCAGCCTGAGCCAGTTGACTTCACTCCGCGCCTATTCCACTGCTACCTTCATGGTCCTGGACCCCTTCACCCGGCGCAATCTTGAATTGGCTGAAACCATCCGCAGCCGCAAAGTGGATGGCAGCCTGCTGGGCATTTTGGATCGTACCATGACGGCGATGGGGGCGCGGCTGCTGCGTACCTGGATCAGCCAACCGCTGCTCGATCTGAGCCGTCTCAATGCCCGGTTGGATGCGGTCGAGGCCTTGGTGAAGAGCGAAGTGTTGCGCGCCGAACTCCATGCCGCGCTCAAACCGATTGCCGACATCGAGCGGCTGACCAACCGCCTGCTGATTCAACGGGCTGGCCCGCGTGACTTGGTGGGGCTGAAAGGCAGCCTGGATACCATTCCGCAGATTCAGCAGCTCATCGAACCGATCCCGGCGCTGAATGCCCTGCTCAAGACTCTCCATCCCTGCAACGATCTGTCGGAGCTGATCGGCACTGCGCTGACCGATGACCCGCCTGCCACGCTCAACACCATCGGCGTCATTCGCCCCGGTTATGCCAGAGAACTGGATGACATCCTGGAGTCGACGCGCGATGCCCGCGAGTGGATCGCTAATCTGGAGGCGGTGGAACGGCGGCGCACCGGCATCGCCAGCGTCAAGGTCGGCTTTAACAAGGTTTTCGGCTACTACATCGAAGTCAGCAATGCCAACACCGAGCGCGTCCCGGCGGATTACATCCGCAAGCAAACGCTGGTCAACGCCGAACGGTATATCACGCCTGAACTGAAAGAATACGAAACGCTGGTGCTGAACGCAGAAGAAGAAATCCTCAAGGTCGAACGCGCCTTATTTGACACGCTCTGCCAGCAATTGGCACAGAACGCCAACCGGCTGCTGCAAACCGCCCGCGCCCTGGCTCATCTTGATGTGTTTCTGTCGCTAGCCGATGTCGCCGTGCGCGAAGCCTACACACGACCGACTCTGACCGAAGATGACTTGCTCATCGTCAAGGATGGCCGGCATCCGGTGGTCGAGAAATCGCTGCTGGATGGCATTCGCTATATCCCTAACGATACACACTTCGACAGCATGACGCGCATCCAGATCATCACCGGCCCCAATATGTCGGGCAAATCGACCTATATCCGGCAGGTAGCGATCATCACCCTGATGGCGCAGATCGGCAGCTTCGTCCCGGCAGATGAGGCCACAATCGGACTGGTGGATCGTATCTTCGCCCGGATCGGCGCGCAGGACGAAATCCATGCTGGACAAAGCACCTTCATGGTCGAGATGGTCGAAACCGCTCGCCTCCTCTCCGGCAGCAGCCGGCGCAGTTTGCTCATCCTCGATGAGGTCGGGCGCGGCACCTCAACCTACGATGGGCTGGCGATTGCCCGCGCCGTGATCGAGTACATTCACAACAATCCACGCCTCAACTGCCGCACCCTCTTCGCCACCCATTACCACGAACTGACCGAATTGCCCAACATCTTGCCGCGCACCCGCAACTACAATGTGGCGGTCAGCGAAGATGGTGAACAGATTGTCTTCCTCCACCGCGTCGTTCCCGGTGGGGCAGACCGCAGCTACGGCGTCCATGTGGCACAACTGGCCGGGATGCCGCGCCCGGTGGTTGAACGCGCCCGTGAACTCTTGCGACATCTCGAAGCCCAGGGGAGTGACTTCAAGCTGCCGGCGGCTCCACCCCCTGTGCCAGCCACGACTCGTCAGCGCAAAGTCGAAGAGGCCGGTCAGATGCGGTTGTTCGCCCCGCCCGATGCACATCCGGCGCTGGATGCCCTCAAGAAGCTGGAAGTGGATAACCTCAGCCCGCTTGAAGCCCTGACCAAACTGTACGAGCTTAAACGCATGATGAACTCGTGATGCTGTCTTTGACCTGATAAACAGGCAAGAACAGGCAAAAGTTTGGATTTGCAAACCCTTCAGGCTCATTAGTCCTATCATGGTTTCCTGTGCTTGTTCTTAATCTATGCCAGGTCGAATGGTACGTATACTGGAGTTATACGACAGCAAATCACAGGCATCTTATGGCATCCATTCCACAAACCCTGAACCTGCCCAGCTCTGATCCAGTTAAGTGGCGCACCCTGCTCTGGGCCAGACTCACCGACCCGCATCCCAGCATCGTCGCTGCAAACGAACAGCGTCAGTCTCGCCTGGTCTCCGCGGTGACTATCGGTTTGCTGGTATTGTTCGCCTTCGAGCTGGTATTCGTTCCCTTCCGCGCCAACTTCCTGCCGTTATGGGTTCCTATTGCCCTGACCTGTGTCGGATTAGCCGGTGCTTATATTCTCAGCCGGCTTCGCTATTACTTCGTTGGCGGAGCCGTTGCTGTTGCCACGACAGCGCTCTCGGTATTGGGGCAGGTCGCCGTCCTGCCCGCCGATGTGACGTTCTCCCCTTTGGCTTCGCTGCAATGGCTTGCGCTGCCCATCATCCTGGGGAGTCTGCTGCTGACAGCGCGTTGGCTTGTAGCCGTCTCTGCTTTCAGTGCCATCGGCGTGTTGTTTCTTTACTGGCTTCGACCAGATTATCTGACCGATGATATCATCGGGGTTGCGATTAGCTTTCCCATCGCCATCGCCTTCGTTATGGTGGTCGTGCGATATATTCAGGATCGCTATCTCTTCCAGCCTCAGCTCGAAGAACTGCGCCAGTTGTCACGCAATCTTCAGCGCAAGAATGCCGAGCTGGAAAGCGCCAACCGCGAAATCCGTGATTTTGCCTACATTGTTGCTCATGACCTGCGCGCCCCGCTGGTCAATATCACCGGGTTCGTCGAAGAAGCGCGGATCGCTATTGACGATCTCCAACCGGCGATTACGGCTGGCATACCCCAACTGGAGGGAACGTCGCTCCGGCAGGCGGAAAAGGCCACTCAACATGATTTACCCGAAGCGTTGGAATATCTAGAAACTTCAGCGCAGCGCATGGAAATACTCATTGACGAAGTGCTGAAGCTGGCGCGAATCGGCAAGCACGAAATACAAATCGAGCCGATTGATCTGAGCGCCTTGACCCAGGAGATAGGCAATACCTTCAGCCACCAGTTGCATCAGCGGGGGGCAGCGCTCACTGTATTGCCCATGCCCATCGTCCCGGCAGACCGCTTGCTGCTGCGTCAGGTGTTGAGCAACCTGCTCGATAATGCCATCAAGTATCTGGATGACCATCGCCCCGGTCAGATTACGGTGCGGGCCGAAGACAACGCCGAAGAGGTGATTGTGCATATTCAGGATAACGGTCGCGGCATTGCTCAGGAAGATTTCCGAAAAGTCTTTCAGTTATTCCGTCGTGCACGCAATGCCGAAGACGTGAAGGGTGAGGGCGTCGGACTGCCCTATGTTCAGACCATTGTTCAACGCCAGGGCGGACGCATCTGGTTCGACTCGGTGTTGGGGCAGGGATCAACCTTCAGCTTCAGCATACCGAAACATAGTCAGGAGGGTACATCATGACTCAGACGCAACCCAGTATTCTGGTCATCGAAGACAATCCCGGCCATTTTCGCATTCTGCAGAAGTCGTTGGAGCGACAGGGCATTCACTTGCCGCTGATTCAGATGGAAGATGGCAAGCGTGGTCTGGATTTCCTGCTGCGACGTGAGGAATTTGCGGCTGAACCTCTGCCAGCCATCCTTCTGATGGTGCTGGATTTGAATCTGCCGCGTATCACTGGCGCCGAACTGTTGAAGACTTTGTCCCAGCACGCGGAAGTCAATCGAATTCCCCGTGTCATCTTCACGACTTCTGATGAGCCAGAAGACCTGGCTGAATGTAAGCAGTATGGCTTCCTGCAATATTTCGTCAAACCGCCGAAGTATGATGAACTGGCTGCCATCATTAACCGGTTGCTTGCAGAGAAGTCGACCACAGCACTGGATACACCACCGCAGAGCCAGGGGTAGCCATAAAGGGGTGGTCGTCATCAGTCTTTCAGCATTTCACGAGTTATTTCTCTTCACCATCTCATCTTAGTCATTTAGAGTTGGGCAGCGTTTAACTCAACTTCAGGTGTGACGGTGTTCCCAACTCACTTTTTTCAGCGACAGGACGCTTCTGATGACCGTCTCTTCTACAGTTTTCCACGTAAAGTGGTTCACATTGATGATGACGCGCTGGCGGCGTTGACTAGCGTGTATCAGGATTTGCTGCCGACTGGCGGGATTTATCTCGATCTGATGAGCAGTTGGCGATCTCATTATCCGCTGGCGCTCAAGCCGGCGCGTGTGGTCGGCCTGGGGATGAACGCTGATGAGATGGCTGATAATCCACAGCTTGACAAGTTTATCGTCCACAACCTTAACCAACAGCCTGTGCTGCCTTATGAGGATCAATCCTTCGATGCGGTGACTTGCGCTGTGTCGGTTCAATATCTCACCGAACCGTTGCGCGTCTTCAGCGAGGTCTATCGGGTGCTCAAGCCGGGCGGGACGTTTGTGGTGTCTTTCTCCAATCGCTGCTTCCCCTCCAAGGCTGTTGCGGTCTGGCTTTCGACCAACGACTCGGAACACATCGCACTCGTCGGGCGCTACTTCGAGCAATCCGGCGAATGGACGGAACTGAGCGCCATGCAGACTGACCCCGCCAATGGCTATCCGACCTACGCCAATCCGCTGTATGTCGTCTGGGCGCGGAAGGTGAACCATGCTGCAACCTGAGCATCAGTGGGTGAAGCAGCATCAGTTGACTCCGTCCGGGATTCGGTTGATGCGTTCGCTGGATCGCTGTCTTCGTGAGAAATCGATTATGACGGATGAGCTTCGTCACTTCATTGCGGTTGTCCACAAATCGCGGCTGATGAAGCCCGTCGAGTGGCTGGAGACCTATCCAGAAAAAGCCGATGCGCTGTGGTCAGCCCTGGCTCCTGTAGAGGATGAGTCGGATGATCGCCCGCCGCAATCTGGGATCAACCCCTGGCTTATCACGCGCTAGGCTGCCTTGCATCCCTGTCTGAATTTGCTACAATCGCGGCACGATTGTGATGAGGGGCGGGTTCTATCAAACGACCCGCCCCTTCGTTTACCGCGATGAGGTCACTTATCTTGAAACCGCTGTCTCAGCTCCACGCCCATCTGGTTGAACAGGCTGTCCAGTCCGCTCAAACAGCCGGAGAACTCCCCGCCTTCGCGCCGCTCCCCATCGAAATCCGCCCGCCCAAGAAGGCCGAACAGGGCGATTATTACTGCCCGGTTGCCATGCAGATTGCGGCCCTGCCGGAGAGCAAGACGGCAAAACTGAACCCGTTCGACATCGCCCAAACGCTGGTTCGGCATCTGCCCGCGGCCGATTTCGTGGGTCAGGCGGAAGCGGCTCGCCCAGGGTTCATCAACTTTCGCCTGAGCGAATCCTGGCTTAAGCAGCAGGTTGAGGCGGTCATCAACGAGGGTGAAGCACTGTTTCAGCTAGACATCGGCGCGGGCAAGCGGGCGCAGGTCGAGTTCGTCAGCGCCAATCCCACCGGCCCACTCCACGTTGGGCGCAGCCGAGGGGCGATGGTTGGCGACACGATTGCCCGCCTCCTGCAAGCGGCGGGTTATCAGGTTGAGCGCGAGTATTACTTCAACAATGCTGGCGTACAGATGGTTAACCTGGGCAACAGCCTGCGCCTGCGCTATCTGCAAGCGTTGGGGAAGCCGGTAGAAATTCCTGGTGCTGAAGACAAAACCTTTTATCATGGCGATTATCTTAAGGTATTTGGTCGTGACCTCGCAGCAGAACACGGAGCAGCGTTAGTTGATGCTGATTGGAAGCCGTTTAAGGAGTATGCCGAGAAGCGCATGTTTGATGTCATCAAGGCAACGCTCGCACGAGTTAATATTCGTCATGACATCTTCTTTAATGAGAATAGCCTGTATGAGTCTGGCGCAGTCTGGGAGACATTGAAGGGACTCGAAGCCAAGGGGCATGTCTACCGATCCACTGAGTCCGAAAACGCTGGGTCAGTTAAGTCTGGCGAACCAGACGAATATACTGGTAAGGGGGTGGCAACGTGGTTTCGCAGCGCTCCCTTTGGGGATGACAAAGATCGTGTCCTGGTCAAGAGTGATGGAAATCCAACCTATACACTTCCCGATATTGCCTATCATGTCAATAAGCTGGGACGTGGCTTTGACTTGTTGGTGAACATCCTCGGTGCAGATCATGGGACACAATACAAGGTGGTGCAGTACGGAATCGAAGCACTGGAATTGGACGTCTCGAGGATTAAGGTGATCATCATTCAGTTAGTCAAGATGATCAGAGGTGGTCAGGAGCTCAAAATGAGTACTCGCGCTGGGAACATCGATACGCTCGATGATCTGATTGACCAGACCAGCCCGGATGTGGTGCGCTACATCCTGCTGGCCCGCAGCGCCGATTCGCATCTCAACTTCGATCTCGATCTGGCGGTCAAACAGAGCAACGACAATCCGGTTTACTACATCCAGAATGCCCATGTCCGCTGCGCTGGAATCTTCCGCGAAGCTGAACTGCGCGGCGTGACCGACACAGGAGCGGATGTGAACCTGTTGGGCGAGTCTGAACTGCGCTTCATGCGGAAGGCGCTCGAACTGGGAGATGTTATCCAGACGGCGGCTACCGAACTGGAGCCGCATCGGATAGCCTTCTATGCACATGAACTGGCGGGCGTGTTCCATCCCATTTACGATGAGGTGCGCGCCCTGCACACCGACCTTACTCCGAATGTGCAGCAAGCGCGGCTGCGCTTCTACCGGGCCGCCCAGGTGGTATTCAAACGGGTTCTGTCGCTGATGGGGATGACCGCGCCGGAACGCATGTAGCGGATTGTATTCGCAAGACTGGAGGGGATGATGGGGTTGAAACCGGATCACTGGATTCGCCGGATGGCGCTGGAACACGGCATGATCGAGCCATTTGTCGAGAAGCAGGTGCGCGAAGGCGTCATCAGCTACGGCGTTTCCAGCTATGGCTACGATCTGCGGGTGGCCGATGAATTCAAGATTTTCACCAACGTTTTCTCGGCAGTGGTGGACCCGAAGAACTTCTCGCCCAGTTCGTTTGTCGATTACCAGGGTGATGTCTGCATCATCCCGCCCAACTCATTCGCCCTGGCGCGTTCGATGGAATACTTTCGCATCCCGCGCAGTGTTCTGACGGTATGTGTTGGTAAAAGCACGTATGCAAGATGCTTTCGTGGGGATACACGAGTTGCGCTGGTCAACGGTCAGTCAGCTTCGCTTGAAGAAATGGCTGAACGGAGCCAGCAGGGTGAATTGTTCTGGGGCTACAGCATCGGTCAATTTGGACGCATCATCGTGACCTTACTGGAACAACCGCGCTGGATTGGACGGGATGCGCTGCTGGAAGTGACGTTGGATAACGACTCGATTATTCATTGCACACCTGATCACGAATTCGTAACCCGCGATGGTCAACTGCTTCCGGCTCACGAGATGCGCCCTGGGCAGTCCTTGATGCCATTGTATCGTCAGCTTGCGCGAGGATATGAAACCGTCTACCAACCCGTCAATGGACAACTCCACCCCACACATCGTCTGGCCGATGAGTGGAATCTGAGACACGGCATTTATGCCGATGTTCCTGGAACGCACCGACATCATATGGATTTTGATCGTCGAAATAACAATCCGACTAATTTGACCCGGATGAACGCCAGTGAGCATATCCGGTTGCACAATCAGGAAACTTATGGAGCAGAATTCGACCCGGATGAACACAGCCAATCCATTCGTGAAGCATTGGAACGTCTGGCTCAAAATCCTGAATGGGTCGAGCGCTACTCACAGGCTCAAAGTGATCGTGCGAAAGCTTTCTGGCATGATGACCGCTACGCCACTATTCGAGAGGAAGTTATCCAACAACGAATCCTGAGTTGGACTGAGGAACGCCGTCAACTCAAGAGCGAGCAAATGCAGGCGCATTTTGCTGATCCTGAAAATCGCGCAATCATCGGTGAGCGATCAAGAGCCGCCTGGGATCGCGATGATGGAACAAGGCGCAGCCAACAACAAAGCATTGCCCGCAATATTCGCCTGAGAGAAGAAATTACGGCTGAAGTTGTACGTGCGGCGCTGGACGAAACAGGCTCAATTCGCGGTGCGGCTCGATTGCTGAATTGCGACCGCGCTGTGTTCCGTCGCTTTCCTGAAGTCGTGCGTGCCTTCAAAGGAATGAAAGAGCAGCCCAATAACCATAAGGTGGCATCCATTCGCGAAGTACCTGGCGATCATGATGTTTACTGCCTGACAGTACCTGAGGCCGGTAACTTTGCTCTCGATGCAGGGGTGTTCGTTCGAAATTGTGGTCTCATCGTGAACGTAACGCCCTTTGAGCCGGAATGGGAAGGGTATGTCACGCTTGAAATCAGCAACACGACGCCACTGCCTGCGAAAGTTTATGCAAATGAAGGACTGGCGCAAGTCTTGTTCTTCGAAGGCGATTCGGAGTGCGAAATCTCGTATGCGGATAAGAAGGGCAAATATCAGAAACAAACCGGCGTCACACCACCACGCCTGTGAGAAAAATGGGCAGGGGGATTGAAAAACACCCCCGCTTGTTGTACAGTAACGGTATCGGGCGGTTAGCTCAATTGGCAGAGCACTTCGTTTACACCGAAGGGGTTACAGGTTCGAGTCCTGTACGGCCCATAACCATCAACGCATACAAACTGTATGCGTTTTTGTTTGCCACATTTCATTATCTCAACGAATCAGCATAACATTCTTGTTGCGCGAAACGCTGCTTTCCGCTATGATGATAGCAGAATGTTACATTCTCGTTTGAAATGCGTATCAGAATCATTACAGGTGGATCAGTGCTATGGTCATGGTTCAAGACCCACACCAGATACTAATTGTTGAAGACGACGAAGACACAGCGGAAGTGGTCTGCACCCTGCTGCACGAGGCCGGCTACAATGCTGTTGCGGTTGATCGAGGCGAAGCAGCGCTGCAACACATTGCGGTGACCAACCCTGACCTGGTACTGCTGGACATCAACCTTCCTGACATCAACGGCCTGGATGTGTTGAAGCAGGTGCGCGAGCGTTCCTTTACGCCCATGATTGTCGTCAGTGGATTCACTCGTGAGCGTGATAAGGTCACGGCGCTTGAAGCCGGAGCGGATGATTATCTCTCCAAACCTTTCTCGCCCGAAGAACTGGTTGCCCGCGTCAAGGCATTGCTGCGACGCATCAACTGGACACCGGCGCCGGAGACCAAGCTGGTTGTCCGCCAGCTCGAACTGGATATTCCTCGGCGGCAGGCTTTCATACGGGGAGAGCGTCTGCATCTGACGCCGATTGAATACGGCCTGCTCGTCACCTTGATGCGACATGCCGGACAGATTGTTACCCATGACGATCTGTTGCGTGGAGTATGGAACGACACCTATGCTGGTGACTATTCTGTGCTGCGCGTCAACATCTCCCGTTTGCGTCAGAAGATCGAGGGCAATCCGCGCCACCCGACTTATATAGTGACGGTGCCAGGGCAGGGCTACCGGATGCCTCTGTAGCCCGATTCGCCAATCAAAGGTCTTTATGCTAACCTAGCGCCCGGAAATCAATCATCAACGTCGGCTAGGAAAAGTGTCATGCCCGGAGATTACGCCGTCCTCGCCTCAGTCTATGATGACCTGAATATGGGCGACTCAAGCCGCCAGCTTGTGGCACGGCTGATTGATTATATTCAACGCAACGACTGGCTGGGGCGTTTTGTGGTGGTACTGGGATGTGGCACTGGCGCCAGCCTCGAATACCTCTCGCAGTTTCGCTATACCATCACTGGCGTTGATCAATCCACGGAAATGCTTGACATCGCGCGGCGCAAGTTGGAGCATTCCAGCGTCAAATGGGTGCTGAGTGATATACGCGAACTCGGAAACCAGGTC
Source organism: Anaerolineae bacterium (assembly GCA_022843385.1). Taxonomy (GTDB): domain Bacteria; phylum Chloroflexota; class Anaerolineae; order Aggregatilineales; family Phototrophicaceae; genus CFX2. The sequence goes on along the minus strand of JALHNT010000014.1, from coordinate 88,283 downwards.
GCCACGGCAGATCTGATGTTGGCCCTGAATGTCATCAATGACCTGAACAGCCTGCGCGATATCGAGATGGTGTTCGCCAGTGTGTCGCGTATCCTCGAACCCGGTAAATTGTTCCTGTTTGATCTGACTACGCTGCAAGGCTTGACCGAAGAAGGCTCGGCCGCGCCTCAGATGTTGGCGGATCCTGCTCAATCGGTCGTTGGTTTTGTGACCCATGATTATGATTACGAGCGCCAGCTTCACACAGCCAACTACACGGTATTTCGCAAACGGATCAACTCCTGGGAACGGCTCGATGCTAAACATCTGCTGCGTTCGTTTCCGGTTCAGGCCGTTGCTACCCTGGTGCAGCGCAGTGGTCTTACGGTGAAAGCCATCACCACCGCCAATCTTGAACCATATGATCCCGTGAACTCACGCGCCAGCCGCGTGGTATTCATCACAGAGAAACCATCTGCATGATCGCTGAAACACTCACTATTCCGGTTGACCGCGAACACGTTGGGATTCGCTGGGGCATCCTGACAGTCTTCCTAGTCGTCGGCCTGGTCACCTTTTCAATTGTCAATCAACTCATTCCCAGCGCCGGGCTGAACATCATCGCTGGCATCATCGGCTTTGCGGTGGCGGCTTTGGCCGGGCGTCTGGTGGAACCTATCCTCAAGCAGCGCTGGCCCAGTGGCCGTCTGGTGCATATGGATGCCCAGGGCGCACGCATCACCAAACAGGGACGTCCCCAGGTTCAAATCCAGGGCGACCAGGCTGCCAGCATCCTGCGCTGGTGCTTCAAGATTCCCAAACGGGGTCGGATGCCCAAAGGGTGGTACGTGGTCGCATGCGCGCTGGAACAGGACGATAGCTACCTGGCGGTATACACCTTTGCTTCGCCTGAACAATTCGGTCAGCTTAATCAGCTCGTGAAGTTTGCCGAACTATCGAACGATAAGAAATCGGACACCGCCAGGAACGACTCGCTGCGATTAGCCGGTGAACAGCGCCGGCTGCGGCTGGCGGAAGAACATCGCTGGCATGATGGCGCTGAAATGCTGGTCACCGACTTCGAACAATTCATCACCAAGCTGAACGGACAATTCCCCCTGTGGGCCGAATAGCTCGCTCCACACTGCTGTTGTTGACGATGGTGCTGTGGCTCGGCCCGTCGCTGGCACAGGCACAATCTGCGCTCGAACCCTATACGCCTGTCGTGGCTCAATTGGCAGCGGGGGAGCAGCACACCTACACTTTTCGTGTGACGGATACCCAGCCCGTGTCCTTCATTGCCCAAGCGACCCAGGGTGATCTCGACCCATCAATCAGCATCAGCAACAGTAGCGGCGAAGTCATCATCAGCAACGACGATGCCCAATATCCACAGCGAACGGATGCCTTGCTGGAAGCAGTGACGTTGCTCCGTACCGACCAGTACACCCTGACCGTATCGGGCTATGGCAGCAGCGCCGGCGAATATCAACTGCTCTGGCTGAACGGCTACAGTACGCTGGCTGATGGCATCAGTCTTGACGGAAACTGGCGCGGCAGCCGTGATGAACTGACGATTGATCAAGCAGACGAGGGCCTTACTCTATCATTGGCTGGGCCGGATCGCAGCGCGACGGCTTATCGCGCGGATGGCGCAGCTTTCTCCGATGCCTTTGCTCAGGTGCGGGTGCAAGTTGAAGGAACGGATGGCTGGGTGGTTGGTCTCACAACCCGTCAGCAGGACAGTCGAACGGCCTATCGCTTTGAACTGGATGACGGCGGTCTATGGCGCTTTATAGCCCAACAGAATGGCGAGGAACGTATCATTCGCGACTGGACATCTCATCCAGCGATTGTACCGGGTGCATCTGAGTTTGACCTCAGCCTGCTGGTGAGCGAAGATGGCTACGATTTCTTCTACAATCAGAGCCAGATCGGGCATCTCTTTGACGATCAATTGACCGCACCTGGTCGTTTTGGCCTATCAATCGCCACCCCTTCGGCTATTGGCAGCGAAGTGACCGCCGTGTTCCAGCAGTTGCGCGTGACCACGCCGGCGCTGATCGAAGGCCGTCGGGTCATCCCACAGCAGTTGATTCTCAGCAGCCCCAACAACATGGGCCGCGAACTTCAGCGACGTGGGCTCGCTCCTGGTGAAGCGGTGGTATCGCTCACGGTCTCGGAGAGCTTCGTCGAATCGTCTCGGCCGGGTGTTGAACGGGTTATGCTGGGACGTGGCGCGACTTTTGGCGAGTTTGCCCTGGCTTCGACGCTCACTTGGACGGCTACTGAATCAGCCATGACCGGCTGTGGCCTCATCTTCCAGGCACAGGATGACACACGCTATGCCCTGGCCTATGCCGATCAGCAGGGCGGAGTCGGGGTATCGACCCGTACAGGGGAAGAATTTTCCCCCGGCATCTTTGACGAACTTGAGCCGCCGCTGGAGTCGCGCCGTAATCTGCTGGTGGTCGTTCGCCAGGGACAGGCGCTCTACTATGTCGATGGCGCGTATGTTGGCGCTGTTGCGCTGGAACCTGTTGCTGGAACAGTGGGCAACGCCGTCGTCAACTTCGACCCGATTCGCACATCCTGTCAATTTCGTGACACATGGGTTTTTAGCTGGTGACGCCAGCAATCCAATAGCGTGTTCTGCATCGTAATGAGACGCAAATGAATGGGGCGATGTCGATGAACTCAGTAGATGCGGCCATCCTGCGCACCGTGCTGTACGCTGATCTGTTCAATTTTCCCATGCGTCTGGAGGAAATTCATCACTTCCTCATTGCCGACCAGCCTTATCCTCTACCTGCGGTTCAGACCGCGCTGCTGAAATCCAGCTTGCTCTCGTGCTACCTGGAATGCCATGAAGGATACTTCATCGTGCGCGGACGCCATGAACTGATCGCCATTCGGGCCCAGCGTGAAGCCTCATCGGCCCGCCTGTGGTCGCCGGCGCGCGAGTGTGGCCGCTGGTTAGCGCAACTGCCCTATGTGCGGATGGTTGGCTTGACCGGTTCATTGGCGGTGCGGAATGCCGCTGCTGATGATGACGACCTGGATTACATGGTGGTCACCGCACCAGGACGGGTGTGGCTGGCGCGGGGCTTTGCTGTGCTGCTGGTGCGCTGGGGACGGCTGCGCGGCTGGGAAATTTGTCCCAACTTCGTTATTGCCGAGACCGCACTGGCTCAATCGCGGTATGACATCTTCATGGCACATGAGGTCGTCCAACTGGTGCCGGTTTACGGACGCGCGTTGTATCGGCGCTTTCGTGACGAAAATGCCTGGGTCGCGGCGCAGATGCCCAACGCGGTACACCCCTTCTACGATGAGGTGGATGAGCAGTTGTCTCCGGTTTGGGGCAGGGTCAAGACAGTGGTGGAGTGGGTCCTCAACGGACGGCTGGGCGATTGGCTGGAATCCTGGGAATACCGGCGCAAGCTGAAGCGCTTCGCCGCTGATCTCAACACGCCTCACTCTGCCGCCCGGCTCGACCCGACGCAGGTCAAGGGCCACTTCAATGATCGCGGTCATCCGGTGTTGCATCGCTACTACCAGCGCTTGCGTGAATGCGGTATCGAAGATGAGGTCGCAGCAGAAGCGGTCTAGCGGTACAGCGGAAACAGTTCGATGATGCCATCCTTGCCGGTGACTGCCACCCCCTGGCACTGTTCACAGCGCCATTGATCCCCATCACGCCGCATCGGGCTATCCGGGCAGCGCGGGCAGCACAGCACATCTTCCAATGTCAGCGCCCCGGTTGGCAGCGAGTCGCCGGCCTTCGTCCCCCACACTTTGCGATAATCCACCTGCCAGATTTGCGCTTGCCCATCGACGATGCCGCTGTGCTCAAACAATTCGAGGATTTGCCCGCTGCTCCAGGTCTTGCCCGGCATCATCCGGGTATTGATCCGCTGGGTGATGAGCAGCACACCACCGGGGCGCAGCACCCGCGCCAGTTCGCGCAGTACTGCCTCCGGTTGGGTCATGAATTCCAGCGCTTCCAGACAGGTGACGACATCGAAGCAATCATCCGGGAAGGGGAGCTGCTCCGCCGGACACCAGATGAAGGCCGCCCGTTCATCATAGGGGTGGATGTTGCGGCTGGCATAGCGCAGCATCTCTCGGCTCAAGTCAACACCGATCACGAAACCCTCAAACGCGCGGTGCTGATTGAGCGCCAGCGGCAGCCGCCCGGTGCCGGTCGCTACATCCAGCACCAGAGGATCAGGCTGTGGTGCGATGGCTTTCATGATCGGATCAGCCAGATACATCTGCTCGTATTCGCGGATGTAACCCTTCACCCCGTCATACTTCTGAGCGAATCGATCGTATAACCAGACGACGACCCGCCGCCCCAGGTACACCCCTTCGCTGGCGACCAGCAGCCACCATCCTATTGCCGCGACTCCGGCCAGCAGTGCGCCCAGGCCGACCACAGCCAGCAGATCACTCACTTGAGCAACCCTTTTTCCCGCAGCCAGGGGATCGAACGCTGCACACCTTCCTCCAAACGGACCTGTGGTGACCAGTTGAGCAGCGTCCGTGCCTTGGTCATATCAAAGCGCGCCTGCCGGTAGAGCGATCGGATGGCGTCCGGCCCTACTTTGAGCAGTGACTCTTTCGGTGCCAACGCCGCAACTACGCCCAGCACTCCTGCGACCAGTCCGGGCGGGATGGCGATCCACGAGGTGTTTTGGGTCAGTGATTTGTATGCCCCCAGGAATTCGCGCCAGGTCACATCGGCGTCAATGACGCAGTTGAAGGCTTCTCCATCCGCCGCTGGATGCGTCGCCTGCACCATCATCAGATCGACCACATCATCGACATAAATCGGGAAGGCGCTGCCGCTGCCGTCGCCCGGCCAGATGAACGGCCAGACCTTCGCCAGCTTAATCATGGTATGCGTCCACTGACCGGAGCGCGGCCCGAAGATCATGCCAGGACGGATGATGCTGATCGAAAGATTTTGCGCTTGCGCCGCTGCTCTCAGCGCTGCCTCGCCCGCCGCTTTGGTGGTGCCATACGGTTCACCTGCCGTCGGAGTCAGTAGACGATCTTCATGGATCAGTCCTTCGATGCCATAGCCGTAGGTTGCCACGCTGCTGACATGCACCAGTCGTCGGACGCCGGCCAAAGCGGCAGCCTCGGCCACATGGCGCGTTCCCTTGATGTTGACGGCGCGCTGCTCATCCCAACTGCCGAACGACACCGCCACATGAAAGACATAATCACAGCCAGCGCAGACGGTTTTCATGCGCTCGGCATCGGTGATATCACCGGCGACGATCTCGATTTGCTCGATGTTCTGGACATACGTGGCTTTCTCAGGACGCCGCGCCAACGCCTTGACCCGCGCCCCATCGGCTGCCAGCCGCCGCGCCAGCGCCCCACCGAGGAAGCCGCCCGCGCCGGTCACCAATACTGTTGTGTTGTGTAGGGTCATAAATCAATCACCTGAAAACCTGGCTTGCTCGGATGATCCTGCACCCGCGCAGCGCCCTTCACCGTCGTCAACAGGCCGAGGATCAGCATATCGCCGACGGCTCCGGCCAGCATCACGGCTCCGAACAGGGTGATGACGGCTGACCCGGTCACCCAACCAATGAGGCAGGGGATGACCCCCAGGATGAGACCGGGCAGCGCCACCGCCAGCGCATAACGACGCGCTTGCAGTGGGACTTTACAGTGCGCATAGGGCATTAGCGCTTTCCACTGAAAGCCGAAGTGAATATCAGACGAGCCCGCGCCACCCAGGCGATAGCCGATGCCGTGAATGCCTTCGTGGATCACGATGCCGATGGCAAAAATGACGAACCCGATCAGCAGCGATTCCAGCGTCCCCAACAGGTTGATCGGGTTGCTGCCCCAGATGCCCTGATGGATGAACAGCGGAACGAGCAGGATGACGAGGCTCAACACCGTCCCGACGATGTTGACGATGCGCGGCGTCAGAGTCTTGTCAATCACCGCTGGCGGGTTGGGTTGCATCAGGTTCAATCCCCTTCACGGCTTCAACTGGCTCACTCAGGCGTTTCAGCGCCCCCAACTGCGGCCAGGTGCGGGCGACCGCGTAGACCACAATAAGCGTGCCAATCCCTCCGCTGACGACGGCGAAGATCGTCCCGCCGACGCCGGCGAGGAATTGCCCGCCGAACCAGGCCGCCGCTCCCGACTGGAAGGCACCCAGCTCATTCGAGGCTCCGATGAACACGCTGTTGACGGCGGAGACGCGCCCGCGCATGTCATCCGGCGTCAGCGTCAGGAAAAGTGTGCTGCGGATCACAACGCTGATATTATCCAAAGCGCCCAGCGCTGCCAACATCGCCAATGACAGCAGGAAGTTGGTCGAGAAGCCGAACACGATGGTCGCCACGCCAAACCCCGCCACCGCCAGCAGCAGCGTTCTCCCGGCATTGCGGAAAGGGGGACGAGAGGCCAGGAAGATCGCCATGCCCAGCGCACCAATCGACGGCGCAGCCCGCAGCCAGCCCAATCCCTCCGGCCCGACCAGCAGAATATCTTTAGCGTATACCGGCAGCAGCGCCGTCGCGCCACCAAACAACACGGCGAACAGATCGAGCGTGATCGCCCCCAGCATCACCGGCTGCGAACGGATGAAGTGGAAGCCGGCCAGCAGCGTCCCCCAGGTGATGGCTTCCTTTTTCTCAGCCGGCGTGTGCGGGATATAACGGATGAAGGTCACCAGCGCCACGAAGATCAGACTGGTGACGCCATTGAGGACAAATACCGGCGTTGCGTCGCTGAACAGCGCGATCAGCAGTCCGCCCAGGGCTGGTCCCAGCACCGACGCCAACTGCCACGAACTGCTGCTCCAGGTGGCTGCATTGGCATAGGCTGCTTTCGGGATGGTTTGGGCGAACAGACTGGAGCTGGCCGGGTTGTGGAAAGCCTGCATCACGCCGATGCCGAAGATACAGCCGTACATCAGCGCAATCGACCCATCGGTCGCGGCCAGCCACGCCAACCCCAGCGAGAACAGACCCAGACCAAGCTGCGTTCCCAGCACAATCCACTTGCGATTGTAGCGATCCGCCGCCTGCCCGGTGATGAGCGCCAGCATGATGACCGGGATGAACTGCGCCAGACCGACCAGACCGAGCGCGAAGGCATCGCCAGTGCGTTCATACAGATACCAGCCGATGGCGACGTTGACCATGATCTCGCCCAGCGTGGCGGCGAAACGGCTGGTGAATAACAGGCGGAAATCACGATGACGAAACGCCTCAAACGAATCGTGACGAGCAGTCATGAACGGGTTAACCTTTGTCGCGCGGTGATTGAGAAAGTCATCTTATCATTGTTGCTCCCGTCCATTCCAGTCCAGGAAAACTGACCGCAACCTTTTGCTCGCTGCCGGCTCATGAGTCATAGAGACTCGCGATAGGAGGCCCCTATGATCTGGATGGTCTTGCCCGACCCGACGGAGGACGACGCTCTGCTGCTGCGCCTGCAACGCCGTGATCAGAGCGCTGTCGCCCAGGTCTATGAGCGCTATTTTGCCCCGCTGTATCAATTCGCGCGCTTGAAGGTGGGGGATAAATCGCTGGCGCAGGACATCGTGAGCGAGGTGTTTGTGACCCTGATCGAAAGCCTGGGCAAGCGGAGCGCCCCGCGTGAGAACCTGCGCGGCTGGCTGTTCACTGTCGCCCGCCACGCCGCCTACCGTAGCTATGGTCAGGCGCGACCGCTGCCATTGGAAGAAGTGGAGGAATGGATGCCGAGTACACACGAGACCGACCCCAGTATCCTGTTCGGGGATGCTGTGCCAATCGAACGGGTGCGCCACGCCCTGCGGATGCTGGCGCGCGATCATCAGGAGGTGCTGCTGCTGCGTTTTGGTCAGCATCTCAGTCTGCAAGAGACGGCTGATGTCATGGGCAAGACCACCAGCGCCATCAAGTCGCTACAATTCCGCGCGGTGGAAACGCTGCGCTCGATTCTAATTGAGCCGGAGGCGCGTCATGGTTGATTTTCAGGATGCCTTCAACGACTGCATTGACCGCCTCCATGCCGGCGAGGCGCTCGAAAGCTGCCTGCGCGATTATCCCGACCATGCCGAGCGGCTGCGCCAGTACCTCGCCATCGGGCAACTGGTCGAACGCGCCCATTATTCATCCGCCGAAGTTCGTGCCGAGCAGGAGCGCCTGCGGACGACGCTGTTAAGCTCACCCCGAAAAGCGCCGACGGGTCGGACATCCGGCTGGCTGGTTGGGTTGGGCGCAGTTGCCGCGCTCGTTTTCGTCGCGGCAGGGGTGATGGCGCTTCTGAGTCCGTCAGTCGGAAACATCTTTTCCAACCTGGTAAGAGATATCAACGTACCACCGGCAGCCGTTGTCGGAGTCACCGCGATCAGTGGCGTGGCAACTGTGGGTGGCTCGGCTGTGGCGATGATCGAAGGTACGCCAACCCCGGACGAATTGGCGCTGACCACGTTGGCTGCCCAGCAGACCAGCCTCCACCTCGCCGGCACCGCTACCCCATCGCCGACGGGTACGACAACCATCACCCCATCGAGTACCCCTGGCATTGGCGGGATAACTCAAGTCAGTACGGTTACGCCAACAGTGACCGTAACGACCACCCCAACCGGTACGCCACTGCCCTCCATGACCGCGCCGGCGACGACCACCGCGCCACGACCCACGAGTCCGGTGCATGATACAGTGGCAACGTCAGTCGTCCTGATGACTCCCGAACCTTTTGGGACAACCATCTTTGGCGATGTATCCCTCACCGGGACGGCGGTGGCGCTGAATATCCCGCCCATCATCGCGCTGACGGCGACGCCGTTCTCCTCCACGCAGGTGCCGATGGGCGCGACCATGCCACCCCTGCAACTGACGCCCACGCCCATCGATGTCATTCCCTTGAGTGCCGGCGAAATTGACGATAACGCCAACTGGGATCGCTATCTACAGTACCGCCGCAATTATCTGGCCCAGTTTCCTGGCACCGTTCATGATGTCGATGTCAGCCGTCGCCAGATCATTCAGGTGGTCAGCAGCGAAGGCTTGCCGGTGCTGGGGGCGCGAGTCGAGCGTTTTCTGGGAGGGAGTCTGGTTGATGCAGGCGAAACCACTGCGACGGGCGAGGTGCTGTTCTTCCCCGATGGGCAGGAACAGCCTTACCGCATGGTGGTCACGCACCGCCAAGAGTCATTTGAATTCATCCTCGATCCTCGGCGCGGCTCGCTCTGGACGGTGCAACTGCCTTATGCCGTGCCTGTGCCGGAACCGCCCCGGCTGGATGTGGTGTTCCTGCTGGACGCGACCGGCAGTATGGGCGACGAGATTGCCCAATTACAGAATAACCTGTTGGCGATTTCCAGCGAAATTGACCGCCTGGGTTTGGATGTGCGCTATGGGCTGGTGCATTACCGCGATCGCGGCGATGCCTATGTGGTGCAGCAGTACGACTTCGTCACCAGCGTCGCTGATTTTCAGGTACGGCTGAATGCTGTCCAGGCGGATGGCGGTGGGGATACGCCGGAGTCCCTGAACGAAGCGCTTTGGGTGACGGTCAATCAGATGAGCTGGCGCAGCGAGAATACGGTCAAGCTGATCTTTCTGGTGGCGGATGCCGCACCGCATCTGGATTATGCCAATGACACCAGCTACAGTGTCAGCATGGCGATTGCAGCGCGGCAGGGCATCAAAATTCATCCGATTGCTTCCAGCGGCCTGACCCAGGATGGCGAGTTCATCCTGCGCCAGATCGCCCAGTACACGCAAGGGCATTTCATCTTCCTGACCTATCAGCAGCCGAATGCTCCGGTTGATGCCGACCCGTCGCGGCCTGAACTGAACGTCGGCACACCGGAGGACATCGCCGCCGGTCAGCAGGGGGATTACACCGTCGAGCAGTTGGATGAGCTGGTCATGCGGCTGATCCGTGATGAGTTCACTGCGCTGCGGACGCCGGTCGCCAATCGGGGCGGGGTGGTGGCCGAACTCAACCAGGATGTGTTTCAGCCCACCCTGACTGCCACGTTCCCTCTCACGCTAGATCAATCGCCGACGGCGCTTCCGCCGCCAACTCAGTCCTCGCTGCTGCCGGGTAGCAGCCAGCGGCTGGCCGTCAGCGTACCGGTGCTGTTAGGACTGATCGGGGGCGGACTGACATTGGGTTTGCTACTGCGAACCCGAACGAACAAACTGGTGACGAAAAGGAAACGTTCTGAAGTCATTGACGAGTGGTGGTAGTGCGTTGTATGTGGGCAGAGCCGCTAACGGGTTCTGTCCACATACACCCCCAGATGATTGGCTATTGGGCGTTCCCGTCCGGGGATGCGATTGTGAATGGGCGAGTTCAGGATGACCGGGTTTCCCGCCGCATTTTCGCTGACCAGCGTGGACGAGCCGCCGCCATCCAGATTGAGCGCGGTGTATCCGCTGTATTCCAGTATGATCTGATTGAGTTCCGGGATCGTCGCGCCCTCGCTGTAATTCGACTGGCGGCCATCCACCACGATCAGCAGCAGGGTGCGACCGGACTCATCCAGCGCGATGACGGTGCGGGGGTGGGGTTGTGCAAGATAATCATTGAGGGTATCGATAGGCAGCGCTTCGCCCTCTTGCAACAGCATCATGTTGCCGGCTATAGCAGTGTGAGTGGCATCAGACGGTTGATTGAACGACACGCGATTGTCGCTGGTGATCGTCACGACGGCGGTATGTTCGGGCGGCGCATAGCCCTGGCTGACGACTTGCCCATCGGAAATCGCCAGCCCTCGGACGTCAACTCCGTCACCAACATTGGGAAAATAATCGAAGATTCCATTGTCACGCCAGGGTTCGAAGAAGTCGCCGTTGATCGCCAGTTGCAGATCAAACTCATCCAGGAATTGTGAGACGGTTTTAGCGGCGAAGTTATGACCATCGGTGGGCGTGTAGGGCGTGGTGAAAAAGCGCAGCCCCGGCGTATCCAGATCAATCCGCACCACATGGACGATGATCGGGCCGGGGCGAATCTGGCGGACATAGGTAACGCCAGTGAATAAGAGAGCCTCGGTCGGGTTCGGCAGCGGACGGTGGGTGTACCAGAACAGGTAAGCGCCAACCACCAGCAGGATCAAAAGCAGTAGCCGAAGCGCCAATCGCGTTAAGGCTTTCGATGTGTTCGTCAAGTCAATACCAGATCCTCTCGGAATTGCATCGTGTACAGTTTGGCATACAACCCATCCCTGGTCATCAGTTCATCATGGGTGCCAAGCTCCACCAACTGCCCTTTATCCAGCACCGCGATGCGATGTGCGACCTTGATGGTACTCAGCCGGTGGGCGATGATGACCGTTGTGCGGTTCTGCATCAGCCGCGCCAATGCCTCCTGCACCAGATGCTCGCTCTCGCTGTCCAGGCTAGAGGTGGCTTCATCCAGCAGCAGGATGCGCGGGTCTTTCAGGATAGCGCGGGCGATGGCGACCCGCTGGCGCTGCCCACCGCTCAAGCGAATGCCGCGCTCGCCAACGATGGTGTCGTATTTGTCAGGTAGTTCCATGATGAAGTCATGGGCGTTAGCCGCTTTGGCGGCTTCCATGATTTCGCCTTCGGTCGCATTCAGCCGCCCGTAACGAATGTTCTCGCGGATCGTCCCGCCGAACAACAGCGTCTCCTGTGGCACAATGCCGATTTGGTCGCGCAGGCTGGCCTGGGTCATGCCGCGTACATCCTGCCCATCAACCTGTACCTGTCCGCTGCTGGGGTCATAGAAACGGGGGATCAGGTTGAAGATCGTGCTTTTGCCGGCGCCGCTGGGGCCGACCAGCGCCACAATCTCGCCCGGCGCAATATCCAACTGAATCTCGTGCAGCACTTCCTGTCGTTCGTCGTAGCTGAAACGGACCCGATCAAAGGTGATCCGTCCCTCAGCCCGTCCCAGCGTCGCTGCTGTCGGCGCATCGGTCACATCCGGTTGGGTATCGAGTATCTGGAAGACGCGCTTGGTTGCCCCTAGCGCTTCCTGGAATGAAGTATAGAGCCCCACCAGCGAGCCCAGCGCCCCGGCGACGGTGATGCCATAGATCAGGAAGCCGATGAGCTGGCCGCCGGATAAGCGCCCGGCGATCACCTCGCGCCCGCCAAACCACAGGATCGCCGCCAGACTGCCGAAGCCCAGAAAGGCGATCAGCGGCCCGAACAGCGAGCGAATCCGCAGCAGTCGCACCGCCGCCCTTAGCGCTTTGTTCACCGCCTCATTGAAGCGGTTGATCTCATACGGTTCTCGGACGAAGCTTTTGACCTCACGGATGTTTTGCAGCACTTCTTCGGTCACGACGGTTGCAGCGGCCAGCTCATCCTGAATCTCGGTGCTGGTGCGGCGCAGGAAGATGCCGAAGGCTGCTCCCAAACCGACGATCAGCGGGGCGAGCGCCAGGATGAACAGCGATAACTGCCAGTTCAGCGTCAGCATGACGATGATCGCGCCGATCATGACGAGCGTTTGCTGAATCAACACATTGACGTTGCTGGTTAGCGCCGAGCGCATCACCGTCACATCGCTAGAGAGGCGCGACACCAGTTCACCCACCCGCCGTGACGCGAAGAATCCCAGCGACAGCGTTTGCAGATGGGCATAGAGTTGTCGCCGTAAATCGACCACAATGTTCTCGCCAATCCAGTTCAGATTGTAGTTTTCGATCAGCGAGGTCAGCGATCGGACGAAGAACACGGCCAGCAGTCCCAGCGTGATCTGGTTGAGCAGGTCGGTGTTGCGCTGCTGCAAGACGGAGTCGACCACCTGACTGATGACGCCAGGAAAGACCAGACTGAGCGCCGCGCTGCTGATGAGGGCAACGATGGCGATGACCATCCGCAACTTGTAGGGGCTGAGGTAGCGGACGAGCCGCCGCCAATCCATCGGAACATCCGGGACTTCGGCTTGATCGCTGGCTCTGGCAGCGCGGTTCATGGTGCGGCGTCCAAACATGGAGGATTTCTTTCGGGATTATTGTGATGAAACGCACAAAAGCATACGCCCGCCGCATTAGATCGGCGTTAGAGGGGTTACGAACTGCCGACCACGCTGATGACCACGCCCTGGGTATCCACCGGCACAATCCAGGTACGTGTCTTGATGCCGGCATTCTCAAAGGCCAGCTCAATTGCTTCGGCGATCATCTTGTGATTGCTCTCGGCGAAGGCTACCAGCGCCGGCCCATCGCCAGCCAGGCTCACCGCTACCGCGCCGGCCCGTCGGGCGATCTCGGCAGCCGTGTCATAACCGGCGATGCGAGGTTTGAGATACGGCGTGAACAGCCGATCCTCCAGCACTTGCCCCACCAGTTTCAGGTCGCCCTGGCGCAGCGCTTCGAGGAGCAGGGGGGTGCGGCTGAGGTTGAACAAGGCATCGGTGAGCAGCACGCGGTCGGGTCTGGCTTTGGCAATATCGGTTTCATAGCTGGCGAGTTCGGGCAGCGCGATGATGAGCTGCATCGAACGCGTTAGATCCAGTGTGCGATAGATGAGATGATCGCCGCTCAGAAAGCTGGCCGTCAGCCCACCCATCATGGCGGTCACGGCCTGGCTTGGTAGTCCGCTGATCTGCGCCGCGATTTCCAGCAGTTGGGTGCGCGAGTAGCCCGTCCCCATCAGATTGTTCGCTGCGATCACGCCAGCCACCCAGAAGGCCGCCTCCGCGCCCAGCCCGCTGCCGGGTGGGATATGATTGGCGATCTTGATCGTCAGACCCAGCAGCGCCCGTTCCTGCCGCTGAAACATCCGCATCAGCGCCAGCGCCACTGGATGCCGCAGTCCGGTGCCATAACGACCGGCACCTTCGCCTTCGGTATCGACCAGCAGTTGATCGTCGCTGCGCTGACTGACCTCAATCGTCGTGTACAAGGCCACCGCTAATCCCAGGCTGTTCAGTCCAGGGCCGAGGTTGGTCAGTGAAGCCGGCAGGGTGATCTTGATCTTTTGCATCCGGTTATCGCTTGCTGACAATCGGTTGAGTACCGATGACGGGCAGGACGAACGTGAAGGTGCTGCCGACATTCAGGTTGCTCGATGCCCAGATATCGCCGCCGTGCCGGGCGATGATCGTGCGCGCCGCAGTTAACCCCAATCCGCCACCGGGCAGGTCGCGGACGCGCTCATCCCGTGAACGATAGAGGCGGTCAAAAATCAGTTCAATTTCGTCATCCGAAACGCCGATGCCCCGATCCGCCACGCTGAAATACACCTCATGGGTATCGCCCCACGAATGCACCGCGATCGTCTGTTCCGGGTAAGCATACTGGACGGCATTGTGAATCAGATTGTAGATGACCATCTCTATGCGCTGAGGGTCGCCCATCACCGGCGGCAGCGGCTTCTGTACCGAAATGGCGATGGTGATCTGCTTCTGTTTCGCCATATCGGTCAGTCGGGTCACGGCTCGGTCGATCAGCGTATCCATCTGAATCGGGCGATGCTCCAGCGGCATCCCGGCTTCAATCCAGGCCAGATCGACCAGTGAGCCGGCCACATCGTAGACTTTGGTCGCCGTCTGTTTGATGCGGGTGATGAATTTTTGCTGCTGGGCATTCAATTCACCAAACTTTTCCACCAGTTCAGCGAAACCGCTGATGGCTGAGATCGGGTTACGCAGGTCATGGGCCACAGCGGTGACCAGCGCCTCCCGCCGTGACTCCAGTTCGACCTTCTCGGTCACATCCTGCAACAGTACCACCCGCCGCCCATCGTGCAGCGTGGCCGCGATGCCGACGGCCAGCCGGCGCTTAGGCAGCCGGACATCCAGCGTTTGGTCGCCATCGCGACTGAAGAGGTTCAACAGCGCTGGATTTTGTGGGAAGACCTGCGTTGGCTTCCGACCGAGTGCTTGATCGACGGTGATCCCCAGCATGGATGCTGCCGCCGGGTTGATCTGCTCCAACCCGCCATGGGGGTCAGTCAACAGGACGCCATCGGCGCTGGAGCGCAGCACAAAGTCGATGACTGAAGTGGCATGGGATTCACGAACCTGCATCGATCACCTCTTGCCAGTCCCCATTGACGATCTGGGTTTGATGACCCGAAGGAAACTGGATTTTGGTGTGCTGCTGACTGCGCTGCACCGTCACACCATGACGGGAAATTGTCACTGGTTGATCCCAGTCAAAGGCGCTGCCTGTCCAGACCCGCCTGGGAGAGATGATGCGCACACCCCACACCCGCAGCATCAGGTGCAGCGGCACGATCCCGGCAGCATGGCCGGGTTCACCCAACCCCTTTGGCTGATCAGCATGATAGAACTCGCTGAAGTGTTTGTCGGCTTTCAGTACTTCGGTCTGGACCCGCAGCAGCCGCTTGAGTAAATCCGCCGCCTGCTTCATGTGTCCGGCTTCGATCAGCGCTTCGCCCATCAGCGTCAGCCAGAACGGCCATACCCCGCCGCTGCCCTCGGCATTAGCCGGGTCAAAGTGGGAATCCTGTGCCGAGTTCACGCTCACGCCGCTGCTGCGCCAGAAATGATCGGGATGGTTCAGCAGGCCAATCAGAGTCTCGGCGCGCGCGGCTGTCAGTCCGGTTGACCACAACGGCAGCAGATGATTGATGTCCAGCCGTGTCGTGTCCATCGTCTGAATATCAACCCGATAGACCCGGCTCAATCCCTCGAACTGCACCCGATCAATCTGCGCGTAGAGGTGTTCGCTGGTGTAAACGCCGCGCCCGCCAGCCCAGACGAAAGCATCGCCAGCGACGGTCTCATGCAGGGACTGTCCGGCAGCATCCAGGCCATCGAGTGTCAGCGTCATGCGCGGCAGCAGATTCACCCCACCCGAAACGCGGACGATCAGACGGTTCGGCGGGGATAACTTCTCCGCCAATAGCAGTGGCTCGCCGGCCCGCGCATCCGAAACCACCGTCACGCTGGCGGTGGTCTGATGAGAGTCGCGATCGCGATAACGATAGCGCTGGGACTGGGCATCCCACAGGCTTTCCAGGCTGGATACCAGCCGTTGATAGATCGACTCGATCCGCTGTTCCTGTGCCGTGTCGCGCAGGAAATAGGCCATCTCTTTCAGCGAACGCGCTTCTGAAATCAGGTAGGCCAGCAAGTCTGGCGACTCGACCAGTCGGATATTCGCGCCGCCGCCCCAGGCTTGCCAGGTGGCGAAGGTCGGCGTGAAGACCGAGCCGGTTTGTGCTTCCGACTGCCATTCCGGCACGCCATCGCCATCCCGATCCAGATCGGGTTTCAGCCAGCGCTCGAAGAATTTCAACAGGCCGGGAAACACGTCTTTCACAAAGGCGGCATCGTCGCTGTACTGAAAGATGCCCCATGCCAGGCGCGCCAGAATCGGCATACACAGATCACCCTGCTTCTGTCCGCTCAGACCGGGCTTGGCATCAATCCACCCATCCGGTTGCTGCACCGCCAGATAATTGCGGATGAGTCCCTGTGCCAGCGCCGGATCGACTGCGGCCATCGCCAACCCTTCCAGGTAAGCCCAGCTTGCCGATTGCCCGCTCCAGGCTTTGTCAGCCGCATTGTGATAGCCGTGCGCCGAACCCCGCGTCAGCGTCACCGACGGATAGGGCAGGCTGGCGGTGGGTTTCATATAGGAATGCGCCAGTTCACGGTAAGCGAAGGCGATGGTCGCGTCCAGGTCTTCGTCGCCGGTCTCGATGGAAGGGATGGCCTGCGCTGCCGCCTCCATCTGCTTCAATCCGTTTGCCCAATCCAGTTTCAACGCCTCATGCGCTCGTTGCAACGACAGGGCCTCGCTGGTCAGACCGGCATGGACGAGGCGGAGCGTGATTTTTTTGCGCCCCGGAATAGTGAATGCTCGGCTCAGTTTGGGGCTGCTGCCGTCCGCTGTCGCGCCTTCCAGCACAATCGTCGGCATCAGGTTGCCAATTTTCCCCAGCCCCAGCGCCGGCTTACCGGTCTCCAACCCAATGAGGTGTAGCTTCTGTTCTTTACCGCTGCTGCCGATGAAGGCGATCAGGTCAAGCTGCACCTTTGTCGGCTGCACATGAGCGTTCGCCAGTGTAAACTGAATGCCAACCGTGTGACTGTCGATGGCCCAGTATTCGGCCAGCAGGGCGAGCTGCGGCGTCAGCGTGGCTTGCACGCGGAGATAACCCGGCGCGAGACCGGTCACATAGGGCGGATGGGCATAAGCCTGCGCCTGATAGATCGCTCGTCCATCGTGGTTCCACATCGGCACCAATGCCGCTAACCCGGCGCGCCCACCGTAGCGCGTCTGCAATTGCAGCCCTGGCGACTCGCCGCTGCCGAGCGACAATTCCCATACCTGATCGTCATGATAATCGGTCTGGCTCAGGCGGGCATCAGCCGCCAGCGTCAGACAGATAGGGCGGGTTGAGTCGAGCTGCCAGCGGCGCAGGGTTTTCATGGCTGCTTCCTATTGCAATTTTTGCCAGGTTCCGTCGATCTCGTTGAACTGGAATTTCTCGTTATACAGACTATAGAGGATATGGTAGCCTGGTGCCGACTGCCATTGTCCCTGGGCATTGACCTGACCGCCCGGATGGTACTCATAGCTGCTGACATAACCAAATTCCGGCGTCAGACCGAATCCCAGCGGATTGCGCACTTCCTGGTTTTCGCGCCACAACTTGCCGAACCCGCGCGTCGGTTGAAATTGCCCGGCGGGTGGCACAATGCTGGGGTCGGATTCCATCTCGCCATCGGCGAAGTTGTCCGGGAAAACCATCCAGGGGCCACTGCCGCTGCCATTATCAATCAGCACCCAGATTTGTTCGACCGGTTGAATCCAGAACATGCGCCCCCGTTCAAATACCTGCTCCGCCACCTGAATCTGACCGAAGGTATCGGTTGGGCGCGGGTCAGGGGAGGGGGAGACCGCAACCGTATTGGTGGCTGATTGTGAGGTTGGCGTGGTGGTGGCGGGGTTGGATGTTACGGTATTGATGCTGGCGCTGGTGGTTTCCGGCGTCGCCGTGACCACAACGGGTTCTGAGGTGACGACCATCACGATGACAGTCGGTTGTTCTCCCTGGCAGGCTGTGGCAAGGAGCAGGACAGCCGCGATCAACAGGATTCGATAACTCATACATTACTCCATACTCGATATTCCAATTCGTTCTGCCCCCACTCATTTACGATTGTAGCAGACGAGTTGCGCCTCGCAAGACAGCTTAATGGGGCATTCGACGAATCTCATGCTAGACTGGTCATGAGGGACATGGCATGATTGGTTTCCGCATTATACGCATGAATTGACTGAAAAGGCGCAGCATGAATTCGCCACGACCAACCGCCATCACCCTAAACAAGCAGCAGGGCTACCTGGAAATCACCTGGAATGGTGAGCAGGTGTGCCAGTATCCGTTGTCGCAACTGCGCGAAGCCTGTCCTTGCGTTGAGTGCCGCGGCGGGCATCAGTTTATGGGAAAGCAGTTTGACCCAGAGAACATTCTCGTCCTAAAGCCCAAGCGCTCCTATGCCATCCAATCCATTGAACGCATCGGCAACTATGCCTTGCAACCCAATTGGGATGATGGACATCATACCGGCATCTATACGTGGGACTACCTGTGGCACTTGTGTCCCACACAGGAAAAAAGCGAATGACCGAAGACTTTGCGCCATCGGAATATCTGGAGAATCCCGAAGAAGTGGCTCTGCGGAACCAGGCACTGGACCTCTTCGAGCGTTGTCTGGCCGAGGGTAACGCCCAGACCTACGTCCAGTTCGTTCATCAGCAGATCGACAATCATCCGGCACGCATTGACCTTCTCTACGACTTTGCCGAGGATTTGCACCAGCGTCTGATGGCCCTCCGTCAATCCCAGTTCGATGTTCGCAAGCATACCCTGCATACGGTGATGGAGAGCTACAACATCGACCTCAGCCAGATTGCGCCTCCCCAGCGTTTAGCCGAGTACCATTTGTTGCGCATTGACCACTTGACCAGTTACCTGCGCCAGCATCATCGAAAGCTGCCATCCCGCGATGTTGCCGCCCTATGCAAGGTAGTCAAAGCGTCACTGGTCATCGCCGAAGGCTTGCAAGGTGATGTTCAGCTTACCCGTTCGCTGCTCGATTACGTGACCGACTGGGCTGAGGCGCTCAACCTGGCTCAGATACATGACAACTGGCTACCTCCTCTGAAGCATGGTTCTCAATTCGATACAATTCAATAAATTATAATATGTAACATTCTGAAAACGTTTACACTTTGCCCCGCACGTGTGAAACGTTTCAAGGCTTGCATAATGTCAGCCTCGCAAACATTAAAGTCTTCTCACGCGCCTTGCAATTTCCTTTGCCACAACGCTATATTAAGCTGAGATGAGAATCAGCGCTCAAAATTACCATGTATGCTGGTTCCTATTGTTAGTTTCCGTGAGGAAAGGAATTTGATGATGAAGTACGGTAAGTTGCTTGTTTTCTTGCTGGTCGCCTTGACCGCCTTTGGGAGCTTCGGCTTCGCGCTGGCGCAGGATCAGATGGAGCCAGTCAATCTGGTCATCTGGAGTCAGGATGGCGAAAATAATGATGTGTTCCTGGCCGAACAGTTCCAGGTCTGGGCAGACACGGTTGCTCCCGGTTCCACCCTTGAGATCGTGCAGAAGGAAACCGAGACTCTGCGTAACGATGTTCTGGCCGCTGGTCTGGCCGGTTCGGGTCTGCCCGACATGATCCTCGGCCCCAACGACGCCATCGGCGTGTTCGTTGATGCCGGTGTCATCCAGCCGCTGGACGGCATTTTTGATGTCACCCCCTACACCATCAACCTCGGCGCAGCCCAGCTCGGCGGCGAGACCTTTGGTATCCCGGTCAATGCTGGCAACCACCTGATGCTGATGTACAACAAGAGCCTGGTCGAGACCGCTCCGAATACCTGGGAAGAACTGATTGCCACCGCCAAGGCTGTGACCGAAGCCAACCCCGATGTTCAGGGCTTTGCCTACAACCTGAACGAACCCTTCTGGTTCCTGCCCTTCGTTCATGGTTTCGGTGGCGGTACCTATGATGCCGATGGCAACATGGTTCTCGACAGCGAAGCCTGGGTCAACGCCTATCAGTTCGTTCAGGACCTTAAGTTCACCAATGGCGTCCTGCCCGAAGAATGTGACTATGCCTGCGCCGACAGCCTGTTCAAAGAGGGCAGCGTCGCTATGATCCTCAACGGCGACTGGGCCATTGGCGAATATCTGAACACCGAAGTGTCCCCGGCGCTGGGTGAAGAAAACCTGGGTCTGGCTCCCTGGCCGGAGCTGCCGAATGGCAGCCGCCCCATGCCCTTCACCGCTGGCAAGTTCATCAGCGTCTCGGTCGGTGTTGAAGGCGAAAAGCTGGAAGCCGTCACATCCTTCGTGACCTGGCTCTCGACCGACAGCGCTGCCGTTACCGCTTACGCGCTCGGCACCAGCCGTCTGCCCGCTGTGGCTTCGGTTGAAGTTAGCGCCGAAACCGATCCCATCCTGGCGATGAGCAACGCCGCTCTCCAGAGTGGTATGGGTATGCCGGCCGACGCTAGCCTGCGCTGCATGTGGGACAGCGTCCGCCCGAACCTGGAAGCCGTCATGAGCAACAGCATGACCCCGGCCGATGCCGCTGCGGAAGCCCAGATCGCTGCCGATGACTGCCTCGCCAGCCTCGAGTAAGTCAATCGATCGGGTTCGTTTAATCTGAAAATGACGAGGGTGTGGCGTTAAATGCCCACCCTCATTTTTTAGGGGGCTTTTGCTATGGAAGAATTCAGTGGTTTGTCCCTCCAGTCAGTCGGCACTACCCTCGGATTAATCATACCGGTACTGATCCTGGTGGTGGTCCTCTCGCTGGCGATGCAATTTGGTCTGTTTCAGTTTTTGAATCGCATTGTCAAAACACGACATGCGCTGCCATACACGCTGCTGGCACCGGCAGCAGTTGCCATCGTGTTGTTCCTGCTCTACCCGCTGGTTTACAATGTCTTGTTGGCCTTTTCTGATCTGCGCCGCAACACGCTCAATTGTTATGCGCCAGCGCTCAGTGGTGAGTGTCGCCTCGATCATCTCTACGGGTTGGATTATGCCCAGAAGAATTTCACCAATGTTTTCTTTCGCGTCAATCGTGAAGGCGAAATTCAAGGGTGGGGGCGTTTGCTCAGTACGGCTGACTCAACCTTTCCTGTCCTGCTGGGGCGCACCGCCATCTGGACGATTGTGAATGTGATTTTTCACTTCTCCATTGGTTTGACCCTGGCGCTCATCATGAACCAGAAAATACGGTTCAAAAACATTTATCGCGCCATGATTGTCATCCCCTGGGCGCTGCCGGGCGTGATTATCGCGCTCACCTGGCGACAGGAGTTTCACGCGCAGTATGGCTTTGTTAACGAGATCGTCCAGGCGTTGGGGGGGCAGCCAGTGAGCTGGCTCGATGACCCGACGCTGGCCTTTGTGGCGGTCATCTTTGTCAACATCTGGCTCGGCGTACCCTTCTACATGGTCATGCTCCTCGGCGGTCTGCAAAGCATTTCGCTCGATTACTATGAAGCGGCCCAGATGGACGGCGCCAATGCCTGGCAGCGTTTCCTGAACATCACCATGCCGCTGCTGCAACCCATCCTGATCCCCGCTATTACGCTCGATGTGATCTGGACGTTCAACAAGGCGGATCTGATCTTCCTGATGACGGGCGGCGGCCCCAGCGAAAGCACCAACATCCTCGTCACGGCACTGTATAATGCAGCCTTCGGTACAGCCGCCACCTACGAGTTGGGCTTTGCTGCCGCCTTCTCGATCATTGTCTTCATCATCCTCTTCTTCTTTGCGATTATCTGGATTACCACGAGCGGTGGCCTGAAGGAGATTTACGACCGATGACAACCGTAAGCACCAGTGCGCCGCCCGGCGGGGCTACAGCCGGACTTAACCTGCCCCAGATTCGCCAGTACGCCGCCGGGGGAGTGGCCGCCATCGGCATCCTCCTGACGATTTTGAACGGCATGAATGTTGGCTACGCCATCATCGGCCTGTGGATAGCCTTGCTGATCTGGAAGCCGTTTCATGCTATCCTCGTGTTCTATTCGCTGATTTCGGTTTATCCGGTATTGCGCCTCATCAGCATCTCGCTCCGCCCGACAGAAGGTCTGCTGTCCCGTTCCTTAGACTTGATTCCCCCCGGCGCAACGCTGACCGCCTATACCGAGATTTTCACCCAGGAAGATTTCCTGCTGTGGTTGTGGAACACCCTCGCCATCACCCTGACGGTGTCAGCGATTGGCGTTGTCGTGTCGGCTACCGGTGCCTATGCCTTCAGTCGGTGGCGCTTTCCCGGACGACGTCCGGCGCTGATCTTCCTGCTCACCACTCAGATGATCCCGGCTGGTATGCTGCTTATCCCCATCTTTGTCATTGTGGCGCAGCTCGGTCTGAGCAATAACATCGCCGGTCTGATGCTGGCTTATATCACAACCGCCGTGCCATTCAGCATCTGGATTCTGAAAGGCTACTACGACACCATCCCGCCGGATCTGGAAGAGGCGGCGATGGTCGATGGCTGTAATCGGCTGGAGGCCTTCTGGCGCATCATCCTGCCGCTCTCCACTCCTGCGCTTTCGATTGTCTTCCTGTTCAATTTCCTGGCTGCCTGGGCTGAATTCCTGGTGGCGAAGGTCATCCTGCTCAACCCCGAAGGCTGGACCTGGTCACTGGGTCTCAACAGCCTGATCGGAACCTTCAACACCGACTGGGCACGTTATGCCGCTGGCTCCGTCATCGTGACGATACCGGTACTGCTGCTGTTCATCTGGCAGTCCAAGTATCTGATCTCCGGCCTGACGCTGGGCGGCGTGAAGAGCTGATCCGTCCCCATCGTTGCAGGGGTGACCAGACCCGGTTGCCCCTGTTTGTATCTGATGTCGCCTATTTCTGCTCCCTCAACTCCTGTCCTTTTAAACCATTCTCTAACTACTCCCTGACCATTCCATTTCTGCTCTTCCCGTAAAACCGTTGGTGAAAACCGACCTTAACTCGTACCAAAAAGTTTACCAAAAGTTCACCCGTTACAGCGGAAATGGCCGTATGCTGAGGGCAAGAAGTCGTTATTTGATGGTCAGTAATCGATAGATAGAAGGCTGAAAGCTGATGGCTGAGAGCCATATGTCACAAAATTCAGTTCTGACTTTGACGACATTTGTGACTCATCACCAGGGGTTAGCCTCTGCCACCGACCCACCCCGGTCAACTGCTCCCGTGAGTTGGCCGCCGCCGAAAGGGGATGACCGCCGCCATGTGACAGTCATCAGTCATCAGTCGATAGTCAACATGCTGAAAGCCGAAAGCTACTCTGCAAAGCAGGGACTTTTGCAGTTGCAGAATTTGCAGAATCTTACGCAGATTTGCTCGGTCTTCTCTCTGTGTCCTCTGTGTTGGTTTTTGTGTCTTTGTCTGTCCGACGACGACGACGACACAAAACGCAGTTGCAACGTTTGAGGGAAAACGCACACCATGATTCACGAATTGAAATATAGAGTGATGCGAATCTGACGAATCTTGTGAATTATGGTGGAGAGTGCAATATGCCGAGTGCAAAATGGAACGCAAAAACCTGGGATTTCACACCACTTTCCCAGGCGATTCCGACATCATCCACGAGAAAACACCGTCCAAAACCGAGTATGTTCAGCCCGCAAACAGCACAACCAGCAGCAACCGGGTCTGCTGATTGTGGCAATGGCTCAGTTCTGGAACTCGTAAGACGTCAGCTCATTGATGATCGGCATCCCGGCTACTTGACATTCCTGCACCGGAACGATGAACGGCTCGCGCCCCTGTTGTAGCGGCTCATTCGGATTGAAGTAATTATAGACGGTGCGCGAAATGTCGGTGATGAGTGGGAAGGATTCGGAAAAATCCAGCCAGGTCGGATTATGCAGCGTCACCACCAGGGCATAATCCCCACCCGGCGTGAAGGCGATTCCGGCTGCGCCATGCGTGTCCGCCGTCCAGCCATGCTTGTGCGCCACCCGTATGCTGGCCGGGACACCCGCGCTCATCAGCAGCGGTTGTTCCAGATTGTTTTCGCTCATGACATCGATCATTTGCCGGCATTCACGTTGGTCGAAGGCACCCGGCAGGGTGGTCAGCAGGGGGCCGCTATTGCTGAAGGCGCACTGGTACAACCCGTTCAACAGCCAGCCCATATCATCAACCGTCATCTGATTGGCGATGTCGGGCTGGGCCCGCACCTGATCGGCGTTGGTGGTCGGTGCGCGTACTGGAACCGGTGTGGCATCCGGGTTGATCTTGAAAGGAGCGACCATGTACATATTACCTAGCCCCAGGCTTTGCAGGAATCCGGTGACAGCCTGCGCCCCGGCTGTCGCGTCACCATTCCCCAACCGCGCCAGCAGTTTGTTCGAGGCGCTGTTCTCGCTGCATACCATCATGTTGGCGATTTCAATGGCCGTCGCGTCGTCCGCCGGGACTTGAAGTGTGCTGTACAGCGCCGTCAGAATCGCGATCTTATTCAGGCTCATCCCGCTGAAAGCGATGTCATTACCGAAGGTCAACGCTTCGCCAGATCGCAGATTGGCAATGAACAATCCGCCCAGCCGGCTGGTCTCCGGTTCAAAGCGGGCAGCCAACATCATGCCCCACAACTGGTCGCCTAATGCCTGGAATCCCGCGCTGATCGGGACGGGAGTCGCCGCCAGATACCCAACCGGGCGGACAGCCGGCAGGGTTGGCGTCAGAGTCGGTAGATCAAAACGAGTCTGGCTGATAGGCGGGACGCTCTGGATGTCGCCTTGAATGGCGAGCAGATCAATCGCAATCCAGCCAGAGCCATTAGGGGCGCCGCTGTATTGAACCTGAACCCAGGGGAATTGGGTGTGGCGACCGATGATCTGAAACGGGTCACCGAATCGGGCAACACCGATTCGCGGATACTCCACCCCTGGCCCATAGCGAATATTGATCTCGCCCTGTGCCGTACCAATGACTCCTGTGAGGGGGATGGGTGTGGTGGTTGATACAATTTGAGGGGCTGTAGTGGCGGCTGGAGTAGGCGTAGACAGCGCGACGCCCACCACCGGCAGCGTCAGCGTTGGCACGACTGGATTGGTGATGACGGGTATCCCGTTGCTCAGATTGATCTCGGTGATGGGGACAAGGCTGATGTCACCCGTCACGTTCACCAGATCTCGAAACACCCAGCCAATTGGCTGCTGCGTATTCGGATCACCCAGGAGCAGCCAGGGATAGGCGATGCTTCGCCCAACAACGGGGTATCGTGTGCCGGCTACGATCTGACCCAGCAGCGCCGAACTGACATCCGTCCAGGCGCGCAGGTTGGCCTGACCAATCGCCTCGGCTGTCACACCGGCGGACTGACCGGATACTCGACCCAGCATGACCAGCAACAGGAGACAGAACAGGACAATCATTCGATAGCGTTTCATCGCATCAACCCTGTATTTCCCTCAACAGCGCTGCTGATTATAGCATGGTCATTTGCCAAAATTCGGTGTTGACTTCGTCGCGCCTTTTGATAGGATTATCCCTACTTCAAGCCGAAGTGGCGGAACTGGCAGACGCGCTACGTTCAGGGCGTAGTTCTGAACAAGAGTGTGGGTTCGACTCCCACCTTCGGCACAAAAACCCGGTTATGCCGGGTTTTTCTTTTCTGCTAACCTGAGTATCATGATGGTAGCAGTAACCAGGAACTCGTCATGACTCAATCGACTTCCAAACGCCCCGAACGAAAACGAACTGGTCAACTATCCGGGTTGCAAATCATGTTCGCCGCTGTTTTGGCGATTGGTTTAGTGTTGGGGCTGAACTTCACCAGCCTGGTCTCGACCGGGCAACCCCTGCAACAACTGCATGGACAGGTCAGTGATCAGATTAGTGCTTTATCAACTGAGCAGGCGCAGCTCCTGCGCGAGAAGAATTACGTTCAGAGTGACACTTATGTGGAAGACTGGGCGCGCGATGAGGGGAAGCTTGTCAAGCCCGGTGAAGTGCTGGTGGTGCCAGTGGGGTCAGGACAGGAAGCTGAAGCCACACCCGAAGCTGTCGCACCGGCCCAGGTGGAGACCCTTCCGCTCCAACCCGCAACCTGGGAACTCTGGTGGGCATTGTTCTTCGATACGGCTCCCCCAGCCTTCTAGGATGGCTCTCCGGTCAGTAAGGGTGGTTGCACCCCGGCCAACTGCGTGATGCGGGCATGGGCGGCGCTGTTCTGAACCTGAAACGTCGTCCCAACCTCTGCGTAGACTATCTTGACGAAGCCAATTCCGAAGCACTCACCGAGTGGCGATTGGACACTGCTGGTCAGTGTGCCAGCCTCCTTACCTTCTATCATGAGCTTGGCCGGACTATCAGTGATCTGACTCAACTCGAATTGAACCATCGTTTTTGCCAGCCGGTTGCGGCTCTCCATGCGGGCGATGATTTCCTGCCCGGTGTAGCAGCCTTTATGGAAGTTGACTTCATCCCACAGGCCCGCCTCCAGAGGGATGTAATCAGGCGTCAGTTCACGCCCGACTCCGGGACGTCCCGCACGGATTCGCAGGACATTGTAGAGCAGTGACCCCGCCAGCTTCAGGTTCCATGTCTGCCCGGTGACTCGCAGCGCTTCCCAGACTTCCGCAGCCTGGGCAACCGGTACGATGACGATCCAATGATCGCCGATCAACGGTCTACGCTGTGCCAGGGTGACCGTTACCCCAGCGATGGTTGTCTGAAGTGTAAGCATCTCCGCTGAAGCGGGGAGTTCCCCAACCAGCGACTCAATCAGGTGGCGAGTATGCGGCCCGTGCAGAGCGAACTGCCGCGTGGTTTCGTTCAGGCTGATGATCTGCGCCACATCGTTGAAGAAAATCTGTCCTTTGACATAGTTGAGGACAGCCTCGCCTCGCCCCGGTTCAGTCGTCACCAGTGCCGTATCGTCGTTTTGGTGATACAGGATGATCCGGTCCAGAATCCGCCCATTGGGATTGGTGAAAATCGTCGGTCGTCCTTGTCCTGTTTGTAGGTTGACGACATCATGGGTGGACATGCGTTGGATGAGGGTGTATCGGTCTCGTCCGGTCATTTGCATGCGCCCCTCATGCGACCGATCCATCAGGACAACTTGCTCCAGCGCGGCCTGGTATTCGCCTGCCAAATCGTTGTAATGCAGGGGAATGCCATCTGGAGCCAGGGTTGCTCCCTGGGAGCGATGCAAGTCTTGAAGGGGTATCATGCCAGTTGCACCGAGTTGGCGTGTTGTCTCAGCTTTTGTATCTCCCGACGACTGCGCTCGGCCAGCACAATCCCCAGCAGGATGTCGCTGGCAGTCTCTTCGTCCTCATTGGTGATGAGGTAATCACAATGAGGCGCGAACTGCATTTCCATTTCTACCCGCCGCATTCGCAGTTCGATATCAGCCTGGCTCTCGCCTCGTTTGTCCATCCGTGCGATGAGATCATCGAGCGAAGGGGGCTGAATAAAGATCAGGGATACATTATCGGGATACTCGCGTTGCAGGGCGGTTGCACCCAGAACATCAATGTCTGCGATCAGGTCGCGCTCGTCCGAAAACGCCTGCTCCAGGGTACGGCGGGGTGTCCCGTAGAGGTCCTTGTGAACTGGCTGCCATTCAGCCAACTCATCGTCATCAATCATTTGCTGGAATTCATCGCGGGATATGAAGACATGCTCCCGGCCTTGCTGCTCTGTCGGGCGCTGATTACGCGTTGTCGCCGTTGCCAACTGGCGTAAGTCAGACAAACGTCTAAGCACATGGTTCATGAGTGTGTTCTTTCCGGCACCGGGTGGCCCGGCCAGAATGAACAAGCGCCCTAATGACGGAGATGATAATCGAAGAGATGACACGTTTTTCCTCGTGGATGACTGGTGATTCATCATCAGATCATGATACATCGGCTTATGAGGGGTTGCCATTAGAAAACATGAAGAGCAGGGTATTCCCTGCTCTTCATGTGAACTATATTCAGATCGGGTTAGTTGTTGATGGTGATGTCGGTGATCCACCAACCATCACTGGCTGTGTTCGCATTGGTACGTAACCGGAAGCGCAAGGTGATATTCTGCCCATTGTATGAGCGTAGATCATGCTGCCGTAGCTGCCAGGTACGTGCTGGATCAAGCCAGGTAGCTGCGCCCCAGATATTCGGGTCACACCCATTGTAACTGGAGATGGAAGGGCTGCCGGTTGTTGGGCAGTTGTTTCTCAGGTTGTCCTGGATCCAACCGAATCCGCCGTTGTTTGAGACCTCTACTGCACCCTGGAAGTTACTTCCGAAATCATAGTAGGTATAGTACTGCAAGTTCGGGAAGAAATTCGTCACGCCGACGGGAGGTGTTAGGCTTATGATGCCGTTCAGCATCAGCGAAGAGTTGCCAAAAGCGATTGAAGGCACGGCAGCGGCAGCCACCGATGGCTTTGGACTATCGCTGAAGGAGAACTTGTTTGCGCCAACCTGTAAGCTGATATACGCTTCACCGTCCCATTCAAACCATTCCATCGTCAGTTGATAGTTGCCAGTTGTCAGGGAACGGTTGGCGACATAGACCTGACGTGAGCCTTGTCTCCATTGATTGATGAGGTTCCAGTAGGCACCCGGATACGGTGTAGTCGGCAGGGTTGACGTCGGCAGTGTATCAAACCGGAGCCGCGCACCATCATCCGTCGTCATGATGAACAGGTAATCACCACCAGTCACGGTCACATTACGAATGAACCGACCAGCATAGTAGTCTCGCCACGTGCTGTTTGGATCACTGCAATTTGTCACCAGTGGCGGGCAGTCATTGCGTCCAAACTCATAGAAGATGTCGCTCGTGGTATCCCGCACGATGTGAGTTGGCTGGGTCATTGACGGTCGTGCAGATAAGTAAGCGTTTGTATCCGCTATAGTGCGCCGGTTCATCCCAGATGTACTGTTATTGAAGAACGCATCCCATTGGTTGGCAGTACAGGTTGTTGCACTTAAATCACCCGTTGTGGCCGACGGTGTGTTCCTTAACCAGTTGGTGCAGTCATACCACCATACATTCCAGCTATTGGTCCCCAGACTGGCCGGGCCACCGCCTGAGCCACGCCATTTATCCGGTGCCAGTCCCCATCGCCCCTCGGTCACCCAATTGGCGGTGCTGCGCGCTTCGTCAATGAAGGGCAGGGGGAAGATACGCGGTCGACGATACTCGATCAGGATGTCGTCAAGGTACCAGCCTGTACCAGGTGTGGTGAAGTTCTGCATAGCATTGAGGACGAACCGGATGCGAATCCGTTTGCCTTCATTAGCCGGTGTAGTTGGATTGTCAGCAAAGGCGCTCAGGTCAACCTGTTCCCGTACCCAGGTTTCGTTACGGAAGGTGCCGCCGGCCCACCATACATTTTGCCACGATGATCCACCATAGCTCGCTGGCGGACTGTTGGAGGCGGAATATGATTGGCTGGTTCCCCACAGATACTCGTAACCGTAGTTCTGCGTATTACGTGGGGGACTTGCCTGGGTCATCTCGCCAATATCCTGTACAGCGACATCCACCTGTACACGATCGCCAGGGCCGACCCAATAGCGGTTCCAGAAGTAAAGTGTTGGCAAGTCAGTTGTCTTAGTGCCGCGCAGGTCAATGATGCGCTGGATCTCCAGAGCTGAGAACTGCGGTTCCGCATATGGATCGGTGGTATTGGTGTTATGCATCGACCACACACCGCTGCGGGCATCGAAGTTTACTGCTGACCAGTCGGCGCGAACGAAGCGATTAAACCAGTCGCCAGGAACATCGATGTTATCGCTATAGCTGGTGCCCATACCCAGCCCGGCTTCGGGAGCGCCCGTCGCCGTCGGGATGTTGACGCTGACGTCCCAGAACTTATAGACGGTTTCCTCGTATTCCGCGATCTGGATGTTGTCGATCTTCAGACCGTCACCAACCGAGACATCCACATTTGACTCGAGTCGGAAGGCGAAATAAAAGTCGTCATCATAGCGATTGGCGTTACTGCTGACGCTCGCCCATGTCTCGCTGCCTATCGCGCGAAGCTCTCGATCAATCAGTGGGAGAAGATCAATCTGTACCCGTTCCCAGGCAAAGTTGCGTGGGTTGTTGGCGTTGAAACGATAGCTCCAGATGGGACGCCCATTGATCGCTGTTGTCCCTGAGGGTGCATGGGCATAGCGATACAGATCAATGACGAAGTGATCCTGTGCCGCCAGTCGGCGCTGGAACCAGAACGTCATCACCGGACGTGTTGCCCTGCCCGAAACGTTGTTGAAGCAATCCTTGTTGCCGCCCCAAAGTGTAAGATTCTCTGGTGTGTCGTTCAACAGATCCATGCGATAACGCATGATCATCGAAGTATTGGTGTTGTGTTCATAATTCAGGACGCGCCCCAGTGGGTTAGGGCTATCGCTGAATGATTGACCTGTTCCAAATGCGCCAGCTCCATCGCTTTGGATGCCCCAAAGACCAGTGGTCAGCCATTGTGACATCGTGCCTTCAGCATCGTCACAATATGGATAGGTGGCAAAGCGTGGCAGGCTTTCGCGCTCGATCACGATATTGTCGATCCACCAACCGGTTTGTCCACTGCTGTTGCTACTGACATAAAGTGCAAGGCGCAACCGGAAGGGCTGAGTGTTCCAATTCGGAATCTGCTTCAACTGCAGGTTGACTGTTGAGTAAGCGGCAGAAATTACACTGGCCGTTGTGTTCTCCGCCAGCGGCAGGGTGCCGACGCGCTGCCAGTTCTGTACTGTTGAGGTGCCGACTGGATCGCGCGTCCACTGCACCTCAACACGATCCCCCGCACCGAGATCATAAGTGTGATCGAAGGTAAACAAGGGGAAACTACTGTCTCCTTCATAGTCCGGCAATCCGCCCTGCCCGTCAGCAGCGATGCCACGCAGATCGACCGGGCCCCTTAATTCAACGGTATGGATGCGGAAATTCCCGCTGGTCTGTTCTGAACCAAACCGGACGTATCCACGTGTATTTGGGTCGGTTACGTCAAAACTCAGCGAGGTGATGCCAGGCACTGATTTAGCGTTGTCTGGGGTCAGTCGCCAGCGGTACGAGGTAATGAAGTCTGCTTTCTGTGGATCGTCGTCAAGCGTCCAGAAACTACCGCAGGTGACGGGGTCATTCGAGCAGACGGTGAAGACCTTTTCTGGCTCATTGTTGATGAGGATGTCATCCAGATACCAACGCCGAATCGCGTCGGCGCTACTGCTGGTAATGCGGAAGCGATAGGTAACTTGCGATGTCCCGAAATCAGATGCATTCAACGGAATCTGGCTGCGAGTCCAGGCGTAGTTGGTGCTTGAGCCCTGGCGTAGCAGGTAGGTCCGACCACCCGCCCAGTTTGGTCCCGCGACTCGATTGCCACTGGCATCAAACTGATACGGTTCATACCCAGTGACCTGGAGTTCAACTTTCGTGTCATTACTGCGAATATCCCAGACTTCCCAGAATGACATGACGACATTAGTCCAGTCCTTGATATCAACGTAGCCACGGAGTTCCAAGCTGCAAACCATCGATTTGGGGAAACCATTGGCTTCAGAGGGGGTATTCTCTTTCCAGGCCCATTCAACACTGTTTGGTTGGGTGCCCTGGACGCGCGTCCAGGGACAATTGGCAGATTGACCTGCTACCAGGTTCTGATCGTCTGGCACCTGGCCCTTGAAGCCTACAATGCCGAGCTTGACGGCAGCATTGCCGGTTTTCTCGTAGTATTCGACGGTCAACACCTGAGGCCCGACGGTTGCAAAGGTATAGTTGACAACGCGCGGACTACCCATACCATGATCAGTGAAATAATCAATCACGGTGGTGTTGCCGACCTTGAGCCGTGAACCATCATCGCTATCGAGCGTGAATTGTACGGTCAGCGGTGCACTGAAGACATAAATGTTGCGTGTGAAGCGAACCGCAAAGTAATCCGCGGCGAAGGTTGTACCATTGACCGGATTGGCGAATGGAGCCTGGTTTCCCCAGTTGAAATCGAGGTTAAAGGTATACTGGGCACCAAGATCCTGATTCCAAACGACCGCGTTGGGTGTGCGCGAAAGCACGTTGTTGATGTTTCCCTGTTCGGCAGCAGTGTAGGCGAAGTATTCGCCTTTCCAGCCTTCGCCGCCCAGCCATACGCTGTCATCAACACGCCACCACACCTGTTCGTCCATTGGATCGTAGAACGGAACTTCATGGCCGATGTCTGTGGGTGTGCGCGTGGGCGGAACCGTTGGACGTGGCGGACGGGTTGATGTCGGACGGGTCGGGATCGGTGTAATCGTTGGCCCACCCGGCGTATAGGTCTCGGTTGGCTTCAGAGTAGGCTGCGCGGGGAATCCACGAGGTGTCGGTGGATTCTGGGCAATCTGGGTCATTTCGCGCCAGAATGCAGTTGGGCCGCCAAACTCTGAAAGGTTTCGGGTCATGCCCCCATTCTGGCAGCTTTCCATCTCCAGCAGGTTACAGACAGTGTTGCTGAAGACGTTGCCAACGGCTGGCCCGGTGATGGCGATGACTGCGAATAAGGCGAAGACAATCAGTACGACAATTAAGGCGTACTCCACCAGCGCCTGACCGCGTTCCGAATGGGGAAGTGTTTGTTCCTGATGAGCCATATTGTGTGACCCCTCATACCCAGTATTCATGGTTGCCAATCCCAATGTTTCTACATAATTTCAGGAGCAATATGCATCACTCCTATTCCTAATCTTACTCGACTCCAGCAAAAAGTCAGTTTAGTTTTTGTGGTTAACTTGTACAGAAGCATATACAAAACCCCTGCCTCTCTCAATTCTTTGACAATGTTCGATGGGTTTTATTGCCTGTGGTATGCTGATTTCATGTTGTTCTGACCCTTGAGGAGAATGCTAATGGTAGCCCGAATCATCGATGGGAAATTGGTCGCAGATCGCATTCAGGACGAGATTGCGTCTGAGGTTCAACAATTCGTCCAGCAGCACGGCTATCCCCCTGGGCTGGGTGTCGTGTTGGCCGGTGATAATCCGGCTTCGGCTCAGTATGTGCGGATGAAACGGCGTGCCTGTGAACGGGTGGGATTCTATTCACTGGCGCACACCATGACGGTTAGCAGCACCCAGGCGGAAGTTGAGGACGCGGTGCAGGCGTTTAACGATGACCCCCGGATACATGGCATCCTGGTTCAGTTGCCTCTGCCGAAACAAATCCAGGAAGAACCGGTACTGCAACGGGTCAGCCTGGATAAAGATGTCGATGGGTTTCATCCGATCAATGTGGGGCTGCTGGGCATGAAAGGGCGCGAACCGCTGTTCACCCCGGCCACACCCACCGGCTGTATGGTCCTGCTGCGCGAGGCCGGCGTTACCCTCGAAGGAGCCAATGCTGTCGTCATCGGGCGGAGCAACATTGTTGGGCTTCCCGTGGCCTTGATGTTGATGAAAGCCAATGCGACGGTGACAGTCTGCCACAGCCGGACGAAGAACATGGCGGAAATTGTTCGGCAGGCGGACATCGTGATCGCGGCGATTGGGCAACCGGAATATGTTAAGGGTTCGTGGTTGAAGCCGGGAGCGGCTGTCATTGATGTTGGCACGAACCGGATCGACGACCTGAGCACGGACAAAGGATACCGTTTCGTTGGCGATGTCGAATTCAGTTCAGCCGTCGAAGTGGCCGGAGCCATCACGAAAGTACCGGGTGGCGTCGGCCCGATGACCATCACCATGCTGCTTCAGAACACGATGAAAGCGGCCAGACGTAAAGTGGTGTAAATGATTGCAGGGCGGGCCGAGATAGGCTTTCCTTAATGGGGTAACTGACCGACAGGAATGACTGGGAGCGAGACATGACTCGACTGGGCATCGATCAACTCGATCTGGACTATGGACGTGAGGGACTGCGACTGCTGGTACAACTGCTGGTCGAACTGGAAGTGAGCGCGGCGATTGATGCCCAGCCACACGAGCGCCGCCCAGACCGTCGAGCCTACCGCAACGGGTACCGACAGCGCGCCTGGCGTTCTCCCTTCGGGACGGTGATGCTGTACATTCCCAAGCTGCGTAAGGGGGCTTACTACCCGTCGCTGTTGGATCGACTGCCGGAGATCGAGCCTCATCTGGTGACCTTGCTGGTCGAGGCTTATCAGGGGCAGGTGGATGGTGCCTACCTGGAACAGTGGGCGCGGCAGCTCAATATCGACTACAGCCATCC
This sequence comes from Anaerolineae bacterium, assembly GCA_022843385.1. GTDB lineage: Bacteria > Chloroflexota > Anaerolineae > Aggregatilineales > Phototrophicaceae > CFX2. The sequence goes on along the minus strand of JALHNT010000014.1, from coordinate 54,153 downwards.
CAGCCAACTGGCGGACATCGCCGAGCTTCTCCATGATTGGGTCGAACGCCAGCGGTCTCATCTGGGTCAACCGGTTCAGACCGCCATCTCAACCCGCTTCATTCCGCTTGCGACTCGCTCTGGTTCGCCGATGGCCCTGCTCAAGGGGGGGCTGGCGGTCTGGTCGGATGAGGCGCAGCAGGAATGGGCAGCCGTCATGGAGCGCGTGAGCAAGTCTCTGTCGGGTCAGATCGAAGCCGTAGCCGCATAGGAGGAAGCCGATGAATGGTGTGATACCGATGGTGATCGAGCAGGAGCGCTACAGTGAACGCGCTTACGATATCTATTCGTTACTGCTCAAGAAGCGCATAATCATGTTGGGGTCGGCCATCAACGATCAGGTGGCGAATCTGGTAGTGGCGCAGCTCTTGTTCCTCGACCACGATGACAACAAGGACCCGATCAAGATTTACATTCAGTCGCCGGGCGGGGAAGTCTATGCCGGGCTGGCGATCTATGACACGATTCAGCAGGTGAACGCGCCGGTCAGCACAGTCGCTATTGGACGAGCCGCCAGCTTCGGCACAGTCATCCTGGCATCGGGGCGTAAAGGGTTACGCTATGCCTTGCCCAGCGCGACGGTTCATATGCACCAACCGCTGGGCGGGGCGCAGGGGCAGGTGACGGATATGCAGATCATGGTGACCGAGTATCAACGGCTGAAGGATTACCTGAACGACATCTTCGTTCGCCACACCGGACAGCCCAAGTCGATCATCGAGCGGGATACCGAGCGCGACATCTTCCTGAGCGCCCAGCAGGCGGTTGAGTACGGGCTGGTGGATTCGGTTATCGCCCGCGAGACAACGATGACGGCCTGATGTTATGAAAAGCAGGCGAGTCAGCCTGTAATTTATTTGGTAACAAAGATAGGGCTTGCAGCACAACCAGCAAGCCCGTTTGCTGCTGATTTTGCTGTTTGCGGACTGAAAATGCTCGGTTTTGGACTGTGTTTTCTCGTGGATGACATCGAAGTTACCAGTGAAAATGGTGCAATATCCGGGACTTTTATGTTCAATTCTGCACTCAGCATGTTGCACTCTCCACCATAATTCACAGGATTCGTCAGATTCGTCAGATTCGCATCAGTCGGTATTTCGATTCGCGAATCAGTGCCGTCGAGAAAGAAGAAGAACCGACCACAGAGTCGCAGAGGACACAGAGGGAAAGCGGAGCGAGTCTGTGCAAAATTCGTCAAATTCGTCAAATGCAAACCGCCTTTTGTGAACTTTTCCCTCAATCAGCCAACTGTCGATAGTCGATAGTCGTCAGAAAGAACGCTCAAGCCGCTATCCGCTATCGACTGGTGACTACAGGCTACGGGTGCAACTCCGGTTTTGTGTCGTCGTCGTCGTCGGACAGACAGCGACAGAACGACAAAGACAAAAGACCAACACAGAGGACACTGAGCGAAAACGGAGCAAATCTGCACAAGATTCTGCAAATGCTGCACCTGCAACAGCTCCTTTTTTGCAGGCTGTGAATCATGGCGGCGGCCAACTCACGGGAGCAGTTGACCGGCGGAAGGGTAAAGTACAAAGTTGAGCCTGTTGCATTTCGGTTGACTTTCGCTCCAGTCGCCTTATGGTCAAGCGCCTTACCTGTCTGTTCCCAAAAGCATAGCAAGTTCGGCCCGAGTTTTTGGAAGACCATAGATCTCGGAGATCGTGCAGGTCAAACGCCAAAAGGCATCGCAATCCAGTATGGCCTTCAGGACGTGGTGTTGATAGTCTTCCAGATTAGCGAAATCTATCTTTTTTGGATAATCGAGAGTGTGGTAACTTAATTTGATTGCGCCTGAATCACGATCACGATAGGTCATATGGTCTCTGATTTTCCCTCCATGGAAGCCAAGCTCAAGCAACGCTGATATGACACTTACGGTAGTCTCGTCATCAATCTCATCATTTGCCAGAACCTGAGTAAGAATGTTATCTGCCCTGGCTAGCCCAAGATTCTCAAGCGCGGTCAAATAAAACCTATTCTTGGGTGGATGCACCAGGTAATAAGTAAAGATACCATCGACAAGCAAAGGAGCGTCTGTCCCCTGGATATGTACAATCGCCTTAGCAGCGCTCAGTTGAACTTCTGGAATATGAAAATCTGACAAATAGCTCATCAAAATGGGATACTGCACCTTTTTCGGTGACAGTATTCTAATCCCATGAATGATCGTGGTTTTCTCATAAATACTCATCACGCGATCATTCAGCAATCGCAAGAAATGCGGGATAATCCGTGATGCTTCGTGTTCTAGACTGGTCAGCAGCTCCACAGCATTCAACAGCAACTCATCGTGATCTAGAAAGGACAGGTATTTCTCAAACCCTTTCTCAATTGCTTCAATGGTCGCATTGGCTAATAGACGACGAGGTGCATAACTGCTTTCGATACCCGATTGAGCACTATAGGATATCTGCATGAGGAGCAGGAGGTAGCTTTGCGCTTGAGTGGCCGGATTATCCAGCAGCTCAATCAGAATGGGAACCAGATACGGTGATGCTCGATGTAAGTCATCCAGATGGGCATCATAAATCTCGTTGTAGGCTTGCTCGCGGATAGCTTCATCCGACGACAGAGTTGCTTCGATCCAATCCGGCAGCGCGGGGACATTCAGCGCTTGCCAATCGATTTGGCGCATATCTTCCAGCATTCCTCACGCTCCAATCCCTATCTACACCGAGCGATGCCCATAGTATAACGACAGTCACACTGATCGGGAGTCTCCCTGCCTTTCAACTGACCACTGCTCAGTGGCGGCAGTGGCAGTCCACAAGAGTGCTAAGTTCAAGGTAACGAGTAACGAGTAACGAGTCTTGAGTTTTTCCTCTGGAGGTTGCCAAAAGTCGTCAAAGTCGTCAATGTCAGAACTGAGTTTTGCGACATTTGAAATCGCACTCCGCTTCAGGTGACTGGTGGTTGATGAACCACTCCTGAGAGAAGATTACCCCCGATTGACCGCTTACGGGTGAACTTTTGGTAAACTTTTTGGTACGACTTAAGCTCGGTTTTCACCAACGGTTTTACGGGAGCGTGAGGGTTAAGGCTGTCGGCGCAGGGTTAGAAAAGGGTTGATAAAAATCAGGGTCACGGGAGCGATTTTTGCCCATCGACAAATCTACGCTACACTTCGGTTTAATATCCTGTAATGCAAACCAGAGAGAGATGGATGCCCACGCTGCTGGTCAAGAACATTCAGATGCTCGTCACGATGGATGAAGACCGTCGGGAACTGCGCGATGGAGCCTTGTTCATTCGTGATGGGGTGATCGAGGCGGTTGGTCAGTTAGCCGATATGCCAGCAGAGATGGCGGATGAGGTGCTGGACTTGCGTCACCACATCGTCATGCCAGGGTTGGTGAACACCCATCATCATATGTTCCAGAGTTTGACGCGCGTCTTCGGTCAGGACTCGGAGTTGTTTGGCTGGCTGACATCGCTGTATCCGGTCTGGTTGCGGTTGCGGGGCGAAGATATTTACACTTCAGCCAAAGTGGCGATGGCTGAATTGATGTTGTCGGGCTGCACCACATCGAGCGATCACCTGTACCTGTACCCCAACGATGTGCGGTTGGACGATGAGATCCAGGCGGCACAGGAGATCGGCATTCGCTTTCATGCGGCGCGGGGTTCGATGAGCCTGGGGCAGAGCCAGGGCGGGCTGCCACCCGATGCGCTGGTGGCGCAGGAGGACGCCATCCTGACGGATACCCGGCGCGTCATTGAGCAGTATCATGACCCTGAGCGTCATGCCATGCTGCGGGTGGTGGTGGCACCCTGTTCACCTTTCAGCGTGACCCGTGACCTGATGCGAGAAGCAGCGGCTTTGGCGCGCAGTTACGGGGTGAGTCTGCATACCCATCTGGCTGAGAATGACAATGATATTGCGTATAGTCATGAAGTATTCGGCTATCGACCGGGCGATTATGTGCAGGATGTGGGTTGGGTGGGGCGGGATGTGTGGCACGCGCACTGCGTCAAGTTGAACACTGAGGAAATCAACCTTTTCAGCCGAACCCATACCGGGGTTTGTCACTGCCCGTCATCCAACATGCGGTTGGCATCGGGCATCGCGCCGGTGCGGGCGATGCTGGATGCACGGGTCAAGGTTGGGTTAGGGGTGGATGGATCGGCTTCCAACGATGCCGGACATCTCTTGAACGAAGCGCGGCAAGCCCTGTTGTTGCAGCGCGTCGGGGGTAATCCGGCAGGGCTGTCGGCACGAGAAGCACTGGAGATCGCCACGCTGGGCGGCGCAGCGGTGCTGAACCGAGATGACATCGGGGCGTTGAAGCCGGGGATGTCGGCTGACTTCGTCGCTTTCCGTCTGGATAGCCTCGGCATGGCGGGGGCGCTGCATGACCCGGTGGCGGCGCTGGTCTTTTGCAGTTCACCGCAGGTCGATGTTTCAGTCATCAACGGGCGGGTGGTGGTGCGCGATGGACATCTGCTGACCGAAGACCTGCCCCGGCTGATCGAACAGCACAACGCTTGTGCGCGCCGACTGATCGATGGCGCTGAATAACGACTCGCCGGCGTCAGCGCTGCGCCTGGGGGTGATGACGGCGGTCATCGATGAGTCGCGCCGGGTGCTGCTGTCGCAGCGCAGCGACCTGAAGGTGTGGAATTTGCCGGGCGGCAGACTTGATGCTGGCGAGTCGGTGGTCGAGGCAGCGGCCCGCGAAGTCCAGGAGGAAACCGGACTGATCGTGGAGATGACCCATCCGGTCGGGCTGTATTATCTGGCGGGGTGGGAGCGCTTGAATATCCTGTTTGCCGCTCGCCCGGTTGGGGGAAGTCTGTTAAGCCAGTCGGATGAGACGACGAATAATCGGTTTTTTGCGGCGGATGCCATGCCGGAGATGTTATGGAGAGGTGCGGCGCTGGATGCGCTGGCGGAACGGCGTCCACTCCCGCAGGTGATGACGATCCCAGCTGCCGAGCTGCGCCGGGTGAAGGCTCGTCTGCGCTGGCGCTGGCTGATGAACTGGCTGCGTCGTCGTCCCGAACCACGCTTCCCGGTTTTTCAGGTCAGCACGGTCGGCGTCATCTGGAACAAGTCTCGGCAACGCCTGCTGACCTTGCCGGGTGCGGTGGGGCGGCAACTGCCGCGTGTGTTCGCTGATAGACGGACTGCTCCCTGGCAGCAGTTGAGCGCGTATGTGCAGGGGCGCACCGGCTATGATGCCTTGTTTCAGTGGGTGGGCGTGTGGCAGGATGTGATGCATGACCGGCTGGAATTCATCTTTGCTGCGACCATCGGTGAACAGGAAATCCTGCGCGGGGGCGAGTGGACGCTGGCGCGGGCCGCAGCGTTGACTGAACAGGAAATGGAGTATGTTGAGCGGGTGAAACCGGGGTATCATGTTGATCCCATCTGGCTAATCAGGGCTGAGGCAGCTCCCAATACCCTACAAGGACGGTGAATCATGGAACTGGTCAATCGGCTGGCAGCAGCACGCGGCGTGGTGCAGGCTGATCTGATCCTGCGGAATGCCCGGCTGATCGATACCTGGGCGGGCGAGATCGTTGAGACCGACATCGTGGTGAGCGGCGACCGGGTAGTGGCGCTGGGGAAGGGCTATGCGGGCGCAGAGGAGATTGATCTGAAGGGGCGCTATGTCTGCCCCGGCTTCATCGATGCCCACGTCCACATCGAGAGCAGCCTGTGTACGCCGCCGCAATTTGCCCGCGCTGTGCTGCCGCGCGGTGTGACCTCGGTGGTGACTGATCCGCACGAGATCGCCAATGTGCTGGGGATGGATGGCATCCGCTATATGCTGGAGCGCGGCGCGGAAAGCGGCATGAAGATGTGGGTGATGCTGCCCAGTTGTGTTCCGGCGACCCACATGGAGACCAGTGGCGCACGGCTGGAAGCGGCTGATCTGGAAGCGCTGCGCGAGCATGAACGGGTGCTGGGGCTGGCTGAGGTGATGAATTATCCCGGCGTGGTGTATGGCGATGAGGGGATGCTGGATAAGCTGGAAGCCTTTCAGTCGCGGGTGATGGATGGTCATTGTCCGGCGCTGACGGGCAAGGAACTGAATGCCTATGTGGCGGCGGGCATTCGCAGCGAACACGAATGTACCACTGTTGAGGAGGCGCGGGAGAAGCTGCGGCTGGGGTTGACGATCTTCATCCGCGAAGGCACGACGACGCGCAATCTGAAACCCCTGCTGCCGTTAGTGACGCCGATGAACCATACGCGCCTGTGTTTCTGCACCGATGACCGGCAGCCGAACAGCCTGATGGACGAAGGATCGATTGATTTCATGGTGCGTACCGCCATCGATCAGGGAATGGACCCGATCATGGCGATCCGCATGGGGACGCTGAACACGGCGCAGCACTTTCGCCTGTACGATTATGGGGTGGTTGCGCCGGGGAAATTCGCGGACCTGGTGGTATTCTCCGATTTGCAGCGGCTTCAGGCCGAGATGGTGTTCGTCAACGGCAGACTGGTGGCGCAGGACGGTGTGATGATCGCTCCGGCACAAGCGCCGCGCCCGATTCGGTTGAAGCTGTCTCTGAACATTGCCACGCAGGCGTTAGACTTTCGCATCGCGGCAGGCGGGCAGCGGGTGCGGGTGATCGGCGGCGTGGGCGATCAGGTGGTCACTGGGCATCTGGTGATGGAGGCACGGATCGAGCAGGGCGAGGCGGTGGTTGATCTGGAACGTGACTTGCTCAAGATGGTCGTGATTGAACGGCATCATGGCAGCGGCAAGATGGGCAAGGGCTTCATCAACGGCTTTGGTCTGAAACGGGGTGCGCTGGCCGGGACGGTGGGGCATGACCATCATAACCTGATCGTGATCGGCGCGGATGACGCCAGTATGCAGCGGGCGGTGCAGGCCGTGATCGAGATCGGCGGTGGGCTGGCCGCAGTTGATGGCGATCAGGTGTTGGCGACGCTACCGCTGCCCGTTGCGGGATTGATGACCGAGATTCCCCTCGATCAGGTTCGGCGCGAGTACGATGAGCTGATTGCCCAGGCGCAGGCATTGGGCAGCACAATGCCCGATCCCTTCATGGCGATGAGCTTCATGGCGCTGGAAGTCATCCCGAAGCTGAAGCTGACCGATGTCGGGCTGGTGGATGTCGAACAGTTCAAGGAGGTTGATCTATGGATGTGAACGGGCGTTCCCTGCGATGGGAGCCGTTGATCATCGCTGGCTTGACTCTGGCTTTGCTGGTGCTGTTTCAACCGGTGGTTTGGAACGTCACCCTACTCTCAGTTGATTATGGCGCTCACAGCCATTTCATTCAAACTGTTATCGACGGACAACCCCTGCTCGAATTTGTGCGACAGGTGCCACATTTTATGTATCATGCTTTGGTCTGGTCGGTCTCTCGACTGACCGGCACTGTTGTCGAAGCCAGCCGGTTGGTCGCGCTGGCCTGTTACACACTCTATGGCCTTGCATTGTATGCGGCATTGCGGCAACTGGCGGGAAAGCCAACGACATACAGGCGCGTGACGTGGTATGTTTGCACGACAATAGCCTTGAGCGTTGCTAATCCGTTCTCATGGATCCTACCGAATAATCATCTGTACCTGGGCAGTATCGCGATCAATGTCTATCACAATCCGACGATGGTCGCCCTGAAGCCGCTGGCCATCGTATTGTTTATGCTGGCTGTCTCACGGTTGACCCTCCCCCAATCTGGGTTGCGCTGGCGCTGGATCATCGGCGCTGCCGCCGTGACGTTGATGTGCATTATGGCTAAACCGAGCTATGTAATTCCCTTTTTGCCAGCCTTGCTGCTGCTCGGCGCATATCGCTACATCAGCAAACAGCCGCTTGACGGGTTGGGATTGCTAATTGGGTTGGTGGCACCCGCCGTCGCCTTGCTCGGCCTGCAAAGCCTGATTTTTGATACTTCAGGTGTGGTCTTCGCACCGCTGGGTTTTCTGCGACTGTTGGGTGTGGCCGATCGGTGGTTGCCACTGCGCCTGCTCATTTCGCTGCTGTTTCCGTTGTACGTCGTGATCGCCTATTGGTCGAATGCCCGGCGCGAGGTGGCTCTGCAACTGGCATGGTTGGCCTTTGGCTTCGGTGCGGCGGCTTTCTACCTGCTGGGGGAGTCTGGACGGATGTCTCATGGCAACTGGACGTGGAGTGGACAGATTACAGCGCTCCTCCTGTTCGTCGCTTCTGGCGCATTCTTGTTGCGGCAAATGCGGACTACGCGGGATATTCGTTTGTGGGTGGGATTCGGTATACTTGCGCTCTATGTGATAGGCGGAATCATGTGGTATCAGGTTCATTTGCTGCCTGATCCCTATGCTTACTGGTAGCTCAATACATTCATCCTGACGAGAGGAATTATGGTCGATCAAGCAATTATCCAGCAGATTCAGGCGCGGGTGGCGGCCCAGCGCACGGACATCATCACCTTCCTGAAAGAATTATGCGCCATTCGCAGCGATGAAAGCCAGATTCGGGCGGTGGGTGAACGTTGCGAAGCCGAGATGAAGAAGCTGGGCTTTGACGAGGTGTGGTGGGATCACATGGGGAATGTGGTCGGGCGCATCGGCGATGGCCCGATCAAGCTGCTATATGACAGCCATATCGACACGGTGGGCATCGGCGCGATTGAAGAGTGGCAGTGGGATCCGTTCGAGGGCAAAGTGGAGAATGGCATCTTTTTCGCGCGCGGTGCCTGTGATGAAAAGGGCAGCACCCCCGGCATGATCTACGGGCTGGCGCTGGCGAAGGAACTGGGACTGCTGGAGGGCGTCAGCGGTTACTACTTCGGCAACATGGAAGAGTGGAATGATGGTAGTGCCCCCCATGCGCTGGTCGAGGTGGATGGACTGAAGCCGGATTTTGTGGTCATCGGCGAGCCGACCAAGATGCAGGTCTATCGCGGACATAAGGGGCGGGTCGAGATGCAGGTGGTGGCGCGGGGCAAGAGCGCTCATGCCGCCAGCAACTTCCTCGGCGACAATGCTATCTACAAGCTGGTGCCGATCATCGAGGCCATCAGCAAACTGGAGCCGGAGCTGGGTGATGATCCTTTCCTCGGTCATGGACGCATCACCGTGTCCGATATGCACGTCAAGACCCCCAGCATTAACGCCGTGCCGAACGAGGCCACGATCTATATTGACCGGCGTATCACCTTCGGCGAAGAGCCACAGGCTGTACTGGATCACATCAAGCGCGTGGTCGGGCAGCGCAGCGACATCGAAGCCTCAATCCTGATGTATGACACGCCCAGCTATACCGGTTTCACCTTCCCACTGGATAAGATTTATCCGGCCTGGGCGCTGCCGGAAAGCGACCCGTATGTGCAGGCCGGGGTGCAGGCCGGTGAATGGCTCTGGGGTGGCACGATGCCGACGGGGAAGTGGGATTTCTCGACTAACGGCACTTACTGGTGCGGCAAAGCTGGCATCCCCAGCATTGGCTTCGGCCCTGGCGATGAAGTTCATGCCCACACGGTTCTCGATCAGGTGCCGCTGGATGATGTGGTACGCGCCACCGAGTGGTACGCGCTGCTGCCAGCGCTGCTGCCTAAAGCAGTTGCTGGTTCCTAGTTATTAGAGCCTGTTATGGACTTTTTAGCCCTCATCCCCCCCGCCCCTTCTCCCACTGGGAGAAGGGGAGATGTGGTGAACGTAGTGCTTTTAAGCCCCTCGCCCCGTGGGACGGGGGTTTGGGGTGAGGGCAAGACGAGAACGACGTTCATAACACGCTCTAGTTGTTAGTTCAAATCTCGCTTGTTCACAACGGTTGGCATTTGTCATGACCTGTTGTGACCAGTGTTTTCAGATGAGCATTCGATCAGGTTGCGCTGACTTTACACCAAGAAGTAGCTGACGATGGCCTTTGACTGGATCGAAGCGGGAGTGCTGGCGGCCTGCCCCCTCCCGCGTACTGAAGCCGACATTCAATCGCTGCATGACCAGGGCATTCGGGCGATCATCACCCTGACCGAGCGCCCGCTGCCGGTTCGGCCTGGTCTGCTGACTGAACTCGGCATCGCAGCGCTTCATATCCCGGTGGATGATTTTGGTGCGCCAACCATCGATCAGATTGATGCAGTCGTGACCTTTATCGACGCGATGGAGCAGCAGCAGAAGCCGGTGCTGATCCACTGTTGGGCGGGGCAGGGGCGAACGGGAACCTTTCTCCACGCTTACTTTCTGGCGAAAGGCTGGAGTCTGGCGGATGCGCGGCGTCGGGTCAGCGCCCGCCGTCCGTTATGTGATTTCACGAATTTATCGGCAGTACAGCAGACATTTCTGGAAGACTTTGCCCATTCCGGGCGGACGCTTCACCTGTAAGCCTCAATAGGAGTGGGCCAGCATGATTATGATAACCGGACGGTTTTCGATTGACCCGATGAAGCGCGCCGCCTTCCTGGTGTTCGCCAAAGGGATGGTCTCGCGGGAGCAGCAGCAGCCCGGTTGCCTGGGTTTCGGTATCTTTGAAGATGTGACGACTATGAACACGTTCGTAATGATCGAACAGTGGGAGAACGCCGAAGCGCTGGATGCTCACAGCGAGAGCGCCATCTTCGCCCATGATGATGAGGTGATGAGTACCTTTCTGATCGCCGAGCCGAGCTGGGATGAATACGAGTTTGAATGATGGGCAACATCTACCTGATGAGACACGGGCAGAGCGTGGTGAATGTCGAACATCGGCTGACCTGCAAGAAGCTGGAAGGTGACCTGACCGATCTGGGTCGGGAACAGGCGGCGAAGGCGGGCGATTGGCTGCGTGATAAAGGCATCACCCGGATCGCACACAGCCCATTTCATCGGGCGGAGCAGACGGCGCAGATCATCAATGAGCGCTTGAACGTCCCCCTCAGCATGGACGACGACTTGCGCGAGATGAATTGTGGCGATCTGGAGTGGCGGACGGATGCGGACGGCTGGCACATCTGGGAAGGCGTTTATCAGCGCTGGATGCTGGGCGAGATGGAGGCGGCATTCCCCGGCGGCGAGAGTTATCGCCAGGCACAGGAACGCTATCAACGGGCGCTGCTGCGGATGAAGCCGGATGAGACTCTGCTGCTGGTGGCGCATGGCGGCATCACCATCACAGTTGTGCCGGTGCTGTGTGTGAACGCAGCCGCCTTGCAGCGGGATCGCCGGCTGGACAACACCGGCGTCGTGCTGCTGGAACCGTATGGCGATGGGCGCTTCATCTGCCGCGCCTGGAACTGGACCGATCATTTGCGTGAGGTGTGAGGCAGCAGGCATCCGCTGAAGGTTTCGGTTAGGTCGGGAACCTTGACCGGAGACCTGCTGCGATTATTCAACATGAGGAGTTGACACGATGCAGACCGATTTGCGAGGGCGCGACTCGATTGCGCCGGAAGCCGAATGGACGCGCGACGAAATTGATACGCTGCTGGATGTGGCCTGGGACTTGAAGCGCAAGCGGGCGGTGGGTGAACCCCATGCCTATCTGCGGGACAAGGTGTTGGGGCTGCTGTTCTTCTTCACCAGCACGCGCACCCGCGCCAGCTTCGAGGCCGGCATGGCGCAGTTGGGCGGTCATGCCATGTTCATCGACAGCGAGACGACCCAGATTTCGCACGGCGACACCGCCAAAGAAATCGGCGAGATCATCGGACGCTACACCGATGGCATCGCCATTCGCCAGTGCGACTGGAAGTTCGGCAATCGGTATATCCGTGAAGTGGCGGAAGCCAGCCGCGTGCCGGTGCTGAACATGCAGTGCGACGTTTATCATCCGTTCCAGATTCTGGCGGATATGATGACGATTCAGGAACAGTTCGGGCGCGATCTGCGCGGCAAAACGATCAACGTCAGCTACGCTTATGCCAGCAGTTATCAGAAGCCGTTGAGCGTACCGCAAAGCCTGATCCTGCTGATGACCCGCTATGGGATGAACGTCCGTCTGGTGCATCCGCCAGAATTCGCCCTGATGCCGGATATTGTGCAGCAGGCGCGCGACAACGCCAAACAATCGCGCGGGTCGTTTGAAGTGATGCACAACTTCGACGACGGTTTCAAGGGTGCCGACATCATCTACGCCAAGAGCTGGGGCTGCTGGATGACCACTGAAGACAAGAATGAGTCGTCGGTGATCGGCAAGAAATACACCGACTGGATCACCGACTCGCGGCGGATGGCGCTGGCGAACGAAGACGCCGTCTACATGCACTGCCTGCCAGCCGACCGCAACATCGAAGTGACGGATGAAGTGATCGATGGGCCGCAGAGCATTGTGTATGACGAGGCGGAGAATCGCCTCCATGTGCAGAAAGCGGCGATGGCGCTGACGATGCGCTGAGTCGTCGATTGACTCGCCTCAACAGCCGTCCCCGTTCAGTGCTATACTGATTGAGGACGGCTGTTTTTGTTGTGCGAGCATAGGTCATGGCGATTCAGATTGACATCCCAAGACAAGCATTAGAGGCGTTTTGCCACCGATATCCGATTCGGCGGCTATCCTTGTTTGGGTCGGTGCTGCGGGATGATTTTCGCCCTGATAGCGATGTAGATGTGCTGGTCGAATTCGAGCCGGGTGCGCCCATAACCTACTTCGACATGGCGACGATGGAGCTGGAACTGACCGACCTCATCGGGCGTGAAGTCGATTTGCGAGAAGGCGATGAACTGAGTCCTGCGATCCGACAGGCTGTATTGGAAAGCGCGGTATTGATTCATGAATCAGAAAGATCAGACGTATCTACGTGATATGCTGATGTATTCGCGTGATGCAGTGGAGTTTATGCGGGGAAAGACTATATCTTCCCTGAATGAGGATCGACTTTTGGCACGAGCGATCACCTATACTGTGGGGATTATTGGTGAAGCTGCTTCACATGTTAGCCAAGAAGTTCGGGACACTTATCCCCAGATTCCATGGCCACAGGTGATTGCAATGCGAAATCGATTGTTTCACGGTTACAACGATGTGAACTACGAACGATTGTGGAATACGGTAATGGTAGCTATACCTAGTCTGATTGAAGTGTTGGAAGCCGTAACTTTTTCATCCGATTGACGTCGGTGGGATAATGGAATATCAGCACAATCCTACAGGAACACTTTAGATAGAGTGTGTAAGTTTGAGTTCTGGGAATATCACGACAAGGTGTAGAGCGCAATAAATGCATCGTGCTGAACTGGTTTCACTGCATCAGGAAAAGACTTCATGATTGAAAAACTTGCCATCGTGGCGGTGGGCGGCAATTCATTGATCGAAAACCCCAAAGAACCGGGGATTGCCCGGCAGTGGGAAGCGGCGCGCAAGACCTGCGACCACATCGCCAACATGGTGACGGGCGGCTGGAACATCGTGGTGACGCATGGCAACGGCCCGCAGGTCGGCTACATCATGCGGCGCGGTGAGATCGCGGCCAAAGAGGGCATTCATGACGTGCCGCTCGATCTGATTGTGGCGGATACGCAGGGGAGCATCGGCTATATGCTGCAACAGGGCTTGGACGATGCGCTGCGGCGGCGGGGGATGAACCGCACCTGCGCGACGGTCATCACCCAGGTGCGGGTGGATGCGGATGACCCGGCCTTCAAGAATCCGACCAAGCCGGTGGGTGGCTTCATGACCGAGGCAGAAGCGCGTAAGTTTGAGGCCGACGGCTGGCAGGTGATGGAAGATGCCGGACGCGGCTGGCGGCGGGTGGTGGCTTCGCCCGTGCCACGCGCCATCATGGAAATCAACGCTATTCAAGCCCTGATGCTCAGTGGCTATGTCGTGATCGCCTGCGGTGGTGGTGGTGTTCCGGTGGTGCGGCAGCCAGATGGCAGTCTGCGCGGGGTGTACAGTGTCATCGACAAGGATCGGTGCAGTGCGCTGCTGGCACAAACGCTGCGAGCCGATTTGCTGATGATCTCGACCGGCGTAGAAAAGGTCTTCCTGAACTTCGGCAAGCCCGATCAGCGTGAGTTGGATCGGGTGACGCTGGAAGAAGCCCGGGATTATCTGAAGCAGGGACACTTCGGCGTGGGCAGTATGCTGCCGAAAGTTGAAGCGGCGATTGATTTTGTCGGCAATGGCGGCCCACGCGCCATCATCACTGACCCGGCCCACATGGAAGCGGCGCTGCGCGGCGAAACTGGCACCCATGTTGTGCCGAGTTAATCACCCGATAGCCGGAAACAGGTAATCATCACATGGCAGCTATCAAAGAACTCCACTGTCCGGTCTGCGGACGCAGCTATCAACCGCACGAGGTGCAGTACACCTGTCCTGTTTGCGGTTCTGTTGGGACTTTGCAAGTCTTGTTCGATTACGATTCGCTCAGGCTGCAACTGGATCGGGATGGGCTGCGTACTGGTGAACAATCGATCTGGCGCTATAAGGCGCTGCTGCCGCTGGCTGCTGATGCGAAGGTGCCACCGCTGCGGGTTGGGATGACGCCGCTGTATGATGCAACCCGCATGGCCGAAAGCCTGGGGCTGCGGCAGGTGTGGCTGAAGGATGATGGTCAGAATCCCACCGGCTCGTTCAAGGATCGGGCCAGCGCGATGGTGGTGTCGAAGGCGATGGAGCAGGGGATTCAGACGGTCAGCACGGCCAGCACCGGCAATGCGGCGGCAGCCCTGGCAGGCATCGGGGCATCGGTGGGGCTGAATATCATCATCTTTGTCCCGGCGACCGCGCCCGAAGCCAAGATCGCACAACTGCTGGTGTATGGGGCGACGGTGCTGCTGGTCGAAGACACGTATGATGTGGCTTTTGAGCTGTGTTACCAGATGTGCCTGAGCGAAGGCTGGTACTGTCGCAATACCGCCATGAATCCATACACGACCGAGGGCAAGAAGACCGTCTCGTATGAGATCGCCGAGCAGTTGAACTGGCAGGTGCCGGATGTGGTGATGGTCGGGGTGGGCGATGGCAACATCATCGCCGGCATTCACAAGGGCTTTTATGATCTGCATCAACTGGGCTGGATTGAACGCATTCCCCGCCTGATCGGTGTACAAGCAGAAGGCAGTTCAGCGCTGGTTCATGCCTGGCAGCATGGTCTGAAACCGGAAGATATGATCCCGATGCCCGCCGATACCATTGCCGATAGCATCTCGGCTGGTGTGCCGCGTGACCGGGCGAAAGCGCTGAAAGCAGTGCGCGAAACCAATGGGGCTTTTATCGCGGTAAGTGATGCTGAAATTCTGGAAGCGATACCGGCGGTGGCCCGACAGAGCGGGGTATTCGTCGAGCCGTCGTGCGCGGCAGTTTATGCCGGGGCCAGGCGGGCGGCGCAGACGCAATTGGTGCAGCGCGATGAATCGGTGCTGCTGGTGATGACGGGTAACGGGCTTAAGGATATCAAACGCGCTCAACAATCGGTTTCACAGGGCTTGCGTGTGCAGCCGACTATTCAGTCAATCCGGCAAGCATTGGGCATGGGACAGGAATAATCTAGATGAAACCAACCTATTCAATTGTCGCTCCGATCTATAACGAAGAGGGTAATATCCCCAAGTTGTACGAGCGCATTTGCGGCGTGATGGATGCGACGGGCGAGAGCTGGGAACTGGTCTGCGTGAACGATGGCAGCCGGGATCGCTCCGCTGAACTGCTGCGCGACCTCTCGGTGCGCGACCCACGCATCAAGATGGTGAACTTTGCCCGCAACTTCGGTCATCAGATCGCGGTGACAGCCGGGCTGCATCATACTTCGGGCGATGCCGTCGTCATCATTGACGCAGATTTGCAGGACCCGCCGGAACTGATCCATGACATGATCGAGCGCTGGAAGGCCGGCTATCAGGTGGTGTATGCGGTGCGGCAGGAACGCAAGGGCGAGACCTGGTTCAAGCTGCTGACGGCCAAGCTGTTCTACCGGGTGATCTACCGCATCACCGATGTCGATATTCCGATGGACACAGGCGACTTCCGCCTGATGGATCGCAAGGTGGTTGACGCGCTGAACTCAATGAAGGAACATAACCGCTTCATACGCGGGTTGACGAGCTGGATTGGCTTCAAGCAAACCGGCATCAAGTATGTGCGCGAAGAAAGGCAGTGGGGCGAGACCAAGTATCCGTTGAAGAAGATGGTGCGCTTCGCGATGGATGCCATCACCGGCTTCTCCTACTTCCCGCTTCAGATCATGGTATACGTGTCGTTCATCCTGGGCGTGCTGGCGGTGCTGGCGATCCCGATCATTGCGCTGCTGCGCGTGATCCTGGGCTTCCAGTTTTTGGGCGGACAGGTGACCCACATTGTGCTATTATTGGTTCTAAGTTCATTCCAGTTGTTCTTCCTGTTCATCATGGGGCAGTACGTCGCGCGCATTTATGACGAAACCCGTGATCGCCCGCTGTATATTGTTGCCGAACGCGTCGGCTTTGATGCAGCGGTGGAACGGGAAGCCAAGCAATTGGATAAGGAGAAGGTGGCAACGCCCAGCACCTGATCTAGGGGAATGTTATGGGGGAAGAACGTGGGGAAGCGCTGAACCTGATTCAACGGTATCAGGAACTGGTTCATCGTTACGAGTCGCTCGATCAGGAAATTGATGACCTCATCATGGCGCATGGCGGGCACTCCGAGAATATGCCACCGGAAGACCTCGCCCGCTATCGCCAACTGGCACGTCAGCGCGACGATGTGCAGAACGACATGCGCGAACTAGAACGCGAATTGAATATTGATGAGCTTTGATCCACTGGAGACAACACTGTGATTACCGGCCCGACGTTTGAAGAGATGCTGCACCCGGAGAAGATTGCGCCGGACATCCGGCAGCGAGCGCTGGCAGCCCGGAAGAACGATCCGCTTGATCCGATCAATCTGTTCAATATCACCTGGCGCGACGCCGATAACAAGATCACCCATATCGTGCTGCCGCCGGAGCTAACCGGCGTCGATACGCCGATTGTTGTCCTGTACGGCAAAGCCTATCCATCGGGCAGCCACAAGGTTGGTGCCGCCTATTCGATTCTGCTGGAAAAGGAAATGTTCGGCGACGTTGACCCGAAAGTTCATACGCTGGTCTGGCCTTCGACCGGCAACTTCGGCATCGGTGGAGCCTGGGTCGGCGGACGGATGGGCTGCAAGAGTCTGGTGGTGCTGCCGGAAGGCATGAGCAAGGAACGGTTTGAGCGCATTGAAAGCTACGGCGCGAAGGTCATCAAGACCGTCGGTTCGGAAAGCAATGTCAAAGAGATTTACGACGAAACTCACCGGCTGCGAAACAGCGACCCCAATATCCGCATTCTGAATCAGTTCGAGCAGATGGGCAATTATCGCTTCCATTATCATGTGACGGGTAACACGATTGTCGAGCTGGCGGCGGAACTGAAAACGCGCGGCATCGGCAGCGGCAAGGTCTCGGCGTTTGTCTGGGCGATGGGCAGCGGCGGCACGAATGCGGCAGCCGACCGGTTGAAGCAGGTTTTCCCGGCGTGTAAGCATGTCGCGCTGGAGCCGATCCAGTGTCCGACGTTGTTCAATAACGGCTACGGGGCGCATGATATTCAGGGCATTGGCGATAAGCACGTGACCTGGATTCATAATGTGTTGAATACAGACGCCCTGATGTGCATTGACGATCTGAGCTGCAAGAAGGGATTGCAACTGCTGGCCGAGCCCCTGGGACGGGAGACGCTGGTCAAGCGCTATGGCGCAAACGCGGAGCTGATTGCCCGGATGGGCGATATGTTTGGCATCAGCGGCATCTGCCACATTCTGGGGGCGATCAAGACGGCTAAGTATTATGGCTTTGGCAAGGATGATGTCGTGGTGACGGCGGCGGCTGATGGACTGGATCGCTATTATTCCGTCATGCATGAGATGGCGCATCAGTACGGCAAGCTGGATGAAGCAACAGCCCTTGGGCGAATTGAGGGCGTGTTCCATGCGGTGAAAACCGATTGGGTGCTGGATGGGACTCGTGATGTGCGCGAACGCTGGCACAATCTGAAGTACTACACCTGGGTCGAGCAGCAGGGCAAATCGGTGCAGGAACTCGATGCCCAGCGCGATCCCCAGTGGTGGGTGGAGCATCAGCAGAAGGTACAGGCGATTGATGAGCGGTTGGTGGCGCTGCGACAGGCGAATGGCTAGGGCAGTTGCTAGTTGTTAGTTTAACTCAGAGGTGTTCACAACTTTATGACCGGTTGTGAACAGTGTTTTCCAGACGAGGCTGCAATCTGTTGGCTTTGATCTTGCACGAGGGGCGGCGATGTACCCAGAGGACCGGGTGCTGGTGGGGGTCATCAACCGAAAACGTGATCTGGACGCAGTGCGGGCGGAGCGCTGGTATCGCATCCCTCAGGCGCAGATGCCGCGCGGGGTGAATGCTGAGTATATGGCATTCTTCCTCAGTCGGGCTTTCAAGGAGCAGAACGGCACGATTGCCTGGTTTGCCGAAAAGCGCGGTCTGGAGCTGGTTTATCGTAAAGACCTGCTGCCGCGCGAGGCCGACCATCCACGCGCCCAGGATGTGTACTATAAGGTGCAGTTGGGTGAGCTGAAGGAAAAGACGCCACCGATCCTGAACCCAACCAAACGCACTATCAGCTTCATCTATACGACCTGGGATCGCTTTGTGCAGGCGCGGGCGATCCGCGACCTTTACAGCGATGCGGATTATTTTGTCGATCGGGTGTATCATGCCCTGCGCGAGGTCGGCGTGCCAGCAGAACGTACCTGGTCAGCCGAATATCGGACGGCATCTTCTGAAATACGGGTGTTGTGCCAGCGCGGGACTTTTGTGGCTTCAACCGAGCCGGGCGATGGTCGCCAGTTCTTTCTGAATGATGCCCAGCCGCAGGATAAGATTCTGGCGAAGATACTGGCCGACATCGCCAGTCAGGGAGGGCCAGTGATGCTGCCGATCCCCATCAGTCGATTTCAGTTATAGCGTTTGAGGATCATGATGCTGATTATTCATGCGACCGTTGTCACCTGGGGGACGCCCAACCAGATTTTGACCGATCACGCGGTGCTGATCGAACAGGGCAGGATCGCCGCTGTTGGCCCAAGCGCCGACTTGCTGGCAACCTATCCGCAGGCCGAGCGGCTGGACGCGCGGGGGCAGTTGTTGATGCCGGGGAACATCTGCGCCCATACTCATTTCTATGGAGCGTATGCGCGGGGTATGGCGATTGCCGGGCCTGCGCCGGAGAACTTCCCGCAAATCCTCAAGCAGTTGTGGTGGCCGCTGGACAAAGCCCTGGATCGCGATTCGGTACGAGCCAGTGCGCTGGTGTGCCTGGTGGATGCGGTCAAGCATGGCACGACCACGCTCATCGATCATCATGCCAGCCCGAACTTCATCGAGGGCAGCCTGGATGTGATCGCCGATGCCGTCGATCAGGCGGGGCTGCGGGCGGTGCTGTGCTACGAAGTGACGGATCGCGATGGCGATGGTAAGATGCGGGCTGGCATCGCCGAGAATGTGCGCTTCATGACCCAGGGCGAACGGCAGCGGGTGAAAGGCACTTTTGGTTTACATGCCAGCCTGACGCTGCATGATGATGCGCTGCGCGCCTGTGCAGATGCCATCCCTTCTGAGCGTGGATTTCATATCCATGTGGCCGAGCATGAAGCCGACGAAGAGGACAGTCTGCGGCGAGGTGGTCAGCGGGTTGTCCAGCGGTTGGATGCCTTTGGCATCTGGAACGATAAGACCATCGCCGCTCACGGCGTCCATATTGATGCGGAAGAACGGCGCATCCTGCGCGAACGCGGCGTCTGGTTAAGCCATCAGCCGCGCTCCAACATGAATAATGCGGTGGGGGCGATGGCGTTCGATGCGATGATGGCGGAGGGCATGAAAATCTGTATCGGTAATGATGGCTTCAGCAACACGATGTGGGCAGACTGGAAGGATGCTTATCTGCTGCACAAGGTGGCGAGTCGCGATCCGCGGAAGGCTAATGGCGCGGACATTATTCAGACGGCTGTGTACAATAATGCGCGTCTGGCGGGTCAGTTCTTCGCTGATGCACCTTTGGGCGAAATCTGCCCCGGCGCTGCTGCCGACCTGATACTGGTCGATTATCATCCGTTTACACCCCTCTCGGCTGGCAATTTGCCCTGGCATATCCTGTTCGGCTTTGAGGCATCAATGGTGACGATGACGATGGTTGAGGGACGAGTGCTGATGCGGGATCGACAACTGCTGACGCTGAATGAGGCTGAAATCATGCGCGAAGCCCTGGCTCTGGCTCCGCAGGTCTGGGCGCGTTACAACACATTCGCGCAGCAGGCATTATAGGAACGACAAGGAACAACTACATGGCTGAGATGACGATTGCAGTGTTGGGTGGTACAGGCAAGGAAGGTTCCGGGCTGGCGATGCGTTGGGCGATGCGCGGCTATCGGGTGATCGTCGGTTCGCGCGATGCCGAACGGGCCGCTGCCCGCGTCGCCGAAATGAACGCGCAACTGGGCGGCGATTATCTGATCGGGATGGGCAATAGTGAAGCGGCGGCTCAGGCCGATTTGGTCGTTCTGAGTGTGCCGTATACCGCGCACAAGGCGACTCTGGAAGGGGTGCAGGAACAACTGGCCGGAAAAGTGCTGGTCGATCTGACGGTGCCGCTACAGCCGCCGAAAGTGCGTACGGTGCATCTGCCGGAAGGGAAGGCGGCTTCGCTGGAGGCGCAAGCGCTGTTGGGTGAGGGTGTCAAGGTGGTGGCGGCGTTCCAGAATGTCAGCGCCGAGCATCTGGGCGATCCGAATTATGAAGTCGATTGTGATGTGCTGGTGTGCGGCAATGATGCCGAGGCCAAAGCGACCGTCATCAAGCTGGTAGAAGCCACCGGGATGCGCGGGGTCGATGCCGGCCTGCTGCCGAATGCAATCGCCGTCGAGTCGCTGACGCCGGTGCTGCTGTACATCAACAAAGCCTATGGCGTCAAAGGATCGGGCATCCGCATCACCGGGATTGCGACCCCTTGAACGCACTGTCTCCCTCGATCACCATCACCGCGCTGCCCGGCATTCCACTGGTTCGTCCGGGTGATGACCTGGCGCAATTGATCCTCGACAGCCTGGGGCGTTTGGGACTAAGACTGGTCAATGGCGATGTGCTGGTGGTCACCTCCAAGATTGTTTCGAAATCCGAAGGGCGGCAGGTTGACCTGAAGTCGGTCATCCCCAGCGAGCGCGCTCTGGAGCTGGCGGCAGAGACGCGCAAAGACCCGCGCATCGTTGAGCTGGTCTTGCGTGAGAGTCGCTTGATTTCGCGCAAGGCAGCGGGGGTGCTGGTGGTACAGCACCGGCTGGGATTTGTCAGCGCCAATGCCGGAATTGACCAGTCGAATGTCGATGGCAGCGACGATCATGTGCTGCTGCTGCCGCTTGACCCGGACGCCTCCAGCGCACGGCTGCGCGCACGGCTGCATGAGTTGACAAGCGCGGAGGTGGGCATCGTCATCAGCGATTCACACGGACGCCCGTTTCGGATGGGCAATGTCGGCGTGGCAATTGGCGTGGCCGGGATGCCGGCGCTGCTCGATTTGCGCGGCAAGCCGGATTTGTTCGGGCGCGAACTGAAGATCAGCATTCAGGGATACGCTGACCTGGTGGCTTCGGCGGCCAATCTGCTGACCGGGGAAGCGGATGAAGGGCTGCCGGCGGTTTTGGTGCGCGGGCTATCCTATGCGTCGGTGGAAGGTCGAGCGGCTGCGCTGAACCGTCCGCCGGAACAGGATTTGTATCGATGAGGGTGGAACTCTCGTTGCAGCCCGATACGGTACGTGAACCGATGCTGTCCAGGCGCTCGGTGCGGCGTTATCGGCAACAGCCTGTTCCCCGCCCGCTGATTGAACAGATTCTCACCGCCGCCATCTGGGCTCCTTCGGCGCACAATCGTCAGCCCTGGCGCTTTGCCGTCATCGAGTCCGAAGAACAGAAAGTGAGGCTGGCACGGGCGATGGGAGCGCGGTTGCGCCATGACCTGCTGGCGGATGGTGCGGCTGAGGCGGTGATCGAGGCCGATGTCAGCCGTTCCTACAGCCGCATCACCCAGGCACCGGTGCTGATCGCGTTGTGTTTGTCGATGGTCGATATGGATACCTACCCTGATGAGCGTCGTCAGCAGAATGAATATCTAATGGCGGTGCAGAGCGTGGCGATGGCCGGGCAGAATGCGCTGCTGGCCGCCCATGAATTGGGGTTGGGGGCATGCTGGATGTGTGCGCCGTTGTTCTGCCCCGATGTGGTGCGAACAGCGCTCGATTTGCCCGATGATTGGCAGCCCCAGGCACTCCTGACGCTGGGGTATCCGGCTGAGGAGAAAATCAAGACGCGCAAGCCGCTCGAAGCCAGCGTGGTGTGGCGATGAAGATTGTGACGTTGGTCGGCGGGGTCGGTGGGGCAAAGCTGGCGCTGGGGCTGTCGCGGGTCTTGCCAGCGGAAGACCTGACGATTGTGGTGAATACCGGCGATGATACCTGGATGTACGGTCTGCGTATCTGTCCCGATATGGATACGATCATGTACACCCTGGCTGGACTGGTCGATCCGGTCAATGGGTGGGGCATAGCGGGCGACACGACTCATGCGCTGGAGGCGCTGCGGCGTTATGGTGAAGATGCCTGGTTCCGGTTGGGCGATCAGGATATGGCGACTCACATCATCCGCACCCGTTACCTGCGGGCGGGGCGCAGCCTGACCGATGTGACGGCGCTGCTGACAAAAAAGCTGGGCATTCCTCAGACGATTTTGCCAATGACGGACTCGCCGGTAGCGACTATGGTAGACACAGTTGAATACGGCGAGATCGACTTTCAGACCTACTTCGTCCGACATCGCTGGCAGCCGCAGGTCAAAGGGCTGCGCCTTGACGGGATTGAAGTGGCAAGTGTGCCGGAGGCGGTAACGCGAGCGTTGAATGCAGCCGACGCCGTGCTGATTGCACCCTCGAATCCCTGGCTGTCGATTGATCCCATTCTGGCGGTGCCGGGACTGCGCGATCAGTTGATGGCGCGCCCGATCCCGCGCGTGGCGATCAGTCCGATTGTCGGTGGGGCGGCCATTAAGGGGCCGGCAGCGAAGATGATGGTGGAACTGGGGCATGAAGCCTCTGCCAGCGCCGTATTCGCCCATTACGGTGACTTGCTCAATGGTTATGTATACGACGTGACCGACCATTCCTTAAGCCTTTCAGCGCCCCATACGGCTCAGTTCAAGACGGTCATGAAGACCGACGATGACAAGGAACATTTAGCCAGAGTTGTGATAGAGTGGATTCAGACGTGGATGTCAATGTGAGTGTGTGAAAGGGGGTTAGCGCGTTCCTGACAACAGGGAACGGACGCTACAGCATATGGGTGTCTGGGTCATCATACCCGTTAAGCCACTGAACCAAGCGAAAACGCGCCTCTCCCAGGTTTTGTCACCGGAGCAGCGTCACCAACTGGCAGAGATGATGCTGCGGCATGTCCTTTCGGTGGTGCAGCAGGTGCCGCAATTGATGGGAACGCTGGTCATCAGCCGCGATAACAAAGCCCTCGCAATCGCCCGCGATTACGGTGCGCGCACGGTGCAGGAAAGTGGAGCGCCAGAACTGAACAATGCGCTCATGCGGGCGACGCAATTTGTGGCACGCTGGAAAGCCAGCGCGGTGTTAATCCTTCCGGCTGATCTTCCCCTGTTAGCGCCAGAGGACATCACAAGCATTATCCAGATGGGCAAGCGCGACTCGACGGTGGTAATGGCGACCGATGCCCACCAGGACGGTACCAACGCCATGCTCATTCGCCCGCCGGGTCTGATTGGCTATGCCTATGGCACTGGCAGCTTTCACCGGCACCGGCAGATGGCGCAGGACGCAGGGGCGGAAGTTCGGCTGTATCACTCGGAACGCCTATCACTGGATATAGATATGCCAGATGATTTACAATCGTACACGGACATCGCCCAGGGCTATGAGGTGTATACACAGCCGACGGCCCTGCCATAACAGACGGGAGAAACTAAATGGCTGATCGTGTTGCCCTTTATTTGCAAGATGCACATCCCTTACGAGACGCAATTCAATATGTTCAGTATGCCGAAACGCGCGGTTTTGAGGCGGTTTGGCAGGCCGAGAGCAGGCTGGTGCGCGACGCAGTGGTGCCGATGGCCGCTTTTGCCGCAACGACAACCCGCATCAAGATTGGATCGGGTGTCATCAATAACTGGACGCGCAACGCCGCCGTCATCGCCGCGACCTTTCTGACGCTCGACGATCTGGCTCCTGACCGCATCATCTGCGGTATCGGTGCATGGTGGGATCCGCTGGCGCAGAAGGTTGGCATCAATCGCACCAAGCCGCTGCTGGCGATGCGCGAAGTGGTCAGCGTCGTGCGCGATTTGCTGGCACGTAAGCGCGTGACTTTTCACGGCGAATTCGTCAACCTGGATGATGTCGAACTCGATGTGGTGCATGGGCGGAAAGAGGCGCGCCAGGTGCCGATTTACATCGGTGCCACTGGCCCGCAGATGATGGCGCTGACGGGTGAGATCGCTGATGGCGTGGTGCTGAATTATCTGGTTTCGCCCAAGTACAACGAAGGCGCGCTGGAACTGTTGGAGAAGGGCGCGAAGCAGGCTGGCAAGAAGCTGGATGCGATTGACCGTCCGCAACTGGTGGTGTGTTCGGTGGATAACGACCGCAAGAAGGCGCTGGATGGCGCCCGTAAACTGGTGACGCAGTATCTCGGTCAGCAACCCCATATCATGAAGGCCAGCGGTGTGAAACAGGAACTCCTGGATGAAATCGGACAGGTGCTGACCTGGCCGGCGACGGAAGAACAGATCGAAGAAGCGATGCGGCTGGTGCCCGATGATGTGGTGCAGATGATTACCGCTTCGGGTACGCCGCAGGAAGTGAAAGCCAAAGTGCGCGAATATGTGGCTTCTGGCGCAACCTGCCCGATCCTCTACCCGCTTGGGCCGGATGTGCGCCTGATGATCGACACTTTTGCCGACGGCTATTCTCGCTAATTTCATGACCTATCTTCAACAGGCGGGCGTCCTACGGGGACGCTCGCTTTTTATCTGGCTGCTGTTCTGCGTAACCAGCGGGGCGACGCTGCTGGTCTATGGGTTCACCAGTCAAAGCGCTGGGCAGGGTCATCTGCTGATGCCGCTGGATGATAGTTACATCCATTTTCAGTATGCCCGCAGCCTTGCCAGCGGCCAGCCTTACCAGTACAACCCCGATCTGCCACCAACATCCGGCGCGACCAGTTTCCTGTATCCCTATATTCTCGCCGTTGGATATGCCATTGGTTTTCAGGGGTTGAACCTGGGCTGGTGGGCATTGCTGGTTGGCGCGTTGGCGCTGCTGGGCTGCATGATGCTGGTGCGGCGACTGCTGCGGCGGATGGGTGCATCGGACGAATTGGCAGTGGGCATGGCTCTGGCGCTGGGCTGGAATGGGGCGGTGGCCTGGCACGCCATGAGCGGTATGGAGACAGGGCTGGTCATCCTGCTGCTGCTGGCAAGCCTGGATCAGTTGATGGCCCTGGCGCTGTTGGATGTGCCAGCATCGAGACTCCGACTCTTGCGGATCTCACTCATTCTGTCTGGACTGGTATTGATTCGTCCAGAAGGGGGTGCGCTGGCACTGGTCACGATTGGTTTGCTCTGGCTATGGGGCTGGCGACGGCGTGAACTGCTGCTGCCGATCCTGGCTTTTGCGCTGCAGCCGCTTGTCAACCTGTTATTGACCGGGTCGCTGGTGGCATCGGGCAATGCAGCTAAATCCATTTTCGGCGCGGTGCCGTTCGACTGGAGTTTGGTGATCGGTCGCTGGCTGGAGCAATGCCTGCGAGTCTGGGCTGAGTTCATCAGTGGCAGCAGCCCGCGCGAAGGGCTTTATCTGCTGCCTTATGTGACCGTTCTGCTGGCAGCGTCAGGCATGGTCTGGCTGCTGCGATCTCAATCATTGCGCCTGATCGGGTGGGTTGTGCTGGCCTGGCTGCTGGTATGGACAGCCGCAATCGGCACACTCGATACGGCATTCTGGCACTTCAAGCGCTATCAGATGCCGCTGTTGGCGTTGTTGTTTCCGCTGGCAGGGTGGGGCTTGCTTTTCGTCGGCAGCACCCTGAAAAAGGGGTTTGCTTACAGGTGGATGCCGAGGGTTGTTGTCGGGTTGTTGCTGGTTGTCGCCGGCCTGACGACGGTTCAGTTCTGGCGTGCCTATGCGCTCAACATCGGCTATGTGTATGCCCAACCGTATCAGATGGCGCGCTGGCTGGAAGAGAATACCCCGTCGGACGCCCTGATCGCGGTGCATGATGTCGGTATGATGCGCTATGCCGGCGGACGGACGACGCTCGATATGGTCGGCCTGACGACTCCCGGCGCGGCTGAATACTGGCGCAACGGGCCGGGCGCGGTGGCGGAATGGCTGGTGCGGCAGCGACCCGATTACATTGCTTCTTATGGTCCGGGTCATGGCTATGGTCTGGGGATGATAGCGGACACCGATCTCTATGGCGAGCCGTTGGCTGTCTTTCCAGTCAAGCTGGACAATCAGGTTAATGTGGCGCTGGCGGCAGACTTTCAGGGCATCTATCGCCCGAATTGGTCGGCAATTCAACATGGGCTTGAGTTTGCCCAGCGCAGCTTGGCCGGCTACATTGATTTCGATGCTCATCGACGTTTGCATCATGTCTCACGGGGTTTGGTTGTAGATGTGGCTGAGAGTGTGAGTGAACGGCGGGCGCGGTATCAATGGATGAATCGGGATACGGGTGTAGGTTTTCCGACAGAAGTGCATCAGTTGACCTATCCGGATTGTGCAATTGACAGCCAGGGACAGGAAATTTGTGGTTCCATTATCGACGGCGGGCGCAATATCAATGGGGAAGAAACATTTCAGGTCGGGTTTGTTATGGACTCCGGTCAATCCGGGGCGGATATGGTGCTGGTCACTCGGCTGCATCCGACCAATCGCGGCACTTTCGATGTATTTGTGAATGAGGAATTCGTCGCTCGGCGCTGGATACCGCAGATGCCGGGGGTCTGGCTCGATGTGGCGACATTCATCCCGTCCAGGTTGTTCAGCAATCCGATGACCATCCGCATTGTCCCGCGAATCGAGTCGGGCTATTACGCGCCGTATCAACACAGCCTTTACCGGTTTTCGTCTGTGATTTCTGCATCATCTTCTGTGCCGCTTGCCCAGTTTCAGGATGGCGCGTTTCGTCTCGATAATGCCGAGTGGGATTATGATGCCGCCGCTCGGACGCTGAATGTCCAACTGCACTGGCATACCGAAGGCAGTGCGCAGGGCGATTATCGCCGCTTTGTTCACCTGTATGCCGATGTCAATCAACCGCCGCTGGCACAGGCGGATGGCTATGTGGGCGGTGGAACGCTGCCGCCGGGAAACTGGCTGCCGGGTGTTCTGAACGACGCAATTGCGCTAGACTTGGCACCACTGCCGCCGGGACGATATTCGCTGGCGATTGGATTCTACGATCCGTACACTGGTGCGCGATTAGGGTCGGATGATGATGGACAGGGACGAGTCTTTGTGGGTGAAGTGGAGATACCACCGTGATTGAGAACCGGGCTGTATTTGAAACCGCGCTGGAGGCCGAGTCGAAAGGCCAACCAGTAGCATTGGCGACGGTGATTCAGGCGACGGGCAGCGTGCCGCGTCATGAAGGCAGCAAGATGCTGGTGCGCTCGGATGGCAGCATCGTCGGCACGGTAGGTGGCGGCAAGATGGAAGCGCTGGTGATTGAAGAAGGACAGCGCGCCATCATTGACGGCAAGGCGCGTACGGTGAGCTATGCCTTGAACGACCTGAAGGCGGGCGACCCCGGCATTTGTGGTGGAACGGTGCAGGTATTCATCGAGCCGCTCGCCAGCCCGCCGACTCTGGTGGTGATCGGTGGCGGACATGTGGGCAAAGCGCTGGGTGAGCTGGGGAAGTGGTCGGGGTTTCGCGTCATCCTGACCGATGATCGGGCCGAATATTGCAATCCAACAGTTGCGCCGGGGCTGGATGGGTATGTTGTCTGCAAGCCGGAGCAGGTGGCTGACCAGGTGAGCATCAATCCTCAGACGTATGTGGCAGCCGTCACGCGCGGCCTGCCGATTGATGTTGACCTGATCCCCTCGCTGCTGAAAACCTCAGCCGCTTACATCGGCCTGATTGGCAGCCGCCGTCGCTGGGCACTGACGATCAAGGCGCTCAAGGAACAACGTGGATTGACCGAGGCTGATCTACAGCGGGTGTATGCGCCGATTGGCTTGGAACTGAATGGGGAGACGCCGCAGGAGATTGCGGTGAGCATCATGGCTGAGATTACCATGCTGCGACGCGGCGGCACCGGACAGCCGATGAAATGGATGGGCGAGCCGGAAGTCGCCAGCGCCATCTGATTTTGCGGTACAATAGAAACGGTACAGGACAAGGGGCATAACAAGCCCCTTGTGCTTAGTGGGTAAAACTTTTTGAATCGTTATCGTCAAAATAGGTTGTTTGTCGGGTCTGGTTGTGAAGATTTTGTGTGTGAGCGATACCGTGATGCCGCAGCTTGAAAGCGCGGTCAATTTGCGCCGACAATATGCCGACGTGGATTTGCTGTTGAGCTGTGGTGATATGCCGTCGGTCTATCTGGAGTTCATCACATCGGTGTTGAATGTGCCGCTGTTTTATGTACGTGGCAACCATGATGAGGGGTATGCTGATTTACCGCCCGGCGGAGAAGACCTGCACCAGCGTGTGGTGGAGTTTAATGGGGTGACGTTCTTTGGACTGGAAGGCTCAATCCGCTACAGCAGCAGCCCCATTCAATACAGCGAGAACGAGATGTCGCGTATGGTGATGAGCGCCGGATTGCGTCTGCAACTGCGGAAGATGCGGTATGGACATGCCGTTGATGTCCTGGTGACGCACTCGCCAGCCAAAGACCTACATGACGGCGAGGATGGGCCACACAAGGGGTTCGCCTCTTTGCTCAAGTTCATGGAATGGTATCGTCCACGCTATATGGTTCATGGTCATGTGCATACCTATGACCGCCGCACGGTGACGAAATCGCAGTATCTCGATACCTGCGTGATGAATATCAACCCGATCACGCTGCTGGAGATTGAACCTCTCAGCCGGTAGGATTGCTTGGGTCGCTTCACAGTTGTATGTTACGATTAGGCTGTTGACGAGGAGAATGGCTGTCGCATTATGTGGACTCAATACTTCAGCGTGGCTTCAGTCGGCGAAGCGCTCGAGTTGCTGGCGCAGTTTCGCGGCAAAGCGCGCATCATCGCCGGTGGCACCGACATCATCCTGGAACTGGAACGTCATCAACGCTCTGGCGTGGAAGCCTTGATCGACATCACCCGTGTGCCAGGGCTGGATAACATCACTCTGCATGGCGATCAGATTCGGCTGGGGCCACTGGTCAATCACAATCATGTGGTGGGCAGTCCGCAGATCGTCGAGCGTGGTTTCCCGCTGGCACAGGCATCCTGGGAAGTTGGTGCGCCGCAGATCCGTAACCGCGCCACGGTCGCCGGTAATCTCATAACGGCATCACCGGCCAATGATACGATTACGCCGCTGATGGCGCTGGGGGCAGAAGTCACTCTGTCGTCACTGGAAGGCGAACGAACCGTTCCGTTATCGGCCTTCTACACGGGACTGCGGAAAACGGTCATGCGTCCCGATGAACTCCTGACCTCTATCACATTCTCGGCGTTGTCGTCACGCGAGCGAGGCATTTTCATCAAGCTGGGATTGCGACGGGCGCAGGCGATTTCGGTGGTGAATGTGGCGGTGGTGCTGTCGTTCGACGGCGACAGTGTGCGTCAGGCTGCGATTGCGCTTGGCAGCGTTGCCCCCACCATCATTCGTGTTCCGGTTGCCGAACAATCCCTGATTGGGCAGCCTTTATCGGCTGAAGCGATTGCGAACGCAGCCCGTTTGGCCGCAGCCACCCCTTCACCGATAGATGATGTTCGCAGTACAGCCGCTTATCGTGTCGAAAGCATCCGTGTGTTGGTGTCTCGGGCCTTGAAGGCGCTGGCCGCTGGAACCGAGCGTGAAGGTTGGCCGGAGAATCCAGCGATGCTGTGGGGCGACCAACAGGCGCGAGTGACAACGGGATTGGCGGCCAGCCAGTCCTTCAATGGCGATGCCAGGCCGATTGAAGTGACGCTCAATGGCGAGAAGCGCCGCATCGCCAGCGGGCAGCACAAAACCCTGCTGCGTTTCCTGCGTGAAGATGCCGGTTTGCCGGGTACCAAAGAGGGCTGCGCCGAGGGCGAGTGCGGCGCCTGCACCGTGTTCCTCGATGGCGCCGCGGTCATGTCGTGTCTGGTGCCAGCGCCCAGAGCCGATGGTGCGGAGATTGTGACGGTCGAAGGGTTGAAGCAGGGCGATCAACTGCATCCGATCCAGCGCGAATTTGTGGAGCAGGGGGCGGTGCAGTGCGGTTATTGTACGCCGGGTTTCCTGATGGCTGGGGCGAAGTTGTTAGAGGAACATCCGCAGCCAGACAAACAGCAGATCGAACAGAGCATCACCGGCAATCTGTGCCGCTGTACCGGCTACTATCAGATTGTGAAGGCATTTGAAGAAGCAAGTCGTCAATAACAAAGGGGAGGTGTTCTGATGGCAATGCCGAAACGTCCAAAGGCACGAGGTCAGGCGTTTTATCCAGTGGCGGGTTTCCTGCTGATCCTGGCGGGTTCAGTGATTGCGTTCCTGACAACACCGTTCGCTTACCAGTTCATGGATCAGAACATCAGAGGCTTTCCACCGCCCGGCGTTCCGGTCAGTCAGTTGCAAGTGATTATTGGCGTGATGATCTTCTTCATTGTCGTCTTGCTGGTGGCGCTGATCGTGGCGGCAGCGATGCCCCGCAAGAAGAGCGATGTAAACGAAAAGATGATGGGCAAAGAACGCGAACAAATGGTGAAAGACAAGAAGATTCGCAAACTGCGCCAGCAGCAAATCAATAAACAGGGTAGAAGCTAGACGCTTATGGATCGTACTGTACCACGCACGGGATCTGAAGAAATCCAGCTTTACATGCGGACGTATTACTCGCTGCTGCGATCCAGCTCGATGATTCAAATCGAGACGCTGGTGGAGAGCCACACCGTCGTTGAGTCATCGCTGCACATTCACGCCCGTGATCTCAAGCCGGATTTTTCTGCTCTGATCTATGCCAGCCTGCGCCTGCCCGATTGTATGCCGACCGTTGATCTGGTGCTGATTGGTCAACTGGAACGCTCGTTTAGCGACGCGGGATACAGCGACATTCAGGATTGGAAGCGGGTGTATGCGCCAGGGCGTCGTCGTCGGATGTTGTTCAACGGTGTGAAAGCGTTGGCGGTGTTCATCGCCAGCCGTTCGGATATTGATGATCTGATCCCGACGCTGACGGCATACCAGATCGAATGGAATAAGCTCCACATGCTGCTGCAAGTGGATGATGTGCGCCGGACGCTGCGCGAGTCGCGTGGTACAAAGCTGACCGACGATGCGATGCGGCTGATTGCTGAGACGCTTTATGCGACACCGGAAGAGGTTCGACGGCTGGAAGTGGTATGGGGTGAACGATTCGTCGAGATTTTGAGCGCCATCGCTGACCAGCGTAAGCAGATTGGCTTGCAGATGCTGGCTGGGTCACTGGCGGACTACCGGCGGGCGACGGCGTACTGGTGGTCCGAGATTCAGGAGCAGCTCGATGAACTCGATCTGGAACGCCGCCCGGTGTATTTCGTCTCTAGCAACACCCACTGCCTGGCAAATCTGCTGACGGGATTTGCCCAGCGCGAAGAGACCAACCTGATTGAATATGTTGAGCGCTTTAGTAAAGGCGATCTGGTTGAGGACTATCAGGCAATCCGCGAGACCGACAGCCGTAAGACGCTCGACAATTTCCTGTATTATGTGTTGAAAAAGTATCTTTCTGATAAAGGGCAGAACGCCCGCGACTCGCTGATGGCCGATGAACGAACGATTGGAATCTATCGTGTGCCGAGTCGGCATGGTTTTGATATTGAGGCGCAGGTCATCGAGATGCGGCGGCTAAGGCCCGAATGGCTGGACTCGCGGCTGCGGGATGCGACCGATGAGATGGCGTTGTCGCGCAGCGATGCACTCATCCTGAACATTGATTATCCTCTGGGGCTGGCCGCCTATGAACTGCTCAATCGCGTCACCGAGCGCGTGGGGCATTTGCTGGGTGTGTATGTCATGGGCAAGGCAGCGACGCTGAACGGACGCATCGGGGATGTCATGATCCCGACCGTCATCCACGATGAGCATTCACAGAATACGTATCTGTTTCAGAACTGCTTCTCGGCACAGGATGTTGCGCCTTATCTCAGCTATAACATGGTGCTGGATAATCAGAAGGGTATCAGCGTCCCAGGGACGTTTCTGCAAAATCCCCGCTATATGAGCGTGTTCTATCAGGAAGGCTACACCGACATCGAGATGGAAGCTGGCCCCTTTCTATCCTCGGTCTATGAGGCGTTTCGTCCGAAACTCCATCCGTACAACGAGATTGTCAATCTGTATGGCGTGCCGTTTGACATCGGTTTCCTGCACTATGCTTCAGATACACCGATGAGCAAGGGCAAGAATCTGGGGTCGGGCAGCCTGAGTTATGCCGGTATTGATCCCACTTACGCCACAGCGGTAGCCATCCTGCGACGGATTTTCCGGCAGGAGGCCAATCGCATGAGACAAAAAACAGCCAGCAATAGAGTTGTGGTATCCAACTGAAGCAGGATCAATGATGTCGAAGGAACCATTCATCAGCATTGGACAAAGTGTGAAGCGGCTGGATGCCGTCGGTAAGGTGACGGGTGAGACGCCATATCCAGCCGACATTGATCTGGAAGGTCAGCTCTGGATGAAAATCCGGTTCAGTGACCGCGCTCACGCCCGTGTCGTCTCGATTGATACCCGGCAGGCTGAGTCGCTTCCTGGCGTGGTACGCATCTTCACGGCGAAGGATGTGCCACACAATGAGTATGGTCTGGTGACCAAAGATCAACCCGTGATGTGTGGGCCGGGCAGCAACAGCCAGGTCGATCACGCGGATCGGGTGCGTTGTTATATGGATTGTGTGGCAGTAGTCGTCGCTGAAACCGAGGCTATCGCGGCTCAGGCGGCCAAATTGATTGCGATTGAGTACGACGATTTGCCGCCGGTTTTTGATATGCATCAGGCCATGTCACCGGATGTGCCGCAGATTCGTGAGGGCAACCCGCAGAATGTATTGTGTCATTATCGTATTCGCAAAGGCGATATGACGGCGGGATGGGAACAAGCTGAGATCATCGTTGAGGGCGAGTATCACACGGGCTACCAGGAACATGCGTATCTGCAACCGGAAGCCGGTTTAGGCTTTATTGATGAACAGGGGCGCGTCAGTGTTCTGGTCGCGGGACAGTGGGTTCACGAGGATCAGGAGCAGATTTCACATGCTCTCGGCTTGCCCGAAGATCAGGTGCGAGTCATCTATCCGGCGATTGGCGGGGCATTTGGTGGGCGTGAGGACATGTCAGTGCAGATTGTGCTGGCGTTGGCGGCGCTGGAACTTCGCTGCCCGGTAAAGGTGATCTGGAGCCGGGAAGAGTCGATCCTGTATCATCACAAGCGTCATCCCATCACAGTGCGGGCCAAGTGGGGTGCAACCCGTGATGGCAAGATTGTGGCGGTTGAGGGGACGATCATTGGCGATGTTGGACCGTATAATTATACCTCGTCAAAGGTGCTGGGCAACGCCAACCTGACGGTGACCGGCCCATATGAGATTCCGAACATACACCTCGACACCTATGGGGTCTTCACCAACAACATCCCAACCGGTGCGTTCCGGGGCTTTGGTGCCCCACAGGCGGCCTTTGCTGCCGAGGGGCAGATGAACAAGCTGGCGCAGGCGTTAGGTATGGATGTGGTCGAACTGCGCGAGCGTAATGTGATCCACGAGGGAAGCATCCTGAGCGTTGGAACGCCGCTGCCGAAAGGCGTCTCCATGCCAGAGGTGCTGGAGAAATGTGCCAGTGAGAGTTTCTGGCACAAAAATGGTCAAGGCTGGCAACGATCATCGCTTGAGCAGCCGCAGAACCCGGCACTGCGACGCGGCATCGGTCTGGCCTGTGGTTTCAAGAACATCGGCTACAGCTTTGGCTTCCCGGAGCAAAGCTGGGCGACGATTGAATTACACGGCAAGGCTGAGATTGAGGAAGTGGTGCTGCGGGCTGCTGGCGCAGAAGTGGGGCAAGGGTCCCATACCGCGTTTGTGCAGATGGCAGCCGAGGCTGTCGGTGTATCCTTTGAGAAAGTGCGGCTGATTGGGCATGATACGGCTTTCACCAAGACTTCCGGCAGCGCTTCGGCATCGCGGCTGACATTCATGGCAGGCAACGCCATTCGCGGCGCGGCGGACAAGGCGCTTGAGCAGTGGAAGAACGAGGAACGACCGGCGATTGCGACCTATCAGTACCGCCCTCCCAAGACCACGCCCTATGATCCCCTGACGGGGCGCAGCGAACCCAATTTCGCTTACGGATATGTGGCGCAGGCTGTCGAAGTGGAAGTCGATATTGAATTGGGACATGTGCGCCTGGTGCGGGTGATCTCGGCGAATGATGTTGGGCGAGCGGTGAATCCCAAGCTGGTACAGGGTCAGATCGAGGGCGGCGTGGTGCAGGCACAAGGCTATGCGATCCTGGAGAACTTGATCTCGGTAGAGGGGAAAATCAAGAATCCCTATCTCTCGACTTATCTGATTCCCACTATTCTGGACATTCCAGAAGAAGTGAAATCGGTTGTATTGGAATATCCAGATCCAATCGGCCCGTGGGGAGCGCGTGGCATGGCCGAGATGCCTTTCCTGCCACTGGCTCCAGCTATTGCGGCGGCGATCCACGACGCGACCGGTGTCTGGATCGACGCTATTCCTTTCACTCCAGATCGTGTCGTGGCTGCGCTGCGAAAGCAGGGTGTTGGGGTATTGTAAGCCTATGGTTGTGATGAGCAGTGTGCGATGAAACTCCATCAGGCTTTTCGGGTAGTTCCGGGTGATGTGGTTGCGTTTACGGGCGCAGGCGGCAAAACATCGACCCTGATTGCGCTGGGGCATGAATTAGCCGAGCTGGGCAACCGCGTCATCGCGACTACCACACGCCATGTAGATGTGGATGAACTGGCGCTGATGCCCTATGCCGCTTCGCTGGAGGATGGGATGCGACATCTCTCGCTGGCGCTGGGCGAGAACCGCTTCGTATACCTGTATGGCGATGTTCGCGGCAGTCGGGTGTATGGCCCCGGGCTGGATGCGATCCCCCGTCTGCTTGACTCGCTGGACTCGGATGTGTTGTTGATCGAGGCCGATCATGCCAACGGCATGGCTCTCAAAGCCCCATTGGATGATGAACCCGTCATACCCGCCGAAACCACGCTGGTAATCCCCATGGCAGCCTTATCTGTACTCGGCCAGTCGTTTGATGCCGACCATGTCTATAACGCGGATGTGATCGAAGAGCGCTATGGGTTTGGGCTGGGCAATCGAGTGAAGTCCCCCTGGGTGGCCCAGGTGCTGCGCGATGAAACCTTCGGCCTTAAGGGATTGCCAGACAAGGCCAGAGTGGTCACCTTTCTCAACCAGACGACGACACATGGCTACTCCAAGGCGCGGGCGCGATTGATCGCTCAACTTATCCTTCGATCTTCTCGGGTGCAGGGGGTTGCATTGGGTTCAGCGCGTGGTATCGACCCGGTGTATGAATTGCAACGGCATGTCGGCGCGGTCATCCTGGCGGCTGGGATGTCACGCCGCATGGGGCAGGCCAAAGTGCTGCTGCCCTGGTCGGAGCGCCGCACCGTGTTGGAGCAGATTATCGACCAATTGTTGTTGGCTCGTGTGCCACACGTCACGGTGGTCACCGGACACCGCGCTGGCGAAGTGCGCGAACTGGCGATGCGCGCTGGTGTGTTCGCTACCCACAACGAACAGTATGCGACTGGTGAAATGCTCTCGTCGCTCAAGGCAGGATTGCGCGCCATGCCGGATCACATCAGTGCGGCGCTGGTGGTGTTGGGTGACCAACCGCGTATTCAGGCCAAAGTGATTGCGCAGGTTTTGTCAGCCTATGCCGAGGGAAAGGGTGACATCGTCGCGCCGAGCTACAAGATGCGTCGGGGACACCCGATCCTGATTGACCGGCGTTACTGGGCGGAAATTCTGGCACTACCGGATGATGGTGCGCCACGTATGGTGATTGACCGCCATCAGGATGCCATCGCTTATGTCAACGTCGATACCGACAGCGTGCTGCGCGATATGGATACGCCAGAGGAATACCGGCAGGAGCGTAAGCTGGCTGGTCTTGACCGTTAGTTGATGCTGCGCCGCAGTGATGATGGTCGACTCTGGGCGCTGCCGAGCGCCAGTACGCGCAGTTCATCCGCATATCGCATGGGTACGACGATGATAAGGACTTCGCCAGTCTGTACCACATGGTCAGTTGGTGGCGCATACTCATACTGACCGTCCACCAGGCGAATGCCCAATACGCCGGCCTCGAAGCGCTGCTCAAGCTGCAATTCCCGCAATGACTGACCAATCCAGGGCGAATCCG
Organism: Anaerolineae bacterium; assembly: GCA_022843385.1. Classification (GTDB taxonomy): domain Bacteria; phylum Chloroflexota; class Anaerolineae; order Aggregatilineales; family Phototrophicaceae; genus CFX2. The sequence continues at coordinate 17,578 of JALHNT010000014.1, read as the reverse complement.
CCTGCATATATAGTTCGGTGGTTTCGATACCCGCATGATAGTTGTAGACAATGTATTGCAAGAACTCGCTGATGACCGGGCGAATCGCGCTCAACAGGATGAATTGGGCAGCGACCTGAAAGGGCACCATCACCCGATCCGCCCCGGCGCGCAGCAGCTTGGGCTGTATCTGCTCGTTAGCGGCTGCGGCGGTAATGAGCAAGCGTTTGTTGATCGCGCGACAATTAAGGACGGTCATCACACTGGTGGCATCATCTTCAATATCAATCATGATGCCTAAGGCGCGTTCCACGCCAGCCTGGCGCAGAACAGCGTCGTCGGTCGATTTGCCCAGCACCACCCGAAAACCCCGCGCCAGCAAGTCTGCTGCGCTCTGCATGTCGGCACAGATAATCACAAATGGACGCGCTGGATCCAGTTTGTGAATGGCATTTTGTGATACACGGCCCAACCCGCAGATGATGAAATGGCCGCGCATCTGCCCGATGACGACCGGGCATTCATCGAGCGTGTAGACGCGCTGGATGGGCTGCGAGGGACGGGCAGGACGGGGCAGGCGTTGCCAGTTTGGGATACGGGAGGAAAGCACGCTGGTCATGGTCTGAGACTGAAGATGATGGGCTTTCTTGACCGGCGTGACCGCGATCATGAATTCCCCTTCCTGTAATGGGTAGTCGTCTGGCGGGGTATAGCGATACAGGCCGCCTTCCTGCCGCAGTCCGATGATGTGGGAAGCGTAACGATCCCTGAGCTGAAGATCGCCCAGCTTTTTCCCGATCCAAGGCGAATCGCTGGTGAGACGAATCTGGGTCGTCACATGGCTGGTGTGATCGCTGAACAGGATGCTGCTGAGAAAGTCATACACAACCGGACGGAGCGTGGCATTGTTGAGGAAGCTGCCCACAATGTCATAGTGAGCGACGACATCATTAGCCCCTACGCGGATCATTTTGTGAGCCGCCTGTTCCTCCATCGCCGCAGCGATGATGTCTATGGTTTCGTTGACGCTGCGCACAGTCAGCACACTCAGTAATGCCTCGGTGTCGTCATCCAGCATGATGATGATGGCCTGGGCATGGTCAACACCTGCCAGTCGCAAGACCTGGTCATTGGTGGGATCGCCTTCGATCACCAGCACATCATGGCTGCGCAAGTGGTCGGCAAATTGATGATCCGGCGTGACGACCACAACCTGATCGAGCAGTGTTTCGCCGCGATGCAGCCAGGATATTGGATAGGCCATGATCACTGTGATAAACCGCTTTAAGATGCTGGTATGCGTTCCGAAGAGGGACTGTAACCGGTTATCAAGTGGTTCGAGCCAGCTTTGCTTCTGCATCGCCATACGTCTGGCATTGCTTTCCAGCAGATATTGGATGGTGTCATCGACCAGTTCACCGGCACCGCAGATGATATAGTGATGTTGCAGACGGTTGACTGCGCGCTGAATCCGGCGCCGCTGGCGGAAATCATTCACTATCGGGCTGAGGAAGAAGGCAGCAGATGCCTGTAAGCCATAACCTACTGCCCCCAGCCCGAAGAGGATGAGCAGGACAGTGAATACGCGCCCTTCGGCGGTTCGGGCATAAATATCACCGTAACCGATGGTTGCCAGCGTGATGACGGTGAGCCAGATCGAGTCCAGGAGTGAGAGCTGTTCCAGAATCATAAAACCGACCACACCAATGGTGATCGTTATCCCGATAACCGCAAATGAAAGGCGAATCTGCTGGCGCGCTTCTTTGAAGGAGTCCATCGATTATCACTGTTGCAGGCGACGATAGAACGAGGAGTGATTATAGTCGCAGACTGTGAAAAACTCGAAACATTGAGAAGCTACGAAAGAGAATTATTCATCCAGTATGGCAAAGTTCAATTGGTCTTGAACCACTTCAGCAGGCGACCGATGAGATTGCGCTTCTGTGCCACGCTTTGCTGGTATTCCAGTTCGAGCTGTGCCGACAGCAAATCCAGTTCACTGGTACGGATCTGCATCCCATTGACCAGCACCCAGCCGTCACTGATCTGGCGCAGCTCTCTCGGTACTCGCTGGTAGAGTTTCTGGTAACTGGCGAGATAACGGGCAATGCTGGGATGAGTCATGGCGTTCATCATGCTGTTGCTTCCACAATACGATTGTATTGACTATAGTTAAGCGATCCTTACGCAAAGCTAACGAATCTTAGGTTTCACCTTGCGCACGGAATAATTGTAGATTTTTCACATATTCGCGACGCGCTATAATGGGAATTTGGTACGGTTTTACTGAGTGAGGCAGATGATGACGATTTCTCGCGGCGATTATGAGCGCGCTGTCAGCGTGATACGTGGACAAACTCCCTTTGAACCGAGGGTGGGCCTGGTTCTGGGATCTGGCTTGGGTGGCCTGGCTGATACGCTGAGTGAGCGGGTTGTGATCCCTTACTGCGATATTCCCGGTTGGCCGCAATCGACGGTGGAGGGCCATAGCGGACAGCTTGTATTCGGCTATCTGGAAGGCAAGCCGGTCGTCGCGCAGCAGGGGCGCGCCCACTTCTACGAGGGCTACTCGATGCAGCAGGTGACTTTCCCAGTGCGCGTCATGCACCTGTTGGGCGTTCAGACCTTAATTCTGACCAACGCTGCTGGGGGCGTGAATAAAGACTATCATACGGGCGATCTGATGCTCCTCAGCGACCATATCAATTTACCTGGAATGGCTGGCAATAACCCACTCTCTGGTCCCAATGATCCCACTTTCGGGGTACGCTTTGTTGGAATGGTGCAGACTTATGATCGTGCGCTGCGCAAATTGGCGCGAGACGTGGCAGAGCGGGTGGGCGTGCCGCTGCATCAAGGCGTCTATGCCTGTGTCTCAGGGCCGAACTTTGAAACCCCAGCGGAAATTCGTATGCTGCGGGCCATTGGCGCGGATGCGGTTGGAATGTCTACAGTCCACGAAGTGCTGGTTGCGCGTCATGCCGGGATGCGCGTGATGGCCTATTCAGGGATCACCAATGAGTGTTTTGATTCGCCGGATATTGATATGGAGACCAACCACGAAGAAGTGCTGGATGCTGGCAAGCTGATTGTTCCGCGTTTGACAGCGATTCTTCGGGGTGTGTTGACCGCTTTATGAACGCAGTGGTGTTTTTCATCCAACAGATCGCGCCAGGATTATACATCCTGATCGCGGTGGCGATGTTCCTGAGCTGGCGCAGTTGGTCTCGTGCCAGGCAGGGAATCCGTTCCACCTATTTTGAACTGGAACGGGACATCTTCCGTTACCGGCAGGCGAATGCCAGCACCTCGCTCATCCTGTTGGTTGAGTTAGGCTTGATTGTCCTGGGCATTCAGCAGGTGGTTGCGCCGACCCTGAGCGCGGAGGTGCGAGCTTCTGAAGTCGTGGTTGCGGTGGATGCGCCTTTCCGTACACCGACCCCGGCTCCGGTTGACTTCAATAACTCGCCGATTGATGTGAGCGGTGTCCAGATCGGGACGCAAGAAGGGCCGATCATCCAGTTGACCGCGACTCCATCACCGACGCCGGTGGGTACGATCCTGCCCAACCCGCCGCCGGTGCAGGGCTGTGATACCGCCAATGCTGTCCTCCAGATCCCGGCCAATGGGATGCTGGTGTTTGAGCCGATTCCGGTGGTCGGTTCAGCCTTTACCGATGACTTCTCATTTTACCGGTTTGAAATCAGCGGCCCATCGACTAATGGCAACTTCGTTGTGCTGGGCGATTATTCGCTGCCGGTTGATGCGCTCAGCGCCCTGGGTCAGTTCACGCCCGTGTTTTACCTGCCGGGTGAGTACGAGTTCCGCCTGACGGTGTTCAACAACCTGAACGAACTGAAGGCAGCCTGTACGGTGAACATCACGGTCAGCCGACCGATCCCAACCAATACACCGCTGCCTACCCAAAGCGGAGCCGGATCATCATGAGCGAACGACCCCGGTTGGGGTTTGTTGGGGCGGGGAAAGTTGGGAGTACCCTGGCGCGTCTATTGAGTGATGCTGGCTATCCGGTGACGGCGATCTTTAGTCGTGATGCGCATAAAGCATCAGTACTGGCAGGCGAGACTCATGCGATAGTTGTGGCATCAGTCAATGATGTCCTGTTGGCATCCGATCTAGTTTTTCTGACAGTACCGGATGACGCGCTTGCCACAATATCCAACGCTGTAACTGAATCCTCTCTGTTGGGTAAGGGCGTTGTCCATACATCAGGGGCGCGCAACCGAATGGTGCTGGAACCATTGGCACAGGCTGGCGCGATGACTGGAAGTTTGCATCCGGCTTACCCATTTGCGGATGTGGATCGTTCGGTGAAGGAACTGCCGGGCAGTGTGTTTGTGATCGAAGCGGCTGATGAACTCATGCGTAGTTGGTTGCGGGATGTGGTGATGGCGCTGAGGGGGATAGCGGTAGAAGTCTCATCAGACCAAAAGACGCTTTATCATGCGGCGCTGGTCATCGCCAGCAATTATGCTGTCACGCTCTATGCGATTGCGGAACGGATGTTGATCGATCTGGGGATGGACAAAGCGCGCGCCGAACAGACGTTGAACCCACTGGTGATGGCTACGGCGCAAAACCTGGTGCGGCAGGGGATTCCTGCGGCGCTGACGGGGCCGCTGGCGCGGGGCGATGCTGGTACGGTTGCGGCCCATCTGGCTGCGCTGTCTGACCCTGCGCTAGCTCATCTGTATTCCGCCTTAGCGCGTCTCACCCTGCCAATGGTGATGGAACGGGGAATCGATACAACAGAGTTAGAGCGGATGCTCATCCGCGAGGAGAAAACATCATGCGCCTGACCGTGCGTGATATTCAGAAGATGAAAACAGCGGGCGAACGAATCGCCATGCTGACGGCTTATGATGCGACCAGCGCCTATCTGGCTGAAGCGGCTGGTGCGCCGATGCTATTGGTGGGCGATTCGCTGGGGATGGTGGTGCAGGGGCATCAATCGACCATTCCAGTCACACTGGAGCATGTTATCTATCATTCAGCGATTGTGACGCGGGTCACCCAGCGATCTCTGATCGTGGGCGATATGCCGTTCATGACCTACAAGACCAGCGTGGAACAGGCGATGGACAATGCGGCGCGTCTCATGCAAGAGGCGGGTGTTCAGGCGGTTAAGCTGGAGGGTGGCGAGTATATCGCGCCGACGATTCACCAGTTGGTTCAAGCTGGCATCCCGGTGATGGCGCACATTGGTCTGACGCCGCAGAGCGTGAACCAGTTCGGCGGCTTTCGGGTACAGGGTAAGGATCGTGATACGGCGCGGCACCTGCTGGATGATGCGCAGGCCATTCAGGAGGCTGGCGCGTTCGCGGTGGTGCTGGAACTGGTGCCGACGCAACTGGCGCACGAGATCACGGAACGGTTGCATATCCCCACGATAGGCATTGGCGCGGGCCCACAGTGCAGTGGTGAAGTCCAGGTGTTTCATGACCTGCTCGGCCTGTATCCATCATTTGGACCGCGCCATAGCAAGACGTATGCAGACGCCGGCAAGCTCATCCGTGATGCCCTGACGCAGTACGTGGATGAAGTCAAGGCTAACACTTTCCCAGCACCAGAGAACAGCTCGACCATGAGCGAACAGGTATTGGCAGATGTGCTGGCGAACGGGGCGGCTGATCGTGCAAGTGATTGACCACCTGCACGATTGGCATCGAGCGCGGGCGACCCTGACCGGTCGAGTAGGCGTGGTGCTGACCATGGGGGCGCTCCACGCCGGGCATATGTCACTGGTTGAAGCGGCGCGGCGCGAAAATGATGGGGTGATCGCGACGATCTTTGTCAATCCGGCCCAGTTCGCGGCGAATGAAGACTTCACGCGCTACCCGCGCACGCTCAATCAGGATTTAGCGATGCTGGAAGCGGCTGGTGTTGATCTGGTGTTCACACCGACCCACGAGATGATGTATCCGGCAGGGTATCAGACATGGATCGATGTGACCGAGGTCACTCAGGGACTGGAAGGCGAACGCCGTCCCGGACACTTTCGCGGCGTGGCAACCGTTGTGACGAAGCTATTCAATCTGACGCGACCTGACCGTTCGTATTTTGGACAGAAAGATGCGCAACAGGTGGCCGTCATTAAGGGGCTGGTTCGTGACCTGAACCTGCCCATGACCATCCGCGTCTGTCCGACCGCCCGCGAAGTCGATGGTTTGGCGATGAGTTCGCGCAACAGGTATCTCACTCCTGCGGAACGACAGGCTGCGCCGATCATCCACCGGGCGCTGCAAGCCGCAGCCAAGCGCTATGAGATGGGCGAACGCCAGCCTGAACACCTCAAGGAAGCCGCTCTGCAAATCATCGCGGGAGAAACTTTGGCGTCGGTCGATTATGTCAGCCTGAATGATGCCCACAGCCTGCGACCTGCCCTGGAGATAACCGACGAACCGCTGCTGCTGTCGATGACGGTGCGTTTTGGGGCGACCCACTTGCTGGATAACATGCTGCTGCCGGCGCATCTGAATAATCTGGCTGATCTGACGCGCCTTCTCGGTGGCGATGGGACGTTCAATGGAAACTCATCTGCCTGATTACAACTGGTCAACCTTGTCACGCAGTCGCATGATGCGTCCACGTCGGGGATTGATGCGCTGTAGGAATTGATTGAGGGATTTGCTCAAGCGGCGCAACTGCGAACGCCAGCGTACCACCCAATAACTGATCTGGCGGCGGCGCTGATTGCTCAGAACACCGGTGCGCGTTTCTGCCGACTTGAGATCCGTCCACTGAACAATCATCGAGGCCCAGGTCAAACCCCCACCGAAGCCGGTGAAGGCAATGTAGTCATTGGGGCGCATCCGGTCGGCCTGCACTGCTTCGCATAAGGCTATGGGTATCGAGGCCGCCGACGTATTACCATAGCGATCCAGATTGACGACGAATATATCCACATCGACCTTGAGGGCGCGGGCGGCGGCCTGAATGATGCGTTGGTTGGCCTGGTGTGGCACGATGAGGGACAGATCCTCGATGGTCAGCCCGGCCTTTACCAGCGCCTCTTCAATGCTCTCGCCGATGACGCGGGTGGCAAACTTGAAGACTTCGCCTCCGTTCATATACATCTTGTGCATCTTGTGGCCGTTGGTGAAGAAGTCGGGATTATCCAGGTCTTCGCTGCCGACGGTGGGAATGCCCAGCAGATCACCGCCTGATCCGTCTGAACGCAAGACCGACGAGAGGACGCCGCCTTCGACTGTGCTGGATTTCAGGACGACTGCACCGGCTCCGTCACCGAACAGAATGCAGGTTCCCCGATCCTGCCAGTCCAGCACCCGACTCATGGTTTCCGCCCCGATGACCAGCGCTGCTTTGATGCTGCCGGAACGAATCGCCTGGGCTGCCATATCGACGCCATAGACAAAGCCGGAGCAGGCCGCGCTGAGGTCAAAAGCCCCGGCACGGCTGGCTCCCAGCCAGTTCTGAATGAGCGAGGCGGTGCTGGGGAAGATATTCTCTGGCGTGGAGGTGGCGACGATAATCAGGTCAATTTCGCTGGGAAACAGGTCAGCCACATCCAGCGCTTTGCGCGCCGCTTTTAAGCCCAGGCTGGCAGTCGATTCACGTTCGCCGGCGATGCGCCGTTCACGGATGCCGGTGCGCGTGCGAATCCACTCATCGCTGGTTTCAACGATGGCTTCGAGATCCTGATTCCGAAGTATTTTCTCAGGAACGGCCATTCCCCAGCCGACGATATGCGCGTACAGGCGGGGAGCGGACGTACCCTCGGAGTTAGGTAGAACCATTTTGCTGATGCTTGCCAAATATCAGGACAGCATTATGACCACCAAACCCAAACGAGTTGCTCATGACATTCTGCAATTGGCGTTGAACGCCGATATGGGGTGTGTAATTCAGATCGCATTCTGGGTCGGGTTGATCGAGGTTGATGGTCGGTGGAATGAAATTGCGGATGAGCGCCATGACCGAGAAGACGGCTTCGACAGCGCCTGCCGCACCCATCAGATGGCCGGTGACTGATTTGGTTGAGCTAATCGGAATCTCGTAAGCCGTTTCACCCAGCGCCCGCTTGATAGCGATGGTTTCAGCGACATCGTTCAGCGGTGTGCTGGTGCCATGCGCGTTGATATAGCTGATGTCTTCCGGTTTCAGATTGGCATTTTCCAGGGCGCGGGTGATGGCGACCGCAGCGCCTTCGCCGTTTTCCAGCGGCGCGGTGACATGATAGGCATCGCAGCTTTGTCCATAGCCCATCACTTCGGCATAGATACGCGCTCCACGCGCCAGCGCATGTTCCAGATCTTCCAGCACCAGCGCGGCCGCGCCTTCAGCCACGACGAAGCCATCGCGGTCTTTGTCAAAGGGGCGGGAGGCTTTTTCCGGCGCTTCATTGCGGCGTGAGATGGCGGTCATGTTATTGAAGCTGGCGATAGCAATGTCGATCAGGCCCGCTTCAGTACTGCCGGCGACCATCACTTTGGCGGCACCGCGCCGGATGATCTCGGTGGCTTCACCGATGCTATTGTTACCGGTGGCACAGGCGGTCGATATCGAGAAGTTGGGGCCGCGCAGCCCGAACAGCATGGCGATCTTGGCCGCCGGGCTATCCGGCAGCATCATCGGCACCATCAGCGGGCTGACGGATTTGGCACCGCGTTCGATGAAGGCCTTGATGCTCTCGAACAGCGAACCGATCCCGCCGATCCCACTGCCCATCAGGCAGCCGATGTCGTAACGATTATCGTCCGTCACTTCCAAACCGGAGTCGGTCATCGCTTGTTGGGCAGCCACCATCCCCAACTGCGTGACGCGATCGGTGCGGCGAGCTTCACGCCTTCCGAGGGCTTCGTTGGGGTCAAAGTTCTTGACCTCGCCGCCGAAATGATTCTCCAGATGCGAGGTGTCGAATCGGGTGATGGGTGCGATGCCCGTTCGCCCAGCCGCGGCATTTTGCCAGGCTTCTTCGACTGTGTTGCCTGTTGGACAAAGGATACCCATCCCGGTCACGACAACCCGTTGTTGCTTCACTGTATGCCTCCGAAAAGAGCTGCCTGTGCGACCAGGCACCCTGACATTAAAGACTATTTAAGTCGGGAATTATATCCATTGGATTTAACCCCTCACAAGGGCAGTCGTTGCTTTATTGTGGCTTTTTATCAGAAGATGACGAATGCTATAATCGCCTCCCCGGAGGGTTCATGATTCTAGTGACGGGTGCGACAGGATTTATTGGGCGGTATCTGGTCAGCCGGCTGATGGCGGACGGGCTGGCGGTACGCTGCCTGATTCTGGAAACGCGCCGGGGTAAGCTGCCCTGGGCAGAAGCGCCGGAAGTCATCGTTGGCAATCTGCTGGATGAAGAGTCGGTATTCAAGGCGGTAACCGGCGTCCATACGATTATCCATCTGGAGAGCGCGCAATGGTGGGGGCGACCGCGTGATCTGGAGCGAGTAGAGCTGGTTGGCACGCGCAATCTCATGACGGCAGCCCGTTCGGCTCGCGTCGGGCGCATCATCACGCTCAGTCATCTGGGAGCGTCGGCGGCTTCGGCCTATACCTTACTGCGGATCAAGGGCATGGTGGAGGAGATTGTGCGCGGCAGCGGATTGGCCTACACCATCATCCGCTCCGGGTTGGTTTTTGGCGAAGACGACGCCTTCATGAACCACATCGCCATGATGATGATGGCGACGCCGCTGGTCTTCCTGATGCCGGGGCAGGGCGAGGTGGTCATCCACCCGATCTATATTGATGATCTGGTTGAGGCGTTAGTGCGCTCGCTGGAAGCGATTGATACGGTGGACAGCCTGATCGAAATCGGTGGGCCGGAGTACATCACGCTTCAGGATTTGTTGTTCACCATCATGCGGGTATCGGGTATGAACCGGACCGTGATCCCGGTTCCGCCGTATCTGCTGCGTACCATCACGGGCGTGTATAGCCGTCTGCTACCGCGGTCATTGATGACTTCGCAGTGGTTGGATATTCTGGCAGCCAATCGTACCGCGCCGCTGGGCAATATCATCAATCAGTTCGGTATCTTTCCCCGTCGTCTGGAAGATACGCTGCTGACCTATCTGCCAGAGAAAGCCGCCTGGTGGCCGCTGATGCGCTATACCTTCCGCCGGCGACCACGCGGGATTTAGTGAGGGATCGGAAATGAGCTGGATCACAGCTATTCGTAAGTTAAGTACCTTTGATGAGATGAAAATGGCGGTGGATCTGCAGCGCACCTATTGGGGCGACAGTATCGAGTCGGTGGTGCCGGCGCACATGTTGTTCTCGATGGCCTCGCATGGTGGGCATGTGATTGGCGCGTTTGATGGTGATCTGCTGGTCGGGGTATTGATCGACTTCCTCGGCACAGCCGAGAATGAACCCTATCGTCCGGCGATGGCGAACCTGCAACTGGTTTCCAAACGGATGCTGGTGCTGCCCGAATATCGCGGGCAAGGGGTGGGGTATAAACTGAAGAAGCGTCAGCGCGAATATGCCATGCGCCAGGGCATCCGCCTGATTTCCTGGACATTCGATCCGCTGCTGGCCGCCAATGCCCACCTGAATATCCGTAAGCTGGGAGCCATCTGCACGACTTATCTGGAAGACTATTATGGCGTTGGTGACGAGGGTGGGCTGAGCATTCTGGGGTCGTCGGATCGGCTCCTGGCGGAATGGTGGGTGACGAACCGGCGCGTTGAAGAGCGGCTCAACGGAACACGAGGGGACATCCGGCTGGAGCAGTATCTTGAAGCGCTTACGCCGATTGCCAACGCAAGCCGCGTGGATGAGATGGGACGAGAGCGACTGGCCGAACAGGTGTTGTCTCGTCCGGCAGGGTCGCTGGTGCTGGTGGAAATTCCGGTGGACTTTCCGGCGGTGGCGCAAACCGATGTCCAGATGGCGCGGGACTGGCGAGCACAGACGCGCGAGGTCTTCCGTACCCTGCTGCTCCAGGGATTTGTGGTGACGGACTTCATTCGAGATCGCTACGAAGAGCGCGACCGCGCCTTCTATCTGTTGAGCCAGGGCGACAAGGTTTTCGAGCGGGTGGATTTTAGCCAGAATTAAGAGGGGGAAGTGTGAAGCCAATTACGATTAAATCGATCCAGCTTTATCCGATTGCGATCTCGCTGGTCGAGACACTGCGCACCAGCTTTGGTGAAGAGCCGTTCAAGTCGGCGGTACTGGTGGCGCTGGAGACGGACGGCGGGGTAGTGGGGTGGGGCGAGTCCTCGGCGGAGGTGAACCCCGGTTACAGCTATGAAACGGTCGGCACGGCCATCCATGTCCTGAATGAGTTTCTGGTCCCGCTCCTGCTGGGCAAGACACTTCAGAGCGCGACCGAAGTGCCGGCGCTGTTCAGCGGTGTGCGCGGCCACCCGATGGCGAAACATGCGCTGGAAGCGGCCTGCTGGGATGCGTTGGCGAAGACCAATGAGATGACGCTGGCCGAAGCCTTCGCCGCCCATTTGCCGGCGGGCCATACCCCCAAAGGCTACGCGACCGTCGGCGTGAGCATCGGCATCAAGCCAACGGTGGACGAGACGGTAGCGGTGATCGGCAAACGCTTGGGGCAGGGCTATGGGCGCATCAAGCTCAAGATTCAACCCGGCTGGGATATTGAGCTGGGGCGCGGTGTGCGTAAGGTTTACCCGGACATCACGCTGATGCTGGATGCCAACAGCGCCTATACGTTGGAGGACACCGACCACCTGAAACAATTTGATGAGCTGAACCTGCTGATGGTCGAGCAGCCGTTAGGCCATGATGACATCTACCAGCACAGCAAGCTGCAACCGCAGATGAAGACGCCGATCTGTCTGGACGAGAGCATTCAATCCGCCGATGATCTGCGGCTGGCGCTGGAACTGGGTGCGCTGCGGATTCTGAATCTGAAACCGGCGCGGGTGAGCGGCTACAGCGAAAGCCTGGAAATCTACCGCATTTGCGTTGAAAACAACCTGCCCTTATGGATTGGCGGCTTGCTGGAAACGGGCGTCGGGCGGGCGGCGAATCTGGCGTTTGCGTCCCTGCCGGGCGTGACAATGCCCTGCGATATTTCGGCGACCGACCGCTACTACAATCCGGACCTGACGGAGCCGCCCTTTGTCCTGGGCGACCACAGCCGCATCGCCACGCCGACTGCGCCAGGGATCGGCATCTCGGTGCAGATGGATCGGGTGCTGGCGGCTAACAAACGCTGGCAGGCTGAACAGGTGTATCAACACTCGTCTCTGGGATAGTCGATAGTCATCAGTCGTCAGTCGATAGTCGTTTTGTGCTGCTGTTTGGGCAATGGCCTGTTGCTGCTGATTTTGCCGTTTGGACTATCGACTGGCACCTTTTTCTCAACCGTTTTCCCTCAAATGTTCCAGACCAGGAAGAATAAGAAGAACCGACCACAGAGAGAATACGGAGTGATGATTCACAAGATTCGTCAGATTCGTCAGATTCGCATCACTCCATTTTTCGATTCGCGAATCATGTCCAACCGTTTTCCCTCAAACATTGCAACTGTTGCAAGTGTTGCAACTGCAAGAACTCCTTTTTTGTGCAACTCCGCTTTTGTGTCGTCGTCGTCGTCGGACAGACACAAGATTTCACCGCCAAGCCGCCAAGTGCGCCAAGAAAAGACGAAGAAGAATTGAACCACAGAGGACACAGAGGACACAGAGAGAAAGCAGAGTCTTTCACTTTGAACTTAGCACTTTTCACTTAGCACTCCTCATCTGTTTGCCGCCGGCGGATCGGTGATTGCGGTGGCGGATCGTTCCCTGAGATGCGCGGGTGTTAACGCGACCTGTTTCTTTTTGCGACGTGTCCTGGTGTTGATTCACAAAAGTCGTCAAAGTCGTCAAAGTCGTCAATGTCAGAACCGAGTATTGTGACATTGCCATCCCACTCCGCTGCAAGCAACTGGCGGTTCACGCTCCCTGCCACCAGACTACTCGATTTTCCCCGCTTACGGGTGAACTTTTGGTAAACTTTTTGGTACGACTTAAGATGAGTCGGCGCTAACCAATCTGCGGGAGCAGATCGATTAAGGCTGGTGGTGTAGGGTTAGAGGATGGTTGGGAAAAATCGAGGTTGAGGGAGCAGGATTCGCACAAGATGGTACTCCGATCTTGCGACACAAGAGTCTACACATTACTGGGGTGAGTTGCTGGACTGCCTCCTAACAGAAGGCAATTGGTGTCCGAAGCGCAATGCAAAAGGAAAACAGATGGCCTGAATGATGATTAAGGAAATGTACATGGCCTTATCAGTTGCCTGGAATAAGCCGACAACAAAAGCCCCTACTACAGATAGATATACGGTAATCGCAAGGATTCTGACTGGGATGGCGACCGCCACAAATTGGGAATAGCCTGTCCATAACAACAACTCTTTGAAAGGGCTTTGATGATATAGGAAATAAAGGGGTTGAGAAAATGTGTCAATGAACTCGACTACCTGGCTTTCGGTCGCATTCGCTTTCTTGATGTGGTAATAAAGTGACGCGGATGCCAGCCACCGCAGCGGAGCAACAAGCCAGACTAGTAGCCCAATGAGTAAGTTTTGGAAATCCATCTGTTTTTTTCAGTTCAAATTATATCATACGGGACGAGACTCTCATCTTTAAAGTCTCGGCCAAGTATAACCTGCTGCTAACTTACTTTAGATGTCGCACTGAGCAAGACTTACGCAGCCCCAAGTTTCATTCAATCTATAGTGGTGGTAACCCGAGATCATCTCGATCATACCATGCAATCTCTTTTAGTTCTTCCTTTGCAAAATGCACTAACAATGCATGAGCCATTCTCAGACTTCTGAGCAGCGCATCAATGGCGTCAACCCCATCGACTATTCGGATTTCCTCATGGCCTATGCCCACTATTTTGAATCCGCATCGCCACACATAAGGCTCGATTTCTTCGGCCTTACTCATTACGAGTTTTACTTCATATACGTTGCCTAAAGAATCATGACATTCAAACTGACGTTCAAACAACACATCAATCGATTGAAAAGCATTCATGCGCTCTCTCCCAAAGGTCTCAATTGCATTCGAAGTTGTTGAAGTGAAGATATGAGCCTGAATGAGATACCCACTTATGACAGAATGTATCGTTGATTTCTACTGAATCGTATGCTGGCGGAAATATCAAGGACTTCACCCATTTTTCAGTTCATGCTGCATAAAGCACGGAGCGCCGAAATCCGTTCAGGAACTTCCGGTGGTGTTTCGGCTATATTCACCACCATAAACATCTCGTAGTTGTAAAGAGCATTACGGCAGTCCCCCTGGTCATCATAGACCAGAGCCAAAGCATAATAAGATGCGGCATCCGCTCGATTTAAGGCAATTGATTGTTCAAGATCAGCAATGGCTTCCTCAAACTTATCCAGGGATACATAAATGATCCCTCGAGCAAGATATAATCCATAATTCAACGAATTAAGGTCAATTGCTTGATTCAAGTCTTCAAGTGCTTCTTGATACAATGCAAGTTTGTAGAACGTTGAACCTCGCAAATAGTAAAGTACCCACCAGTCTTCATCGCTGAGGATAAACGCCCTTTGAAGATCAGGTAAGGCAGACTCGAAATCTTTAGTATCATAATGCACCAATCCACGACCAAAATATGACCAGAAGTTATTAGGGTCAACTTCAATCGCTTGAGTAAAATCAGTGATGCTTTTCTGATACTCTTTGAGCAGGAAGTAAACCAATCCGCGTCCCCAATATCCGTCGCTGGTGTCAGGGGCCAGATCGATTGACTGTGTAAAATCCGCTATTGCTAAGTCATATTGTTCAGACAATTGATAGGTGAAACCGCGCCTGACAAAGAAGTCAGCATTGTCACTCTGAAGAGTAATCGCTCTTGAGAAATCAAGAATTGCCGCATCATGCCTTCGTAGGAGTGCATACACACTACCTCGCTCATCATAAAGTTCAGCATTGGTGGGATTGATCTCGATAGCCGTCGAATAATCGCTCAATGCTTGCTCGTAATCTTCTGATCGGTCATTGACATCCCCTCGTCCCGAAATCTCAGCCGAGGCTGGTCCCATGAGGAGCGTAGCCTGATCTGTGAAATTCAATGCTGGGATAAGTACCGGAAAGCGGGCATAAGCTCTAGCACGCCCAGCATAAGCGGTTGCATTTTGGGGATCAATGTGAATGGCTTGAGTGTAGTCAATAATGGCTTGTTCGTAATCCTGAGTGTCTAGACTTTCCTGACCTTGTTCGAGATAGAGACCCAAACAAGTTTCGACCACAAGGCTATCATCTGCACAATCTGCCGAAGATGTTTGTAGGGAAATGGGATAAATTGATAACTGAAACATCATTTGAAAGATCAAATAGACTATCACTCTGATTGAACCCCTGATTGCCTTGTTTGAATCCTCTAAATCTCATGTCAAATGCCATTATAACACTATGCTATGGCTTACTGGTGTGCCGGTCGTATGGTTGTGCTGTCGCCATATTGCCGATGGTTGACAAGATCATTTGTTCGGCCTATGATGTGGCGAACGGATGTTCCTGATGGGGAGGTCAATGATGTCGATGCAGTGGACTCATGTGCGGCTGCTGGTGGATGATTACGCGGGGTGCTACGCCTTTTACCGCGATGTGCTGGGGTTCAAGCCCCACTTCGATGGCGAGGACAGCGTGTATGCTGAGTTTGAAACCGGCGAGATCACCTTTTCCCTCTACAAGCGCGACATGATGGATGCCGCCATCGGCGTGCCACATCACAGCGGACGCGGCGAAGATCGGGTGCTGCTGTGGCTGCGGGTGGAGAATGTGGATGAGGCGACCATAGCCTTACAAACGAAGGGCGTGACCTTCGTCACTCCGCCGACCGACCGGCCACAATGGGGTCTGCGGACGGCGCATTTCCGCGACCCGGATGGCAACCTGATCGAGATCGGGCATGACATCCCGATCGGCCAGGGCTAACCGCTCTTTTCCGCCCAGTACTGGATGCCGGCAAAGCGGCTGCTGGGCGTACTGATGAAGCCCAGTTGAATATCCTGAAACTGCGGCGAGGTGGCGTAGGTGTACAGTCCGTAATACAGCGGGATAGCGACGGCGCGCTCGATGAAGGTCTCCTGAAAATCCCGATAGCGGATGACGCGGTTGATGCCATTGGCATCACGGCGGGCGCGCTCCAGACTTTCGCCGACGCGACGATCATCAACGCCGCCAAAATTCACGCCATCGGGGTACTGGTCAGCATCCCAGAACTGGTAGACATCGGGATCGGCGCTGCCAGCCAGCGAGAGTTCAACCAGGGCAGCACCAAACTCGCCCCGATCCAGCCGCCCCTGATAGGTCATGCGATCCACCGCTTCAACAGTCACGCTGATGTTCAACTGCGACCACTGGGCGGCGATCTCGTTGGCGATGCCGACCAGCGCTGGATCATCGACGGTCAGAATGCTGAAACTGAAGAGAAGGCCGCCTTCAGGGGTGGGGGGCTGGGGCGTGCCAGGGCCGACGCGCCGCAGATTGGCCGTTTGCAATAAATTGCGGGCGGCCGCAAGATCGGGCTGCGGCCAGAACAGATCGGGCGCATAAGCCCATGAGTCGGGCAGCAGCGGGCTGTTCGCCAGCACTGCGTTCTGTTGAAGCTGGCGGTTGATGATGCCGCTGCGTTCCAATCCCAACTGGAGTCCCTGGCGGACGCGCAGTTCGCGGAAGAAGGCGGTGGACTCGCTGGCCCAGTTGAAGATCAACACCCCTAGTTCGGGCGCGATGGCGGTATGAATATCGATGTTCATCGTATTGAGCAGCGCCGCGCGTTCCGATCGGTTGCGGGCGGCCAGGCCATCCACGTCACCGCTTTGCAGGGCGGCCAGCGCCGACTCAAAGCTGTCATACAGGCGGAAGCTGAAGCGATCCATCTGATACCCCGCCTGTCCTTCCGGGCGCTGGCGATAAACCGGCGCGGCGCGCAGATCCACCGCGGTGATGGCGCTGCCATCGCTGGTGCGGAGCGCTTCCAGTTGATAGGGGCCGGTGCCGATGGGCGACAGGTTGAAGGGATGGCTGGCGAGCTGGGCTGCGCCGGTGCCGCGCAGGGCGTGTTCCGGCAGCAGACCGATGCTCAACAGGTCGAGGAAACGACCTAACGGTTGAGTCAGACGGAAGCGGACGATCTGTGGGTCGAGCTGCTGAATTTCGACGGTGCGCCAGAAGCCGCTCAACTCCGAGTTGCCGGGGAAGTCGGGCGATTGGAGCAGGCTGAAGGTATAGATGACATCGCTGGCATTGAAGGCGATGCCATCCTGCCACAGCACATCGTCGCGCAGGATGACGACGTACTCCAGCCCATCTGACGAGATCAGCCAGCGCTCGGCCAGCCCCGGCACGGCCTCGCCATGTTCATTGATGCGGCTCAGACCTTCATAAATCAGGCTGGTGATGTCCTGATCGACCGGGTTTAGATCGGTGAATAACGGGTTCAGCCGTTGGACGCGCCCGATGACCGCTTCACGAAATGTCGGGATGGTTTCGCTGGAAACCGGGACGGCGACCGGGGCGATGACGGCGGGTGTTTCCGACGGGGCAGGGGTGGGACTGGCCGCGACCACGACGGCGATGGTGGGGGTG
>JALHNT010000013.1 GCA_022843385.1 Anaerolineae bacterium | reverse complement strand
CGACCACCGGCGCGTTCTGGATGGATTCGGTCGCAGAACTGGATGCCAAGACGCTGGCGGTCAAGAATATCATCAACCTCAATGCCATCGAAGTGACGCAGGACCCGGATGGCGCGGGCTACGACAGCAATGTATCCGACATCGCCTGGGCCGCCGATGGTACGCTCTACATCACTGACGCCGGTGGCAACGATCTGCTGTCATGGAGCGAAGCTGACGGTCTACAGGTGGTTCATGCCTGGAATGATAACCCGGTGCCGACCTCGATTGAGGTGGCTGAGAATGGCGATCTGTACATCGGCTTCCTCGGCGCGGGGCTGGCTCCCGGTGCAGCCAAGATCGAACACTGGTCGAATGGCGAGCTGGTCGAAACTTTCGGCGGTCTGAACGCCGTCACCGACATCCTGCTGGATGGCGACACGCTGTATGCAGTTGAGCTGG
Source organism: Anaerolineae bacterium (assembly GCA_022843385.1). Lineage (GTDB taxonomy): Bacteria > Chloroflexota > Anaerolineae > Aggregatilineales > Phototrophicaceae > CFX2. Next base: position 154,559 of record JALHNT010000013.1, on the reverse strand, counting down.
TGCTGTTCACCGAACAGGGCCCCGGCCCTGGCCGTGTCATCAGCGTGAATGCTGACGGTGCGACGCCGGTGGCTGAAGGACTGGTTGCGCCGTTCGCCATCGCCAAAGGCCCGGATGGCGCACTGTATGTCAGCTTCGGCACGATTGCCTTCGCCCCTGGCATGACCGGCGGCGTGGTCAAGCTGGGTATGTAACACTACCAAATTGCGATTTCTGCGGTAGAGGTGCATGAGCATGTGTGCCTCTACCCGATTTGTGAAGGATAGAGAGAGATGAAGCGCGTGATGGGCGGCCTTCTCTGGTTGATTGCAACGATATTGATGAGCGCCTGTACCCTGAATTGGAGCATGTGGCTGCCAACGCCTCAAACGACGACGCTGGTCGCGCTGCGCGGCGATGCCCAGCGGGGACAGGACATCTTTCAGAATGGGCTGGGGGAAGCGCCGCCGTGTTCAAGCTGCCACGCGCTGACAAGCGGGGGATTCAGCTTGGGGCCGACGATGCAGGGCATTAGCCAACGAGCAGGCAGCCGCATCGAGGGGATGGATGCTGAAGCCTATCTACGACAGAGCATCCTTGAGCCGGAAGCCTTCATTGTTCAGGGTTATCGCTCGCTCATGTTCCCCAGCTACGCCCGTCACTTTGACGAGCAGGATATACTCGATCTGATCGCCTATCTGGAGACGCTATAGCTGGGTTGTGTTCAGCAGTCATGCACGCTCGCGCCCGTGTGAGACAGGAGAACCCTGACTAAGGAAGGGGCAACGGTGGGCGCTGCCCCGGCTGATCGGGTTACATCTCCAGATAATCGCGCAGTTGGCGGCTGCGGGTTGGGTGACGCAGCTTACGCAGGGCTTTGGCTTCGATCTGGCGGATGCGCTCGCGGGTGACTCCCAGATGCTTGCCGACTTCCTCCAGCGTGTGATCCTGCCCATCCTGCAAGCCGAAGCGCATTTCCAGCACCTCGCGCTCGCGTTCGCTCAATACACCCAGCGCCGAGCGAATTTGTTCCTTCAAGAGTTGGCGGCTGGCGGCATCCACCGGCCCCATGATCTTGTCGTCCTCGATGAAGTCGCCCAGCAGGCTGCTGTCTTCCTGACCAATCGGCATTTCCAGGCTCATCGGCTCCTGGCTGATGCGCATGATCTTGCGCACCTTCTGTGCCGCCCGCCGCAGCTTGCGCGTCAGACCGGGGTCGATCCGTTCGCCGCTGCGCCGCAGCATCTTGATGGCCTCGGTCTCATCCTTTGTCAGAAACTCCATCTCCAGCGCCACCTGTTCGGCGCTCGGTTCGCCGCCCAGTTCCTGGATCAGATCGCGCTGGACGCGCATGAGGCGGTTGATAGTCTCGACCATATGCACCGGGATGCGGATGGTGCGCGCCTGGTCGGCGATGGCGCGGCTGATGGCCTGGCGAATCCACCAGGTGGCGTAGGTGCTGAACTTGAAGCCTTTGGTATGCTCGAACTTCTCCACCGCCCGCAGCAGGCCGATGTTACCCTCCTGGATCAGGTCGAGGAAGTTGATGCCGCGCCCCATGTAGCGCTTGGCGACGCTGACCACCAGCCGCAGGTTGGCGCGAGTCAGCGCTTCGGCGGCGTTGACCGCCCGCTGCTCGACCTGCTGGAAGAACTCTGGCAGATCGGCCAGTTCGCTCTCGTCGCTCATCAGCGAATTCTGTATCATCTCCGGTGGCGGCAACGTCTTATGCTGGACGAAATACTTGCGGATGACCAGCAGTTGTGTGAACGGAATCAGATAGAGTCCGTGAAAGACATCAAATAACCGCCGTGCCAGTTCGGTCCAGAGCTCGTCGCGCCCCCATTCCTTCTGCCGCAGATATTCGCGCAGATAGGAACGTGCTTCCTGATTCCAGTTGTCGTTGACCAGCACCACTTCTTCGACAATCTGGCGCAGATCGGGCGGCTCGACGTTGAAGGCCATCGCCCCATCCATCACTTCATCCCAACTGCGCTGGATGTGCTGATACGAGAGCAGCACCACATCGGCCAGATTGGGGATGGCGTTCTCATCGCCCAGATTCTCGACCCGTGACAGGGTATGGAGGAAGTTGTCATAAAGCTGTTCAGCGGCGATCTGGGTACTCAGCCAGGTCTCGCGATTGGTATCGAGCAGGGGTACCTGACCGATCTCTTTCAGGTACATTCGCACCGGGTCATCGGCCAGCGCTGCCGCGTCGAGCGTCAAGTCGCTGTAATCTTCATCATCCATATCGCCGAAATCGCCATCCGGACCATCGCTGGGGAATTCGCCGCTGTCGTCAATATCGACATCGAAATCATCATCGTCGATGGCATCATCTTCCAGATCCACCTCATTCTCGTCGTCGATCTGGACTTTCGGCATTTCCTGCGAACTGTCCATCTCGTCCCGTTTCTTGTTCCGTCCTCGATTTGCCATCATCACTCCCCTAATCGCGCAAGCGGCTGGCGAACTGACGCAGTTCGGCGTCCAATAATTGTTGAGCCTGGTTTAACATTTTGACATTGCGGGTACAGCGCATCAACAGGTCATCATCGTTCTGGTTGAGCGCATCCATTTGTAAGAAGACCAGGTCTTCCCGTTCGCGCTGCAAGCGGCGGGCGCGCAGCCGCAGCGCTTTTTCGATCAACTGCTCCTGGGCATTGACCGCCTCGACCGTGCGCCGGTTACGATCCCACACCTGCTGCATATCGGCCACATGACTTTCGCGCACCCGGTTGCGCATCCCCATCAGATCATCTGCCAGTATAACATCGAGCGAGATTTGCAGGGCATAGTCGGCGCGCAGCCGCAGATAATCGAGCGGTTCCAGTTCATCCTGTGCCAGTGCCGTCAGGAACTCGGCCATGAGGGCGCGCAGATCGCTGTGGTTGAAGTCGTCGGCGTTCCAATCTGCCAGAGCGTCCTCCATCAGGTCGCGGTTGTCTTTCGCCAGTTCGCGCAGCTTGCGATTGACGGCGTAGTAGGCCATTGGTTCACGCACTACCAGCCGCAAGCATTGCAATTCCAGGCCGGACTCGCGAATGTCGGCAGCCTTACGCGGCGCGGCCGGCGTCACCACCGGGGCTGACCACTCCGCGTCGCTGTCCCAATCGGGCGGTGGGGGCAGCGGTTCCAGGTCTGCCGGCGGCATGGGCGGCGCAGCAGCCGGTGGTGGGGCGGCGGGTTTGCGCGGCGCTTTGGCGCGTTCGATCTTTTCCTGTTCATTGCCCCAGGCCAGCAAATCCTGTTCGCGGATGCGCAGCCGCAGCGCCAGCTTTTGCAGGTTGTCGCGGGTATACAGTTGGTCTTCCGAGGCCAGCAGCAGCGGCAGCAAACTGCGGGCGATGGCCTCGCGCTCCTGCACAGTGGCATTGGGCGGCAGATGGCGCGTCTCCATCTCGATCACATAATCCGCAATGGGCAGCGCCTGCTCCACCAGTTCGCGCCAGCGATCCGGCGTCTCGCGGATCAGATCATCCGGGTCTTTCGCACCGGGAATTTGCAGCACCCGAATATCGACCGACAGCCGTCCGCTGAAATCTTCGGCCAGGGTGGCGCGCGCTGTCTCCAGGCTGCGGCGGGTGGCGTTCTGACCAGCGGCGTCCGAGTCGAGCGCCAGGATGATCTTCTTGGCGCTGCGGGTCAGCAGGCGAATCTGGGTCTCGGTCATGGCCGTCCCCATCTGCGCCACCACATTCTTGAAGCCGGCCTGATGCGCCTGAATCGCATCCATGTAGCCTTCGACGATCACGGCTGTCTCGGTGTCGCGGATGACCTGTTTGGCGGCGTCCAGCCCGAAGAGCGTCCGGCTCTTGTCGAACAACGGCGTCTGGGGCGAGTTGAGATACTTGGGGTTGTCTTCGGCGGCCAGCGCCCGCGCCCCGAAGCCAGTGACGCGCCCGCGTTCGTCGCGGATCGGGATCATCAGACGGTTGCGGAAACGGTCGTAGATGCGCCCACTGTCCTCGTTTTTGATCGCCAGCCCGACCTCTAAGGCCTGGTCGTCGCTGTAACCGAGCGTCTTGAGGTGATCGAGCATATGCGTCCAGCCGGGCGGTGCATAGCCGATCTTGAACTGGCTGATGGTGTCGAGCGTTAAGCCGCGCTTCTCGTAGACATAATGGCGAACAGCCGCCGCGTCATCGCTCTGGAGATCGAGCAGGGCGTTGTGATAGGCATCCATGGCGGTGTGCATCAACCCGCGCAGCACATCCATCCGGTCATCCTGGGTGACCTGTTCCGGCGTTCGGGGACGAACTTCGACGCCAGTCAGTTTGCCCAGTTCCTGGAGCGCCTCGGTGAAGGACCAGCCGTGCAGCTTTTGTGCGAACTTGATGACATCGCCACCCTCGGCACAACTGCCGAAGCAGCGCCAGCTCTGGCGATCAGGGTTGACGACGAAGGATGGGGTTTTCTCGTTGTGGAAAGGACAGGGCGCTTTGAACGAACGTCCGGCTCGCTTCAGCGGGACATAGCGCTGGATATAATCAACAATGTCAAGACGTCCCTTGATCTCGTCGGCGACAGACATATCCGACTCACCCCGTGCTTACCCGCAGCGGTCATTATACGTATGAGCGACGGGACATGCAACCGTCGGGTCAGGGCATCTCCCTCAATCAGCGCCGCTCACACAGCGATCAGCCAGCAGCCGGTGAATGACTGGTGTCAAAGCCGTACTGGTATGCTGACGGTTGTGACCGTGACGACTCATGCCAATCATTAACGCCGCTACTACTCTATATGCACTCTTCGTGAAACCTAAACTCGTAAATGGTTTGAATATCGTGTATAAATAGTTTGTGATTTGAAACGTATGATACCTGCTTCAGCTTTTCTAATAGAGACTTTAAGTTGAAGCATGAGTCGAGCCAGGGGACATCATGGCAAGTCGATATGTTCCGTTCGCGCAGCGCTTCCAGTGGATGATTCTCCTGATATTGCTGGTCATACCATCCTTGGCGCTGGCACGTGATCCGGTGGCCGATTGTTCGGCTCATCCCGATCATGTGCTGGTCACTGACCGTCAGGCGCTGGCACTGCAGGTCCTCGATAACGATTCGTCAGAACAAGCCCTTACGATCACGCACATTACCCAACCTGATAAAGGACGAGTGAGCATTGAGCGCGGTGGACTGGTTTATCTTCCGTCAACTGCCAGCGGGCAAACTCGCTTTACCTACACCGTACAGTCGGATGAAGGTTGTCAGGATACAACAGTAGTTTCGCTGAGCCTGATGCGCAGGATCAGCGGCTACCGTCCGGTTCCTGCCCGTGTCCCGCCGGCACCTTCCATCACATCGGCAGTGCCCGAGTCGCCGGTTGTCACTCCAGTGGCAGAAGCCCCCTCAACTGTTGTAACCCAGGCAGAACCGCCGGCATCTTCTGGCGGAACTCCGGCTGAGCCGGTTGTCAGTGCCGATCCTCCAGTGAACGCCGATGTCGAAATCAGCAAGTCAGCTTCATCCTATTACGCCATACTGGGTGACACCGTCACATTCATCCTGACTGTTCGCAACAATGGCCCTGCTCAGGCGACTAATGTTCTGGTGACCGATGTTCTGCCGCCTTCGATGCTGCTGGACATGGTCATCACACCTCAGGGAAGCTGCACTATCGCTGTTGTCTGTTCGCTCGGGACGCTCAACCCTGGCGACACCCTTATCATTCAGTTGTATGCCCAGGTGAATCAGTCAGGCGAACTGGCGAATACCGCGACCGTTCAGGCAGATCAGCCCGACTCAAACAGCGGTAACAACAGTGGCACGGGATATGTGTCTGTGAATGAGACTGATGTCAACGGTATACCCATCGCAGTTGATGATGACGCCAATACCCAACCGGGTCAACCAGTGACTGTCACTGCGCTGGCAAATGACAGCGATCCCGATAACGATCCGCTGACCGTATTCTGGACAGGGACGCCTCCGGGAGCCAGCATCGTCATTAATCCGGACAATACAATCACTGTTACGCCCAACAGCGATTTCAGTGGTGTGTATGTTTTCAACTACAAGATTTCCGATGACAAGGGCGGCGTTGACTCGGCCACGATAACCATCACAGTGGATGCGCCGCTTCCGCCCCCACCAGATGGCGATGGCGATACGATAACTGACGGCAGCGATAACTGCCCGGCTGTTGCCAACAGCGATCAGGTGGACAGCGATGGCAACGGCATCGGAGATGCCTGTGATGCCCCGCCGCCAGCACCACCGGATAGCGATGGCGATACGATTACCGACGGCAGCGATAACTGCCCACTGGTCGCCAATGCTGACCAGTCTGATAGTGATAGCAATGGTGTGGGCGATGCCTGCGAAGCGCCGCCCGTGACTCTGAATCCCGATTCGCTTAGCAACGTGGCAATGCTGCCTTTACGACCGGGGCGCGCTTGAGCCATCGAGCGATTCGGCGATGGTGTTCAATGATTGGCGAATAACCTGCCCGGCGATTATTGGGTAATCAGTCAGGCGCGGTTGCACCCACTGATCCAGTATGTCCAGAAGTGCCAACGATGCCAGCGGGATCGGCAGCAACAGTGCCTGATTGATGGCAGCGCCTACCTCTGGGAAACTCTGCTCAAAACGGCGAAACCCATCGAGATTATCTACAAGCGCCTCTGGCCGCGGTTGCAGCAGGTGGCGCAGCAGCGGCAGCAGGTGATGCAAGGCATGGTGCTTGACGAAGAGGTGCGCGCTGAGCTGCTCCCCGCGCGCAAAACGTCCGGTGCCGATCAGCAGTAAGGCCATCACCATCGCGCAGTCCCGCTGCGGCTCGTAGGATGCCGGCGACGGATTGACCTGAGTGATCCGCATGAGCTGTTCGGTCAGCGGTACGCGCTCGAACACCACGTGGTAGTCATTAACCTTCGCCATCTGGAGTTCAGTGAGATCGAAGATGGCGAACTCCAGCACATGCCCATTAGCATAGATCACCTTCAGCCCATGCGCGGTCTCCCGAATTGACAGGACGATGGTGCTGGCATTCGGCAACCAGCTCAGATCCTGGCGCAGGGTTTCCTGATCGCTGGGTTGTGTGATGACGAAGAAATCGTGGTCGGACCAGGCATCCGGCAGCCGGCGGATTTCGGCCATTGACCCCAGCGCGACTAATCCCAACACCCGATTATCGGCTTCCAGGCGCTGCCGCAACTGAATGGTGAAGGCGCGATAGGTGATTAAGTCCATAGGATTGCGTTTCTATATCCGTAGAGGCGCAATAGCATGAAGTAGAATCAGCCACAAGGTGGAGGGACGCAGGATTGTGCGCCCCTCGAGGAAAGTGACATGGAGTCAGCGAATGGTTGGATCGCTGATCCAGACATCGGGCGAGAACAGCGTCGAACCTTCGATCAGCAGGTTGGCGGTGTAGCCATAGGGGAATTCATACACGTTCAACCCGTTCAACTGCGACAGCACCGGTTTGGCTGCTCCGATATTGTTGTCGAAGATGCTGAGAACAGGCTCACAATCGGTCTGGGCGGTATCAGCGCAAATCTCCAGCGTGACCTGGGCTGTGCGCGCCTGAGCATTATCCAGGAGGTAGGTGACGCGGATGTAATTCCATGACACCTGCCGCTTTTCGCCGGACACCTGCTCGACATCCGGGGCAGCCGGCGGCGTCCCGGCATTCAGCAGCAGTTCAAGCGCGCCGAAGCCGGTGGGGGTGGGTGTTGGGCCAGGGCCATCACACCACGAAGCATCACAGAAGGTCAGTGGCTTGACACCTTCCAACGTTGGCAGCGTGATATAAACTTCCTGCGGCATGGTCGTCCAGCGCCGGTCAATGAAGACGGCGAAATCATCACCGCTGACGAACATCATGGTCGAGTCGCGGAAGTTGCGATACCAGGCTTTGAAGCGGGTGCCGCGCGGCATCTGCCCCATGTACTGGGTGGCAGACACATCGAGATAGGCGAAAGCAATATCCGATTCAAACACCAGCCGGTCATCGACAGTCTGCTGTGTCACCTCGACAGGCGGGTTCTCAATCAGGCTGTTGACGCCCAGGTCAATCGAAGCACAGACATTGCCCTCGGTTGAGACGGTATTGGGATCGAAGCTGTAGGCGTCGCGCGCCACATCTACCAACGCTTGCAGCGATGGCAAGCAGTTTTCCAACGGGCTGCTCGATTGCCAGCCACGCGGGCGGGGGATGCGCCCCAGGGCATTCGCCAGCAGTTCCAGGTTAAAGCGCAGATAGCGCTGGTCGAGCAGAGGCACACGGGGCAAATTATTCAGCCAGCCCGGAGGCCGCTGACCGGCGCCAATCTGGTCATTCGCCAGACTTTCCAGGTCGAGGAAGGTATCGCTGATGAGGGTTTCGGATTGCAGACTCCGGTTGCCGATCCAACCAGGCGGGCGGGCATTCAGCCCCAGTTCTTCATCGGCTAGCCGTTCCAGATCACCGCGCACCGCCAACACCTGCTCCGGTACACGTTCCAGCAGCGCCGGGTCATTCAACACTGCATCGACCGATTGCCGTTCCACTTCGGCGGCGATGGCAAGGCAGTAATTGGGGGTGTTTTCGGCGGTGGTGAACTGAACGCCGTAGGCAGTTTGCAACAGGCGCACTGCATTCATAATGGCCCGGTCACAGCGAAACAACGCTGGCCCTCCACGCCAATCGGGCGGGCGGTTGCCGGGGCCAAAGACTTGCTCGGCACTGATTTCCAGATCGTGGCGGATGTTGCGCGCCACGACCACCGGGTCCTGGGTCACTGGCGCGCCGATCCATCCCGGCGGGCGATCCGCGCCGAAGATTTGTGCGGCCAGCTGTTCGTTATCAAACCATAAATCGGAGAGATAGGTTTGCGAGCTGGTGTCGTTGATGTTGAAGGTCCAGGTCTGGGGGCGATTGCCGGCTCCCAATACCTCATCTGCCAGACGCTCGACATCTGCACGGGTATTGAGCAGGAAGGTATTGAAGTCGGTGAGCTGTTGGGCCTGGACGACGCCCGAAAATAACAGCAGCAGCGCCACCAGCCATAATGTCGCACGACCCATTCGGGTGGTCATTTTCACGAGACTCGCCTCCCGCCTTCACCAACGCTTATCATTTGCTTATAGCAGATTATACAGTGGACGGGTATAAACCAAAAGCCATCCGCTGGTAAGGGTATCGCGATGACCGAGTAGAAGGTGATTCATCATGCATGTACGATTCTGGCCTGGATTTCTGGCACTGCTAAGCGTATCGCTGCTGTCGCCGCTTTTGGCACAGGATACCGAAGAAGCTCGCCTGGGTGAAATTGTCTATGTTTCGAACACCGCCGGCAATCTGGACATTTTCGTGCGCAACCCGGATGGCTCTGATCCACGACAGTTGACTGATGACCCCGGTTTTGATACCGATCCAATCTGGTCACCGGATGGACTGTACATCGCTTTCGAGACAACGCGCCATGGCGACAGCGATATCTATATCATGAAGTATGATGGTAGCGACCAGCGCTCCCTGATCGCTAACCCGATTGACGATTTCGACCCGGCCTGGTCACCGGATGGCAGCCAGTTGGTGTTTGTGTCGGGCGTCAGCAACCTGATGGACGATGGCGTTGGCACCCAGATCAACCTGCTCAATCGCGATGGCACCGATCTGCGTACATTCATCAGCGACGGCTTCGTCAACACCAGTCCAGCCTGGTCACCCGATGGTGAGTGGATCGTCTATATTTCCAACCGGGCAGGCATCCCCCGGCTCTTTCTGACCAGCCTGGATGGCGCGACCACCCGCAGCCTGGCTATCGATGATAACTTGCTGCTTGAGTCGCCAGGTTGGTCGCCGGATGGCGATTGGATCACCTTCAGCGGCAACCGCAATGGCAACACCGACATCTACATCATCCGGCCAGACGGCAGCGAACTGACTCAGCTCACCCGTCATCCAGCGCCTGATCGGCAGCCGGTATGGACGTTTGATGGACAGCGCGTGATGTTCAGCAGCAACCGCGATGGCAACTGGGAACTCTACACTGTCACACCTGATGGCATCACCCGCCGCCTGACCTACAGTCTGGGCGCCGACTCGCAGCCGAATTGCCTGTGGTGAAGCCGCTTGCTGGACTGTGCTCTCACAACTGCTGCTCATTCCTTGCCATCCGGCGGGTCTTCATAGGATGACAGCGCGATGAGATTGCCCTCACTGTCGAGCAGGGTGCCATAGCGCGTCCCATCGCCCAGATCAACAACCTCGGCCTGCATCTGCCCGCCATGCGCCACCGCCTGACGGATAGCTGCTTCCAGCGTAGCGTGATCGCCCAGATGAAAATTGACCTGCGCCCCGCTCGAACCGGGTGGGTGCGCTGGCGAGTGAACCAGCGATACACCGGGGGCGCGGATGTTTTTGTCCGAGGCGAGCAGCACAGCGATACGCGCCGGCGGATACTCGTCGGTTATTGGTGTGTCTGTCAGCGCGAAAACGGCACGGTAAAAGGTCAGCGCCCGCGTCAGGTCGTGAACCGGAATCTCAATCCAGGAAGGGTGCAGCATGGGTTGCTCCATCGTCCATCACGGTTGTACTATCTCAGATACACGAAGCAAACCACTACGGTTCAAAGATGCTGTTCCTTATAACCGCCGCTTCTCGCGCCCGCCGCCCCCCAGCTTTTCCCGCGCTGCGCTGGATGAGAGGCTATTGTCGCCCATGATGGCCTGATAGAACGCTTCGTCATAGGTGCGAGTCTTGACCACCACCGGCATCGGCACGGCATGACCCATGATGATGGCCTGTTGTTTGGTATCCAGCCGCGACAGCACCTCACGCAAGCCCTGCGCCCCGTTGATACCATTCAGCACGGCGTTGATGTCGCGCTCGTTATCCAGCAGCGCCGTCACCCGTGTGCCGATCTGACTCATCACTTCCTCGTCGATGCCGCTGGGACGCTGATCGACCACCAGCAGCGTGACGTTGTACTTGCGCAGTTCGCGGGCGATGATGCCGAAGATGGTCTGGCGCGCCACCATCGGATCGAGGAACTTGTGGGCCTCTTCAATCGTGATGACCAGTTGCGGTGGCTTGTGCGAGTCATCGCCCAACGAGCGCTCGACCATATCGACATAGCGATCACGGATGCGGCGCGTCAGGTAATTGGCGACCAGGATATAGGCTTCCAGTTCGTTGCCATAGCGTCCGAATTCCAGCACGACGCTGCGCTGTTCGTTGACCAGCAGATGGATGATGCGCTCGACGCTGTCCTGCACCGGCTCTTTACTCAGGAATGCCCAGCGTTCGAAGCGCTGCAAGCGCCGCTGCAAAGCCGAGAACGTCCCACCGCCGACGTTGGTGTTCTCGACAATATCCTCAAAATCCTCGACCTTATCGGCCAGCATCCGCCGCACCCATTCCTTGCCCCAGCGCTTCTTCAGCGTATAGGCAGCATCGATCATGGCATCGGAGAGGTTCATGGTGGCGCGCAGGTTGGAGATGTCCTCCGGGTCGATGTCGTCATAGTTGAGCTTGATCTCCATCTCCACCGGCGAATTGCGCCGCCGCGCCGACTCGCCATCCAGGGTGATGATGGCGACCTTGCCGGGGAACAACTGCTTCAAGCCTTTGGCCTGGGTGCCGCGCTCATCGGTGGCTGCCCAGCCATAATCGTTGTGCATGTCGAAGATCAGGTTAACGGCTTTACCCCACTTGATGACGCCAGCCAGCAGCAGGCGCGTCAGGAAGCTCTTGCCGGTGCCGCTTTTGCCAAACACACCGACCGAGCGCTCGACCAACCGCTTGAGATCGAGGTTGATCTGCGTCTCTTCCAGTTCCAGCGGTGCGCCAACGTTGAAGTGACCGCTGTCTTCTTCGCCGAAGACGGCGTTGACATCGGCGACGGTGGCGTTGTAGACCGGCATGAAGTGACCGGGGATGGTCTTGACCGGGCGCGGTTGCCCCTCTTCAATCGAGAGCATGGGTGTGGCGGTGATGGTGCCGTAGGCCGCTGTGCCGATGTAGATGTCGCGCAGGAACGGGTCATCCATCACTTCGGGCGGGTGATTTTGAATGCTGGGGTTGGAGCTGTTGAGGGCGATGTCGTTCAACATGCAGAAGAAGCGCATGTCATTCGCGCTATGCACCACCACGTAACGCCCAACGGCCAGGTCTTCAACCGTCTGGTCGCGATCCAGCTTGACCACCAGTCCCTTGCTCAAGGAGCCACCCACCACCAACCCCAGCCGGGAGGCGGCATCCGGGCGGGTGCTGCCGGGGAACCAGTCATTCAGATTTTCAGCCGGTGGTAAGGTCATGCTGTGTTTCCTCTTATGGATTGATCCAGCCCTGCTGGACGATCAAGCGTTGCAGATTGGTTTCGAGCGCCTGAAACGCCGATAGACGGCGGAGCGGTCCCATGTCCTGGATGTACTCAGCGACTCGGCGGGCGGCGTCGCGTTCGTTGAAACTCCGCTTGCGCTTAGCGTTCAGGCCAGTGGCTTCGCGCAAGAGTTCATGGAGAAGTAGTTTTGGGTCTGGCAACGCCTCAAGCTTGGTGATTGCGGGCAAACTGAGGGGCATGGTGCCGTTAGGATTGGCAGCGGCAAGACGAATGGCGTCTTCATCAATAAGTAGCCAGGCTTCTTGCATTCGTATCGGGATGACACCAAGAACCGGAAAGTCTATCGTCTGGACAGCCTGTTGAATTTCCCCTGCTCGCACAGCCAGCGGTTGGTTCTCGGCATCGCGATGAATACACAGCATGTGATAGTTCGTCCCGTAAAGATCAATCGTCAATTCAACCTTCTGTTTCAATGTACGGGGTGGGTTGCGATAATCGCGATAATCAACCCACGTGCCTTCAACCGCCTGGCCGGGCAGCCATTGTTGCAAGAGCCAATCCAGAATTGGCATGAGCGCCACATCCGAACTGCCATCCGAGATGAGTAGATAACGAAACAGCCTCATCCCGTATCTCCAATTGGCAGAATGAGCTGCTGATAGAGGTCGAGGACATCAGCGCGGTCAATTACGCGTTTTGATCCCTCTGTCGGTTGCTCACTATGAGGCAAGCTGGGAGCAATATTCAGGTAGGCCAATAAGTCGCCTATCGAAATAACGAAGGGGTGTTCATTGCCCTGTAAGCGCCAGTTCTTGCGTGACTTACGGGCGTTCGGGATAACCTCAGGTGGCAAATATCCGAATGCAGCACGTCTGAATTGTCGCCCATTTTCAACAGATGCCCGCAATTCTGCGATGACCAGGTCATCATCATTGACCTGTTGAGCCGTCAGCGGCGAATGGGTATTCACGATCACCTGCCGCAGGGGATTGGTTTCATCAGCTGGCAATTGAGGATCAACGGCAATGTCCTGCAATAGACGGAGCATAGCGGGAATGCGCCCAGGGTGAATGCCATTTTCCGGTTCTTCCAGACAGATCAGCCGGCGCGGTTCGGTATCGGCCTCCAGTACAGCCAACGCCAGAAATCGCAGTGTGCCATCCGAAAGCGCCTGAGCGGAATGGATCGTGTCCTTGAAGTCAGCGATCTGTAAGGTTAGCAGATTACGTTTATCATCCCGATCAATCCCAATTCCAGTCACATCATCAATGAGCAGTGCCAGGCGGTTGGCAAGGGTGGCATAGACTCGCTCTGGATCGTCGCTTGAATTGGCTAACCGGTAGAGTGTCGCCGCCAGATGTGAGCCATCGGCGCCGAGCGTGGACGGCGAGACAAATGTATCCGGCTCGCGCAGTTTGGCTGGCTCTAATTGCAGAAGCTGCCAGGATTCCATTTCGCGCCGCGCCAACACGACGGTTGGGCTTTCTGCCGCGTTGCTCACGCTCGACAACACTGTGCGTGGGATATTGGCTGGTCGGGTTAACGGACGTCCGCTGATTCCCCCATCCTGATGCAATTGAATGCGACGATTGTCGCCTTCGCCATCGGTTGAAATGAAGGGCGCACCGCGTCCTCCCTTGCCTCGAATAACCTGCTTACGCCAGGTGGATGCACTATGAGGAAACAGAAGGTGGTTGTGGGCATCACCTTTGTTGATCGGCTCTAGGGCTTCTTTAATGATTTCCAGCCCGGACGAGCGAAATCCGCCGCTGTAGCCGTTGGCAAAACTACCTTCACGATAAGCTAAAACGAGACTGTAGCGTAAAAAAGTGATAGTGGCTTCAGCCGGCTGCCCCAGATCATCCTCCCCTTGCGCCGGAATAATCATTTCGGCTTCAAAAGACATGGTTTCATCATAACGATCCCCAACTTTATGAAAGAGATCGCGTATATCGCCCGAACGATCCTTAGCTGATCGAATGGACAAAGCAGCGTCAAGTAAGGTGTTGCGATTATCAGCGAGCAGGCTCAAAAACCGAATCGCGTCGAACAGATTCGACTTGCCGACGCCGTTCGCCCCAGCGATACAGGTAAACGGGCCAAACCGAATATCAACATCCACCAGATTTTTGAACCCCGATACTTTAAGCCGGGTGAGCATAAGGCTTCTCCCTGTGTGTAATGCCTGAAATGTTACTGCCCCGATGCGATTTCGGCTATGCGCTGGCGGATGAGTGCCTGATCGGCGGGGGTGTAGCGGTCGAAGTTGACCGGCGGTTGACTGTAATCGATCAGCAGGATGAACAGCCGCGAGGTCGCCAGCACATGGTTGTAAACCCGTTGTAGGTCGAGTACGATCACTTCGCTATGGCCCAGTGGTAGCGCCACGTTCGGGATAGATTGCAAGACCTTAAACACATGTAGACGCACCCGTTCCCCAGCAACAGGCGGTATCGTGGTCAGCACGGTGTACGGTTCAGCATAGGTTTGCTGCTGCGGATAGCTGGGCAGCGAGGGCAGGATCGGTGGTTGTTCATGCAGTAGATCAATTTCAATCAGATTGATCTGACTCGTCAACGTCTCCTGCCGCTTGCCAAGATACTGCTGGGAGTTGGACGAGTGCTTGGTAGCCGGTGATAACACCTCAATCCAGGCCACTGGCGTTCCCCGCGTTTGCCCCGCCGTGACCTCATAGATGACGGCAGCGTACATATACTCTTCATTGATCTGAAGCGATTTCTCGTTCACAGCATAATAATTTGGCGAAAGAGTACGATCCAGTTCCAGCACTATTTCACCGATCAGCTTGCCGTGAAAACTCTCCCACCCGCCACAGGGTTGTTGCAGGTAGCTGTTGAGATGCGGGTTCACGCCGGGGTACAGGTTGTGGTCAGAGTGAATTGCCATCGCCGCTGTCCATCAGGTTGTACGTCGATGAACCCTATTATACACCGCTGCGTCCCGTGCGTGTCCATGCTGAGTTGCAAATTTGTTCTATGGATAGGATGAGGCTTCTCGCTGGATGACACAGGAACCCGCGACAGCCGAACGGGTGCCGCACCAGCGGTGAATGGCTGCGCCTTGAGCGAGATACAGCCGACAGACTGGCAGTGCATGGCGCTCAAGCGACCAGTGGAAACCGGCTTACAGCGGATTGCCGCGATGATTATCGATGGTGTCGAAGCTGCTGCCGAAGATGTACTGGCGCGCGCCGCCTTCAAGGAAATCACGCGGGAAGCCGTAATCGATCTTGCTCACAACTTCCAGCCGCGTCATCTGTTCCGGCGTGAGCTGCCAGCCCAGAACACCCAGGTTGTCGTCGAGCTGTTTGACGGTGCGTGCCCCTACAATCGGGATCATCTGCGCCCGCTGCTGCTGCCGCACCCAGTTGATCGCCACCTGTGCCATGCTGTGGCCGGTCTCCTGAGCAATGGCCTGCACCACTTTGACGATGGCTTCCTGGCGCGGCGACATCTGCGCCTCAGCCGGATTGATGCGGGTCGGTTCCGTGACTTTGTTGAGGAACTTGCCGCTCAACAGCCCGCCCTCCAGCAGCCCCCAGGGCATGACCGCCATATCCCAGTGTTTCGCCATGAGAAGTTCGGCCCGTTCCACCGCCCGATCCGCCAGCGAATAGGGCACCTGTAAACCGACGAACCGCGACCAGCCCATCAACTCGGCGCGGGCATTGGCCTCGGCCACAATCCAGGCCGGCGTATCCGAGATGGCGATGTACAGCACCTTGCCCGCCCGCACCAGGTCATCCAGCCCGCGCAGCACCTCTTCCACTGGCGTCATGAAGTCCCAGGCGTGGAGGTAGTACAGATCAATGTATTCCGTTTGCAGGCGCTTCAGACTGCGCTCCACCGACTGCATCATATTCTTGCGGCTGTTCCCGCCGCTGTTGGGATTGGTGGCTGTTGGATGGGTCAGGGTGAATTTGGTGGCGACGACAAACGCCTCGCGCCCGAACTCGGTCAGGCATTCGCCGACGATGGCCTCGCTGCTGCCGTCAGTGTAATTGACCGAGGTATCGATGAAGGTGCCACCGGCTTCCATGAAGCGTTGAAACACCAGCCGGCTGTCGGCTTTGCTCGCGCCCCAGCCCCAGTTTTCGCCGAAGGTCATCGTCCCCAGACACAATTCAGACACACGCAGCCCACTCTTGCCCAGCAGTTGATAGCGCATCGTTTCACTCCTCGTCACTTGATCCAACCGAGCCAGTATGCCTGTTCCGGCAGAGCCTGTCACTGGACAAAGGGACAGGCCAATCGGGTCATTGGGACGGTACGAGCAGCGGCTCAGCCAGCAGCAGCGCCAGCACACTCTGGGCATCCTCGATCTCACCGGCTCGTGCCATGCGCAGCACCTCGGCAATGGGCAGGAGATGGATGGTCATGACCTCGGCGGGTTCATGATCGGTTGCACCCAGCCGGACGCCGGTCGCCAGATACAGATAGGCATACTCATTACCGATGCCTTTCATGGTGCAGACCTTCATCAGCAGTCGCCAGTCCGCTGCCACGCCACCGGCCTCTTCGCGCAATTCCTGCTGGGCCGTCAAGAGGGGTTCGGAGTCGCGGATGCCACCCGCCGGCAATTCCCAGATCCATTTGCTCAGCGGATAGCGATAATGCCAGAGCAGCACAATCTGCCCGTCTTCAGTGACCGGCACCACCCAGACGGCGTTTGGTAGTTCGATGACGTTATAGACGCCCTCGCTGCCATCCGGCAGGCGGATGCGGTCGGTGCGGACGCCGTACCAGGGGCAGTCCCAGGCGCGGCGCGAGTCCAGCGGCACGATTGGATGCTCGTCAGTCATCATGTCTTCCTCTACAGCAGGTGATACCGCTATCATTATAGGTTTGTGCATGTGAAGAGAACCAGAGGCGTGATGCGTCGACAGACTGGAATGACACTTGGATTATGGCTGCTGGCTGGATTGCTCGCCCTGCCGCTGCTGCTGTGGCAGGGGCAGGCGCAGCCGTTGACGCTGGAAACCCGCAATGGGGCAGCCACCATCCGCTTCAGCGCGACCCCTGATCGCGTCCTGTTTCCGGCGCAGTGCATCGGCGTCGCCTGGCAGGCCGAAGGCATCCAGGCCATCTACGTCAATGGTCGGGGCAGCGTCGGCGCTGGCACCGCCGAAGTGTGTCCAGTGGATAACATTCCCTTTCTCAACATCGTGTTGCAGAGCGGCGAAGAAGCCCGTTATGAGCTGCCAGTACAACGTCTGTATCAACAACCGCTGGTGATCGTCGTCTGGGGCGTGTTGCTGCTGATGCTGGGGCTGGCGCTCTATCGAACAGTGGGCGCGCCGGGGGTAATCGTGCTGGCGGTGGTCGTCATCTTCGCGCCGATGCTGCGCAGCCAGATGAATCTGGTCAACGATTACATCGACCACAACATGTTCGCCGCCATCGCCATCGCCGATCCGAGCAAGCTGCCGCCCCATTTCCTCTATCACATCCTCATCATCGGCCTGACACAACTTTTCCCAGGGATGAACCTGGATAACGCCGGCTTCTGGGTGATGCTGGTCGCTTACTGCCTGACTGGACTGCTGACTTATGCGCTGCTGCGCCGCTTGAGCGATGGAAAGGGGCGGCCTCTCCTGCTGGGTGGTTTGGCGCTGGGGATGATGCTGATCGGCCCGCTGGGGACACTGGAGAGCAGCGTAGCAGCGATTTATCCCAACATTTATCACAACCCGACTATTGGGCTGATGAAGCCGCTGGCGCTGGCGACCTTGCTGGCGCTGCTGCCCTTTCTCACCAACGAGGCACGGCTGGCTGGCTGGCGTGTCGGGGTGCTGGCGCTGTTGACGGTGCTGGTGACGCTGGCAAAGCCTAATTTCACGATGGCACTGGCCCCAGCGGCGGCGCTGCTGCTGCCAGTGGCCTGGTGGCTCGACCGGCGCATTCAGTGGCTGGCGCTGCTGTTGGGGGTGCTGCTCCCGGCAGGGGCAGTGCTGCTGTGGCAGTATCTCTTCCTCTTCAACGCCAGCAGCACATCAGCGGCACTGGGCGGGGGTGGGGCGCAGTTAGTCTTCGCCCCGTTCGAGTTCTACACCGTCAGCGGGGTTGATCCACTGGCACTGGTGGTGAATTTGCTGCTCTCGCTCGGCTTGCCCCTGGTCGTCTACGGCCTGTACTTTGCGGCGGCGCGGCGCGAGATTGGGCTGAATGTGGCCTGGCTGTTGTTCCTCATCGCCCAGACGCAGGCCTATTTATTCAACGAACGTCCGCAGATCGGCAGCGGCAACCTGACCTGGGGTGGGCAAATCGCGCTGTACATACTGATGCTGGTCTCGCTGGGGTATGGGCTAAAGTGGGAGCAGCGTGACTGGCGGACGGCTTTATGGGCGCTGGTCTTCGCCGCCCATCTGGTGACGCAGGTGCTGCGGCTGGTATAAACAAACAAGGGGCCCACGGCCCCTTGTCGTTCGATCAAGCCTGAAAGATGCTTACTGCATCATCCCGCCAAAAGCCTGCATCGCTTGCATGAACGGCACCACCGTTGCCCCTTCAGGCGCGGTCACAGGCGCAGCTGTGCCGATCTCGCTGAAGGCAATCGTCAGGTCAATGACAAACAGGCCATCCAGATCCATACTACTGCCATCGATCTCGACCAAAACGCCCATCTCACCGATGTAACCATCAACCAGTGTGTAGCTGATTTCAAAGGTCGCATCCTCAAAGCCTTCTAGAACCGCCTGAGAAGCCTCATTGTTCGCACTGCCCTGGGCTTCCAGCATTTCCTGCATAACCGGATCGCTCATCATACCAGCCATATTAACTGACATGGTAAAAGTATCGCCATCGCGGGTCACAGTGTAATACTGCATCAGACCCTCCATCTGCTCAGGCGACATGACTGTCTGCTCCGGCATATCTTCCATCGCGCCAGCAGCCATTCCAGCAAACATTTCCAATGCTTCACCGAGATCAGTGCCAGCCCAACCCTCGGGCAGTTGTAATTGAGTGCCCATCGCCCCCAGCGATTCGCTCAATGCGCCGAAGTTGATGTAGCCAATGCCATCGACCAGCGCCAGTTGTAGTTCCAGTGATTCTGATCCCAGAGTGGATTCCAGACCGCCGATGCTCAGGTTTAGTTCGCCGCTGAAACCATCCAACGAATCAGCATTCAGCATTGCCAGCGGATTAGCACTGGCCGCCAGAGTGGTCGCATTGGTGCCAACGCTCATCACTGGCGCACCGCTGAAACTGCCATCTGCCGTCAGGGTAATCTCCATCGCCATCTGTCCGGGGATACTGATGGCCCCATCAATGGTGAAGGCAGCCGAGGTTGCTTCGCTGGTCTGAACGAAGGCGGCAGTCAATTCATCGCAATCGGCAGCCGAGAGATCGCCACAGGGTACGAACGGAGCATCCTGCGCGCCGACTGAAAAGATCATGCCAGCCAGCAGCATCACTACAGATGCAATCAGCAATAAACGAAACTTCATAGCCTTGTATCTCCTTAAAGTTCGTGAATGGGAGTGGTTGTAGCCACTCTGCTTAACATTTTAGAGGAAAAATCTGGCAAATAATCCCCCTGTATGTGGGGGTGTGGACGATAACAGGTGGGAATTTAGTCCTGTAACTTAGCAGCGACGCGGGCGATGATGGCTTCGGCGATCCAGCTTTTCTGCGCCAGATCGAGGGGGGTTTGGCTGCCATCGGCGTCGAGCATGACGACGCGATTGGTATCCACTTCAAAGCCGGCATCCGGCGCGGTGATGTCATTGGCGACCAGCATATCCAGACCTTTGCGTTCCAGCTTGGCGCGGGCATGGGCCAAGAGATGTTCGCTCTCGGCGGCAAACCCAACCACGACACGCGGGAAACCGCTGGTCCGGCGGCGTTCCTTGATCTGCATCAGGATGTCGGGCGTGCGCGTCAGAGTCAGGGTGGGGGCTTCCTGGCTGTCGTCCTTCTTCTTGATCTTCTGCTCCGCCACCCGATCCGGACGGAAATCAGCGACGGCTGCCGCCATGATGAGGGCGTCGGCCTGGGTGCTGTGGTCGAGGACGGCGTGCAGCATCTCGGCGGCGCTGCCGACCATCACCCGCGTCACGCCCACTGGCAGCGGCAGATCATGGGTAGTGGTGATGAGGGTCACGCTGCCTCCGGCATCGACGGCTGCCTGGGCGATGGCATAGCCCTGCTTGCCGCTGGAGCGGTTGGTGATGAAGCGTACCGGGTCAATCGGCTCACGGGTGCCGCCGGCAGTGACGATGATCTGTCGCCCCTTCAGTCCGCCGCGCTGCCCTAAGGCCTGGCGCATATGTCCGATCAGCGCCGGAGTCTCAGGCAGTCGCCCTTTGCCGACCAGACCTGAGGCAAAGCGCCCTTCGTCTGGCTCGATGATGATCGCGCCGCGTTCGCGCAGTGTGTGCAGGTTGGCCTGCATCGCTGGATGGAGGTACATCCCGCCATCCATGGCCGGAGCGACAATCAGCGGGCAGCGCGCCGCCAATGCGGTTACGCTTAAGAGATCATCGGCCAGCCCGTGTGCCAGCTTTGCCAGCGTGTTGGCTGTCGCCGGCGCTACCACCAACAAATCCGCGCCCTCGCCTAAACCGACATGAGCAATATGGGTGGGCAGGCCGCTGCCATGCCCGACTTCCCACAGATTGGTGTAGACCGGACGACCGGTGACGGATTGAAAGGTCAGGGGGGTGATGAACTGGAGTGCGGCTTCGGTCATGATGACATCAACCAGCGCCCCGGCCTGCGTCAGCTTGCTGGCAAGATCAACCGCTTTGTAGACGGCAATGCTGCCAGTGACAGCCAGGATGATGCGTTTCTGATGCAGCAGGGTAATATACGCCATAGCGCTCAGGAATGCAGCTTCCTTTGCCGCTTGATTTCATCTACCAGATCGCTGAAGGTCTGCTTGCGATTGGCATTATCATAACGAATGATGGGGCCGTTCTTGAGTTCCGGTGGTAAATCATGCACACCGGCATACAAGAGGCTGATGACCGGTTTGTTGCGGTTGAAGAAATAACGGTAGGACAGACGGATATGGCGCGACTCCATCGACTCAGGCGAGATGACCACGAGGAGCATCCAACACTCGGAAAGGGCCTGTTCCACCGCAGTTGTCCAATCATCCTGACCGGGTTGCAGATACTGTTCAACCCAGGTGTTGAAGCCGCCATCCTGCGCCGCCGCTACAATCGGTGCCACAATAGTTGACCAATCAGGGCGCGCATAGGCAATGAAGATGTGGTCAACCAGGCTGCCTGGAGCAATGCCGGTGCCGAGGTTGCTAGTCTGGCGTTTGGTACGGCTCTTGAAAATCTGATTCTCTGCGGTATCGGACTGAACCAGTTCTTTAGTGGTGAGCTTGCCGGGCGTATTGCTGATCGAGACGATTTCGCGGCGGACAGCTTCTGGTTCCCAGGTATAACGGAGCTCGACGCGCGTCGCTAACACCATTACATCATCGGTTTGCAGAGGATAAATCTTCTTGCTCTCGACTGGGACACCATTCAGCGTTGTGCCATTGGTCGAACCAATGTCTTCAAGCTGGTAGTTATTGTCTTTCCAGTGCAGGATCAGATGCATCCGGCTGATTTCTGGATCAACGATCACGACATCATTGGTCGAGTCGCGCCCGATGCTGACATCCGCCGTCTTGAGTGGGAAAACCTGACCTGGATTGGGCCCGACCATAACCACCAGTGACGGATAGAAGTGTTCATCCGGCACATCGCTCTGGAGCAGATTAGACGACTCGGCCGAGCGCTGTCGTAGTTCTTCAGTGGCACGAGGACGATCATACTCGAGCGTGACATGCTCACCCAGCTCGATAACATGTCCTGGGCGAAGCATCCAGTTGCCTGTAATGCGCTGGCCGCTGACAAAGGTTCCCCGAACTGAATCGAGGTCGGCAACCTCGTAATCCATCATCATCCGCGTCAGGCGGCAGTGTTCACGACTGACATCAGCATCGACGATGGTGATGGTATTGCGCATCCCGCTGCCAATGCTGATCACATCCTCGGTCAGTTCAAACACTTTACCGGGTTGAGGTCCGCGCCGCATAATCAAACGAGCCATCGTCACTTCTGCCTGGTGGAAAAATCGTTTCCCTATCATCTTAACACAATCCCGGCGAAAGAGCATGGGATACGATCAGTGTCAGCACAAGAAGCGGATAGTCCGGATGTGCGATGGGTGGCATCATGAGAATACGCCAACGATTCGTCAGCGCGCGCGCCTAGCTGACGAGCAGAAATCCAGCCCAGTTTCGTTTCGTCGGAGTTTGTTGGGAATCGTGGACAATTTGCTATGCCCTTCTTACAATGACACATGGATTGGCAGGCAGGAATTGGGCACATGGATGACATCGATCGCAACATCGTCAATCTGCTCTGGCAGGAAGGGCGCCTGAGCCAGGAAGCGCTGGCGCGCGCCGTCAATCTGTCGCGCCCCGCGGTGCATGATCGGCTGCGCCGGCTGGAAACCGATGGAGTCATTGAGGGTTATGGAGCACGGGTGAACTGGGCGGCGCTGGGTTATTTGCTGACGGCTTTCGTCTGGGTGCGTACCAGCGGTGTGCGCTGTCAGGATGCCGCCAGCGATATACTGCGGCTGCGCGCCGAGCCGGCACTGATTGAGGAATGTCATCGCGTGGCCGGCGAATGGTGTCTGCTCCTCAAGGTTCGGGCGCGCACACCGCTGGAACTGGAAGGTCTGATTGACCAGATACGGGATCGACCTGGCGTCATCGCCACTATGACCACACTGGCTTTTTCTGATCAGATGGCTCTCAATCATCAATCGCTGTTGACCGATTAACGGTCTATAACTCAGTCTGCTCAACGGTTGTCCGGCGCAAACAGCCCGGCAAATAGCTTTGTGTTGTCTATTAACAAGGGGGATTTGATGAAGCTTCGTGATTGGGGATTGCTCCTGGTACTGGCCGCTCTGTGGGGCGCATCCTTCCTATTCATTCGGGTGGCAGTGCCAACGCTGCGCCCATTCCCGCTGGTGCTGGCACGGGTGTTGATCGCCGGAGGGCTGCTGCTGCTCTACGCCAGCCTCATCCGTCAGCAGCCGGATTTCCGCGCTCGCTGGCGACAATATCTCCTGCTGGGATTGCTGAATAATGCGGTTCCGTTCACGCTGATTTCGGTGGCATCGCTCAATCTGACAGCCTCCTTTGCTTCGATCCTCAACGCTACCACGCCACTGTTCAGCGCCATCGTCGCTGCCATCTGGTTGAAAGACCGGTTGAGCATCCGCAAATTGGTCGGGCTGGCAATTGGTTTGACCGGGGTTGCGCTGGTCGTCGGTTGGAGCCCAATCCCCCTCGACACCGCCGGACTGCTGGCGATCAGCGCTTCGCTAGGGGCGGCACTGTCGTATGGTCTGGCGAGCGTCTATGGCAAAGTGGCCTTCAAAGGGGCGCAACCGCTACACACGGCTATCGGTCAATTGCTGGGTGCCGGGCTGTTAATCGCGCCACTGGCCGTCGCCAATCCCCCGACGGCTGCACCGACCACGACGGTCATCCTCGATGTGCTGGGGCTGGCGCTGCCCTGCACGGCGCTGGCATATCTCATCTACTTCCGCCTGATCACTTCGGCCGGCCCGGTCAGCGCCGCCAGCGTCACTATGCTCGTTCCTTTCTTTGGCATCCTGTGGGGCGCGGTCTTTCTGGGGGAACGCATCCAGGTGGTGCAGTTCATAGGACTGCTGGTCATCATCGCCGGACTGGTGCTGGTGACAGGCATCCAGTTGCGCCTGATGCGACCAGCGCCGCTGGTATCCCCGTCTTAACCTTCGATCAGCAAAGGGCGTGCTGCCGATCCAGCGGCGACATGCCCTAGCCAAAAGCACAGGGTAATAAGCCGCTCATCTGCCCCGTCAAACACCTGCTACTCACAGCATTCCACAAGGAATATCTATATGAAGATCGGCATCATTGGTGCGGGCAACATCGGCGGCAGTCTGGCACAGGTATGGTCGGCTAAAGGGCATGAGGTGGTGCTGGGCGTGCGCGACCCTAATAGTCCCAAGACGCAGCAGGCGCTCGCCAGCCTGGGCAGCGTTGGGCGCGCCGTCAGTCTGGGCGAGGCGGCGGCTTTTGGCGAGGTGCTGGCAATCGCGCTCCCCTGGAATGCGGTGCGCGAATCGCTGGCCGCGATGGGCGACCTGAGCGGCAAGATCATCATTGACGCTACCAACCGCTTCAATGCCGAACCGGGCGACGCGCCATCAGCCGCCGAGGACATTGCCCGCCTCGCCCCTGGAGCGTATGTGATCAAAGCCTTCAACACGATGGGATGGGAAGCGCTGCGCAACCCGATCTTCAGCGGCGTGCCGGTCACCGCTTTCATCTGTGGCGATGACGCAGTGGCAAAAGCGACGGTGATGAACCTGGCGGGAGAGATCGGCATCAACGCGATGGACGCTGGCCCTTTGTCGAATGCTCGTGCTGTCGAAGGACTGGCGCAATTGTGGGTACACATGATGCGCAGCGGTGCCGGGCGTGACATGGCCTTCACCATGATCCGGCGGTGAGCGATGCGTACTGCACGACTGGAGACGCTGGCGGATGGGGTTTTCGCCATCGTCATGACTCTGCTGGTGTTCGAGCTGCGGGTTCCGGAACTGCCGGGCGCGGCTGCGGCTGATTTGTGGGCGGAGGTAGTGCGCCTGGGGCCAAGCCTGCTCAGTTTCATCGTCAGCTTTCTGGTGTTGGGGGTATACTGGGTCGGTCATCACAGCCAGTTCCAGTACATCCGCCGCGCCGACCAGACGCTGCTCTGGCTCAACATTCTGTTCCTGATGTGTGTCTCGCTGGTGCCGTTCTCCGCCGGCATGCTGGGGCGGCATGGTGAGCAGCAGCTTGCGATTATCCTCTACGGCGGCAATCTGATCCTGGTGGCGCTGACCCATTTTTGCATGTGGTGGTATGCTACGCAGAACAGGCGATTAGTGGATGAGGACATTGCTCCAGCGATTGTCGGACTGGGCAAGCGGCTGTCATTGACGCCCCCGGCCTTTTATCTGCTGGCGATTGCGCTCTCGTTCATCAGCACCAGCCTGAGTTTGTTGATCTATATCTTTATGCTCGTCCCCTATGTGCTGGGTTTATTCTACCGTGCCGGGGGCAGCGATCTGAGGGATAACAACGCATGAATGTTTACGACGCCATCCAGAAGAAGCGGGCTATCCGCCAGTTCACGGACCAACCGATCAGCGATGAAGCGGCGCAGATCATCCTCAACGCCGGGCGGTTGGCGCAGTCTTCCAAGAATCTACAGGAACGGCAGTTCATCGCCATCCGTGACCGGGCGACGCTCGATGCCTTGTCGAAGACTGGCACCTGGGCCGGGCATCTGGCCGGGGCAGCGCTGGGAATCGCGATTCTGACACCGGATCCGGAGGGTAAGTTCCAGTTGATGTTCGATGCCGGGCAGTCCGCCGCTTATATGCAGCTTGCCGCCTGGGAACTGGGCATCGGGTCATGCCTGGCCTCGATCTATGAACCAGAGGCCGCGCGTGATCTGCTGGGTTTTCCGGCGGAATGGCATCTGCGGATCGCTATCTCGTTTGGCTATCCCACACCCGAAGCCGCGGCAGAGCGTCCACCTCGCCCTGAAGGACGCAAACCATTTACAGACGTGACACACTGGGAGCGGTGGTAATCAATACTCCAGCATCCATGAAGCAACCCTGTGGCATAATCAGGTCAGTTCATGAGGAGCGCTATTATGGTAGATCGCATTCCGGTGAAACAGCAAAATCGCATACACAAAGCGATGAGAGTACCCCGGAGACCAATCATGCAGTAGTGATACTGTAGTTGTTTGAGCTATTTTGGAGTTGTGTTAGCTCGGTCAGCAAAGCGCCCATCATGTCATTAACCCTTTTGCCCCCTTGCCAGTCACTTGTACAGACTTCAGGCACCAAATCATGCTGCAATAGTTGAGTGAGCTGATTCAGCTTGGTGGCAAGTCGTGAATCAAGCTTACGAATTTCAGGACGTTGACTCACTATCCCCACAATTTCGACTGCGCGTGATATGCCCCCATTGTTCATCAGGAATTCAGCCACTGTCAGCAACAGATGGATTTGCTGCCATACGTTCTCACCATCATATTCCTGTAGCGCTGTGGAGAGATGTAGGCGTGCTTCCTGAAATTGCCCCAATGCAATTGTAGCCTCAGCAATGCCTATCATACTCAGTATAGTGAAATCCTTCATCGCTTTGTCTCGAGCCAGCTTCAGGCAAGATTCTAGATGATGTTTTGCCTGCTCTGCATCCCTGTGCATCCATGCGATTTCGGCCAAACCCAGATGGGCTGCGACAATTGTATAGGGGGAGCCGATCTTTTCTGAGAGAGTCAGTTGTTCATAATGGAGTTGCCTTGCGTCGCCCAAATCACCCATTTCAGCAGACAAGGCGGCTCGTTCAGCCAGTATGTAGGGCAACCCCCATGCATTGCCCAATGCTGTCGCTAACTGATATGTCCGGTACATGATTGACCTGGCTTCATCCATATGTCCCATCGATTTAGCGATTCTCGCGAGGAAAAAGAGGGGAGCAGCAGTTGCCCACTGATCTCCGTATTGTTCTGCAATCACTATCGCTTCTCGAAAAAGGGGCACCGCAGCTTCCGCGCCTTGCATTACCTGAACAGCCATCCCCATATAGAGCATTGGATATGGAATTTCTTCAAGTGCATTACAACGGCGTAACATATCGGTGCTTTCGGAAGCAAATTGATACGATTGCTCGAGCGTGGAGATCCGCGCTGCGTAAAGCGCTCGCGCCGCCAGCGCTTTACCTAAAGCACGACTATCCTGCCCAGCAAGCCTGGCACAGGCGGCACTCATAAATGTTTCTCCCTCTAACCACTGACCACGAACTTCATAATAGAACCAATGGTCAATGAATCGCTCAATGATTTCAGGATTGCCATTGTTGATCGCCATTCGGAAAGCCTGGTGAATGTTCTCCATTTCCGTTTCAAGCAGCTTGAGCGCCTCAATCTGCTGGGGCGTTTTTAACGCCATTCCCCACTTTCGTGACAAAGTCGCAAAGTAATCGCTATAAGCATCTTTAATCTGACTTGCTGCCCCTGCGGATTCAAGTTCACCTTCCGCATACTGACGCAGCAGCTCATGAATCCTGTAACGCCCTGTATCAATGCTGTACCACACCAGAGCCTTATCAACTAGCAGCGCTAGCACATCAGCATCCGCGCCTGTGATTGCTTGCCCTGCTGCCCGTGTGAATCCTCCTCGAAAAATGGACAATCCTCGAAAAATATGCTGTTCTTTAGCGCTCAGTTGTCTCCATGTTGACTCGAAGACTGCCCGCACACTCTGTAAGCGTTCAGGAACGTTTCTCTCGGGTGAGCGTATGAAATCGGCACTATGTTCAATCTCGCAGATAACTTCCGCGGCAGTTAAGGTTCGCGTCCATGCTGCGGCAATTTCAATTGCCAACGGCATTCCCTCTACAAGCTGGCAAATTCGCACGATCTCCGATTGATTTTCAGACATTAACTTCGGTTGTACCCGTTGCGCACTGGCGATAAACAGTTGCATTGCTCCGAATTCGCGTTGCGCATTGTCCTGGCTGTTGTTGGGATAATCCATCCCTTTCAACATGAATACCGTTTCGCCATTGAGATTAAGGCGTTCCCGAGAGGTAATCAGAACTTTCAACCCGGCTGCAGCCTTTAGCAAGGTATCGATGAGTGATACCTGGTCAAGAAGATGCTCAAAATTATCCAATAACAACAACACTTGTTTCTGGCGAAGAAAGTCACTGAGCTGCTGAATCGAAGAGCGACTATCTGGCACGAACTGAAAACCAACTGAATTAGCGAGCGCGCGAACTACCTGCTCGAAAGTTGACGCTGATGCCAATGGAGCGTAATAGAGTCCATCCGGAAAGAATGAAAAGAGTGTTTCTGCCAGCGCAAGTGCAAGACGAGTTTTGCCCATCCCTCCTGGCCCAAGAATAGTAATCAGCCGTGTCTGGTTATCTATTAGGCGTTGCTTTAGCTCTTCGAGTTCTTGCTTGCGGCCAATAAATGGGGTGATTGACGCCGGTAGGTTGTGTTTTGGTGCGTCCTGCGGGTTCGCAGGCTTAATCATCCCTAATGCAAATGCGTGTTCAACCGCCTGATGACGATTCTCTACTCCGAGTTTGCTATATATTTGCCGGTTGTACCATCGCACTGTAGAATGGGCCACAAAGAGACGATTGGCGATCTCACGATCGGTAAGGTCCTGCGCCAGCAATTGCAGGATGTCGCGCTCGCGCGCAGTTAGCCCCCCGAAGCGACTCCAATCAGCTTCAGCAGTCATAACAGCATCCCAGCTCAGTAGAGTGATTATTCTGTCATTTATAGTCTACCTTCT
Source organism: Anaerolineae bacterium (assembly GCA_022843385.1). Taxonomy (GTDB): domain Bacteria; phylum Chloroflexota; class Anaerolineae; order Aggregatilineales; family Phototrophicaceae; genus CFX2. The sequence goes on along the minus strand of JALHNT010000013.1, from coordinate 125,900 downwards.
GTGGAAGTTGCAAATTCTGGCTGTCGATACTCGTTCTATAATGGCTGGGATGAGCTGGTGATCGTCCTTATAAATGGTTGCAGCATAATCACACAGCTCTGGTCTTCACCCAGTCTATTCGTTCACACCTGGATAATTGTTGACGCCCCAATGCTCAACTACCCTACCTTTGGTGATCCTTAGGATAGTGATTCCGTGTGTCTTTTTCAGCTTACCAGTAGGAGAATCACCAAAATAGGGAGCAAGATGCGTACCACGTGTTCGATAGCGAACCACGACTTTATCCTCCTCCGCGATCACATCATCAATCGCAAATTCAATATCAGGGAAGGCGGTACGGAGCGTTAACACAAACTCCTTGAAAGTCGATGCTCCCTGGGGAGCATCAGGTGGCAGTGTATGATCCAGAAAATCCTGGTTGAAGAATTCATCCACGAGCGCAGCATTCCCTTCACTTAAGACCTCCTGGAACAACCGACGGATAAGTGCTATGTTTTGTTCTATACTGCTCATGGATTGATCTCCTTGCTCCGCGATTTACGCAAATGCGACCCTTGAGACATGGTTTATCCCTGCCTCTGGAACATATTCCCATTATGGGGATTTTTCCATCATGAAACACCCTTCAGGATGTGAGGGATTTATGAAGGGAATCGGATGGGTACAGGCCGCGATTTGTCAAGTCAGGCCGAGAGGCGATTAGGGCGACGAAAGCGAATACGGTGTGACTGGCACAACCCTCCTGACAATCAGCCCGCCAAATAACTGCACCGTTTCGTACAGGCTTCTGGTATACTCGCGTCCATTCTGACCAGCAAAAAACAAGTGATAACGCAATGATTGTGGAATCCCAACAGGATATGGCTGGGTTGGTGCGAGTCGGCAAGGTGGTTGGCACTGCCCTGAAGCGCATGAAGGAAGCCGTCCGCCCTGGCATGACCACCGGCGAGTTGGACGCCATTGGCGCTGAATTCCTGCGCCGCGAGGGGGCGCGCCCCGCCCCGATTGTGATGTACCAGTTCCCTGGCTCGACCTGTATCAGCATTGACGACGAAGCGGCGCACGGCATCCCCGGTCGGCGGGTGATTAAGGTCGGCGATCTGCTGAACATCGATGTCTCGGCAGAACTGGATGGCTACTTCGCTGACACTGGAGCGACTATGCCGATTCTGCCGGTATCGGCGCTCAAGCAGAAGCTGGCGGACACCGCCTATCAGGCCATGCAAAAAGGGATTCAGGCGGCGCGAGCCGGCCAACCGGTGAATACCATCGGGCGGGCGATGGAGCAGGTAGTACGCGGCGCCGGTTTCCGCGTCATCCGCGATCTACCCGGTCATGGCGTCGGGCGCAAACTGCACGAGCCGCCCAATGTTCCTGGCTTCTTCAACCCACGCCTGCGCGATAAGCTGGTGGAGGGCATGGTCATCACCATTGAGCCATTCGTCTCAACCAAAGCCAATCGCATCTACACTGCGCCGGATAAGTGGACGCTCAAGACTCCCGATGGCAGTCCGGCAGCCCAATATGAACATACCGTCATCATCACGCGCGGCGAGCCGATCCTGCTGACGAAAGTCGATTGATTGACAGGCCGCCACCCCGGCAGATGGCTGCTCACTGCCGAGGATTGACCAATCGTGTAATCCAGCCCAGACGAGCGTTCTCATGTTGGAATGTTGCGCGCTATAATGGTCATTCATCACCATCAGTCGGTTCCGCTACTTAAACTTACGGAGGGTTCCGTTGCCATGATTAACGACATACTCACTGAAACCAAGAACAAAATGAAGACCAGCATCCACGTCTTTGAAGAAGACCTACACGGGATGCGCAGCGGACGAGCCAGCACGGCGCTGGTAGACCGGCTGATGGTTGACTATTATGGGCAGGAGACGGCGCTGCGCCAGTTGGCGACGATCTCGACGCCCGAAGCCATGCAAATCCTCATCCGCCCGTTCGACAAAGGCGCGCTCAAATCCATCGAGAAAGCCATCCGTGACTCCGATCTGGGCATTAACCCCAACACCGACAGCGATGTCATCCGGTTGAACATGCCGCCGCTGACTCGTGAACGCCGCCAGGACCTGGTCAAGTTCTTGCACCGCCGTATGGAAGAGGCCCGCATCGCTATTCGCAACATCCGGCGCAGCGCGAATGATGACCTGAAGGACTTCGAAAAAGAGAAGCTGATCTCTGAAGATGATCTGGAGCGCGGCGAGGCCGAAGTGCAGAAGCTGACGGACCAGTTCATCGCGCAGATCGAGGAGCTGGGCAAAGCGAAAGAAAAGGATATTCTGGAGGTTTGATCGTTAAGGAAAACAACCGATTCGCGGTGTACTATAACGATAGACGCTTCACCATATCCATTGGGGAATAGGCATGTTCGTTCCTGCAACCAAAGAGACGCCTGTGAGCAGCGACAATCAGTTCGAGAATCTGCCCAAACACATCGCGATCATCATGGATGGCAACGGGCGCTGGGCGAAGGCCCGTGGCCTGCCGCGTACCGAAGGCCACCGGCAGGGGACCGAAAACCTGCGCCAGATCATCCGCGCCTGTGTCGAGTTTGGCGTACAAATTCTGACGATTTATGCCTTTTCCACAGAAAACTGGCGCCGTCCACCGATGGAAGTGCGGTTGCTGATGAGCATCCTGCAAACGGTGCTGAAGCGCGAACTGAAGGAATTACACACCAACGGCGTGCAGATTCGGCATCTGGGTAAGCTCGATCAGGTTGCGCCAGCGCTTCAGCGGGAAATCCTGGATGCCTGTGAATACACCAAAAACAACAAACGGCTGATCCTCAATGTGGCCTTCAACTATGGCGGGCGTGATGAGATCGTCAATGCTGTCCGCGAGATTGTGCGGGCGGGCGTGACGGCTGAACAAGTCAGTGAAGACCTGCTCAACAGCTATATGTATACTGGCGGGCTGCCCGACCCGGATATGGTCATCCGCACCAGCGGCGAACTGCGGATCAGTAACTTCCTCATCTGGCAGGCAGCCTATGCCGAGTATTATTTCACCCCGGTTTACTGGCCGGACTTCGACAAGGAAGAGCTGCGCAAGGCGATTGTGGAATATGGTCGCCGCACACGACGCTTCGGCATGACCGACGAGCAGGTTGATCCATGATGAAGCCGGGACAAGCGGCTTTTTGGGCTCGATTGTTGCTCACCTGGTGAAAACCTATAGTGTTGGCGGATCGCGATGCGCACCAGTTGACTGACGCCATCAGGAATAGCCATCACCATGCTCATCTCAGCAGAACTTTCTGTCATTCTCTTCGGCTTGCTGGCTTCGCTCTCATTCGGCTCTGGTGACTTCTGCGGCGGGCTGGCGACCAAACGACTGCCCGCCGTCAGCGTTGTTGCTGTCGGCCATCTGGCGGGTCTGGTCGTGCTGCTGGCGCTGGCGTTGTTGACCGGCGAGATGCTGCCAACCGGCATTGATCTGCTGTGGGGCACGCTGGCCGGGCTGGCCGGTGCGCTGGGGCTTGGCTGCTTTTATCAGGCATTATCGCTGGGGCGGATGGGGTTGGCTGCGCCGGTGGTGGCTGTGGCCGCTGTGATCGTGCCAGTGGCATTCGGTTTATTCACGCGAGGGCTGCCGGCTGCGACCCAGGTGCTGGGTTTTGTTCTGGGCATGGTCAGCCTGTGGCTGGTGTCATATTCCGAAGGGCAGATGCCTGACCGCCGCATCCTGATGCTGGCGCTGCTGGCGGGAATTGGTTTTGGCGGCTTCTTCATTCTCATCGCCAATGTTGAGAGCCAGGGATTATTCTGGCCGCTGGCGGCAGCCCGGACAGCATCGGCGCTGGCATCGCTGACTCTGGTGCGGCTGACGCACCAGCCGTGGCGACCGGCCTCACGCGGATTGCTCCTGACGATCATCATGGCGGGTGCGCTCGATGTTTGTGGCAATGCCTTCTATATGCTGGCTGAACGAGCCGGTCGACTGGACATCGCAGCAGTCGTCTCTTCACTCTATCCAGCAGTGACTGCGATACTGGCCTGGCTGATGCTAAAGGAACACCTGCGCCGTGGGCAGCTTGTGGGGATTGGGTTGGCGGTGGTGGCCATCATCCTCATCTCGCTCTAGGCGGAAGAACCCCGGGTTGACTGAGTTCGTTGGGTGACTCAGGCACTCAATCGCTGTCGCCGCCACCCGCCGGCGATTCAGCCGCGCTCAGGTCGCGCTCGATGCTGTCCGGGCTTTCCCCTTTGAGCAGGCGTTCGGTGGCCTCCTGGTACGTCCCGCCCAGGTCTTCGCCGGTGGTCTCCGCCACCTGCTGGAACAGCTTGCCGATCTCGCGCGGATTGCCGCTGTTCATCACATTCAACATCTCGCCGGAGTCGAGCTGGCTCAAATCGCGCCCCGGCTTCTGGATAGCGACGCGCCGGATGCGCCGAACTGTCTGGTCGCTGCCACAATGGGGACAGGCATGTACCGCTGCCGGATCGTAATCGTGGATCGACTTGAAGAACTGACTAAAGGGTTTGCCGCAGGTGTTGCAGCGGAAGTCGTAGCTGGGCATAGTTGATCGTAAACCCTGAATCGATTATAGTTCTGAGTTGCTGAAAGTATACCTGAAAGTGTCCGGGCATGTCGCAACCGCAGCACCCGCTTGAACGCCGTCATCCGCTGGAGCAGCAGCCACCTCCATCCGATCCCCAGCCGCGCCCCAGAGTCAACCTTCGCATCCCATCGGTTTCACCCTACGCCACCTATGTGCTGATCGCCATCAATGTGCTGATCTTTCTGGCGCGGGCCGCCTCACCCAGCCTGGATGAGCAGATCTTCCTCTGGGGGTCTAACCACACGCCGGATGTCTTTCGCGGCGGGGAGTATTACCGACTGTTCACCGCCATGTTCCTCCATGCTGGCATCTATTATGGCATCGGCAATGAGGTGGCGCTGGGGATGAGCTTTCACCTGATCTCGAATATGTACATCCTCTTCGCCGTCGGCACCTCGCTGGAGCGATTGTTCGGTCACGCCCGCTTCCTGATCGTCTATCTGCTGGGTGGGATGGCTGGTTCGGTGTTGAGCATCCTGCTCGGCGGGCCGGAGGTCTACTCGGTGGGGGCGTCGGGCGCGGTCTTCGCCATCGTCGGTGCCGAGTTCGTTTTCCTCTGGCATCATCGCAAGCTGTTCGGCGAGGCCGGCGCGGTGCGGCGGCGCAGCCTGATCATCTTCGGTGTGATGAACCTGTTCGCCGGCATCGCTTCATCCCTGCCCGGCAGCAGCGTCAACATCGACAACTGGGGGCATCTGGGCGGGTTGGTCGGCGGCGTGGCGCTGGCCTGGTTCATCAGCCCGATCCTCAACCTGCGTCGTCATCCCGATAACCCCGATGATATTCAGGGCGACGACATCAACCCGCTCAAGCGCAACGTCTGGGTCATCTCAATTTATGTCACGGTGCTGCTGGTGCTGATCTTCATCGGCGTGCTGCTGGCGCAGCAGAACCAGTTCTTTATGAGTCTGTTCTAGCTGCCAGCGCAGCAGCGCCAACTGCTGGGCGCTCTCCTTGCTCTCCTGCGATAGGCGCGTGACCACAGTCGAGAAGTGCAGCAGGATGAACAGCACGAAGATCACTGCCACCAGAAACAGGGCGCTGGGCGGGTAAAAGATGCCCACCCAATTCGCCAGCGTATCCAGCAGCGGACGCGACACGCTCAGGACGATCAGCGCCCCCGCCGTCGCCAGCCACAACAGCGAGTATTCCTCGCGCAGTTTGCGCCGCCGCACCAGCTCCAGAATGAATACCAGCGCCACAATCGAGGCGGCTAACCCGAACACCATCGCTCGATCCAGCATCATGACACCTCAAACTTACATGACTCGATGATGCTGTCTATTTTACAGGCAGATACCGCGCGGTTGCGATACGGTTTGTGTTGAGATACTGCCACTTTGGTCAGTCTGTTGGAACCAACCTTGCTCAACTCAGCTTCAATTCGATGCACCGGTAGCTGGTGGTGAAAATCGTGTTGTCGCCTTATCACTCCCAGGCACGGTGGCGTTCTCGCTGGCCTGGCTTACACCGTCAGCGCGGTCGAGACCGACTCGGCCTTCACCTCAGCGGCGGTCACCTCGCGGTTCTGGGCATGGGAGCGATAAATCCCTTCCGAGATCAGCATGGTGTTCAGCGCCAGTTCCGCCGTCGGCAGCAGCGGGACGCGCCCTTGCAGCGCCGCCACCCAGTGATGCTGTGGGCTGTCGTAGGCATCGCCATCCACGCCGACGTTGTGGATGCGCCAGTTGAAGCCGCCCATGCTGGCGCTGCTGTCCAGGTCGAGATCGCCGACGCTGCGGAAATAACCAAACGGATCGAGCCGCACGCCGCCTTCTGACCCCATCACCATCGAACTCTCGAACTTGTCCATGTTGACCGCCCAGGCTTCGATGATGTCGAGCGTGATGTTATCCGCCAACCGGACGAAGCCCAGCCCCAGTTCCTCGACGTTGTAGCCGCTGCGCTGCTGCCGCGCCTCGTCCATCGCCAACTCCTGATACACCCGCCCGCTGATGGTCTGGGGCGCGGGGTTGCCCAGCAGATAGAGCATCTGGGCGATGTGATACACACCCATATCATAAAGGGCGCCACCGCTGGCATTCTGTTTCTGGACGAAGTTGGGCGTGCCGTAGCCATCGACGAACGGGCGCCCCCGGCGGCGATGCCCATTGGAGCGGGCATGATACACCTTGCCCAGATGTCCCTTTTCGATCAGGTAACGGGCGGCTTTGACCTCGTTCGAGAACAGCGTCGAAAGCTGAATGCTCAGTTTGCGCCCGGCCTGCTGTGCCGTCGTGTACATGGTCTCGGCATCACGGTACGAGCCGGCCATCGGTTTCTCGCAATAGACATGCTTGCCCGCCTGCAACCCGGCCACCGTCACCGGCATGTGCAGGTTGTTATGCAGCGCCACATCCACCGCCACGATGTCGTCGCGCTTCAGCAGCTCACGGAAGTCGGTGTAGACGCTGGGGATGTTGTGCAGCCCGGCCACCCGTCGCGCTTCGGCCTCATTCACATCCGCGACCGCCACGATCTGCGCGTCCGCGATCTTGCTGTAATTATCCAGATGATGCTTGCCGATTTGCCCAACGCCGATCACGCCGATGCGAACCGGTTCACGCGATGCTGTCATGATTTTCTCCTGAGTATCAACCGTTTGATCTGCCGCTTCATCACCGGCAGCCTGCTCTCCAACTAGGAACTAACAACTAACAACTCTCTCACAACGCCAACGATTGCTCAATCAGCGCCATCGTCTTTCTGACGCCGCCGATCTCATCGCCATCCATCGGCATACTCTCGATGCCCCAGCAGCCAGTGTAGCCGCGATCGCGCAGCAGCCGCACCACGCGCGGAATATCTACCGTCGGGTCGGTTCCATCCGGGTTGAAGGCGAAGGTCTTGATGTGCACCGACTTGGCGTAGGGGGTCAGTTTCTCCCAGCCCTCTTCCTGCAAGCCGTCAGCGAAGTTGTTGCTGTCGAACAGCAGCCCCAACCCATCGATGGCCTTCAGCATCCGCAGCACATTCTCCGGCACGCTCGACGCACCCCAGTGATTCTCGATGATGACCTCCAGCCCCAGCGAACGGGCGCGGGCGATCACATCCTGATAACCTTCGACGATGAGGGCGAACACCTCATCGGTCAGCGTCTCGCTGCCGCCTGAGTCGACGCGCACTTGCTGCGCGCCCAACCGCTGCGCCACATCCAGCCAGCGATAAGCCGATGCCCGGTTGATCTGGCGGGCTTCGACCGTCGGTTCATAGATATGCGCCCCATCCACCGCCAGGCAGATGAAGGGCAAACCGGCCTGGTCAGCCGCCGTTTTGACCCGTGTCACATAGGCCAACCCCGGCTCGGAGAAGGTCGCAGTCAGCGAACCCGCCGCTTTGAGAGCATTGCTCTCGTCAATCAACGGCTTCAGATGACCATTCCAGGGATCGAGATAGGCACAACCGAGCGCCTTGCAGTCAGCGATGTAGCCGAACATATCCTGTTTACCGGCGGCCAGCAGGCGATGAAAACTATACGAGGCAACGCTAAAGTCCATATTGATTTGCTCCTTCGACCTGGGCGTTAATTGTATCCCGCTGGCGTGGTTCAGACGAATCCACCGGACGGGGAATCAAACAGGCAGGCGTCGGATGGACGGCCTGCCCGGTCTGGTTCAGAAACGGTGACGCACTAGCGCGAGCGGGCGCTGAGGGTGATGACGATCTCGGTGTCGCTGATGGTCACCGACTGCACCCGGCCTTCCGGGCCATTCAGCCGCCAGTAATTGCGCCAGCTCGACTGACGGTGGTTGTTGATCTGGTCAATGATGTCCTGCGAGGCCGGCTGTCCATCGCGGGTGACGCTGACCGTCGTCCAGAACAGGCGGCCATTCTGCACGCTGGGGGTATAGACCACCACCACTGCGACCGGTTCCTGTCCCCGGCGGGTGACGATTTCGTTGACCACCACCTGTCCCGGTTGCAGGTCTACCAGGCGGTCGCTGACGGCGCGGCGAGCCGGGTTGGTCACACGGTAGGACTCGTTGATCTGCTGTTCGGTGATAGTGCGGGTTACGGCGCTGTCATCGGCCAGCGTCGGCGCGACCACCAGCAGCAAGGCGAATATGGTGACGAGCAGGGCGATCAATTTAGGGAAACGGTTCATGGTATTGGCTCCAGGTTCATCAGTTAACGATGAACCCATCATCGCCGCCACCTGTTACCGGATTGCTGGGCGTGTGTAAGCAATCTGTAAAATGTGTGATATCCCTCATCGAGCCAGTTGGTCAGGCAGTAGCGGGTTCAACCCGCTCATGGTTACAATCAGGGTCATTAAGCTACTTCATTGTGAGAGGGCAGGGTTTATGCTGAAAGTCGGGATTGTCGGCAGCGGCAATATGGGTACTGTGCATGCCGCCGCCTGGTCACAAACGCCCGTAGAACTGGCTGGGATTCGTTCGCTGCACGATGAACGGGCGAAGCGACTGGCGGATCGTTACTTCGTCCGCACTTTTGACAGTCTGGAAGACCTGATCGACCACTCTGATGTGCTGGATATTTGTACCCCTACTGACCTGCATCATCAGATGGCGCTTCAGGCAGCGCGGGCCGGCAAACACATCGTTTGTGAAAAGCCGCTGGCGCGCACAGTTGCCCAGGCCAAAGAGATGGTGGAAGCCTGTCGCAAGGCTGGGGTCAGGCTGCTGGTAGCGCATGTGGTGCGTTTCTTCCCACAGTATGCCCAGGCCAAAGCCGCTGTTGACCGGGGTGACATCGGTCAAGTGGCGGTGGTGCGGCTCACGCGCTGCGCCTTTCAGCCCAAGCTGGCGGTGGATAACTGGTTCCTCAATCCGGCGCGCTCCGGGGGCATGATGCTCGATCTGATGATCCACGATTTCGATTATGCCCGCTGGGTTGCTGGCGAGGTCGAGAGCGTCTATGCCCGCAGCGTTCGCAGCGCCGACCCCAATGCCCCGGAAGATTATGCCCTGGCGATCCTCAGGCATCGCAGCGGCGCGATCAGCAATGTCGAGGGCGGTTGGGCTTATCCCCCGCCTATGTTCCGCACGGCGCTGGAGATCGCGGGTGATGCTGGCCTGATCGAACACCCGGCGGATAGCTCGGCCCCACTCAGCATTCATCTCAAAAGCAGCGGTGCTGATGATAGTGCTGAACTGGGGTTGCCACTCAGCCCGCTGGCCGAAGACCCTTATACCACTCAGATCAGGCACTTCCACGATGTGCTGACTGGCAGGACGCAGCAGGCGCGCGTCGAGGCCGAAGATGGACTGATTGCGGTACAGATCGCGCTGGCGGCGGTTGAGTCGGCGCGCAGCGGGCGTTCGGTCAAGATTGCGGAGGTGCGGTGATGCGCTTGGGAATTCTGAGTTTTGCCCATCTTCACGCTGAAGGGTATCTGGCAGCGCTGCAAACCCTGCCCGATGTTGAAGTCATCGGTATCGCTGACGATAATCACGAACGCGGGCGCTACTTTGCCCAGCAGTTCAAGGTGCGCCAGTTTGACTCGTACACTGACCTGCTCAATGAGAAACCGGATGCTGTAATTGTCACTGCTGAGAATGCTCGTCATCTGCCTCTGGTACAGATGGCTGCCGAAGCCGGAGCCGCAATCCTGTGCGAAAAGCCGCTGTCGACCAGCGTGGCTGATGCCCGCACCATCGTGGATATCTGTCAGAAAGCCAATGTCACGCTGATGACGGCATTGCCGATGCGCTTCAGTCCGCCGGCACAGGAGATCAAGAAGCTGATTGAGTCTGGCAGCCTGGGTCGTATCTATGGCTGTAACACCACCAATCAGGGATCGCTGCCGGAATTTCATCAGGCCGAGGTGTTACCATTCCTCAGGCGTGACTGGTTCGTCGATAAGGCCTTGGCGGGTGGTGGCGCACTGACCGACCACATCGTTCATCTGGCCGATCTGCTGCGCTGGTATCTGGGTTCAGAAGTGACTGAAGTCTATGCCGCCAGCAATCAGATTATCGGCGGCAAAAGTGTGGCGGTAGAAACCGGTGGACTGGTGATGCTGACGTTCGCCAACGGCGTCTTCGCCAGCCTCGATTGCAGTTGGAGCAAGCCGGCCTACTACCCAACATGGGGCGGGCTGAAGATGGAGCTGGTGGCGGAAAAAGGCCTGGCGGTAATGGACGCCTTCAAGCAGGTGATGAGCATTTACAACCAGGCCATCAAGCGCCCGCAATGGGCTTACTGGGGGTCAGATGCCAATGCCGGGCTGCTGCGTGAGTTCATCGCCGCGGTCCGCGACAAACGCACGCCAGCCATCACTGGCATCGACGGGCTGCGCGGCGTCGAGATTGTGGCTGCGGCCTATCAATCCGCCAGCAGCGGTCAACCTGTCAGGCTGAACCCATAACTGGAGGGCGCTTCATCGAGCGCCCATCAACCATTCCGATCACCTATTCGCCTGCCCCTAGACACCATTCGGCGGCACAGGCCGTATTGGCACCCACATCATCGACATTCGGCAGCGCCTGGAAATCAGCATCGCTCAGGCTGCTGCTGGTGTAATCGATGAAGACCTCGAATCCCTCGCCACGCACCAGCATCATCTTGGAGAAGGTGGTGAAGCTGCGCGCCACTGGCGTCACCAGTGTGCCGGGTGGGATCAGACCGACCTGCTGGCGAGCGAAGCGATCCAGAAACGCCACCGCCAGATCAGAGTCGATCTGGGCGCTGCCAGGTGGAGTCTGGGACACACCTGCCGCAGCCACCGGTGCCGCACTGGTCAATAGATTGGTTTCGGCGAACTGGCTGGCCTGTAGCTCGGCCTTCTGGCAAAAATCGGCATCATTGATATCGACATTCAGAGTAAAGATTCCCTGACGTTCCAGCAGGGTCACCAGCGTTTGGGTGGCGCGGTTGCAGCGCAGCAATGGGTCGGAACCGGCCCAGCCCGGCGGACGGATATTGCGCCCGTTGAACTGATCAGCCAGCAGTTCAAGATCGTGGCGAATATCGCGGGCAATCGAATACGCCGTCCCCGGCACGGGGCCGAACCAGCCAACCGGGCGCTCGTCAATACCCAGGATGGTGCCGACCAGCAGTTCGAGGTCCAGGCGGACGAGCAACGGCAGATTGACATCCGAGACATTCAGACTACCGCTCCAACCCGGCGGACGGGTGCCACCGATGGCCTGATTCGCCAGCAGCTCTAGATCGGTTCGTGCATTAATTAGGACCGGCAGCGCATCATCCGGAATCGGCGAAACCGGCGTGGCCTGCGCGGACGGTTCCTCAGTTGAAACAGGGGTATCCTGAGCCAGCACCAGGGTTGGCAGCAGCGCCAGCAATCCGGCTGCCAGCAGCAGTAATCGACGCACAGTCACACTCCTTGAGAGCAAGTCCTTGATTTGAGTGGATTATATAGCAGTTCAGCAGCGCGCGTGCGTTAATGCGCCCTACTCATCCGTTTTCGAACGTGGCAGGGGTGGAACCGGCGGACGGCGTTCCCAGGTCTCGCGCCGCGGTGCGCGGGGAGATGGGGATTTCGTCCCATTCTCAGGCGGTTGGGTAACTGCTGGTATTATCCCAGTGGTCTGTACATGCTGGGTATCGTCATGACGAGGGCTGATCGGTTCAGGCAGGGTGGCCGGTGGCGCTGGTGGAGGCACCGGCGGTGGATCGCTGCGGATTGGGATGATGCGCTGGCTTTCAGTGAAGATTTCCCGGTCAAATGGGGTCAAGGTGAGCTGCTGAACGCGCAGGTTGAGCAGCATTTGCTTGAGGATAGCGGCGCAATCATCGCGGAGCTGCTTGAAAGCGTTGCGCGACAGGCTGCCGGCTTCCAGCTCATCCAGCACCAGATCAATCAAACCAATCAATTCGGCATCCAGCACACGATTATCGAATTGGCGAAGCGTGACATAAGGCACAATATAACCCGCCATCCGTTGGATGACTGGGGTGGCTTCACCGGCCATGTAGAGCAGGATCGGCCACTGGTTGTCGATGTACTGGAAATTCCAGCGGGCATAGGAGGGGAACAGGTCGCGGCAGATGCGCAGATAAAACTGAATATACCCGTTCAGCCATTCTTCAATCAGACTGTTAACATCCCGTTGGATCAATTGCAGAGAATATGGCTGCTCGGCCTCAAGGATCAGCAGGTTGAAATCGGCCAATCGCCGCGCCAGACGCCCCAACCGCGCCTGGGGATCGCCACTGCGATCCAGCGTGGAGAGAATGCTGGGAGCGTATTTTTGTGCCAGTGCAACTAGCAGACGTTCTTCCCGCTGCTCCATATCCTGCGACCTTACAATGTGGTGATTTCGCTGATTGTATCCTATTGTGACCGGCTAACGAAAGCCTGACGACAAGCCTGAAAGGCGCTCTATTGTCAATCTCGGTCAAACCCGTTATGATGCTGCCGTATAGAGGAGAAAAACAATGGCAGTCTTGATTGCAGGTGGGGCTGGTTTCATTGGTAGCCGTCTGGCCGCAAAATTGGTACAGCAGCAGAAGCCTGTGATCGTGCTGGACAACTTTGACTCCTATTATGATCCGCGCATCAAGCGAGCAAACATCTCTGGTTTGGGTGAACAGGCCCGGATCGTTGAAGGCGATATTCGTGATCGTGCTGGCTTGGAACGCCTGTTCGCTGACTATCACATTACCCATATCGCCAATATGGCGGGGCTAGCGGGGGTGCGCAATTCGATTGAGCAGGGGCCGTTATATAGTGATGTCAATGTTACCGGCGCGGTCCATCTGATGGATCTGGCACGCCGGCACAATGTCAAGCTGTTCATTCAGGCTTCTACCAGCTCGGTCTATGGACAGACGTCGCGTATCCCGTTCCGCGAAGAAGACGCGCCCGATGAGCCACTGGCGGCCTACCCGGCCAGCAAGCGTGCCGCAGAGCTCTTCGGTTACAGTTACCATCACATGTTCGGCTTGAACTTCAGCGTCCTGCGTTTCTTCAATGTCTATGGCCCGAATGGGCGACCGGACATGATGCCGCTGCGGGCGATTGAAGCCATCCTGCAACAAAAGCCGTTGCCGGTATATGACAATGGCGAATTGAAACGCGACTGGACGTATGTTGATGATGTAGTGGCAGCCATCATGGCAGCGCTTGACCGTCCGATGGGCTTCGCGCTGATGAATATCGGCTACGGTGCGCCGATTTCGCTGAATGAATTCATTGAGATATATGAAGATCTGATCGGCCAGAAAGCCATTCGCCAACCGACGCCTGCCCCAGCCAGCGAACCTCGTATAACCTATTGTGACAACACCCGTGCCCGTGAACGCCTGGGCTTCAACCCTCAGGTTCATATCCGCGAGGGATTGGCGCGCACCTGGGCGTGGTATCAGAAACATCACGGGCTGGCTACAGGGTGATCGCAACCCTGCTTCATCAGCGCCGCAAGCGAAATTCACCCATCCCGCGTATACTATGAACGATTCGATACGCTGAAGGAGAACCGTGTTATGCGCCGCTCATTCTGGCTGTTCCTGCTTCTGCTGCTGGCTTTCAGCGCTAGCCTGACCTTCGCCCAAGACGATCCCGCTGGTGAAACCTATGTCATCGAAGAAGGCGACACTCTGATTTCCATCGCCTTACAATTCGAGAAACCGATTCTCTGCCTCCAACTGGCGAATGACCTGACGACTTTCGCCCCGGTGCTGGGTGGCAAGGAAGAACTCTTCATCCCGGGTGATTGTGCGGCGGTTGAAGGCCAGGGCGGCGGAGTAGTCATCGGCGAAGATCAGCAGTACACCGTTCAGCGTGGGGATCGGCTGGGGCGGATCGCCAACCAGTTCAACAGGCCGTTGAGCTGTCTGGTGCAGGCCAACAATATTGCCAATCCTGACCTGATCTATCCCGGTCAGGTACTCCTCATTCCCGGCGATTGCAGCACGGTGGGACTGGGGGGTGGAACAGCCCCCATCGCGCCCGCTACTACAACCACTGTGACCGGCACAACAGTCAACGCCTGCCGTTTTGATGGCAATGCCGGACGGCAAGTCGTCAACGGTGTCTACACCATTCAGGCCGGGGACACGCTGGATTTCATCGCCTGCGAATTTAATGTCGAACTGAGTTGTCTGATCGCCAGCAATCCGCAGTTGGGGGCCAACCGCCTTATTCTGCCCGGCGATCTGCTGACGATTAACCGCGCCTGCCCACCCTGGCAGGACTCCACCACCATCCGTCCCTGAGGCAGGCTGACCATGTCCCGCCGACCCTGGTTGGAATGGCTTAGCGATGGCGGTATTATCCGCGACTGGTTATCGCTCATCATCCAGTTCACGCTGGGCATGGTCTACTTCGGTTTTCTGGCGCTCCTGCTGTCCGTCGGAATTGCATTATCAGCGGTCATCATCGGCATTCCGATATTGTTGTTCGCCCTCGGTGTGGCGCGCACGATAGCCCTGATGGATCAACAGCTAATGGCCGCTGTACTGGAAGAAGCACTGCCTCACCCCCCTGAAATGCTGAACCTGGAAGGGCAGGGAGTCTTTCAACGGCTGACCCTGCTCTTGAGCAGTCCCATCACCTGGCTCAGTCTGACCTATGTGCTGCTCAAACTGCCGCTGGGATTGCTGGCGCTGCTGGCGGCCATTCTGCTCACGCCGCTCTTGTTCCTCGATCTGCTGATTTTGATTCCGCTGGGCATTGACCGGGGAGCGCGTGTGGTACGGTTTCAGCGATGGCTGGCGCGGGCTTACTATCGCTTTTATCGAGTGCTCCTACCACCAGTTGATCCAGAGGATGAGTACTTGCACGATATTGATCACCTGCAAGCGCAGGCGGATACTCCAACCGAACCGTTGACCGAGGTTGAACGACGTGCCCGTCAGCAGCGCTGAGGGGGCTATCTGCCCATCTCCCGCAGCAGTCTGCTGGCGCGCCGGACAACCGATTTCCAAACATCTTGGGCATACATCTGGCGGATTTCGGGCAGTTCCTGTCGCAGTCGATCATCGCGCTGAGCTAGAGTTGCCAATGATCTCAGCGTTAGATTGATCACAATCCACTCGTCATACACATTGAGAGTAACTTTCAGAAGCATGGTGGCGTGCCGCTGCTGATCGGGTGTCACGGTAATGTCACTGAGCATCTGCGCCTGATGCCGCTGTACCGAATACTGCCGAATGTCCACAATTTCGGTCAGGAGACTTTCGACGTAAGGGACAAACCCATCAGATCGCTGACGAGCCACTTTTTCCAGGGCATCGTGTATACCCGCATGCGTACGATTTCGTTGGCATCAAACAGGATCTCAAATAGTTCGGGAAGCCGCGCCTGATCGTTCAACACCCATAGGACGAGTTCCTCAGTCCGTCCCAGCAAATGCGGATCACCCCCAACCAGCGCATCGCGAATTGTGGTGTCCATCAAACATCAGACTTTGGGCCAGTTTCCGGTATCGGTCTGCCGTACTGCCGGGGTCGAGCCAGTAGTCGTTGCCCGGCGGGCATCAGCCGCGACTTTGCGACGGCGCGGGAAGGCAATCAGGTAGACCATAACGCCCAGCAGACCCATCCCACCGATGACGATCAACCCACCCAACGCCGCCACCAGCAACCGCACCAGCTCATCGCGTGTCAGCCCGCCGATGGTGGTGGCGGGCGGAGCAGCCGTTGGCGTGGGGATCAGCGCCGTGACAGCGCCGAATTCCATTACAGTTGGCAGATCAGCGCCGCTGATACTGGTCGTCATCGAGGTTGGCGTGGTCGACTCGAAATCGAGGCTGGTGATAGTGATGGTGTACTGTCCATCGGGCAGTCCGGTGAAGCAGATCACGCCTTCGCTGGCCGTGGGTGATTGATCCAGCACAGCACTGCCCACCGTGACATTCTGCACATCAAGCAGATTGGCGCTGATGCCGCGCGTCAACAGCCGTTCTTCAGGATCGCGCAGGCCATTGCGATTCAGGTCTTCAAAGGCGCGGACGCAAAACTGTCCGCCGCTCTGGGCTGCGGTTAGCCCGCTCGTGAGCAGCATTATCAGGCCAACTATCCACCACGCTTGTGTTCGCATCATCGTCATTTCCTAGCGTCGACGCAGGAGCAGCGCGAGACCAATTCCGCCGATCAACACAAGACCAGCCAATCCCAGCACAATGAATCCACTGACCGCCATGATCTGATCCAACACGGATGGTGGTTGCGCTGCCACTTGTGGTGCATTCTCGCTCACCAGTGGCCCGGAACTGGCAGGGGGTGGCTGTGCTGGCTGCACCCCCGAAGCGGCACCAAAGGTCAGATTGATCTGTGAGCCGGGATTGAGGCGCACCCGCAGTTGGTCGGGCGTTGTCAGTCCATAACCGCCCGGCGCACTGGCGGCTGCCACATAATCGCCGCTTGCCAGCCCACTGAAACAGTGCGGCTCGGAAGTGCCATCCGTCTGATAGGCACCGGCCTCTTCGCTCCCCTGAAGCAATCGGATCGTGCCATCTTTTAGCAAGGCTTCGCCCTGTTCCTGCAAGCGATTCTGATTAGCGTCGTCGAACAGGATAACGCACACGCTGGCAGTGCGAGCCGCCGGGTCAACTCCACCGGCATCCGCCACCTGCACCGGAGCCGTGGGCGGTACCAATGTTTCAGTCGGAGTAGCTGGCACCTCGGTTGGTACGCCGGTAGGCGGGACATCGGTGGGCAGGGCATCCGTCGGTGGCGGGACATCGGTAGGAATATCCGTAGAAGCCTGCGCTACTGCCGGAGCATTGGTTGGTGCGACAGCCTGACCACTGCTAGTGGTCGGTGCGACAGTGGGTAGCGCGCTGGTTGGTCGCACTCGTGTGTTGGTTGGCGCAGCGGTAGCCGGGGGGCGAGTGTTGGTTGCTGCCACCGCAGCCGGAGTATTGGTCGGCGCAGTCGTCGGCGTCGCCGTGGGCGGCACTGTTGGCGTGACAGGGGTAGCTGTCGGCGCCGGCTTGATCAACAGCTTTTGACCGGGGAAGATGAAGTTGGCGGATTGCAGGTTATTCAGCGCCAGCAAATCTTGACGGGTGGTTCCATAGGCGAAAGCGATGCTCGCCAGCGTATCGCCCGACTGGACTGTGTGGACAATCGAGCCATCCGGCTGGGCGGCCTGTGGCACGACAAATGCAGCCACCGGCGGTGCTGTTGGGATGGGTGTTGGCACAACGACGGTTCCAACCGGAGCAGCAGCCCCGCCAGATCCCCCTCCGGTCAGCCGGACATCATCCCAGTAGGTTCGGTTCAGATCAGCGAAGGCCGATTGGGTCGAGTAGAGAAAAACAGTCAGCACAGTACCAGTCGCGGTGGCGCTTACGCTCTGTTGCAACCACTGGTCATGTGGCTGGACGTAGGCTGACCAAACAATGGCCGGATTATTGGGGTCGCTGCCACCCGTTGGGTCAAGGCCGATGCGCGTTTGTGAGCCGGATTCACGCGCTGATCCACATGACTCAGCACCACCTCGATTACAAGCTTTAACCTGTGACCAGGCCGAGGCAGAATAATTGCTGCCGGCCACCAGATTGTTGACGGTCTGAAAGACAGAGGCGGTACAACTGACAAAATCACAATTGATATTCATAGCGCGGGTCCCTTCCTGGGGAGAAGGGCCGGGACCAGGATGGGGTTGAATTGTCGCCTTGTCACCACGGTTGTTGAACTCACCAGTTTGCCCGGCAAACCAGTAATTCCAACCTTCAGGCAGGTAAATCGGCTTATCCCCGCCGCGGCGCCCGGTATACTGACCAAACGAGCCTTCTTCCAATCCACCGTTCCGCAGAAGATTATCCTGCGCCTGTGCTGCGCCTATACCCAAGATCAGCGTCAGCAAGATGACCAGCGCCGCAATCCCTGTTTTTCGCATGGCGAAGTTCCCCATATCCCTGTTAAACAGCCGGTCACATGCCCTTTACGGCCTTCATGACCTCGCAGGGCATTATAACATGGGGGGGAGTCGTGTCAACCGTAGCAGACATCAGCGGCGAGCTATGGACTGCCACCCACCCAGAACCTGTCGAGCTGTGCGCCAAAGGCGGTTGATGAGCAAGTCCGGGTCTTGGAGCAGCGGTCGAAGCGCCAGACGGGGTGCCAGGAATATCCAGACGAGCAACGGGAAACTGAGCGACAGCCACTTGGTTTCCGGGGTGGCGATGCCCATCACCGCCACGAATATCCAGCTTGTCGCCCAGAGCAAGACCTGCCGCCAGCCATAGGTTTTCCCCAGCGCCGGCAGCAGCACCAGATAGTGATAAGGCATCATGTAGGGTGAAATGAACGACCCTGCTGCGATCAGCCGTAAAGGGTCGCGATCAGTCAACAGCAACAGGATCGCACCCAGCAGCGCCAGCGCCGGCGAAAGCGCCCGCCAGCCCATGGTGATCGGATGCGACAGAACCAGATCGGTTGTCTGGGTCAGGATCGGCAGCGGCCAGAAACCCCAGATGAGGATCGAAAGCACTCCCCAGGCAGCGCACCACAGGAAGTCGCGGCGCGATGCCAATCCGGCCCAAACGCCGGTATGGAGTTTACCCAGCAGCAAAGGCACACCGAACGGCATGCTCACCAGCCCCAACAACAGCATCACATCCACCTGCCCCAACCACAGGGTGGCCCAGGGCAGCGGGCTGAGGATCACCAGCAGCACACCGGCATATGCCGGTGCAGGCTGTTCGGGGAAACGGAAGCGGGCATAACGGAAAGTGAGAACCGTCA
Source organism: Anaerolineae bacterium (assembly GCA_022843385.1). GTDB lineage: Bacteria > Chloroflexota > Anaerolineae > Aggregatilineales > Phototrophicaceae > CFX2. The sequence continues at coordinate 106,699 of JALHNT010000013.1, read as the reverse complement.
GGGCTGCTAAGGTGAGGCCATTCAGGATTGCTAGGCCGGTGTAGGGTGGCAACTCGGTTAACGGACGCAAAATGACGTTCAACACCCAGGGCGGATATGACGGATTCGGACGTTGAATAACAAATCCGCTGTCCTGACGGGCGAAATAAGCAGCCCAGTCATGTCCCAGAAAGCGAATCTGCCCCAACAACGCGGCAAAGATGATCGCCCCAACCCCTATCGCCAGGAGGGCTTTCCAGTCGGGTGTCGGCGGATGAGAGAGGCGGGGTGTCTCAATCACAGGTCTCAGTTCCTCATGACAGTCAAGCTCTTGTGGCATTGTAACATGCGAGCGAGAAATCGACCTTTGAGTCGTTCAACCCTGCTGAGGCACAGCGTGAAGCGGACGGGTGAACAGCACCAGCAGCGCCAGCAAGGCTGGAGACAACCACAACACGCCGCGCCCCAACAGCATGAACAGCAGCGTCAGGCCAACCAGCCCGATGATGAAGCCGTTGTTTTCCCACAGCAGCATGGTACCGGCGCGGCTGTGACGCGAATAGCGAGCGAAGAACACACCCGGATACAGGCCGCCGAGGACGATGAGCGCCCCATACAGCGGCCACAGGGCGGTATTAAACGGAGCCGCCTGTGCCAGCAGCAGAGAGATGGCGTAGGCCACCAGCGCCAGCAGCAGCCAGACTTCAGTGGCGATGGTCGCCCGCGCCACACCCATCACCCCCAGCGCACTGCCCGCCAGCCAGCACAGCGTGATGAGCAGGAATGTGCCGAAGGTCGAACTGAGAGTGAAGGACAACTGAAAGAACAGACCTGTTTGCAGCACGCCCAGCAGCATTCCCACCAGCAGCAGATGGGGAATGCGGGAAATCGGGCGTGGCATATCCATCGTCGTCATGGCTCATCACTCCAATCGTCCCCGCACCCAGTCGAGGCTGACATGCAGGGCAATATCCAGGCTGTCGAGCGTGATCGGCGGGGCATCACCCACGAATACACGCACGGCTGGCGTCTCATAAATCACAAATTGTGCTTCCCCACTCTGGCGCAGGGCATCTTCCACCTGAGCGCGGCTGAAGGGCAGCGGACTGCCGGCATAGGCAAAGCTCCACCCCACCGACTGCGGCGTGACGACCATCACCTCATCAAACTGCTGCAACAGTCCAGCTGTGATGCGCCGCGACACCCAGTCATCACGTCCGAAGACGCTAGTCAGATTGACCGAGAACACCCCATTCGGACTGAGACGCTGCGCCACCTGTTCAAAAAACGGGGCGGAATACAGCGTCGCCGTCTGCATACTGTATGCAGCTGGCAGATCGGTGGCGATCAGGTCATAGCTCTCGCGGCTGTTGGCGATGAAATGCTTGGCATCATCCAGGATGACACGGCGATTGGTCAGCGTGTCCATACGATTGAACGGCAGCAGGTAGCGCTGGCTGGCTTCGACCACCAGTGGATCGAGTTCAACCGTCAGCACATCCCCGGCATGGTCGGCGATCAGCGCTTCCATCTGCATCGACCCGGCACCGAAGACCAGCGCGGTCTCTGGCTGGATCAACTGCGCTGGAATCTGTCCCATCACCACATTCAGCCGCTCGCCATCCGGGCTGCCGAAGTGACTCAATCCATCGAGATACAGGTAGCGCTGACCATCCGGCGTCTCCAGCACATCGACTTTCTGATACGGGCTGTAGGCTGTGTACAGCGTGGTCGTGCCGGGGGGCAGTCCTTGCAGCGTCTCATACCAGCGAGCGTTGCTCCAGCCAGAGACGTTCGGCAGCAGGATCAGCCAGGCCACAACCGCGATCAACAGCAGCAGCACCCGCGCCGGGCGCATCCCAAGCGCCAGTAGCATGAGCAGCAGGGCCAGTCCATAGACGGTGTACACCGCTTGCAGGCCGATGCCACCCAGCGCCACCAGCGCCAGCACCCCACAGGCCGACCCCAGCACCTCCAGCCCGTAGAGCGTGGGCAGCGCGTCATCGCCATGATCGGCATACAGCGGCAGGAACAGGCTGTAAAAGCTGGAGACGACAAACGGCGTGAGCAGCGGCAGCCCGATGAAGGCCAGTTCGTAGGCTTCCCGTTCTGCCAGCCAGGCCACCAGCAACCGGAACCAGATCGGCAGCGTCAGGTGCAGGATGAGCAGCAGCACCCCCGCCAGCGGCAGCCAGCGCCGGTTGACCCGTCCGCCCAGCGCGTAGCCCAACGACAACCCGGCGAAATACGACACACTCACCAGCAGCACGATCAGCTCGGTGCCAAGCAACAGCGCTGTCAACTCGCGCGCCAGCACCCACTGGATCAGGATCAGGTTGATTCCGCCCAGAAAGACGACGACCCACGATGGCCGCAGGCGGGGCAGCGCCAGTGTACCCAACCGGGGAACAGTCAGCGTTTGATTCATATCTCCACTTTCACCAGTGACCAACCGCTCAATTCGGATGCCGATGATACTGCTGGGGCTAAAGCCGCCAAGCTAACGGAAATCCGGTAAGCGGACTAAAGACACTGGAAAAGACATCCTGAAATGCAGCCCCTTGAGTAGGCTTTCCGTCTCTTGCCAACCGAGGGATAACCCCTCTCTGGCAGACACCGGGTTGCAATCCCACACGGTCAATTGTGTAGAGATTAAAACTCGTTGTTGTAAGGGCATGATTGACATGCCCTTACGGGGTCCGCACCCCATTGTACAACAGGGTCGCCCCCGGCAATCCAGGAGGAAAGCAGTCGGGGACGACAAGAGAGAAAGCTCAAATTTACCGTTTCATCCAGCGGGCGAGTTAATCGTCGTCACCCATGCCCATGCCCATCCCCATGCCCATGCCGTCATCATCGCTCCCACCGCTGTCCCCTCCACCGCCAATGGTGATGGTGATGCTGCCGCCACCATTATTCGACTCGCAGCGCCGCCGCCAGCCGTTGGCCGGGGCCCAATCGGGCGGTGGGTTAGCACAGGTAGCATTGTCATCGCGCCAGATTTCGCCGGTAGCGATGTTGATATCGACATTGATGACCGCGACATTGACGGCAATGATAATCACTACGCCGCCCCGATCCTGGGCATTGCCCTCGACGCGGACGATGTCGCCGATCTGAATTACCACCAGCAGCGGATCATCAACGCGCAGTTCGATGTCGATGTCGTAGATGGTGATGATGTTGATGTTGATTTCCTGCACCGGCCCTTCGATGATGATAGTGATTTCCAGTGTATCATCATCGGATGGAGTCATTTCAGGCGTGGGCTGCGCGGTACTTTCAGGCGTGGCTTCCGGTGTACTCTCCGCTGTTGACTCGGCTGTGCTTTCCGGGGTTGCTTCCGCCGTACCTTCGGCTGTCGCTGAAGGAGTGGGTGTCGCGCCAGTGGTGATGGTGATCGAGATGACCACAACCGCCTGAGTCGCTGGATCGCGCCGGCCCGTGATGGTGATGTTCACCCCCAGCAGCGTTGAAGACGGCAGGGCGACGCCCTGCCCCATGTTGTAACTGGCTCCATTCACGATGATGGTGTTGTTGGCGGTGATGGCATCCAGCGTACCGGTGATGGTGATGGTGTTATCATCCTGCGCCCGCAGCCCAACGCTGCCGACCAGCAGGATGGCAACTGCCGCCAGTGCCAATATCAGATAGGATCCCGTTCGTTTCATCATAACCCTCCATGATGATTGCTGTACACCCATTACAACGGAGGGGCGCGCCAGATGTTACACATGACTTTTGGGTGACACCGAACTTGCACCCTTAACACCCAGTTGGCAGTTGACAGTCCTCAGATTGAACTCTGAAAGCAATCTGTCATAGCAATTACTTCTGGCTTCGGCGGCTTTTGTGCATCATTTTCTCTTGGGCTAATCTGATGACTGATTCATAAACTGCAAAAAAGGAACTTTTATAGTTGCAGAATTTTACGAATACTCGCTCCACTTGCTCTCTGTGGTCAGATCTTCTTTTTGGCTGCCCGGTTGTAAAGGTTTCTGATGACTATCGACTGCCTGAGCGTCGGGTGAACGGTGGGCAACCGCCACAGATCGCCAATTTGCCGCGCGCGCCAGTCAAGCTACAATGGAGGCATTGAACCGGTATAGCAGCGGGGAAGCGTTATGGCGTATGGGCGGCTGGATGTCTTCTGGCCGGATGGGCAATTTAAGACCTTTGCCCTGGTCGATAACACCATCTCTATTGGTCGTTCCACCGGCAATACGATTGTGCTGGAGACCAACGCCATCTCACGCTATCACCTGAGCATTCAGCACGACGGGCGCGATGTACAGGTGACCGATCTCGAATCGGCCAATGGCAGCTTCATCGATGGTGAGCGCATGGGAGTGAACCAGCCCCGTCTGCTGGAAGATGGCAGCGAGATTACCATCGGCGATCTGCGCCTCATCTTTCACCGGCTGGATGAACAGCCAACCCAGCCCATCAAATATGTAGACGACACCACCACCCGCCGCGTCGAGGCCATCGCCCCCACCTTCCGCCTGGATGTCATCGGCCCGGCACAGGGATTTTCGCCCGGTGCCAGCATGTCCGCCGAGATCCGCATCACCAACAACAGCCCTGGCGAACAGCGCTTCCGCCTCAGTGTGACCGGAATGCCACCAGAGTGGATTCGGATTGATCGCCCGGAAGTGGTGGTCGCCAGCAACCAGAGCGAGACGGTGCTGGTCAATTTTCGTCCCGCCCGCCGCAGCGATAGCCCGCCCGGCGATTACTCGGCGTTGGTGCGGGTCTGGCCGAAAGAACGCCCGGATGCGCGGCTGGAGGCGACGCTGCTGGTGCGGATTCTGGCGTTCAGCGGTTTCGGACTGGCGCTGGAAAAAGCCCATCTGACGGCGGGGCAGCCGCTGCGCCTCTATGTCCATAATCAGGGTAGCGCCCCGCTGCCTGTCTCGATCACAGGCTTTGAACGCAGCGGCAAGCTGCGCTTCACGCTCTCGGCCAACCAGGTCACGCTGGCCCCCGGCGCGCGCCAGATCATCCAGGGCGAAGTCAAACCGGCGCGGCGCAAATTGCTGGGCAAGCCAGTCAATCACACCTTCGATATGCAGGTGCGCTCACAAAACGCGGCGCGCTTCCTGACGGTGGCACGCGGGCATTACGTACAGACTCCCGTGCTGCCGGGTTGGGCTGCCGGGGCGCTGGCGGCGCTGATAGTTGTCAGCTTCATCATCATCGCCCTGATCGCTGCGGCGCTGCTGCAACCGCGCCCGCCCCAGATCGACAGCTTCACCCTCAGCGCCAGCCGCATCGCCCAGGGGCAGCCGCTCACGCTCAACTGGTCGGGGCTGAACATCAATCGGCTTCAGTTGTTTATCAACGATGTCGCATCGCTGACGACGCTCGATCCCGCCATCGGCAGCGCCAACCTCGATACCAGCAGTCTAGAAGGCCCGGTTGAGCTGCGGCTGGTCGCCAGCGGTTCCGGGCAATCGGTGGAAGCAAACCAGATGGTCGAGGTGTATGCGCCGGTCAGCGAAATCCGTTTCACTGTAACGCCGACTCAAGTGACGCGCTTCGTGGTGCAAAGCCTGACAATTGAATGGGAGGCACCGGGTGCCGTCACCACCCGCTTGAGTGGACTGGAAAGCTTCAGCAGCGCCCCGCTGCAAACCGATTTTGGTCCAGAGGAACAACTGCGCGATGTGGTCGGGATCGCGCTGGGGCCGTTGCGCCTGACGCTGATCGCCGAGGACTCGGCCGGGCAAACGACGACGCGAACGCTCGATATTCCGGTGGTCGATCCTCAGTGCCAGCCAGCCGGCGCGGCGGTGACGCTGCACCTCGGCCCGGATGCCCGGCATCAGGTGGTTGGAACCATTCCGCAGGGTGTGCTCGTGACGGTGGATGCCCAGGATAGCACAGGTCAATGGCTGCGGGCGCAACTGGCGGGCGGCATCACCGGCTGGGGATCGCTGGGGCAAATGGCCTGCGCTCCTGGCTTTAATCCGGCTGATCTGCGCAAAGAGTTGAATGTGCCGCTGCTGCCCACCCCAACCCTGCCCCCACCGCCGACGCTGACACCGCTGCCCACGCTGCCCCCTACACCGCGCACCCCGGTCACGCTGACGCCTGCACCAGCCTTTGCTGGCACACCCGCGCCCTTCAGCGCCAGTTCACCTACCCCGCCCACCCCTACCGCGTCGGGGTGAAGCTGGTTGTTACTGCCATTGGGTGTGTTGATTAGGCCACGCCTCACCAGAAGTGATTCTGCTGCTGGATCTCATCGAGCAAGACCCGGGCTTCAGCCTGTAATCCGGCAATCGCATCCTGTTGCAGCTCGCGCAGCAGCGGCACAGCCATGATCCCGGCTGCGAGCAGAGCATCCTTGATATAGCCTGAACGCCGCTCATCATTGCGCTGCTGCTTCCAGGCCACGATGAGCGGGGCTATCATGTTCTGGCTATACATCGCTTTTTGGTGAGATTCACTGAGGCCAATCACTTCGGGAAGCATCTCATAGGCCAACTGGACAAATTGTTGGGTGATGATCCTGATAATCTGTAGGGCTTTTGCGCGAACAACCTCATCATCAGCGGTAAGCCGCTCGATGAAAACACGCGGGAACTCGTTTAATCGACGATAAGCTAACAGCCCGGCCAGATTATAAGCCATGCTTTCAGTGCCGGGTAGATTTAAATCCAGCACCGCTTTTGTCAGCCTAATCAGGTGATCTTCAGAGCCGCTAACTCCGTAGATAATGAAGGATGAATGGAAGATGCCCAGAACCGCCATCGGGTCTTGCCTCATGCGCCCAATGAGATCGATCAGAGCCGCCAGCGCTTCATCCGTACCTTGTTGGGCTAGACAGGTTGCCAGAGCGTGTAAGGCGTAGTTCTCTGGCTTTTGTATTGTTTCCAGATAACGCTGCGCGGACGGACTCAGGTTGGAGGCCAGAGCCATCATCAGACGTAGGGTAGTAGAGGAATGGGTGTTATAGTCATCCGGGCTGAGGCGCGCCAGAAAGGCGTCGATGGACTCAATCATGGGCGGGACAGCGCTTTCCTGCTGTGTACTCCCCAGCGCTTCCAGCACACTAAGCTGCATCTCCAGATCGCTCTGATATTTTCCCAGCATACTGACCAACAGCGGCACCACCCGCTCATCGCGCATCATGCCGATCAAGCGGATGGTGAGGGGCGAAATCGGCTGAGGCTGCATCAGGCGTTCGACCCATTCGGCTGAATAGGGAATTTCAAACGGTATGTACTGGATGTGGTGAAAGAGATTGGGGTTCTGAAGGCCATGTTCTATATAAAGCTGCAAGAAAGACTCAGGCAGTCGCTGGTTAGGGAAATGACCCAATGCGCGCACGGTTTGCTCAAGGACGTGGGGATGGGTGTCCTGAAACATGGCGGACAATGGCTCAAAAGTGCGTGGATCACCGATGAGCCCCAGCGCTTCAACGCTCACAGCCCGGATGTCGTGGTTGGGGTGTTTTAGCCCTGTCAGGATAACATCAATCGCTCCATCAGCCCGAAAGCGCCCCAGGGCAAAGATGGCGCTCCAACTGACGCTCCAATCCGCATGCTGCGCGAGTTCCATCAGACGGGTGATTGGCGGTTCAAACTCATATCCTTGGAGATGTCCCAGGTTGAAGGCAGCGAAACGGTTGACCTGACTATCTGGGTCATATAAGGCTTGCAGTAAGGGGCTGACCATGATGCCGCCCATGGTCTGGATGACCTCAGAAACGGCCAACCGTGCCTCATTGTCGCCGCGATGCAGCACTTCCATCAACGGCTCGACCGGTTCTGCGCCGCGCTGGCGCAGCGAGATGATCGCCTGATTACGGGCAGCAGAATCAGCAGTATACATCGCAGTAGCGATCAATTCACCGATGTCCGGTGGTGGGCCAGCAGGCTCCTTTGGCATCTGGGAGGCCAGCAAGTTGCGATACTGTTCCGGCCCCATCAATCGTTCGAGCGCATAACCGGCTTGTTGACGAACATACTCCTGGGGATCGCCCAGCAGCGGTATCAAAGCCTGATTGACGGTGTTGTCGTCAGCAGTACCCAGGTAGCTCAGCGCCTCTGCGCTCACGGCCTGCACATCGTAGTTGTAATGGCTCAGACCTTTCTGGATGATAGCGGGTATAGCCTGTGGCTGGCGGAATCGCTGCAAGACCCAGATAGCAGCCCAGTGGGTCATGGCATCCTCGCGCTCATCCAGCACGATGTCAATCAGGCGCTGCGTGGGAACTTCGCTGACCCAATCCATCATATGGCCTAAAGACCAGGTGGCAAAACGGCGCACCTGGGTGTTGGGATGATCGAGCGCCTGGATCAACGGGGCGACCATCGGTCTGCCCATCTGGGCAATCACCTCGGAAAGGCGCAGACGCTGCGTTTCATCGCCCTGGTCAAGTGCTTCGATGAAAGCGTCGGTGATCGTCTGGGGAGTCTGTTTAAGGATGATGTTCTGCGAATCGATATCGCCGGTGATGGCCTGTAACAGGATGGTTCCAATTGTGCGGCTCATGAGCGTACTTCTGCTCCATCTCGGTGGACAGGGGGAAAATATAGCTGGTTCAGATTATGCGGGTCTGCCTCAGCCGGATTCGCTGCGCAGCCGGTGGAGCTGGTCGCGCCAGGTCTGCACCGCCAGCAGCGCGGACTGCCGCTGCCCGTCGGTCAGCAGCGAGGGATAGGGCAGGTTGGCTTCGGTATAATGCCCCTCGTGATCCATGTGCAGGGCGCACGAGGCGTTGCGATAGGCGTCGGCATAGACTGGCTGCAACTCCACCGCAACGACCTCACGCCGCAACGGCAGGGCGAAGCGTTTCAGCGGCTCGCCATAGGCCATCCGAATCACCCGCGACACCGGGTCGGGCAGATGAACCGCGATGTGATAATCCGTCCGGTTCAGTCGGTCGAGGTAGACGAGATGCTGGACGGAACGGGTGAGATCGATCTCGACCACGTTCACCCCCTGCTCCAGCACCTGGCGTTGCCGCCGTTCGACATAAGCCTGAATGATGCCCTGCGACTCTTTGTTTTTCGGCGAGACGATCTCGATGATCGTCACCAGATCACCGCTCTCCAGATGGCGGATGTGCAGCCCATCCAGTTCCGGTTCCGCGTTCAGCAGGACGCCCGGTTCGGCCAGCACCCCTTCAGCCGCCGTCGCGTACTCATAAGCCCGTTGGCGCGGCGCACCGTTGGCTAACGACTGGATGTAGAGGTCGGGTTTACCCAGTTCCGTCACTTGCAACGAGGCTTCGCGCCCGATGGTGTAGCCCAATTGACGCAGTTCGCCGCGCAGCCGCAGCATAATTTGACTGATGATTTCGTTGTGCAGCGGGTGAAAATAGCGTCCGGCTTCGACCCAGGGATCGATTTGATTGGGGAATGGGCCGCGACCTTCCAGGTCGAGATAGTCCCTTGATAACGCGCTCATTTCCCTTGCCTCTCAATCGCCTGCTTCAGCAGCTCGTTGACGATGGCCGGGTTGCCCTTGCCCTTGAGCGCCTTCATGCACTGACCGACCAGCGCCCCAAACACCTTCTCCTCGCCATTCAGGTAGCGCTGCACCACCGCTTCGTTGGCCGCCAGCACCTCGTTGACCACCCCTTCGATGGCGCTGCTGTCCGAGACCTGCACCAATCCTTCGGCTGCGACGATCTGGTTCGGGTCGGTGCCGCTTTCCCACATCTTGTTCAGCACATCAGTCGCGGTACCCTTGTTGAGCGTCCCGCCATCGACCAGCGTGACCAGCGCGGCGAAATGGGCTGGGCTGACCTGGGTGCTGCCGATCTGGTCGCGTTCGACGCCAGCGCTGTTCATGAGGCTGAACAGGGCGGTGATGATCCAGTTGGCGGCCGGCTTCGGTTTGGCACCGGCGGCCAGCACCGCTTCGTAATAATCAGCGACCGGTTTATCCAGGCACAATACCATCGCGTCGTAATGGCTCAGGCCGAGTGCCTCTTCAAAGCGGCTGCGCTTGGCATCCGGCAGTTCCGGCAGCGTGGCGCGGACGGATTCGACCCATTCACGGCTGACCTCGACAATCGGCAGATCGGGTTCCGGGAAGTAACGATATTCGTCGGCGCTCTCTTTGTAGCGCTGGATCACCAGCTTTTGCTTGCCCTCGTCCCAGCCGAGCGTGGCGCGCTTGACGCCCTCTCCCGTCTGCCACAACTTGATCTGGCGCTCGGTCTCGGCCTTGATGGCGCGGTAGACATTGCGGATGCTGTTCAGGTTTTTGACTTCAGTGCGCTCACGGAACTCGGCATCGTCCCGGTGCATGACGCTGATGTTCGGCTCCATCCGCAGCACGCCTTTGGACATATCGCCGTTGTTGACCCCCAGGTATTGCAGGATGGCGCGCAGCTTGCGTCCGAAGGCTTCGGCTTCTTCGGCGCTGTTGATGTCCGGCTCGGTGACGATTTCCAGCAGCGGCACCCCGGCGCGATTGTAATCGACCAGGCTGGCACCGTTGACGTGCGTCAGCTTACCCGTATCTTCTTCCAGATGGGCGCGGCGGATGCGGATGCGCTTGCTGTAGGCTTCACCTTTTTCCGACGTCACTTCGATGTCGAGGTAGCCATTCTTGCACAGCGGACGGTCATACTGACTGATCTGGTAACCTTTGGGCAGATCGGGGTAGAAGTAGCTCTTGCGGGCGAACTGGTTGAGTGGCGGGATGTCGCAGTGCAGCGCCAGCCCGACCTTCATGGCGAATTCCAACGCCTGTTGATTGATGACCGGCAGTGTCCCCGGCAGCCCCAGCGAGACCGGATCAACGGCGGTGTTGGGTGCCGCTTCGACGCTATCCACCACCGGGCAGGCGCTGAACATCTTGCTGGCGGTCAGCAATTCGGCATGAATTTCCAGGCCGATGATCGGTTTCCAGTCGCTCATGAGTCTTCCCTGTAGGCTGTCTGTGTTGGATCAATAATGGTGGGGAAATTGTACCACGACTCGGCAGGTAGCCGTTCCGAGGTCCAATCTGTTACGATTGGAGTGGCAAGCCGCAATTCAGGAGAACAAACCGATGACCCGCTTGGACGAGATCAACCACAAGCATCAGCAGATCCGCGCCCTACTCGACCAGTGGCAGGTCGAGGCGCTCTGGCTGCGCTGCACCCGTAATATCGCCTGGTTCACGGCCGGGGCGGATGCCAGCATCGCTATCAATCGTGATTTCGGTGCCTACAGCCTGCTCATCACCCGCGAGCAACGCCTGATCTATACCACCAATATCGAGGCCGTCCGGCTGCGGGCTGAAGATCGGCTTCATGATGACGGCTTTGAATATGTCGAATACCCCTGGCATGCGCCTCAGTACCCGATACCAGATGGACCACTCATCCGCGATGAGGATATGTTTGAAGCGGCTCTTCAGCGGCTACGCTCGAAACTGACGATATGGGAACAGGAACGCTATCGTGAGCTGGGGCGGGATACCGCCGAGGCAGTTGAGGAGGCAACGCGGGCAGTGCGCCCTGGGGATACCGAGTTTGATATTGCGGCGCGGTTGGATGCGGCCTGCCGCGAACGGGGTGGGGCAGCGGTGGTCAATCTGGTGGCGACGGACGAACGCATCAGCCAGTTTCGTCACCCCCTGCCAACCAATAAACGCCTGGAACGACTGGCGATGGTGGTGGTGTGTATGCGGCGCGGCGGATTGATCGCGGCGGCGACGCGGCTGGCGTATCTTGGCAAGCTGCCCGATAGCTTGAAGGATAAGCTTCAGCGTATCGCAACCGTTGATGCTGCGGCACAGCAGGCCACTCGTCCGGGGCGGACGCTGGGCGATGTGTTGAACGCTATTCAGGCGGCTTATGCGGCTGTGGATGAAGCCAATCAGTGGCGACTGCATCATCAGGGTGGGCTGATCGCCTATAACTCGCGTGAACGGCTGGCGCTGCCGGGCGATACTACTGTGATCGAAGCCGGTCAAGCCTTCGCCTGGAATCCCTCGCTGGTCGGCTGTAAATCCGAAGAGACCTTCCTGCTCACTGAGTCGGGTGCAAACGTGCTGACGCATACCGGTCAATGGCCGATGATCACAGTCGAAAGCAATGGGGAACCAATCGTGCGGTCAGCGATCCTGGAAATCGCTTAATCCTTCAGCAGCCAGGCTATGGCGGCATCGCGGTCTTCGGCAAAATATCCCTGTTGAAAATGCGCCGGCATAAACACATTCATCATCTGGCGCATGATACGGCCATAGGAAGCGTCGCGCTGTCGATAAAGATAGGCCGATTTCACTAGACTGGGGTCATAGACCAGTCGAACGACTTTGTACCACTGAACGATGCGTTGAAAGGCATACAGGATCGGCTGTGGGCCGGACTGACGCGAATCGAACAGGACAAGCTCAATATGCCCAGGGGAGCGCGGGTTATCGACCAGAGTCTGATGCACCAGTTCCAGCCACTCGTCCACCGCAGCTCTGGAGGATTGAGTGAAGCAGAACTCATAGATGCCGCCCTCAAGCCAGTTGACTGTGCACAGTGATCCCATTTAGCACTCTTTCTCCGGGGGCGTCGGTCAGCGGTGATCGGTCAGCAACCAGGCGATGGCGGCGGCGCGGTCTTCACCGAAATACTTCGGAACAAAGTAAGCTGGTGCAAACACCTTCGATAACTGACTCATGATAGCGTTGTACGATTGATCTCTGGTTGGATACAGATAAGCCGTTTTTTGCATAAGAGGACGATAGACGGATGCATGGCGTCTGTTCCACTCGGCGCTGCGCTGAAAGGCGTAGAATAAAGGCAGTGGGCCGGATTGGCATGTGTCAAACAGGACACGCGCGATCTGACCCGGTGCGGTGGGATATTGGATGAGCAGTTGATCGGCGATTGCCAGCCACTCATCAACAGCCGATCGGGTTGATTGAGAGAAAACATACTGGTGGACGTTGCCATCCAGATAGGTGTAGGTACACACAGGGGGCATGGCATAGTCTCCTTAACAGACGTTCGATGGAGCTACTCCTGTCGGCATAGCCATTCAATGGCAGCCTCACGATCATCATAAAAGAAGGCGATTTTGGTGCTGAAGCGCAATGTCGTGATGAGATATTGCACCAGCGTAACATAAAATGATGGTGAGCGATACAACGATGCGATACGTGCCTGGATCCGTTGGCCCGGTTGTTGATGCCGATTCAACCACTCTGCTACCCGTTTCATCGAATAGTAGATCGGGGTTGCACCAGAAATACGTGTATCGATGAGCGCGCGCATGACACCTGGGGGTGGCGGATCGTGCGCCATGACCCAATCCATCAGGTCAATCCACTCGTCAATCGCGGCTGTTGTCGCTTCGGTAAAAATGAATTCGTAAATGTCTCCATCCAGATGCCGATACGAACAGCCCTTACCTGTTTTGCTTGTTATGGTTGTACCTCACTGTATGTTGAGGTTTATAACGAAATTCATTAACGACAGTATAGCAGGAAATCGAAATGATGGGCATAAGATTTCCCCTGATAGCCACAGCAATCATGGTACAATCAAACGATCTGAGCGGCAGTACACCTGAATGCGAGTTGTCCAATAGCAAATCATGAGGTTTCAGGGTCATGAGTGGATATGATGAATATTATGTGCCGAGGCAGTCAGAACCCGGCCTGAACCCCTGGCTGATCCGGCTGCCGGTACTGCTGATGAGCGGGGGCATCCTGTTCCTGGCGCTGCTGGTTGGTCTGGTGCTGGGCTTTCAAACGCTTTATGCCGACAAGATCACACCAGGTGTTTCGGCTTACGGAGTTGATTTGAGTGGCAAGACCGAGGCTGAAGCGGTGCAGGCGCTGCGTCAGGTGTTCACCTATGATCAGAATGCAGTCTTCACTTTTCGTTATGGCGAACGCTTCTGGCAAGCCAGTGCTGGTGAGCTGGGCATTCAGTTTGATGCGGATACTACAGTCGATCAGGCTTTCGCTATGGGGCATAGTGGCAATCCCTTGAGTGATCTGGGCTTGCAGGCCAGCGCCTGGTTGAACGGGCGCAGCGTCGCGCCGATTGTGCGTTACGACCAGCAGGTGACGCTGGAACGCCTGAACGCCATCGCGACTGAACTCAACCGCGCTCCCGTCGATGCAACCATCAATATCAGCGGCACAACCGTTGTGACCACGCCATCTCAGAATGGCCTGGCGCTGGATATTCCTGCCACTTTGACCCAACTGGAAACCGCGCTGCTGCAATTGAACACTGGTGAAGAGATCACGCTGGTGGTGAATGAAGCAGCACCGGCGGTGCGCGACGCCGATCAGGCAGCAGCCAAACTCAATGCAGCGCTCGCCAGCCCCTTGACCCTCATCACGGATAATCAACGCGGCGGGACGCTCGGCCCCTGGGTTGCCAGCGTCGACCAGATCAAGTCGTTGCTGGCGCTCAAACTGGTGACCAACGAAGCCGGCAGTCTAAGCTATGATGTCGAAGTGAATGTCGAGCCGCTGCGCGGGTTCGTACAGAGCCTGGCCGCCGGCCTCATCAGCCTGCCGGAAGATGGACGGTTCCATTTTAATGAAGAGACACGCCAACTGGAGATGATAAAGGCCAGTATCAACGGGCGACAGTTGGATGTCGATGGCACACTGGCAAAAGTGCGCGATGCTGTCTTCGATCCACAGAACCGGGTTGTCCCGTTGGCCTTCAGCTACACATTGCCGCGTTACAGCAGCAACATCACCGCGGCCGAACTGGGCATCACTCAGATGGTGGGGGAGGCGACGACCTACTATGTCGGGTCGACCCAGAGTCGCACCCAGAACATCATCGAGGCGCTGGAACGTTTCAACGGTCTCATCATCGCGCCTGGCGAGGAATTCTCCTTCAATGCCCATCTGGGCGATATCAGCGTCGAGACTGGCTTTGTGCAGGGCAAGATCATCTTCGGCGGGCGCACGGTTGAGGGCGTGGGCGGCGGTGTTTGCCAGATCAGCACCACTATTTTTCGGGCAGCGCTGAAGGCCGGTTTTCCCATCAGTGAGCGCCATTCACATGGCTACCGCGTCGGCTTCTACGAACAGAACAATCAGCCGCCAGGGTTGGATGCCGCCATCTTTCAGCCGACAGCGGACTTCCGCTTCGTCAATGACACGCCCCATCATCTGCTGCTGGAGACATCGGTGTTTCCCCAGGATCAATCGGTACAATTCCGGTTGTACAGCACCAATCCGGGACGGCAGGTGATTCTGGAAGGACCAGTCATCCGCGATGTGGTGCCGGCGCGCAACACCATCTTCGAGTCCAATGCTCAGCTTCAGTTGGGGCAGGAAGTCTATGTCGATTGGGCCAAGGAAGGGGCGGATATTACCTTCACCCGACGTATCCTCGACGCCCAGGGCAATGAAATCCGTACCGATACCATCTTCACCAGCTACCAACCCTGGGCCGCCGTCATCCAGGTCGCGCCGACCGACCCACGCCTGGCACAGCAGCAGACAGGGTAGCGATTGAGCCGGGGGTGAATTGAACGCCCCTGGTGATTGTCGAAAACTTCTGACAAGCTCTGGTGTTCCTTAACGATTGTCATTTTACAAATCTCATAAAATGAAAGCATCGCAGGTTCGTAACCTTTTGCGCGGATCAGCGGTATTAGGCTTGACTCATCTCATTTCGTTTTTAGAAACGTGATACTGGAGGCCGCATATGAGGGCAACCTCATGGATAACCAAATTCCTGGCGCTTGTGGCAATGACAGCCCTTTTATCGCTGTCGGCTGCGGGTACTCTTGCACAGGATTCGTCACCGACGCCGGAACCCCCGGTGAGTGATGTAACCCCTACGGAAGTTCCAACTGATATTCCAACGGCGGTTCCGAGCGATGTCCCGACGGACGTACCGGTCATTCCCAGCGAGCAGCCGACAGAAGTCCCGCCGACGCTGCCGGCAGAAATACAGGAAGCTCTGGAGCAAGCCAGCCAGACCCCGGCCCCGATCGAGGAACTGCCGTTTGCGCCAACCTCAACCGTGCCTTCGGTTGACCCGAATTTGTTCAATGACGATTTCCAGGACAATGAAACCACTGGCTGGTCATTGTCCCCGGGGTGGGCGATTCAGGAACAGGATGGCAATCGCTTCCTGAGCACCCTGAATCCGAACGAAGCGGCTATCCTGCAGGCAGTGAACTGGCCGTTCTTCACCCTGTCCTTCCGGACGCGCATCGAAACCGGCAACAGTGTGATTCTGACGCTGGCTTCAGGTGTGAAAAATTATCAGATCCAAATTAATGCGGACTCATCCACCAGCATTTCGCTGGACGGCGCGCTGCTCGGACAGTCGGCTGGTTTGCCCGTCGATCCGGCAGCACCGTTCGGAGCGACTTGGCATACTGTGCAAATCCTCGCTCCTGGCAATTTACTGGCGGTCAAGGTCGATGACCTGCTGCCCGTTTCAGTCAGTGATGCCGGACTGTTGGGCGTGAACCTGATGATGTTTACCACAGGCAGCACCAACAGTGGCACCGTCGCGCTGGATGATGTCGGGCTGACGCGGCTCGATGCCCCTCCTACTGGTCTGCCAATCACTGAGACGCCGGTGGTAGTTGCGACGGAAGAAGTGACTTTTGTCCCCCTTCCTGATGTAACGGCTGAAGCCACCATTGAGGCTGAGTCTACAACTGAGGCGACAGTTGAAGCTACGGCAGAAGCCACTCTCGAAGCAGAGGCGACGGCTGAAGCCACCCTCGATCCCGAAGCTACCGCTGAAGCAGAGGCACCCTTAAGCCTGAGCGAAGCAGGGCGTGCCAAGATGCCGCCCGCGCTGGGCGATGCGTTGGCACTGTATCTAAGCGGTGATGAGGCTGGCGCGCAAGTATTGGCAGCAGAGTATGCCATTGTGCCAGATGAGAATAATCGCCTGAGCGTTGTGATCTGGGCCAACAGTGAAGCCGAAGCGGCAACCGTTGCCGCAACAGTACAGGCGGATGGTGGCATAATCACCGAGACGTTCAGCATTCGCGTGACCACCCTGTTGGATTGGACGACGGTCATCAAGATCGCCAATATGCCGGAAGTGAGCGGCATCGAAGTTCCGCTGCGGGCAGTTTCAACCGGCCCGGCTTCGGGTGTGCTGGCTGCGCCGATTGGCCCGACGATCAGTGAAGGCTACGACGCGGTGGGTGCCGAGGCCTGGCATGATGTGAGCATCACCGGCACGGGCGTCAACATCGCGGTAATCGACACTGGCTTCAACGGCGCGATCACGGCTGAACACGGCTGTCTGGGAAGCACCGGTGTCACGGGTGGTGTGGGCAGCGGCGCACATGGCTTGCGTGTGGTTGAAGTGCTGTGCGATGTCGCTTCCGGGGCAAAGGTATATATGTATTCGGCCTTCGACGGCACAAGCCTGGCAAACACGCTGAATATCATCAACTCCAGCGGCGCTTTCAAAGTCATCCTGATCACTCTCGATCTGGGCGCATCAGCCAGCCCGGGCGATGGCACTGGCGGTAACGCAGTTAACCCGATGGCTGGTGTATATGGTGCGCTGTCAGCCGCGCGCCAGGCCGGTCGTATCGTGATCGTCAGCGCCGGCAATAACAATGGTCGCTATGTCACCCTGAATGCCACAGCGACCATCTCGATGACGGTGTTCGGTGGCGATATCATTCACGCCAGTTGGAACGCCTGGACCGGTGGCGGTGCTACAGCTTCGTTTACATCGGGCATTCCCGGCGTTGCCGGAATGACGCCTTTGGCTGGGCGACCCGGAGCGTTCGCGGTTGTCCCTGCCAGCTCATGTGCTACTGGTTGTGCTGCAACCTTGACGGTGACTCCGGGTGGCGGTGCGATTGTGCAGGTGCAGATCGCTGGTCGTGGCACACTGACACCGCCCGGTGCTGGTGTGGTGGCGAACGCCGGCAGCATGGGTCGCCCGGCGGACTCAACTGACGTGATTTCAGTCGGTGCAGCCTGTATCGATCCGTTGAGCAATTTCCCCATCATGGATGACAGTGCGCGCGGCCCGCTGTACAGTCCCGGTGGTAACATTCAAGTGCTGCCTGCTCCGCCCTATAGCCGCAATCTGGTCAAGCCGGATGTGGTTGGTCCGTCACACGTCAGCATCAGCACCTCAGCGGTCGATACCAACGCCGATCCCCAGGATTATTGTAGCAACGGTACTGGCTTCAACGGCACATCCGCTGCCGCTGCTCACGTAGCCGGTATGGTGGCACTGCTGACCTCTAACACCAACACGGGCATGAATGCGTTCGATAACAACGGTGAGTCGGCATTCATTGCCATGAAGAATTATCTCCAGACGCATACCGTTGATCTGTCGGCAACCACAGCGCCGCCGAACCAGTTGAGCGCTGATGGTTTCGATATGATTTATGGTGCGGGTCTGACCGGCCTCGGTAGCCCGACCTTCGACCTGAGCATCGTCGCCAATCCGCCGGCTGCGCCCGATAACCTCGCGCCCTACTGTCCGTCGGCACCCAACACATTCTATGTGGGTCAGGCCAACCTTGATGTCGCGCCGGACGGCTCGATCAGCAAGCCCTTCTTCAGCATCGCACAGGCCATTCGCCAGGCAGGTCTGAACGACTGTGTGGTGGTGATGCCGGGCGAGTACACAACACCGATCTTTGTCCCCACCGGTGAACAACCCAGAGGTTTGGTGTCGTATGATGCGGCGGCCAATTTCTATAACCTGCCGACCTATCTCTGGCTGAATAAGAAAGCGCCCAGCGCCAGCGCGGCCATCAATGTGCTGAAGAATAACTTCTCCTTTGCTGGCTTTACGGTTAATGCCGGCAAGGTGCGCGGTCTGTTCGATGGCGTGCGCAATCTTGATCTCTTCACGGTCGAGATGGACAGCAGCCTTGTCAGCACCAGCCTGATCATCGACAGCAATATTTTCGTTGGGTTCAGCGGACCGCTGACGATCCGAAACGCCCCTGCAGCACGCATCACCAACAACATCTTCCAGAACTTTAAGCGCCCACCGGGACAGGTCAGCGGTGGCGTCCAGGCGACAGCGGCGCTATACATCAGCAGGTCCGGCTGGCAGGATACGGACGGCGGCCCTGGCATTACGCCGGCCTTCATCAGCACTGTGGTGGTGGAGGGCAATTCGTTCTTTGGCAATGAAATTGAAGCGTCCCAGAACGTGCCGTTATTCCTGCCGTCGGTCATCGGCGTCGAAGCAACGCCGATCCACATTTATCGCAACCGCTTTGTCAACAACAAGAGCGCGGCGCTGGTCGGTATCAGCCAGTGGTATGTTGTTCCAATCTTCATTGGCCCGGGAGATCCCGGCAATACTACGGGTAACGCGCTAAATGCGGCGACGGGCGAAGTACGCTTCTTCAGCAATGTCATGACCGACAATGATGTCCAGGGGCCAGTCATCAATCTGCTGAAGAGTGATCGCACCCGCTTCATCAACAACACGGTCGTTAACAATACCATGTCCGCATCGGGCTTCTATGATGCGATGGTGTTGTATGGAAATCCGGGTCTGTACGCGAGCGATCCGCTGGTCCACCAGAATCAGCAAAGCAGCCGTCGACTCGAATTGCATAACAACCTGTTCTACAAGAACGGTGGTACGAGCGCGGGTCTGGTAAGTGACCCGGTACCTGGCTTGCTCATCGGCTGTGACTCTTTTAACGGCACCGATGTTCCGCTGCGCAATAACTGGTTTGTGCCAGCCACGATGCCGGACAGCGGTGCCTGCGCCAATCAGCTTGGCGATACCAATGTCTCCGGCAGCATCACCGAAGTCATTGACGATACGAACGAAAGCAAGGTCTTTTTCGGCTCAGTGGGCACCTATGCCGACCCGAACAATCCCTGGCGCCTATTGCCGATCCTGGAAAACATCTACGGCAATCCGTTTGCGCCGGCCTGTTCTCCGTCGATAACTGGCTGCGGTGGTCTGAATCGCGCTGATGAGACGGTACTGGTGACGCTGTTTGGCGCGTCGTACAAGACGGTAGCACTGGACATCATCGGAGGTGAGCGTGTTAAGCTCAGTCCGAATATCACACAAACCCCGACGGTTGACCGGCTGGATGTGGGCGCCTATGAACTGGATGTGCCACAACCCCCGGCAGCCGATCTGGTTACCGCAACCGTCAATGAAGACACGGGAGCGGTCAGCCTGACACTCAAGGCAACCGGTGGTTATGTCAATACCTTCACCGTGACTTCCGGGCCAGCGAATTTTAACTCGGATCCGAACAGTGCCTGTCGCGGTCAGGCCTTCGTGTTCATCCCGCCCAAGACGGTCACTTACTGCCCGCCGCCGGACTTCCACACCCAGTATGGGACCAACCAACCGGTCATCATCCCCTTCAGCGTTGAAGATCGGGTCTTTTATCCTGGGCAAGTCACCAGCAATCAGATGCGCGTGACGATCACGCCGGTTAACGAAAGCGGTACACCGGATGCACAGGATTTCACCATCGTCACTGATTACACGCTGCCGGTTACCTACCAGTTGACTCCTGCCTACCAGACTGACAATTTTGGTCTGACGCGCATGGGCCAGAGCAGCAGCGACTTCCCGTTTGATTATCAGTTTGTATCTCAGGACTCCACGAACAACGCCAACTTGTTGTTATGCAACCCTGGCTGTACCTCAACACAGCAGGTTATCACCGATGCGCTGAACGCAGCTGAGACCAATGGTGGGCGGATTACCATCAACCCGGTCATTGGTCAGACAGGCTTTTACCGATTCAACTATCGAGTGGTGGATCGCGATGGACAGGCGACACCAAACCGGGTAGCAACAATCGTGGTGCTGCCGTCGCTGGCGCGCGAAGGCATCTGGGATGATACCAGCCTGGCAATTGCGTATCAGGGGAATGGCTGGGTGCCGTATCTGGGGCAGAATGTCTACAGCAACAATAACCTGCACTACACGCTGACAGTCAACGATAGGTTTGAATTCCCGTTCGCTGGCAATGTTATCCGCATGAATCTGATTTCGGCGATTGGCATCACCAACACACTCAAGTTGGAATTCAATACCAGTCAGAATCTCGCCAGCAACCAATGGAAGACCTACGCCGAAACGAAGACGGCTCTGGGCGCAGACTTCAGTTGCATCAACTCATTGAATGGCCTCGAACCGGATGCCCAGTCTAATACGCTGAATGGCGCAGCAGGCTATGCCACTTACACCCTGATCTGCCGCGGCTTTAATGCTGATCAGGCAAATTCGGTTCGTGTGGCTGTGAATCCGGGTGGAAGTGGGAATTTTCTGATCATCGATCAGATAGAAGTTGGTTCTGGTATCCTGAAGCCTGGCACACTCTATAACGAAGACAGCCTGAACCTGCTCTATAAGAAGAGCTGGGTGCCCTACACCGCGACCGGGCCAGTGAATAACCGTATGGTTTATACGTTGGAGGCGAACGCCACCATCGATTTCAAGATCCAGGGCACTGGCATGGCGCTCTATCGTCTGACAGGACCGCTGGCTGGCCTGATGGAAGTTTGTATTGATGGCATCTGTAATCTGTACAATGGCTATGCACCAGCCTACCTCTGGCAGCAACCGTTACAGATACGGGGTCTGAGCGATTCCGTTCACACGGTTCGGATTCGTAATGCATCGACCGATACGCGGTTGTACATTGACCTGGATGCGATTGAAGTCTTCGGTCAACCGGGCATCCTGACTCCAGGGGTCGTATACGAAGACACATCTGACAAAATCGCCTATAGTGCGGGCTGGGTATCCTATGCGGCTCCTTCGGGGCCGGCTGGTGGCTCTGTCCGGTACACGACTCGTCCTGGAGCCAGCTTCAGCTTCCGTGTGCAGAACTCTGGTGGCTTCATCATCAGACGTTTGATCTACCCGACCGCTGGCAATATGCGAATCGAACTGAATGGCGAGCTGCTACGAACGATCAATAACACGGGCAGCTTCCAATGGACTCAGCCAATAACGATCACGGGCTTGAAGCCGGATCTCACGCATGTGATTACAGTGCGTTTTGAAGGCACAACAGCACAGTTCATTGATGTTGACCAGATCGAGGCGCTGCCGGCCCCGGTGCCACTGGTGCCCTCGGTCACACCATATGACAACACCTCCAACGACATCGTCTTCAGCGGCAGTGGATGGACCAGCTTCGTTGGTAGTGGCCCGTTCAACAACACAATGAACTTCAGCTATGGCAGCAGTGATTTTGCCTACTTCGATGTGACGCAGGCACGTCGTGTGGTGCTGTATCGCAGCATCGGTCCATCGGCGGGCAGCATGTCAGTTGATGTCCAGGAACGCATCACCGGTGCGCCATTCCTGGTGAATAACAATGCGGGCGCGATCATCTATCAGCGGCCATACATCATCAATGGCCTCGACCCGTTGAAGACGTATCGCATCACCATCCGCAATACCTCCGGCACGACCAGCCGCTACATCGATCTGGATGCGGTACAGGTTTCGGGCGCAATCGGTAATCTGGCTCCGGGCTACTACGAAGAGAGCTTCCCGGATGTCACTTTCAAGGATCCACAGACGAACTGGGTTGAGTTTATCAACAGCGCTGCTTCCGGTGCATCGAGCAAGTATTCGATCAATAGTGGGGCAGGCATTGAATTCAATGTGACCCAGGCCAAGCGCGTCATTCTGTATCGCGCTACCGCCAACAATGGCGGTTCGATGCAGGTATGTTATCAGGAAGGCGTGATCGCACCGGTCTGTAGCGCAGTAAGTAATTTCTCATCAGCGCTACTCTTCCGCCAGTCGCATATGATCATCCTGCCGGATGCGACCAAGAACTACAAGATCACGATCACAAATAACTCCGGCTTCATGGATCTGGATGCGGTGGAAGTACTGGCCGATAATGCGGTCATGAACCCAACTACCAAGGTGCGGTATGAAGAGAATGATCCACGCATTGGCTACAACAGCGCCAAATGGATTTCGTCCAACAGCGCAGGGCCATCTGGCGGGGCATTCCGCTACACACTGACCAACAACGATAGCTACACCTTCAAGGTCACCAACGCTATCAGCGCCCAGATTATCCGATCGGTCGGCCCAACAACGGGGAACGCCGTGGTGCAGCTCTCGCCAGCCAACCTGGATGGTATCTCCAGCTTCAACATGACGAACACCGTACCGCTTTTTGCCTGGCAGCAAGGGTTTACCATCCCACGTCTGAACCCGGCGATCACCTATACCTTCACGGTCACATCAACTGTTGCTGCGCCGGCTGTGTATGGCGACATCGACGCGATTGTGCTGCAACCGCTCACAGCAGCGATTGGGCCGGGGTTCTATGAGAACGATGATCTGAACATTGAGTATGGGTCGGGCTGGGAAAGCAATGTCGGCGTGACTGGACCATCAGCAGGAACGATGCACCTCACATCAACCCTGAACGCCACAGCTAAATTCCAGTTGACCAATCAGACATCAGGCTTCATCCTCTATCGGGCGAAGTATCCAACCAACGCGGGTACAATGCGTGTCCGTCTCAATAACGGCACTGGCACTCAGTTATCGCCAGATACATTCGTTGGTACAGCCTCCGCGCTGACCTATCAGACACTGACCTATATCCAGTTGCCGCCGGACCGCATTGGTCAGGTGAACACGGTCGAAATCATCAATACTATCGGCAACCAGTATATCGATATCGATGCGATTCAGGTTTTGCCGACCAGCACCACTACCCCACTGCCGATTGGGGTCTATGAAGAGACCGAGGCCCGTCTGATCTATAGCGGTGGCTGGCGAGATGTCTCGGGAGTCAGTGGTGTGTCGGGCGGACGGTTGCGTCTGTCGGTGACGGCGAACGACACTGTAAGCTTCTCGATCAACGGCGATGGTCTGGTAATTTACCGGCAGATCTCGCCCACGGGTGGATCGATGCGGGTCAGGATCACCAAGACGGGTGTAACACCGCCGATTGTTGATACGACTTACCAGAATTTCTCGACCACAACCCTGAATCAACAGCCGATTACCATCCGTGATCTGGGGAACCTGAGTGGTTCACCATTGTCTCCGCCCTACAATGTGCTGATCGAGAATGTTTCAACTATAGCCGGGTTAAGCATCAACATTGACAAAGTTGAGGTTGTTGGGGCGGCCCAACCGCTGACACCTGGTGTGTATGAAAGCAACAACTCGAATGTAATCTACGCCGGTCCAGGGTGGACGAGTTTCTTTGTTGCTGGTCCTTCCAACAATGATCTGGACTATACGCTCGGCAACAACCCGAATTCGCGCGCCAAGTTCTTCATCACCGGTGCCGGGTTCACGTTGTATGGCAGTCGTGGGTCGACCATAGGTGGCTCGTTCCGGCTATGTGTGTGGCCGGGTCAGATCGCCGCCACGAATCCAGCGGACTGCACGAATCCGGCCCTTAACCCAGTTGAGAATCGGGTGGTGGATATCGGGCCCAGCACGGGTCCGTTCAAATGGCAGCAACCGGCATCGGTTCGCCCATTGACCAACGGTACCTATACCGTCGCCATCTTCAACCTGTCCAGTCAAATCAATCAGTTCATTGATCTGGATAAAATCGAGGTCTTCGCTGAACAGACGCCGCTAACCCCAGGACTGTATCAGGAAGATAACTTGCAGATAGCCTATGATGATCCGCTGGCCTGGCTGACGTATGCGGCTCCCAGCGATAGCGGGCCAAGCAAGGATGTCATCCGATACACCGTCGTGCCGAACGCGCGGTTCAGTTTCCGCATCAGCAACGCGAACGCCGTCGCGATCCTCCGCACCGGCTATCCGACAGCCGGGGCGATGAAAATCTGTGCAATCCCGCTCCCAAGCGGCACTGAGAGCTGTATAACAAATACGGCTACCAGCGCGGGTCTGGCCTGGCAATTCCCGGCGACTCTCTCCGGGTTGAACACTGGTACATCGTACAATGTGGTGGTGACGAATGAGTCACCGACCAATGCCACTTTCATCGACCTGGATGCAATCTATGTTCTAAATACGGCCAGCCCGCTGCCGCTGCAACCCGGTCTGAACGAAGAGACTAATCCGAACATCACCTATTCGGGCACGGACTGGCAGGTTGATCCGACGACCGGCACAGCAGCATCGCCGTCGCGCTTCACCACCGTACCGAATGCACAGGCCAGCTTCTCGTTCACTGGCACCGGCTTCTCGATCATCTCCTATGCGCCGACCAATGGCGCGCCGATGCAGATCTGCTATACCCAGGCTGGACAGCCTGAGATCTGCAACACGGATAACGGTCAGCCTGCTGTTTCGACAGCCGGAACTGGACAGTTCTGGGTGGGGTATTCAGTCTCTGGTCTGAAGCAGGGGACCCATACCGCCCGTATTCGTAACCTGACAGCCACCAATCAGCGCCTGACTATCATGTCGATCCTGGTTTATGGTAATCAGGGTGCAGCGCTGACCCCGGGGACATATGAGGAAAACGCGCTTGGAATCAGCTATGGCCCTGTCTGGCAGTGGTCAACACAGGTTGGGTTGCCAATCCGGGATGCCTTCGGAAACCTTTTGGGCTATGACCCACCATACTCCGGTACAACTCAACGCTCGACGTCGATGCGTGGTGGATTGGTACAGTTCAGGATGCAGGGAACCTCGTTCATCCTGTATCAGTCAACCGGACCAAGCGGCACCGCTGTCGGGCAGATGTGCGCATCAACAGACGCGGGCAATTACCATACACGGCCTCGCTGTGTAACCTTCAGTCAGAATGGCGCGCTCTCCTACCAGGTTCCAATCGCCTTCCTGGGCTTGGGCAATGGTACGCATACGGTGGGCATTGAGAGTTTGAACTTCGGTCAAACGCTGAGTGTTGATAGCATCGTCGTCAACAAATAGGCTGTGGGATTGAGACCCGGTGGAAACGCCGGGTTTCACTGCAATCACTATGTAAAATGGAAACAGTCGAATCGAATGGTTCGGCTGTTTCGTTATGATGGACAGTTTCGGAGGATAACCATGTTGAGAAGGTTTGCTGCCTGTGCCGCGCTTATTGTGCTGGCAGCCTGTTCGGGCAATCAACCGTCGGATGTACTCCCCACAGTCGCTCAACTGCCGACTGCCGCGAATAACGCTCCACCCACGCCCTTGATCCCAACCGGCGAGGGGATCGCGGTTGATGCTCAAGCGACAACGATTCTGCCCTTCACCCCGCCAACAGCCACTCCCAGCGCGGATTCGAGTAGTGCCGCGATCTTTGCGCCAACGGGAGCCGTGGTGACGGGAACAACCGTTCCGTTTGATCCAGCCGCGTTAGTCGTGACTGTAGATGCGACCCAGAGTTTCATCGAAAGTTCACTCCTGTTGCAGACAACCATCCCGGAAACGCTGCGGGTAGGGGATATACTCCAACTCCGTGGCATGCTGGTGGTGAAAGCGGATGAGAGTGGACAAGCAGTTCTGACCGACAGTCAAGGCAAGACGCTTGACATCCTGATAGATGATTTTCTGGCGGCTACAGGCAACAATCAAGAAGTCGAAGTGATAGGGGAAGTTGTCGAAAACAGCAGCAGCGAAGGTGGATTGGCGCTGCGGGTCAGTCGCTTCGAAGTGGTGACAATTTCACCCATGCCAACGTTGATGAGCGGCGATTCTGCACCACCCTTCATTCCACCGACAACCACACCCTGATCTATCGAAAGCCAGGGCAGTGCGCAATGTCCTGCTCTGGCTCTCTTTACTCTAATCTGACCTTCGCAACAGAATGGCGTTGACAGCAGCCTCTACCGTCATTGTGGTAGTATCCACGATCAGCCACCCAGCCTGTTTCAACTGCGGTATAGCGGGGGTCAGGTGCCGATAGACATCACGGATGCCATCGTCAATGTAGCCACGTGCTGGCGTATCACCAGAACGCTCCGCATTTCGCTTGTGAGCCTCATCCTGATCCGGGTACAGAATGATCGACTGTAATGCCGGGTGTTGGAACAGAACCCCGTAATCCGATGCAAGGCGCGCATCCCAGAAATCATCAATGACCACTGCAAAACCAGCCTGATGATACCTTACTGCCATATCAGTGACGGTCGCCCGTGCCAGTGTGATCTGCTGCATCAGCTCCCCACTCCAGACCGGTCCTGGCAGTGCCAGGCCAGATACCACCATATGGCGAAAATCATCCACTGGGGCATGGATGCTACGGGGGAAACGGGCGGCCACTGCACGACTGGTGGTGCTCTTGCCGACGGCAGGCGGCCCTACTATAAGGAACATGGCATTCAACGCGGACATTACGGGACTCCGATTCTAGATTGTGAAACTGAGCCTGTCAGAGTATAGCCCGGAGTAGGATGAATCTGGTGGTGCCGCTGGCAGTAAGGACTGTCACTGCTCTGACATTACATCCATCACATTTGTGGAGGCTGATCCTGCCTCGCATTTGCAGCGCGGGTGTAGACTGATACTGGAGATGGTAAGCTGTTGAACAAGGAGATACAACGATGTTACAACGCAGAAATCTCATTCTCGGTGCGGTCGGCATCCTCTTGATTATCGTGATTGCTTTACAGCTTGTCCCTGGATATGCCCGCACCAATCCGCCCATCACTCGACAGATTGAGTGGAATTCAGCGGAAACCGAGCAGTTGATGCGCGGGACTTGTATGGATTGCCACTCAAATGAAACGGTGTGGCCGTGGTATGCCCAGATCGCGCCGGTTTCGTGGCTGGTAGTGAATGATGTAAATGAAGGGCGCAGCAAATTCAATCTATCCGAGGTCGGCAGCGAAATCGAAAGCGACGAGATGATCGAAGAGATCGAAAAAGGCGATATGCCACTGCCAAATTATGTTCTGCTGCATCCAGACGCGAACCTGAACGAGACACAAAAGGCCACTCTAATGGATGGTATCCGCGCGACCTTTGGCCGAGGCGACTAATGGAACAGGCTGCCAGCCCAATTCACCGTTTTGATGTCTGGCAGCGGGTGACCACCATCACGCCCTTCACCTTTGTCTGGGCCGGAGTCGAGCCAGGGCAGATAGCCGATTTCAGTCCAGCTCACTTTATGGGCATACGCGCGACCGATTTCTTCCAGTAGGTTGATGGTCGATGCGGCGAAATCTTCCAGTCCAGAACCAATCCGCGCGGGGTCTGGCTTGCCGGTCAGTGAAATGCCGAGGATGTCGCGGACGCTGGCGGTGTCGAGATATGGATTGTAGCGTCGGACATCGACGCGGTTGCCATAAACAGCGCGGGAAGTGAAGACCGCCTGGAGTCCAGCATCTTCGAGCGTCTGGGCGATGATGTAGCGCACCCACTGATAAAGCCAGAAGCCTCCGGCTGCACCTTCACCCGCGGTGCGCGGCGAGTAGCCAGTGCCGAGTGAAAAGAGGATGACGTTGTTGGCTGTGAATCCTTCGGATGCGCCGATGTATTCCAGCGCCTCGACCGTGGCAGCGAAGCACGGGTTGCCGTTAAGTCCGACTCCACCATCGATCAGGTTTCCCAATACAGGCGCGAAGTAAACCGGTGCGGCTCCGCTGGCGGCGACAGCTCCACTGACCGGCCAGTCACGGAAACGGGCGGCGCCGGGGCCACTGCTGACGATGAAATAGGTGTTGGCAGTACGCACATCGCGGGTGCTGAGAAAGACAATCGGTTTGCTGAAGTCACTCACTTTCTTGCCTGCGGCGAAGGGTGCCAGTGACTCAACGAAGGGCTCGAGATCATACAGATTGCGCAGCCCGCCCAGCAGATAGCGCAAATAAAGCCAGATGCCTTGCGGTTGACTTTGAAAAGCCTGCGGTAGCCGCGTCCGATAGACATCATCGAGAAGCTCCTGAGCCGAAAGTCCCAGCCCAATGCCGGCGGCGATGATGGCACCCGTGCTGGTTCCAGCCACCATATCGAACATCTGGGGACAGGTTTTGCCAGTCAGCTTTTCCAGCTCAGCCAGCATGGCGACCGTCAGGATGCCGCGCACGCCACCCCCATCCAACGACAAAATCAGCTTCTTACCCGCCGGATTGATGTCGATCATGCTTCTATTTCCTTCGTGAGGATGGAATTCTGCTTATGTTTTGCAGTATACCCTATATCGGATGGGATGATATTTCCCACCACGGAAGTGGGTAAGGCGAACGGGTCTCCGCTGGTCACAGATGCTCTGTGAAGGATAAATCTGATTTCACCTGATTGCCTTTCGATCCGCCAAAAGATGGATTGCGCCCAGCACCAATTACCTGCTATACTCCGTTACATGATACACGTTACCCCGCATTCCACCCTGTCCTTTTCCCTCACCACGCATACGGTGGGCGCGCCTTAGTTCGACGCGCCTGGTAACCGTGTAACGATTTTTCATTTTTCGTAATACAACGGCCATCGGGCGTCCCGGTGGTCGTTTTGATTCGCGCCTCCGGACGCCCCTCGTTCTGATCGGAGGAAATCATGCACATCGTCAACATCAGCAACCTGACCATCAACCACGCCGGACGGGAGATTTTTCGTGGCCTGAACTGGGCGATTGATGACCGCGAGCGCACCGGCCTGGTCGGGCCAAACGGTGCTGGCAAATCCAGCCTGCTCAAAGCACTGGCCGGTCACTATCAACCGGATGGGGGCAGCATTACCCCGCTGCGCGGCATCCGCATCGGTTATCTGCCGCAGGATGTCACGCTGGAGGCGGGGCGCACCCTGTGGGATGAAGCCCGTCACCCGCCCCCGGAACTGGCGGCTGTCGAAGCCGAACTGACGCGCATCGAAGCCGCGCTGGGCGACCCGGCGGTTTACAATGACGAAGCCCGTCTGACACGGACGCTGACGCGGCAGGAGAAGGCGCTGGCCGAACATGAACGACTGGGAGGCAACCGGCACACGGCGCGGGTGCGTGAACTGCTGTCACGGCTGGGCTTTGCACCCGGCGACTATGACCTGCCCACCGAGTCACTGAGCGGCGGTCAGAAGAAACTGGTGAAGCTGATCCAACTGGCGCTGGAACAGCCGCACGTGCTGCTGCTGGATGAGCCGGATAACCACCTCGATCTGGAGGCCAAGCGCCATCTGGAAGCCTTCATCCGCGATTATCAGGGGGCGGTGGTCATCGTCTCGCATGATCGCTACCTGCTGGATGAGGTCGCCACCCAGATCGCTGAACTCGACGCGGGCAAGCTGGAATTGTATCCGGGCAACTACAGCGCTTATGCCACCGAAGTGGAGCTGCGCCGTCTGCGCCAGCAGCAGCAGTATGTCGCCCAGCAGAAGCGCATCACCCAGATCGAAGCGGCGATTCATGAATGGGAATTAAAGGCCAGTGCCGATGTGGGCGAACGCCATGCCCGCCAGGCGCGCAGCCGCCGCCGGATGCTGGAACGCATGGAGGAACGGGGCGAGGTGATCGAGCGGGTGCAGGAGCGCCGCCGCATGGACTTGCAACTGGAGGGCGGACGTGGCAGCAATCGGGCGCTGGAACTGAGCCAGGTGACGATGGGCTTCGGCGAGGATCTGCTGTTCCTCGATCTCAACCTGCAAGTTTGGCACGGCGAGCGCGTTGGGTTGATCGGCCCCAACGGCGCCGGCAAATCAGTGCTGTTCAAGCTGGTGCTGGGCGAGCTGGAGCCGCTGGATGGCGTCATCAAAATCGGCCCCAGCTGCCGCATTGGTTATTACTCGCAGGAGCATCAGACGCTGGCCGGCTGGCTGGGGCGTTCGCCGCTGCAACTGGTGCGCGACATCAAGCCGATGGCCGAAGGCGACGCGGTGGCCTTCCTGCTCAAGTTCCTGTTCAAATATGACCAGCTCCGGCTGCCCATCGGCGGCTTTAGCGGTGGGGAACGCAGCCGCTTACAACTGGCCTGCCTGATGCTGCAAAATCCCAACCTGCTGCTGCTGGATGAGCCGACCAACAACCTCGACATCTATGCCGTCGAGGTGCTGGAGAGTGCGCTGGAGGACTTTGAAGGCTCGATCCTGACGATTTCGCATGATCGTTATTTTCTGGATCGGGTAGTGGATCGAGTGGTCGAACTGCGGGATGGTGGCCTGCGCGGTTATCCCGGCGGCTACACCGATTACATGCAGAAGATGGGGCGGCTGTGAACATAGTCGATAGTCGATAGTCGATAGTCATCAGTCGATTCAAACTTAGGCTGTTCTAAGAAAATAAGGCTCCCATTGGTCAACCGAATTGCCGTGTAGGGGCGCAGTATATTGCGCCCCTAGGGGAGAACACCTATGGATATGGGCTAGACATTTTTCTGCAACAGCCTTAGCACTTTACACTTGGCACTTAGCACTGGAAAGGACCTGACCATGATTCGCAAAGATCAACATGAAGACAACCGCCGCGCCTGGAACCTGGCAACCGAGGCGCACAACAGCCATAAAGCCGACCAGGCTGGCTTTCTGCGGCAGGGCGGCAGCACCCTGTTCCCGGAAGAAGTGGAGCTGCTGGGGGACATTCAGGGCAAGACATTGCTGCACCTTCAGTGCAATGCCGGGCAGGATACGCTCAGTCTGGCGCAGCTAGGGGCGATAGTCACCGGCGTGGACATCAGCGATACGGCCATCGAGTTCGCTCGTCAACTGAGCCGTGACTCCGGCATTCCGGGGACGTTCGAACGGGCTGATGTATTCGACTGGTTCGAGATAGCTGCCGGGCGTGGTCAGCAGTTCGACCGGGTATTTTCCTCTTATGGAGCGATTTTCTGGCTCTCCGATATTCGCGGCTGGGGACAAGGCATCAGCCGGATGCTTAAGCCGGGTGGCCGGTTTGCGCTGGTGGAGTTTCATCCCTTCGCCAGCGTGTTCGAGTGGGACTGGTCGCTGCACTTCGACTATTTCCCGCCACCCGAAGGCGTGACCTGGGAAGATGGCGTGGGCGATTATGTGGCGCTGGCGGGTGAGGCGCTGACGCCTTCCGGTTACGTCGAAGGGGTGAAGGATTTCGTCAATCCCCATCGTAGTCATGAGCATCTGTGGGGCATCGGCGAGGTGGTCACGGCGCTGACCGATGCCGGGCTGCGGTTGACGACTCTGCGCGAGTACCCCTACAGCAACGGAGCCAAATTGTTCGACGGGATGCGCGAAAGCGAAGGCAAGCGAATGCTCCCGCCGGCGCACCTGCCCAGCCTGCCGCTGATGTTCGGCCTGGTGGCAGAGAAGGCAGGTTAAGCAAGCAGCTTGCGATACTGGTTGAGCAGCGAGTTGGCGCTGAAGAAATCGACGGCGCGCTGCAACCGTTTAAGCAATGAGGTAGCTTCTTCCAGCAGCGGGATAGCTTCGGCAGTGCGGCCCCGCTGATGCAGGCTGCGGGCATATTCGAGGCTGGTTGAGGCGATCTCCGGCTCGGCACCGGCGGTGCGAAAATGGCTGATAGCGGTTACGTAGTAGTGGTCGAGGTCTGTTGGTAGATCTGCCGGAATCTGATCTGGCGCGAAGGCTGCGAGATCGGCAAAGACGTGGTAGGTGTTGCCGATCTCGATGAAGCTGTTACGCTTCTGAGCGCGCTCCAACGCCTGGCGAGCGTGTTCCCAGCCAGTTTGTACTGAGCCTTGCGCGAGAGCACAGCGTGCCAGCAGTTGATAGAGGCTGGATTGCAGTGAGCTGTAGATCGGATCGCGGCGTGAGGCAGATTCGATGTACTGGTCGATGCAGCTCAGCCCTTTTTCAGCGAGCATCTGCGCATTATCGATCTGCTTCGTCGCCAGGACGACAACGGCCTCCAGTTGCAGCGCATAAGCCTCGGCCAGATAATCCTGAGCGGCATGGGCGAAGCGATAGGCTTCACGGAAGGCATCACGCGCCATTTCATATTTGGCCTGCAAGCGGAAAACATCGCCCCGACACAGGGCCGCCCAGCTCAGGTAAAGCTGATTGTTGTGGTGCAGGGCGATCTCGTACAATTCCTGATTGGTCTGTAAGGTCTGATCAAACGCACCGATATAACGGAGGATGATCGTGCGATTGTTCAGTCCGGAAAGCAGCGCACCCGGTTGCTCCAGCTTGCGCGCTTCGCCGATGACCTCGTCGAGTTCGTGCAGAGCAACATCGTCATTCAATGTGCCGGCTTCCCAGGCATCGTAGATGGCATCGGCACGGGTGATCAATGACTGAAGCGGCGAATCAGACGACATAGTGTCGGTACTTTCTAGGGCAACCAGATGATGTAACGCTTTTCGTGATTATAGCGATTTTTCTTCGCTCAACCACTGATGGAACTGATTTGCCCGCCCGACCAATCTGCCCGATCCATCCGATAAAGCGCCAACCGTGCCTGATAATACGCTTCTGTGAAGCCCAACCCGCGCATCCCGATCTTCTGCATCACGCGCTGCGAGGCCAGATTGTCTGGGTCAGCCAGCGCCAGGATATATGCCAGATTCGCCTGTTCAAAACCATAGCCTAGCGCCGCGCGGGCCGCCTCGGAAGCGTAGCCCTGTCCCCAGGCAGATTTACCCAGAGCGTAGGCGATTTCGACCTCGCCAGTCTTGAGGTGTATCAACCCACAGTGACCGAGAAAACTGCTATCCGCCAGTATCTCCACCGCCCACAGGCTGAAGCCATGCTCACGTTCGTGTTCAATCGAGAACTCCAGCACCTCGCTGGTTTTCTCTCGGCTGCGTGGGACACCACCAGGCATATAGACCATGACAGCCGCGTCGCCATAGACCACTCGCCAGTAGACATCCAGATCATCGGGCTGAAACGACCGCAGTCGCAGCCGTTGAGTCGTGATCAAGACGGTCATGCGGAGCTCAACGCGGCATGACACAGATGGTCAGGCGGCCTTCGGTCGCTGCCGCACAGTTGTAACGGCGGTTTTGCGTTTGGCTTTCGGTCTCAAAGTCGGCACCCCAGAAGATCAGCGTTGGATCAACATCTAGTCGTGCGATCACCTCGCAATCCTGTGGCGGGCTCTCCCGTGTGGGGCTGCTATTGGTGAACAGGACACATTGTCCAGGTGCTAACTGCTCGACGCTGGCGACAGGATTCAGCACCAGCGGATATAACACAGGGTCGCCCATCGGAATCGGCGCGCCGGGCTGTTGCAAGGTCGGATTATTGTTGTATACCGTCAGGCCGCGCAGCACCATCCACTGATCGGTCGAGCGATTGATGACCGCCAGTCGATCCGGGGTGTAGGCAAAGTAGACATACTCGGTACTGTCCCCACCGCCTACCGCTGATGTCAGGTAGAAGTCACAGCGTCCGGGGTTGGCTACCGGGCAGCTAGCGCGCAGTACGCCATTCTGGAATATATTGAACGCCGTTACGCCGTTGCGCCCGGTCCAGAAGTGTTGCTCCGGCTGGTTAGGGATGACCATCCAATTCTGAATGGTGGAGCAATCATCCAGCGCTTTCGGTCCGTTGCGCCCCACCGACCAGACCTGGACGCACTGGGTGTCGCGCAGGATGCCCGCCCAGCGTGAGGCCGCAAAATTGAGTGTACCATCACTGGAGCTGAAGGTGATCCCGGCCAGATCGAGTTCGGCACCGGTACGATTCAGCAGCGACAGATCGTTGTCATCATAAATGAGAGCTGCGTTTGGCGAACGCAGTACGGTGATATCCACTGCCGCACCATAGGCCGTCAACTGACCGGCTTCCGGCGATTGCCCGCGCACACTGTTTTCCGGCAGACCCGATTCGGCTGTCCAGCCTTCGCCCACTTCGACGCCAAGTTTCAACCCCAAACGATTGAGCGCTGCTGCTGCCGCTGGCACACTCAGCCCAGTCACATCCGGCACCACAACTTCCTGCGCCGCTACCGGCACGATGAGCAGCAGCAGGATCAGCAGAATCAGTCCTGTACGCATCGATGCACCCCTTCTTAACGATTATTATTGGATTATCGCGCATCTGCCAGCAAACGGTCAATCACACGCATGGTAGCAACGCCATCTTCTGCCGGGAATCGCGGCGGACGCTGGTGCAGCAGAGCATCGGCGAAATCTTCAGCCATCAAGGTATAGTGATTGACAGCGGGCAGGCGAATCTCCTGATAGTCATCTCCTCGCCACCAGCGAATGAAACCTTCTTCATGCGGTTGCAGCGTGAAACCCTTTTCCACCAGCAGCCGCCCTTCGGTGCCACGCAGTTCATAGGTGTGCAGCCACTGCTGCCGTAGCCCACAATCAAAGTGACCGAGCGCCCCGGACGGGAAGGCCAGCAGCCCGACCAGCCGTTCATCGACACCTGTCGTCTCGCCGAACACCGCCAGTGCTTTCGCCTGCTGTGGTTCTTCGCCAGTCATAAAGCGCATGAGGTTGACACAGTAGCAGCCGACATCCATCAGCGCACCGCCGGCTAAATCCTTGCGCAGCCGAATGTTATCGGCATTCGCGATGTTGAAGCTGAAAGTGGCATTCAGCGTATTCAGACGGCCAATCGCTCCTTCGTCGATCAGCGCCTTGACTTTTTGTGCCTGCGGATGAAAGCGGTACATAAAACCCTCGGCGAACGGGATGCCGCGCGAGGTGAAGGCTTCTACCATCCGCTGGGCTTCATTGGCATCGCTGGCAAGCGGCTTCTCACATAGCACCGGCTTTCCAGCTTCGGCACAGCGGATGCTCCACTGAGCGTGTTCGCTGTTCGGCAGCGGGTTGTAGATAGCGTCAATCTCCGGGTCAGCGATCAGTTCCTCGTAGCTACCATAGGCTTTGGGGATACCCATCTCGGCCGCGAAGGTCTGTGCCTTCTCCAGGCTGCGGCTGGCAACGGCGGCCACCACGCCGTTCCTGGCGAGTTTCATGGCCGGGATCACCCGCTTGCGTCCGATCCCGGCGGTGCTGAGGATGCCCCAGCGAATAGGATTGGTCATAAAGTTACTGCACCTTTGTCCATGTCAGGTTAGAGCCGCCGCTAAAGCGAAATACACCAATCGGCGAGTCGATGTAGAAGCCACCGGCGGTATCAAATTGGATGGTGCGATTATCGATGTTGCCATCAGCCGTGGCAAATCCCAGTCCATCGACCCAGCTACCACCGCCGGGTGCTGCTGTATTGCAGTAGGCCCAGGCGAAAATCCCCTGAGGGGCAACCAGTCCGCCCGGCACCGTCCCAAAACAACTGTAGCTAGTCACGCCATCCCAGCTATTGGCAAACTGGACATAGCGATTACCATTATCCACAGCGCCATAGATGATGCTTTGATTGTTGGCGCTGATATAGACCATGAAGCCGCGCTCATAATCCTGGAAGGCTCCGATACCAGTAGTAGAGTTGCCGCTGGGGCAAGCCGCCCCTTGTGGAACCGAACCGAAGAAGAAGGCCGAGGCACACTGAATGGCGATGGGCAGTGAGAGGGTGACTTCCTGACCTGCGCGCTGCACCGCCAGGCGGAACACCACCAGTGAACCCGCGTTGGCCGGCACAGTCACTACCAGACTACCTACTGGTGAGATCGAGAAGGTCTGCATCAGCGCGCCCTGTTGATTCAACTGGTCAATACGGGCGGTATCGGCAATGCTGTTCCAGGCCAAGGTGATGCTGGAGTTGGGAAGCGCCGTCGTAGCGGTTGTCGTGAAGGACAAAATCTGCGGCGCATTGGGCGTGTTGGTGGCGACCGGCGTGTTGGTAGCGGTTGGCGTCGCAGTGAATGTGGGCGTGAAGGTCAGGGTGAACGTGGGGGTTACGGAAAAGGTCGCCGTCACTGTCGGTGTTCGTGTCAGCGTGACAGTTGCTGTGGGAGTATTGGTCGGCGTCAGTGTGGGCGTGAACGTCAGTGTGGCCGTTGGTGTGAAGGTGGGAGTTGGGGTATGGCTGGGTGTCAGGCTCGGCAGAACCGCCAGCGTTGGCAGTTCAACCACTTCTTCGGCCTGGGGCTGGCAGGCTGCCAGCAATAGCAGGATGATGAGAACCATCAGATGCGACAATCGAGTGAACATCAGAACGCCCCCTTTCAGGAAGGCAGAGACCGCATGAACAAAGGCAGGTGGATTGCTTTGATGATACTGATCTTCGGCGCCGCTTGCCAACCGACTTCAGTACCGTCGATTCCAACCTTGACCACGACTCCTCGTCCCGCCCTCATCGTGCGCCCAACTCAGATGCCTCGACCGGTCACTCCGCCGCCAGCCAGCGCCACACCGCCTCCGCCACCGACCCGCGCTCCTCAGCCGACCTTACCTGCGCTGCCATTGGAAACCCTCGCCCCAGAAGCCAGCCCCCTCCCAGAAGGCATATTTTGGCTGGGACAATCGACAGAAGGGCGGGATATTCTGGGCTGGCGTTTTGGAGATGGTGAGCGGCAGGTGTTGGTGGTGGGGGGCATCCATGCAGGATTTGAAGCCAATACAGTGCTGCTGGTCAATGAACTGATCGATCACTTCAGCGGCAGCCCTGGCGATGTGCTGCCTGGAATAAGCCTGATCCTGATCCCCGTCCTGAACCCGGATGGATTGGCGCGCGGACGCGAGATAGCCGGACGGTTCAATGGCAACTTGGTTGATCTGAACCGCAACTGGGGCTGTGAATGGTCGGCGGAGGCAGTCTCCAATCAGGGTGAAGTTGACCCGGGGGAGCGCCCCTTCTCTGAACCAGAGACGCAGGCTCTGTCGCAGTTCATCGAAATCGAGCGCCCGGCTGCCGTGCTGTTCTATCATTCGGCCGCATTCGGCATCTTCGCCGGCGACTGCGAAGGCAGCGGTGTTTCGGCAGTATTGGCTGAGGTGTTGGGGAAAGCGACTGGCTATCCCTATGGGGAGCCGTTCAGTGCCTATCGGGTGACTGGTACAGCACCGAGTTGGGTGGACAGCCTGGGCATCCCGGCAGTAGATGTCGAACTCAGCAACGCCCGCGAGACTGAGTTCACCCGTAACCTGGCCGGGCTAAGAGCGGTGCAGTGCTGGTTGCTCGGAAATCCAGCAGTCCCCCGATGTGCCACATAACGTTCATTCCGCGGCGTCGTTGCCTTCGTCTTCCTTGACCACCTGAAGATAGATGTCTTCCAGCGAACGTGAGATAGGCGAGAGCGTGACCACATCCACCCCCAGACCAGAGAGTCGTCGCAGCAGCGCCGGATTGGTCGTCAGCGGGTCGGCCACGCGGTAACGCAGCCAATCAGAGCCGATATCCGTCACCGTCACCAGATCGCTGATGTCTTTCGTCACCCCATTCAGCGGTAGCCGCAGCCGCATCTCCATCACCGGCTCGCCGACGAACTGCCGCGCCAGCTCATCGAATGTCCCCTGCGCGATGATCCGCCCGGAGCGGATGATGGCGATTTGGCTGGCGAGCGACTGGGCTTCGGTCAGGTTGTGGGTGGTGATGAGGAAGGTGCGGCCTTCCTCGCGCTGGAGCTCGACGATGGCATCGCGCACCAGTTTGGCGCTCAGAGGGTCCATGGCCGAGGTCGGTTCATCCAGCAGCAGGACTGGCGGATTGTGCAGCATGGCGCGCACCAGTGCCAGCTTCTGCTTCATACCTTTGGAATAATCGCCCAGCCGCTTGCCCAGGGCGAAGGTCAGGTCGAAGCGCTCCATCAACTGGTAGGCGCGGCGTTCGCTCTCGGCTGCCGACAGGTGATACAGGCGTCCGAAGAAATTCAGATACTCGATAGCTTTCATGCGCTCATACAAGCCGTGTTGCTCGGTGAGGACACCGACTTTGGCGCGCACCTGCTCCGGCTCGTGGATGACATGATGACCGGCCACCACAGCATAGCCGGAGGTAGGCGCGAGGATCGAGGTCAACATGCGCACGGTGGTGGTCTTGCCAGCGCCGTTCGGCCCCAGCACCGCCAGCACATCCCCTGCTGGAATATCGAGGTTCACTGCATCGACAGCACGAAAGCCGTCGAAGTCTTTGGTCAGTTCGCAGGCTTGAATCATGGTGAGGCAATCCATCGATGGACACAGAAATCCCGTTCATTATGGCATAAGTCGACGTAAGCTGGAAGTTAAGGTTCACTGAGGGAGGATGAGCCGGGCGGGTTATGATTTTCTAACGGCGGCATCGTGCAGGCGTCAGGCCAGCGTCAAGTAGTGGCGTGTGAATCGGACTAGCATGAGAATAGAGACTATCGTGTGTGGGGGGATTCATCATGTTCCGATTGCGGTTACTGTTGTTGTTCGGTCTGCTGATTCTGGCGCTGGCGGTCTATCCGGCTGCGGCCCAGAGCGGTATCTTCTGGGTTGGCGAGTATTTCAACAACACCAGCCTGGCCGTGACGCCGGCGCTGGTCATCAGCGAAGCCTCGCCAACGCATAACTGGGGGTCGGCCTCGCCCTCGCCAGCTATCGCCGCGGATAACTTCTCGGCGCGCTGGACGAGCGTGCAAAATCTGGCGGCTGGCACCTACCAGATCACGGTCACA
This sequence comes from Anaerolineae bacterium, assembly GCA_022843385.1. GTDB lineage: Bacteria > Chloroflexota > Anaerolineae > Aggregatilineales > Phototrophicaceae > CFX2. The sequence continues at coordinate 67,517 of JALHNT010000013.1, read as the reverse complement.
TCAGATGACGGCGTCCGGGTTTATGTGAATGGCATCCTGTACATTAATGGCTGGCAGAACGCCACAGGCACACCGTACACGACGCTGGTCCCGCTGACTGCCGGGGCGCATAACTTCGTCGTCGAGTATTACGAAGGGGTGGGAAGCGCCTTCATCACCTACACCCTGGCGCTGGTCACCGCGCCGACGCCGCTGCCGACACCCATTCCCAGCACGGCGCTGGCTACCGTCACCACCAATCAGTTGAATGTGCGTGACCGGCCTGATCCGTTCAGCGGCACCGTGCTGACGCGCATCCGCAGCGGCGAGACCTATCCGATCATCGGTCGCAACGCCGATACCAGTTGGCTGCAACTGAATGTCAATGGACTGGTCGGCTGGGTGAATGCCCGTTATGTCTCGGCGATCAACCTGCAACTGGTGCCGGTCACCAATCCCGGTGTGCGCCCGACGCCACCTCCGCCGACGCCAGTGCCAGGCAGCGCTTTTGCCACAGTGACGGCTTTCTTCCTCAATGTGCGTCAGACACCCGACCCGGTGAACGGCGTGGTCATCGCTCGCATCTCACGCGGACAGATGTATCCGATTGTGGGGCGGTTAGCGGATAATCGCTGGCTGCTGCTGAACGTCAACGGTTTGAATGGCTGGGTGAATGCCCGCTTCGTCAACGCCATCAACCTGCAAAGTGTGCCGGTGGTGGGTGGCAATCCCGCGCCGATCACGCTGACGGCGACCGTCGTCACTGGCAACCTGAACGTGCGCCAGATTCCCGACCCGATCAACGGCGCGATTGTGGCGCGCATCTCGCTGGGACAGACGTTCAACGCCATCGGACGCAACGCCGCCGGCACCTGGGCGCAGTTGAATGTCAACGGCGTCATCGGCTGGGTGAATGCCCGTTATGTCGCGCTCAGTGGCAGCATCGTCAGCCTGCCGGTGACGGGGTAAGCCGGGTACGTCATAACTCGCCGAAGCGCTGGATGTTGTTCAGCAGCCAGCTCACTTTGTCAGCGCTGACCACGCCATCGCTGCGGGCGGCGCTGCCGAAGTGATACTCATCAGCGCGTAACAGTGGGATGAGCGTCATCAACTGATCCAGGCGCAGGCTGCCGGCGCTGACGAAGCGGTAGTGTGCGCCGTACTGCTCGATCCACCGCCGGACGACGGCGCGACCCTCCCAGGCGGTCGGCGCTGGGCCAGCCGTCAGCACCCGCTGGACGACGCCGACCATCTCGGTCAGGGCAGGCTCCGGGCTGCGACAGACATCCAGGGCGCGGTGCAGCGTGACCGGCAGCGGCGCGGCGGCCTGGGCGATGGTCTTCATCAGCTCAACATCAAGATCGCCATATTCATCGAGTGCACCGAAGACGATGCCATCCACGCCGATTTCTTTGAGGATTTCGATCTGCGCCAACACCTGCTCGGCTTCCTGACGATCATAGACAAAGCCGTGCGCGTGGGAGCGCAGCAGCACATACAGCCTGGTCTTCAGGAGCGCGTCGCGGACGATGCGCGCCAGTTTCATCGGCGGTGTGACCCCACCGACGGATAGATCCTGTGACAGTTCGATGCTGTGCGCCCCACCAATGACGGCATTCTGAGCATCTTCCAGCGATGTGACAGCGATTTCCAGCAGCGGCATACAGCAGACCTCATTAAGAACCAGCGAATATGCCTTCATTGTAGCAGGGCTGGTACAGCGGGTGGCTTTAGAGTTGATGAGCGCTTTCGCGGCCCTGCATCAGATTGGCAGCGTTAAGCTCTCCAGATCACGGGGGTAATAGGTCATGATTTCATAGCCGCCGTCCGGCAGCACCAGCAGCATATCTGAATGACGGAAGCCTCCGATCTGTGGATGATACAATCCCGGCTCGATGGTGAAGACCATGCCTGGTCTGAGCGGGGTGTGATCACCGCGATCCAGAAATGGGGCTTCATGATAGCGCGATCCAATGGCATGACCGCTGTGATGTCGCCAGAGTGCGGTCAGATCATGCTTCTCGTAATAGGCCCGTACAGCCTTGTCTACATCGGAACCGGTTTTAGCGGTGCTGAAGGCGGTAAAAGCGGTCTCCTGTAGCGCCAGCATGTGGTCAAACAAGCGTCGCTGCTCGTCCGATGGCTTGCCCAGCATCATCGTTCGTTCCAGTTCAGAGATGTATCCCCAGATCGGTGCCGTCGATTCACCGACCAACACATCACCCGCCTGAAAGGTGATGTTGCTGGCAAGAGCATGGGGGATAGCTGCATTGCGCCCGATCTGCCCACGATAGATGCCGTAGGCACCGCCCGTGACCATGCTCTGTCCGCGATAGATCGGCCCAATCGCATCGACCATAGCCTGGGTTGCTTCGTCGCTGGCTCGCTTTTCGACCTGGGTTTCGGTCAGGCCGACGGCGGTATAGCGCTGAAGCAGGCGCAGCGCTAACGATCCCCAGCGGATGCTCTCCCGCAGCAGGTTCAGTTCGGCCTCGGATTTCACCATCATCTGGTCTTCGATGAAAGCCCGAACCGGATGCACGATTGCCCCGGTTAGTTCGCTCAGGCGCGGACCTCGGTAACCGAGAATCCAGGGATAGCCATCGTCGTCTGCCGCGATGTGATCCTGAATGCCCATTTCGACCAGAAGCCGCTTCAACACCTGCATCGGATGAGGATCATCCGGGTATTCGATGTAGTGGGCAACCTGGTCAATCAATGCGAACTGGCGTGCGTGTTCAACTTCCATGCGTGGTACAAACAGGCCGCGTTCGCCCTGTTGATTCATGACAAAGCCGATCGGGCGCTCGGTTGGGATGAAAGCGAAACCGGTGTAATACACCACATAATCGCGGTCAAACAGAACCACGCCGCTGAGCTGCTGCTGCTTCAAATGGTCGAGGAGTGCGTCGCAACGCTGACGATATTCGGCATCGGTGATCCTGAGCATGAACATGTCTCCCGCATCAATTTTTGGCGCAGAGTATAGGATATGGCACTGAAAATGCCCAATTGAGCCATGACAGACGAATCTGCCGTACAATAGTAGCAAGCGGTTCAATCATGGCGAAGGGGAATGGCAATGCGTAAACGATGGACGCTGGGTATCGCGATGGTGTTTTTCAGTCTGCTGCTGGTCGTCCAGCAAGTTGGGCTGACACAGGATGATTGCCCGGCTCTGGTGACACAGGCGTTGCAAAGTGTCGGGGAGCGCTGTGAAGGGCTGGCGCGCAACAGTGCCTGTTATGGTTTCCAGCGAGTGAACGCGACCTTTAGCCAAGAACAGCCTGATGACATTTTTGATGAACCCGGCGACAGCGTTGGTCTGACAACCCTTGCAGGTATTACTACCGCGCCGCTGGATGAACAACTGGAAGAATGGGGCGTGGCGGTCATGAGCGTCCAGGCCAATCTGCCCGATATGCTTCCCGGAAAAGCAGCGGTCTTTCTGTTGCTGGGCGATGTGACACTGGAAAATGCAATTGGAGCTGACGACGCTTTCCAGCCGGCTGATCCGCCAATAGACCTGAATGTGCTGACCAACTCGAATATTCGAAGCCGTCCCAGCCGTCAAGCTAACGTGATCGGCAGCGCTCCGGAGGGAGGCAGCCTGACCACCGATGCCATCAGCGCTGATCAGCAGTGGCTGCGTGTCGTGTTCGATGGCCGGACGCCGGGCTGGATCTTTCGTGATCTGGTGCAACCAGCGAGTGACATCACCAATCTACCGGTCTACAGCAACGAAAGCCGGACACCGATGCAGGCATTTTACTTCAAGACCGGAGTCGGCGAACTCACCTGTAACGAAGCACCGTCGCTGTTGATGGTGCAGGGGCCGGAAGGTGCAGCGGTGGACATCACGGCTAATGGGGTGAACATTCGTATCACCTCAACCATCGTGCTGGAAACGGTCGATGGCAACCTCATGAAGATCATGACGGTTGTTGGAGCAGCAGAGGTGGATGGCGTCAGCATTCCAGCAGGCTTCCAAGCCGAAGTGCCGCTGGATGATGAAGGTAAGGAGCAGGATGGGAACATCAAACCACCCAAGCCCATGAATGAGGATGAACTGGAACTCCTGAAATCTCTGGAGGGTATTCCATCTGGTCTGCTGAACTACCCGATCATCACACCCGATGAGCCACCCCCGGTTATCCCAACCCGTCCGCTGGTCACACCGAATCCGAACGTGGGCACTACCAATCTGACTCTCACGCCAACCATCGCGGGAGCATGCGGCGGTTTCCGGGCGACATCACCGGTTGATGGTGCCTTCTATGGCAACAACACTTTCTACTGGGATCCCGCACCTGGTGCGACTAGCTATCGACTGGTGATAGAAGGCGGCCCCAGCGGCGAAACGACGGGCACCAATTACGTTATTGACCTGAGCGGTATGGGGCAGAATCCGCAAGTTAACTGGTATGTAGAGGCGCTGGTTGATGGGCAAGTCGCCTGCCGCAGCCAGACGGTCAGCATCCCGCGCGAATGGGCAGCGGCCATGAGCGCATCGGTATATTGCGCTGGCCCAAATCTCTATCAGATCGAATATCGGAATTTGCCGGGTGGCACTGACACGCTTGGGATTACCTATGATACGACCGACACCGAAATCACCGCGCCTGCATCACCCTATCTGACGGGTCCAGCGGGAGACCCAGGGATTGTGCAGATTTATAGCCGGCAGACTGTGACGCTGAGCAATATCACGCTCAGTGCTTATCCGGCGGGGCAATCGGTCAGTGTGGTGCCTTCCAGCATCTCCTGTCCATAGTGCTACTGATGGAGGGGTTCCATTTCGGTTGGCCCCTCCATCAACCGCTGCTAATAGCCGGTCAGCGTCCAACGTTGTTGAATTGAGATTGGAAAACGGTACACAGTTGCGGATCGGTAGCAGCGAAGACATATTCCAGATTTTCGCCGTTGACCGTGAATGAGCCTGAACTACCGCAGGGTTGGACGCCCGCCGCCTGGGCGCTGGGGCCGGTATTCAACACACATTGCAGCAGATTGCGCTGGAGACGGGTAGTATTGACGACAGCAATCGCGCCAATCTTCGGCACCTGTCCACTGACTACCGAGATGATGTTGGCTTCGGTGTACACCCGGGCAGCAACAGCCCCTACACCCTGATAGCAGCGGATCATGTCATCAATCTTGGCGACAGCCGCAGCCAGGGGTGCATTCCCGCTGACCAGCGCGCCGCTGGCTCCGACTTTGGTCAGCGCATCAGCAACACTGGTCGCATCAGTTACCACATAACCGGGCAGGCTTTGCGGCACAAATCGCTGTGCAGCAGCTGCATCACTTGCGGTGTCACCCGTCGTTGGAACGACCTGGCATCCGGTCACAATCGCGGCCAGCGCCAGCATAAGTATGATCCATTTCCTCATCGATTGCCTCACTTTCCCAAATGGACGCTATTTGCGTTTATAATGATTGTACGTGTATACAATCCCTTGAGTGGCAATCGGATGACAAGCATGAGAAAACACTCATTTTTTCGCTGGACAACCCTCAGCCTGGTAATGCTAGCGCTCACGATCAGTGTGGTAGCGGCTCAGTTAGACTGCCCCGAATTGGTCTCGCGAGCGCTCCAATCAGTCGAGACAGCTTGTGCCGGGCTAGGGCGCAACGAAGCCTGCTATGGAAACAATCAACTGGCCGCAACGCTGGGTAATACCAATGATTTCCAGTTTACAACCCCGTCAGATCGAGTGCCGGTAGGTGAGATCCGTCAATTGCAGACCTTCGGATTGGACGAACGCACCGGCACCTGGGGAGTGGCTTTGCTCAACATTCAGGCTAACCTGCCGGAGACGCTGCCAGGACAGGGTGTGCAGTTCATCCTGTACGGCGAAGTAACGCTGACCGACAGCGGTGATCCGCAGCTGGGGCCGATGCAGTCATTTTATTTCACCACCAGCGGTTTAACGACGCGCTGCAATGAAGCGCCGCCTGACTCGCTCCTCATCCGCAGCCCGGAAGGTATCCGGGTGACGCTGACGGCGAATGGGATGGAGCTGGATGTCGGTTCGGCAGCCGTGTTGCAAGCCGTACCGGGTCAACGCATGCGGTTGGCAACGCTGCAAGGCGAAGTGCGCGCCACCTACGATGGACGTACCCAGATCATCCCACGCGGTTTTGAGGCCAGTGTGGAGCTGGGTGGCGAAGATGGCCTGACACCAGAAGACACATTTGATGAACCCTATCTCTGGGAAAATGACGATTGGGATGTGCTGGCAGAAGCTGCCAGCGTGATCTGGGATGAGGCGCTGGAAATTCCCGACACTGAAGAGTGGTCATCGTGGCGAGATTACTGCGCTGACCCGGCCAACGCCAGCATCTGTGACAGCCTTGATTTGAGGGGCGAGCCCCAGTTCGCTACCTGTGGCGAGATTAATTGCCCGGTTTTTGAGATGGAGAGTGACGACAGCCAGCCAGTTCCGACCATTGTGCCACCGTCCAACAATGGCTCCAACAATCAACCTGACGACAACACCAACAACAATAATGGTGGCGGGGGTGATAACAATAGCGGTGGGGGTGATGACAGCGGTGGAGGGGGTGGAGATGGTGGAGGGGGTGATGGCGGTGGTGGTGATGATGGCGGAGGTGGAGAAGGATAGTTCTTCGGCTCGCTAGCAAAGGAGGATAATGATGTCGTGGCAGGATCAGCTCAATGGCGATTCGGTCACTTGGCTGCTGGAGCCAGAAACAGCTGGTGTTCGTTATCTGGCACTACGCGACTTATTGGATTGTCCACCCCACAACCCGGACTTGGCTGAGGCCAGGGCAGAGGCGCATCGCTCCGGGCCAATTGCGGTCATTCTTGCTCAGATGCACGAATCCGGTTATTGGTCAGAATCCGGTCCGGGTTACAACCCCAAATATTATGCAACGGTGTGGTCGATTATCTGTCTGGCACAATTGGGTGCGATCGCAAAACAGGATGAACGCATTCAGCAAAGTTGTGCCTATCTGCTTGACCATGCCCTTACCTCAAATGGACAGTTTTCAGCCTCAGGGATGCCTTCAGGAACAGCCGATTGTCTGCAAGGTAATTTATGCGCGGCATTGCTTGATCTCGGCTGTGATGACCCACGTCTGGATAGCGCTTTTGAATGGATGGCGCGTAGCGTAACCGGTGAAGGGGTCGCGCCAATGCAAAACCACAAAGCGGCAGTTCGCTATTATGCGGGTAAATGTGGCCCCCTGTTTGCCTGTGGTGCCAACAATCGGTTGCCCTGTGCCTGGGGTGCAACGAAGGTAATGCTTGCATTTAGCAAACTACCGCTTGAGCGCCGCACATCGTTGATCGAACGCGCGCTACAACAGGGCGTAGATTTCTTGTACGGTGTAGACCCTGCCGATGCTACTTATCCTAGCGGTTGGGGCAACAAACCCAGTGGCAATTGGTGGAAGTTTGGTTTTCCGGTGTTTTACGTCACCGACATCCTGCAAATCGCCGAGGCATTGGTCAGCCTGGGGTACGGCAATGACAATCGCCTGTCCAACACCTTAAATCTTATCCGTAGTAAACAGGACGCTCAGGGATGCTGGACATTGGATTATGATTATGCGGGGAAAACCTGGGTTGATTTTGGGCCGAAGAAACGCGCCAATAAATGGGTGACGCTGCGCGCATTGCGTGTGTTGAAAGGAGTGGGTTAATTTCGGATTCCGTGTCTTTAGAGATGGCAGTTGGTTGGCAGGTGCGCGAGAAGACTCTACAATCTGTCGCATCATTCAATCAAGGATCACCACGATGCTCGACCACCCCTGCTGTGACTCATCATCCGAAGCAGGCGAACAGCAATTCGCCAGTGCCCCGCGCACCTCGGTCTGGTTGCTGCTGGAATACAACGGCCCCTGGGGAGCAAAAGCGCTTGAAGAGAGCGGGCTTTCCGAACGTGTGCGGCAGAAGCTCCAGCATGCTGCCCAGGTTATTCCTAATGCCCGGGTGCAGTTTATCCGGCAGACCGGCGATAACTCAGCATTGTCGTTTTATCTGGCGCGCAGCGATCCCCAGAATCGCTTTATGTATAGCTTCCGGTTGCATAGCTATGATGACCTGCTGGATCTCAACCTTCCCGCCATCGCTAATGCCCATACCGAGCATACTCTGAGCGATGAGAAGCTCTATCTGGTGTGTACCAATGGCAAGCGCGATCTGTGCTGCGCTCGTGATGGGCTTCCTTTCTACAAAGCGCTCAGTCAGGCTGCACCGGGTCAGGTATGGCAAACGACACATATCGGAGGACACCGCTTTTCGGCGACCATGGTCTATTTGCCGCGGGGCTTGTACTACGGCCGGTTGCGGCCAGAGCAAGCTGCAACCGTGGTCGAAGCCACCCAGCGCGGTGAAGTGCTGCTCGACCATATGCGCGGGCTGTGTGGCTATGATGCGCCAGTTCAGGCGGCTGATTACTGGCTGCGGCGGGAGATCGGTGCCAGGGACTTTAAAGCGCTGGCTTATGATGGGCATGAACGTGCAGATGATACCCGCTGGCGTGTCCTGTTTCGGGGTGACTCTGGACAGCGCTATCAGGTTCGGGTGCGCGCGCAAGCGGGTGAAGTATCAGTTTATGAGAGCAGCACTGATGAACAGAAGAAGCAGCCGACGCAGTACTATCTGGATGGTTATGATGTCGCCTTCAACTGATTGGGCGCTGCGCTGTCACGATGCGGCGGGAAGCCACATGCGAAAGGTAGTTCCCTGGCCTTCCTGACTTTCCACTTCCAGATCACCGCCGTGCAGTTGTAGGATCTGTTTAGCCAGGCTCAAGCCTAACACCGTATCTGTCACCAGTCCGGTACTGGCGTGATCGAGCGGCTTGAACAGGTACTCGATGGCCTTTTGTGAGAGACCCGGGCCGCTGTCGCACACTTCAATATAGGCGCGTGGTTCGCCGCTGGTTGGTTTGACCAGCTCCAGCTTGACTGCCACCCGCCCATTCTGGGGGGTCTGGTTGGCGGCTTTTGTGATGACATTGGTGATGGCCTGAGTCAGTCGTTCCTGATCGGCCTTGACCATGACTGTTGTACCCGTATAGTCTGTCAGCAATCCGATGGCGCGTTTGTTGGCCCGGGGACGGAAGGTTGAAACCGTATCTTCCAGCACATCGCCCAGGTCAAGCTTCTGCAGGTCGAGCTTGAGATCGCCTTCCTTGATTCGTCCGATATCAATCAGGTCTTTCAACAACTGTGCCAGCAGATCAGCCATTTCTTCCATGACGACCAGGTGCTCATCCAGCTTGCCGGGGTTCTTTCGCACCAGATGCAAGCGGTAACGAAGCGTCGAAAGCGGCGTCCGCATTTCATGAGCCAGATTGCTGCGATGTTCACGGAATTTCTGCTCCAGGCTCAGGTCACGCATGGCAATGATCCAGCGCGGCGAGGCGCCATTGGCGAGCCTGGCGGCGGAAGCCTGAAGTTCGATGTGTCGCCCATCCTGAGTGGGCAGTTGAATTTCGCCGCGCCAGGCTGCATTCCCGTTGCGGCTGACAACCTGAAACAAGTCGCGAACCTTGTTGATGAGCGCCAGACTCTTGTCTGAGGTTAGCTGGCCGTTTAACTCTTCAGGTGTGAAGCCAGTCAGGTTTGCGAAAGCGCGGTTGCTGTAGCGGATGCGCCCCTGGTCCAGCACCAGCACGGCTTCGGTCAGGTTTTGCAGGATGGTGGTGCTGTGGGTGCGCTCATCGGCCAGCTCGGTAGAACGCTGGGTCAACTTTACTTCCAGATCGGTGTTGGCGCGGCGCAGTCGGCTGAGGGTCTCTTCCTCTTTAAGGTCAACCCGGCGCAGGCCGATCATCACCCCACACAGGACACACACACCGCCGAACAGGCTAATGCCCAGACCGATCAGCAGCGGGCGATACAGGCCATTGACGCGCTGTACCCAGGCCGAGTCTGTTTGCACGGCACGCTCCAGCAAGGTCATCTGATTATTGACGATCACTGCGCCAGCCAGGCCGACCAGCAAGATCACAATGACTGCCGCAACGGCCAGCGCCAGCCAGGTACGTTCTGTCTTCACGGTCAACCGCCCTACCACTGCCATATTTTCCCCAGAACCACTACTAAGATACCGCAGATCAACGTGTTCAGAGTATAGTCCTGTCATGACGGGGGTGAAATCACCCAGAAGTCATAGCTTAATCCGGCGCTTATCGGGATTTCAGGATACTCTCACACTATATTAAGTCGATCCGGTACTTAAAATATATTTAACAAAAAGGTCAACTACCTTTAACATCCTTAACACCTTCCCATAACAATTGCACACCTTTACGTTAACACTTGTTCGCTACCATCCCATAGAAATGCAGCACTGCATTTCAACCGTATCTTAAATTCAGGAGATAGTACAGCATGTTGAAGAATCGCGTCATCGTTTTGTTGGCGGTTCTGATGCTCGTCGTGGTGCCTTTCGTGGGCGTCCAGGCGCAGGACCAGACCATTGTGGAGATTGCCGCCGGCAATCCGGACTTCTCGACCCTCGTCTCGCTGGTGCAGGCTGCTGGCCTGGCTGAAACCCTGAGCGGCGAAGGCCCGTTCACCGTGTTCGCCCCGACCAACGAAGCCTTTGCGGCGCTCGACCCCTCAATTGTGGCCTTCCTGGCTGCGAACCCGGATGTACTGACCCGCGTGCTGACCTATCATGTGCTGCCCGCCGAAGTTATGGCCGCTGATGCAATGGGCATGATGGAAGCCACCGGCGTCGCGACCGTTGAAGGTAGCGAGCTGATGGTCATGGGTGGCGAAGGCGTCACCGTTGATGGCGTGGCCGTGACGGCTGCCGATATTGACGCCAGCAACGGTGTCATCCACGTCATCGGTGCGGTCCTGATCCCGCCGGTGGAACTGCCGGAAGTTAACCCGTTGGCCGTCACCGGTGATGTGATCGCCGCTGGCAGCTCGACGGTTGCCCCGCTGACCCAGGCCGCCATCGATGCTTTCATCAATGCCGGTTTCGCTGGCAGCATCACCAATGACTCGATCGGCACCGGTGCCGGTTTCGAACGCTTCTGCGAAGCTGGCGAGACCGACATCAGCAACGCCAGCCGCCCGATCCGCGACAGCGAACGTGAAGCCTGTGCCGCGCTGGCGACCCCGCGTACCCCGATTGAATTCTTCGTTGGCATCGATGCGCTGACCGTCGTGGTCAACCCGGCCAATGACTTCGCCACCAACCTGACCCTGCAGAACCTGCTGGACATCTACAGCGCCAAGGTGACCATGTGGAGCGAAATCGACGCGAGCTGGCCGGCGGAGACCATCCAGGTCTTCAGCCCTGGCAGCGACAGCGGTACCTTCGATTACTTCCTGGAACGTACCCTGGAAAATGATGATCTGGTCGGTTTCTTCGAAGAAGCTGAACAGGCCGAAGCCGCCATCCAGGCCGTCCCCGGCATCCAGTTCAGCGAAGATGACAACGTGCTGGTTCAGGGTGTGGCTGGTAACGAATTCGCCATCGGTTACTTCGGTTTCGCTTTCTTCGCCGAGAACGCCGGCATCCTGAAGGCCGTCTCGATTGAAGGCATCGAACCGAACGAACAGTCGGCCGAAGATGGTTCCTACCCGCTGGCGCGTCCGCTGTTCATCTACAGCGATGCCGCCATCCTCCAGGCCAAGCCGCAGGTTGCTGCCTTCATCAACTTCTACATCCAGAACGACAACGATCTGGTGTCGCAGGTTGATTACTTCCCGGTCAGCGAACGCACCGTCCGTCTGAACTCGGTGCTGCTGCTGGCGAACAGCTAGAATTGTCCTGAGGCCGGGTGATAAACCCGGCTTCATGATTTTGCCCACCATGAGGCGCGTCACTTGTGTGATTGCGCCTCTGTTTCTTTGTGTAGACTTAAACATACGTTAACACATGTGTGTCATACTAGCGTTGGTATAGCAATAGAAGACATCAGGACAATTTATGACCGCACAACCTGTTGAGTTGAGTTCCTCTCGCAGCGTGTCTGTTCTCAAGCACGCCGTCGATGCCAGTGGAGCGCCGAGCATCGAAAAACGCGCCCGACCATTTGAAGACATCATCCGTCTGGTGTTGCTTTTCTGTGGCATCGTGTCGATTTTCACAACTGTGGGCATCGTGGCCGTGCTGGGTAACGAAGCGCTGCTGTTCCTGCAAACCGGGCTGGTGAACGTCGTTGATTTCTTCACCGGAACCGCCTGGCAGCCCAGCGGCGGCAAGTTTGGTATTCTGCCCTTGCTCAATGCCACGCTGATGACCTCGCTGGCGGCGATGTTTGTCGCCATTCCACTCGGCCTGGGGGCAGCGGTTTATCTGAGCGAATACGCGACCGAAAGGACGCGGGCATCGCTCAAGCCGGTACTGGAAATCCTGGCCGGCATCCCAACGGTTGTTTACGGTTATTTTGCGGTGACTTTCATGACGCCGCTGCTGCAAAGCCTGTTCGGCAAGGACACGGTACAGTTCTACAATACCGCCTCCGCCGGTCTGGTGATGGGCATCATGATCCTGCCGACCATTGCCTCGATGAGTGAAGATGCATTGAGCGCAGTGCCGCGTTCGCTGCGTGAAGCGTCCTACGGCCTGGGGTCTACCAAGTTTGAAACCATCGCCAAAGTCGTCCTGCCCGCCGGACTTTCCGGCATCATCGCGGCTTTCATCGTGGGCATTTCCCGCGCTGTGGGCGAGACCATGATCGTGGCGATGGCGGCTGGCGCTGGCCCGAACTTCACTTTCAACTTCTTCGAGTCGGCTGAAACCATTACCGGTCACATCGCCCGTATCAGCGGTGGCGACCTCTCGTATGGCAGCATTGACTACACCAGTCTGTTTGCTCTGGGTCTGACGCTGTTCGTCTTCACGCTGCTGCTCAATCTACTGAGCCGCTACATCACCAATCGTTTCCGGGAGGCTTACCAATGAGCCAGTCTGTATCACCGGTGCGGGATGAAGCCCTGTTTCTAAGCCGTCTCAAGAATCGCCATCGCCGCGGCAGTATCGCCCAACGCTTCTTTCAGGGTGCGCTGGGTGTGGGCATCGTTTTTCTGCTGCTGCTGTTGATGAGCGTTTTCAATCGTGTGGTGGGCCTGATCGCCGTTCAGGAAGCCATCCCGGTGCAGACCCTGACCGATGGACGCCCAATTGAAGAACTCACCTCGGAGGAACTAGCTGGACTGCTGACCAGCAACCTGCCGAATGCAGCGCGTGTGTATGTGCGCGATAGTCTTATCGGCCAGTCGAATTTCCAGGCCAGCCCGAACAATACGATGGGGCAGTTCCTGCCAGCGTTGGCATTGCCAGAGACAGTTGCCAGCAAGACTCTGACAGAACTCACGCCGGAAGATGTTCAGGCGCTCCTGGTTATCGCCCAGGACAAGGCGACCCTGACCGACAGCGTGATTACGCTGGTCGCTGGTCGCGAAATTGTCGATAACTGGGATTTGCTGCCGTCGCTGACGCAGCGGGCGACGATCGACGCTGAGGTCGCAGCCAATTTCCCAAATGCCCGTATCGAATGGATTAGCTGGCTCGATTTCGAATTTCTCACCTCGCGCATGACCACGATTGCCGGCGACTCGGGCATCCGTACCGCCTTCCTGGGAACGCTGTGGGTGCTGTTCCTGACGGTGCTGATTGCCTTCCCGCTGGGCGTTGGAACGGCGATTTATCTGGAAGAATATTCGAGGGCAGGTGCCAACAGCAACTGGATTTCGCGTCTGATCGAAACCAACATTCGCAACCTGGCTGGTGTTCCCTCGATCATTTACGGCTTGCTGGGTCTGGCGATCTTTGTGCGTACGCTGGAGGGCATCACCCAGGGGCGAACCATCCTCTCGGCTGCGATGACCATGGCGCTGCTGATCCTGCCGGTCATCATCATCAATGCTCAGGAAGCGCTGCGGGCGGTGCCGCCTTCTATCCGTGAGGCTTCGTTCGGTCTGGGCGCAAGCCGCTGGCAGACTATCTGGAACACGGTGTTGCCGGCGGCTATACCCGGCATTCTGACCGGCACGATCCTGGGTATGTCGCGCGCCATCGGCGAGACCGCCCCCCTCATCATCATCGGTGCTTCCACCTTCATTGCAATTGATCCGAATGGGCCACTGTCGAAGTTCACCGTAATCCCCATTCAGATTTACAACTGGACCAAGATGCCTTCGGCACAATTCCAGGATCTGGCAGCAGCCGGGATTATCCTGCTGCTGATCGTTCTGCTGTTGTTCAATGCGACGGCCATCATCCTGCGCCAGCAGTTCCGTAAACGTCTACAAGGGTAAATGGTTATGAAACCAGTCACGTCAAGCAATGGCGAACATGCGATTGAACTCAAGGATGTCAAAATCTACTACAGCGACAAGCTGGCCGTAGATGGCGTCACCATCCCGATTCTAAAGAACAAGATCACCGCCTTTATCGGGCCGTCGGGCTGTGGCAAAAGCACAGTGCTGCGGGCGTTGAACCGGATGAACGACCTCATCCCCGGGGCCCGCGTCGAGGGGTCGGTGACGTATCACGGCAAAGACCTGTACGCGCCGAACGTGGACGCGGTGGAAGTCCGCCGTCGCATCGGCATGGTGTTCCAGAAGCCGAACCCCTTCCCCAAGAGCATCTATGATAACGTGGCCTACGGCCCGCGTTTGTTAGGCATCAAGGACAAGAAGACGCTCGATGAAATCGTGGAGCGCAGCATCAAGGGCGCGTTCCTGTGGGATGAAGTGAAGGGCGATCTGAAGAAATCCGGGCTGGCGCTCTCCGGTGGTCAGCAGCAGCGTCTGTGTATCGCCCGCACTATTGCGGTTGAACCGGATGTGATCCTGATGGATGAGCCGTGTTCGGCGCTCGACCCGATCTCGACCCAGCGTATCGAAGAATTGATGCGCGAGCTGGTCGCCAATTACACCATCGTCATCGTCACCCACAACATGCAGCAAGCCACCCGCGTCAGCGACTTCACCGCTTTCTACAGCATCCGCAAGTCGAAGGACGAAAGCGGCATTCAGGAACGACGCTGGGGCATCCTGGCCGAGTATAACCAGACGCACAAGCTGTTCGAGCAGCCGGAAAACCAGGAAACCGCCGACTATATTTCCGGGCGCTTCGGTTAAGGGGGATGTGGTGAAAGTTATTGCAACGATGGAGAACCTGGTCTTCGGCGACGAAGGCCCCTACGCCCAGCAGTTGGTGAGCGATCAAATCGGCAAGATCGTGCGCTACACCCTCAAGCCGGGGCAAGAACTGGATGAAACCCATGCTCCGTTCATGCCGCGTTACTTCATGGTCGAAAAGGGCGAAGGCATCTTCAAGACCGATGATGGTGACGAGCAGAAGGTTGGGCCAGGGGCGGTAGTGATCTTCCCGCCCAAAGAAGACAGCACTATCACTGCCACCGATAGCGATCTGGTGGTGATCGGTTTCCTGTTCTGGGCCACTGGCGGCTGATTTCCCTGCCATAACGACAATGAAAAAAGCCGGGCACACACCCGGCTTTTCATTGCCTCTACAAAGCCTATTTACGGCGCGAGTCTACCAGATCGATCGCTTTCAACAACGCGCGCACCCCGTCCGACAGGTCGCCGCTGATGTGCAACCGGATGGCGCGGCGGTCTTTGCCCAGCAGCGCTTCCATATCGCCAGCGGCCTGTGCGGCTTTCAGCACGCCGAAGCTGAAGGGTTCGCCCGGAATAGGCAGGTCGTGGGGATCATCGCAGGTGATCTGGATGAAGTTGCCGATGTTGGGGCCGCCCTTGTGAAGCTGACCGGTGCTGTGCAGGAAGCGTGGGCCAAAGCCGATGGTGACGGCGCGGCGGCTGGTGTGGCGCAGGCGACGGCGGACTTCCTCCAACACGCCGGTGATTGACGGGTTCATCGGCAGATAGGCCTGCACGGCGAAGTAATCGCCGGCGCGAGTCGAGTTGATGAAGGCCGCCACCATGGCCGTCATGTCGCCGCTGGTATAGCCGTGCTGAATGCACAGCTCGCTCAACACGCGCAGGTTCTTCTCATCGACGAACAACCCGACGTGGTCTTCAGTGAAGGCAGCTTCGGTGGCCGGCAGCGCCCCATGCTGTTTGTAGTAGGCCAACAGGCGGCCAGTGGCTTCCTTGCTCTCCGTCACGTTCGGCTCATCGAACGGATTGATCTCCAGCACCTTACCGGCAATTGCGGTGGCGTACTCCCAGCGGAAGAACTCGCCGGCGATGGCATACTTATCTGGCAGGTAAAGCGTCACGCGCGGATGACCGGCTTCGCGCAGCGCCCGGATGCCGGAGTCGAGCGCATCATTGCTGGGGTCGCCATCGACCTTGAGGTAAACGAACAGCCGATCCGATGAGAAGTCGTGCGGATTGCCCACCGTCGCGCCGACGACCGGCAGCAGTCCCTTGCCTTCTTTGCCGGTACTTTCCGCCACCAGTTGTTCGATCCAGTTGCCGAAGCTGGCGATGGAGGCGCTGGTCTGGATGGTGATCTTGTCGCGCCCCTGCTTGCCCAGCACGCCCATGATCGCGCCCATCCACATGCCCGGATGCTGCTGCGCCGGGATGATGGTCGAGCAGGCTTTCATCATGCGGCGGGCTTCATCCCACAACCGCTGCAAGTCCAGGCCGATCAGGGCGGCTGGCACCAGGCCGAAGTAACTGAGCGCACTATAACGTCCACCGATGTCCGCCGGGTTCAGGAACAGATCGCGATAGCCGTTGGCTTTGGCCTCGGCTTCAAGCTGGCTGCCGGGGTCGGTAATGGCGATGAACTGGCTGCCATTCTGGCCGGTCTTGTCGTAGAAGTATTTGGCGAACATGGCGGTTTCGATGGTCCCGCCCGACTTGCTGGCGACGATGAACAGGGTGTTCTTCAGGTCAACCGACTCTTCGATCATGCGGATGAAACCGGGATCGGTGCTATCCAGCATACGGAATTCAGGGAAGCCGGTTTGCTGGCCGAAAGTCTGGTACAGCACTTCCGGTGCCAGGCTGCTGCCACCCATGCCCAGCAGCACGACATGGCTGATGCTGCTGTTCTTGACGCTGGCCTGGAGCTTCTTCAGCCGTTCCAGATCAATCGTCTTGTCGGTTTCGAGCCAGCCGAGCCGGTTCTCGATCTTGCTGATGATGGCGGCCTGGTCTTTCCACACGCTGCCATCACGCGCCCATAAGCGGGCGTTGGTGTGTTCATCCGCCAGGCGCTTCAGTTCGGCCTGCACCGCGTCGCCATAAATGCCCAGCGCCAGATTCTGCTTCTCGAAGACGCCGGTTTGCAGGATGTCGCGCTTGGCCTCCACCTGCCGCAGCAGATTCTCGAAGGCTTCGACGAACTGCGACACGCCATCCACCTGCAACTGATGGGTGATGCCATCCAGATCAACCCCGACTTCCGCCAGCATGTCGAGTGTTTCCTCGGCATTTTCCAGATCGTCGGTCAGGGTGTTGGCGGCTGTGCCGTGATCCTTGAAGGCTTTCAGCGTGGCTGGCGGGACGGTGTTCACCGTGTCCTTACCGATCAGATTGTCGATGTAGATGGTGTCCTTGTAGGCCGGGTTCTTGGTGCCGGTGGAAGCCCACAGCGGACGCTGCACCTGCGCCCCGGCGGCCCGCAGTTTGGCGAAGACCTCGCTGCTGTAGAACAGATCGAGGAAGCGCTTGTAGGCCAGCTTGGCATTATAGATGGCGGCCTTGCCCAGCAGCTCACGGTTGCGGGCGACAATATCCAGGTCACGTCCCTGGGCGGCGCGGATGTTATTCTCCAGCATCTTATCCACCAGCGTATCAATGCGGCTGAGGAAGAAGCTGGCGACCGAGGCCACATGGCTGACATCTTCCCCGGCGGCCAGACGACGTTCCAGGCCGCGAATATAGGCGCGGGCGACCTCTTCGTAATTCTTGACGGCGAAGATCAGCGTGACGTTGACGTTGATGCCGGAGGCGATGGCTTCCTCGATGGCCGGGATGCCGGCTTCGGTGGCCGGAATCTTAATCATCAAGTTGGGGCGATCCACCAGTTTGAACAGCCGTTTGGCTTCGGCGATGGTAGTGGCGGTATCGTTGGCGATCAGCGGCGACACTTCCAGGCTGACGTAGCCATCGCCGCGCTGGGTGCGATCATAAATCGGGCGGAACATATCCAGCGCGTGCTGAATGTCATCCACCGCCAGCTTTTCGTAAATGTTATAGGCATCCAGATCGAGCATGTGCAGGATGGCCGAGTCGTAGGTATCTGAATCGCCGATGGCTTTCTGGAAGATGGCCGGATTGCTGGTGACACCGATGACGCCAAATTCGTTGATGTACTTCTGCATCTCGCCATTTTGCAGCGAGTTGCGGTGGATGAAATCCAGCCAGATGCTCTGACCGTACTGCTGTACTTCAACCGGGGGATTGCTCATGAAAACAGCTCCTCTATTAGTCACGAACGCGCCGAGCGCGAATGATGGCGATGTGAACAGCACCAGTAGAGTATACCCGAAATCAGGGTCATTCAGCGATGAAAATGCGGCAGCACGGCCTGTGCCATCTGCGCCAACCCATCCCGATCATCGAACTCATCCCAGCGCAGCATGAAGCGCTGAATGCCGGCATCGACATAAGCACCCAACTGATCAACCAGCGCCGCCCCGGTGCCGATGAAAATCGGGTTCTCGAACTTGTCGCGGGACGTTGCCAGGAAGTGAGCTTGCTTTCGTTCAACTTCGGCCTCGTCTCGCCCGTAAATGACCTTGTTCATCAGCGAACGTTTGACCGCTTCCGGCGGTCGTCCAACCTCACCCAGCAGCTCATCCAGCCGTTGATTGCGCACACGCACCTCAGCCGCGCTGATGCCGACCGCGTTCCATTCATCGGCGAAGCGTGCTGCCAGCGGCAGCGTCTTCTTCATGCCATTGCCCCCAATCAGGAGCGGCGGGCGGCGCTGCGGACGGGGCATCAGCACGGCCTGGTGCAGTTGATAATGGCGTCCTTCATAGGTCACTGGGTCCGGGCTGTGGTACAACCGGGAGGTTAGTTCCAGCGCTTCCTCCAGCATGGCGAAACGGGTGCTGAAGTCGTGAAACGGGATGCCGAACTGCTGGTGTTCGCGTTCGTGCCAGCCGGTGCCTAACCCCAGCACCATCCGTCCGCCGCTGAGATCATCGATCTGCGCCGCCATGCGCGCCGTGAGAACGGGGGGACGAAAGGTTGTGGGGGCGACCAGTGTGCCGAACTCGATGCGCCGGGTGTGACTGGCGGCATAGGTCAGCGAAACGAACGTCTCCAGCGAGTCGTCATCTGGCGGGCCAATGGTGTAATGATCGGAACGAAACACACATTGAAAGCCCAACTCCTCAGCCGCCTGGAGCAGTTTTTGCCAGCGGCTCCAGGTCAATCCCCACTGTCCTTCAATCATCAAGCCAATCTGTGCCACGATTTGCCCCCTATGTGTGATGAAAATGGGGCAGCACCGCCGCCGCCATGTGTTCGATGCCAACGATGTCATCCTGATCCAGCCATTGCAGCATGAAACGCTCGACCCCGGCAGCGGCGAACTGCCCAAGCTGATCGACCACTGCCGCAGCGGTGCCGACGATCAGGCCGCGCTCGATCAGTTCCTGAGCCTGACTGCCCCGCGCCGCCAGCTTCGCCTGAAGCGCAGCGTCATCGGCAGCATAAATCACCTGCGTCATCAACGAGCGTTTGACTGAACTGGGCTGGCGTCCCTGTTGATCGAGCAGTTCATTCAACTGGGCTGTCCGTTCACGATAGATGGGCAGGGGGATAAAAACCGCGTTCCATTCGTCAGCATAGCGCGCCACCAGCGGCAGGGTTTGCGTCGGGCCATTACCGCCGATCAGGATGGGTAGCCGTCGGGTTGGACGGGGCAGAAGTTGGGCTTCCTTCAGGCTGAAGTGCTGCCCCTGAAAGGTCACTGGCTGGTCGCTTTGCAGCAGTTGGGTGGTGATCTCCAGCGCTTCAGTGAACATCTGGAAGCGGGTTTTGAAATCATAGAAGGGGACGCCGAACTTCTCGTGTTCCCGTTCGTTCCAGCCCGCGCCTAACCCCAGCACCAGCCGTCCGCCGCTGAGTTCATCGACCTGCGCCGCCATCCGCGTCGTCATAGCGGGCTGACGAAAGGTGACCGGCGCGACCAAAGAGCCGAACTCGATGCGCCGGGTGGTCATGGCGGCATAAGTCAGCGACACCCATAACTCCAGCGAGTCCTTGTCCGGCGCGCTGTTGTTGGTGAAATGGTCGGAACGGAACAGGCATTGATAGCCAAAATCTTCTGCCGCTTGCAACAGCCTGGCCCAGCGCCCCCAGTTCAATCCATCCTGACCTTCGATCATCAAGCCAATGTGCGTCACGTGCAATCTCCTGTGAATTCGTGCAGTTGCTAGTTTTTCGTTACAAAGTCGGTCTGTTCACAGCCGTTATAGCCTGTTGTGAATGCCTGCTTCCACTGCGGCAAGCGCATTGGCATAGGGCGGTGTGGATCATTCACTTCGGGCTCATGTGTTTGAAAGGTAAGGAAAGACTAACTTTTGCCTGTTCTTGCCTGTTTATCAGGCTAAACGCGTACTCAACTGGGTAAGGCCTTGACCTTGTACTACGTCCGCAGCCCTTTCAACGCAGGAATGCCGCACACACGCCGATGATCTCCGGCAAGACCCGGAGCGACGCCTGCCAGTCATCCGGCACTTCGAGCGAGTGATTGAGACCGTCGAATACATGCCAGCGGATCGACGGATGACCGGTGTAAGCCGCCACTTCTTCCGAACTGTAGAGCGCGTCCGCCGTCCCGATGACGGCCAGAGCTGGTAATTGGCCCAATCCTTGCAGCGCACCGCCAATCGGGGTCAGCATCAGCAGGGCGACATCGCGTGGCAGCAGACTGCGCGCCACTTCAGCCGCGATGGGTGTCCCCAGCGACTTGCCCGCAATGCACACCTGCTCATAACCCCGTCCCAGCACCGGCTGAATCGTATCCAGCACATCCGGCACCAGCAGCGGCGTCTTGGCGGCATCCATCTCCATGTTAGCGATCTGGAAGCCATACTGCACACTCAGCACATCGTATCCCTGATGCAGCGCCGTCCGTCGCAGATAGTAGAACAGCGGATAATCGACGGTGTAACCGCGCCCCGGCAGCAGAATCAGCAGCTTTGTCGAGTCGTTCGAGAGGAGTGTGTTGTGGACGACAACCCCAAAACGGGACTGGATGGTGATGGTTTCGCTCTTCATGCTCGCACCTCCAGCCAGATTGTACCCAGCGCCAGCGCTTCTACAAAGTCAGGTGGTCGCGCGTTCGCCACAGCCGGATGAGGGTGTCGGCCAGGCGGTTGAGGCTGTGCTGGTGCAAGACGGCCTGACGCAGTTCCGCCCCAAGCTGCTGTCGTTGTTCGGGGGATTGCTCCAGCAGCGCCGCCGTCCGGTCGGCCAGCGCTTCGGCGGTTGGCGCGTCCAGCAGCAGTTGATCGCCCCACCGCGCCAGTAGAGTCTGAAAGGCTTCGTTGGCGGTGATGACCGGGGTTTCACAAGCCATCGCTTCCAGCACGGCTTTATCCACTGCACCAGTCGCGCTCAGGTTGACCATAATAGCCGCCTGCTGATATTCGCCTGCCACCTGGTGATGCTGCACCGCCCCGGCGAACGTCACCGCGTCCATCAGCCCCAGCCGGAGCGCTTGCGCCTGTAATTGTTGTGCATAGGGTTGATCGGCACCATCGACACTGCCGACGATCCGCAGCCGGGTCCGCGTCAGCCCGCGCTGATGCAGCAGATGCAGCCCGTCAATCAGCACATCCAGCCGCTTGACCGGCGCGATGCGCGACACGCTCAGGAGCGTCCAGGGGTCAGCCGGTGAGTCTTCAGACCGTTGGAAGCGCTGCGAATCCACACCGTGTCCGATGACCTTCATCTTGCGGCTGGGCAGGCGGAAACTTTCGGGCGAGGCGGTGACGATATGATCGACCAGCTTCTCAGCGATGACGAGCAGCGGGCCGGTGGCTTTGTGGGCATACCACAGCGTGATCGGCACTCCCCAGAGCTTGAGCAGCGGCCAGCTCATCACCGCGAAGAGCTGCTGCATATGGGCGAAGCAGGCGGTGTAGTGATGCTGGCGCAGCAAGCTGAGGAGCAAACGATAGAATTCCCAGGCGCGCCGTGGTTCGCTATAGCCCCGTTCTTTGCCCACCGAATACACTCGGACATTATCGGCCACCTGCACCCGTCCGGTGCGCATGGTGATGACATCGACCCAGCCGCAGCGCGCCGCCAGCGCGTTGATCCAGTCCGTCGTAAAGCCGAGGATCGGATCGTCAGCATCCGTCACCAGATTGAAGATCAGCAGGCGGGGAAGCGCTGCCATCAGGCGAGATAGCCGGGGAGAGCTGCGCTACCGTCAACCGGGAGTGAAGGGGCGCAATACATTGCACCCCTACAGGGGGATTCAGCTATCTCAGAAAGCAGGTGGATCGAAACACTGTGCATCAGCGCGTGATCTGCATCGGCATAATCACGCTGACAAAATCATCGCGGTTCTCCGGGCGGATGACGCCGGGGTTGGCCGCGCCGTTGCTCTCGAAGATCACCCGTTCGTCTGGGATGACATTCAGCACTTCGATCAGATAACGGATGTTGAATGAGATGTGCAGCGACTCGCCTTCGACCGAGGCATCGAGCACGCCTTCGCTCTCGCCACGTTCGGCGCTGATGCCCATGATCGTCACTGCGCCCGGTTCGCCGGGGCCAGCCGCTGGCTTGACCAGCAGCTTGGCGCTATAAGCCGAGTCGCGGGCGAAGATTTCGGCGCGCTTGCAGGCCGCCAGCAGATCGCTGGTGTACATGACTGAGGAGGTGACGTAATTGCGTGGGATGATGGCCGCAAAATCCGGGAACTTTCCTTCCAGCAGTTGGGTGGCAATGTCGGTGTGCTTCATATGGAACAGGACAATATCGCGGTCTTTGGGCAGCGTGATGGTGACGACATCATCTTCATCGGTGATGATGCGTCCCACTTCGCTCAGGGCGCGCGCCGGGATGACCAGATCAACCCGCTTGGCGAAATGCTGCTCGATCTCCGCCGTCCGCACCGCCAGCCGGTAGCCATCGGCCGCAGCCAGTGTCATGACATTGCCATCGAGCTGCATCAACACGCCGGTCAGGATCGGCCGGTTATCTTCTTTGGCCGCGGCAAACACCGTCTGGTTAATCATCTCTTTGAAGGTCTTGCCGGTCAGGCTGATGTCGGCTTCCGTGCCTTGTGGGATGACGGGGAACTCTGCCGAGTCGATGCCCTTAATGTTGGAGACGGTTGCGCCGCAGCGCACGTTCACCGTCTGAGTAGCGCTGTCGAGTGTCAGGTCAACCCGTTCCGGCGACAGGTTGTTGACCAGATCGGCCAGCGTCTTCGCTGGCAGTGTGATCGACCCTTCCCGTTCGACTTTCGCGCCGATCCAGGTGGTGATGCTCATTTCCAGGTTGGTGGCGGCCAGCTTCAGCCGGGCGTCATCGGTTGCCATCAGCACGTTACCCAGCACCGGCAGGGTCGGGCGGTTTTCAACGGCGCGAGCGACGATACTCAGTCCTTTGGCGAGTTTATCCTGTAGTACACTGGCTTTCACGTCCAGTTGCTCCTGTGCTGCATATCCCAAATATTTCGCAAGTATACTACAGGTGTTCGGTATTGGATAGGCGACTGCGAATTATTCGAAGATGACGGCTGTCCCCGAAACGCTGACCATCAGCATACTCCCCTGGCCGACAGTTTCGTAATCCAGATCGACGCCGATGACAGCATTGGCCCCCATATTCTCGGCTTCCTGGATCATCTCACTCATGGCGATCTGCTTGGCCTCGATCAACGACTGCTCATAAGCGCTGGCGCGTCCGCCGACAATATCGGTGATGCCGGCCATGAAGTCGCGGATGATGTTCGCCCCCATGATGGTTTCGCCGCTGACCAGACCGAGGTATTCCTTGATCATCCGACCATCGAGTGTGCTGGTGGTAGTGATGAGCATTCGACCCATGAGAATAGTCTCCTTGTGTTATACGGTACAAACCGTCTATACGCGCGAGTCGAGTCAGAGTTTCGCGCCGGGGATTAACGCTCGTTAAAAGCGGGTAATCTCCATCAATCAATAGATGAGAAAGGTAAATTTTTCACTCAGGTCTCAATCTTAAGGCAACGAATGGAGGACTCGGTGCTACTCTACAAACAGACGTGATCTAGCCCTTAAGCACTATAGCGCCCTACGAAAGGCGTGTCACAATCGGATTGGCATCATGACAGTTGTTGAATTGGGAGGCCGGGGGATGATGGAAACCAAAAAAGCAGGCGAGACCCGCATGCTGACACCATTTAAGCGTGATACAAAATCGGAATTAGAGTTTGGTACGTACATCATGCCACGTGCCCAGGGTCTGCGTCGTATGCTCAGTGCCACCACGTCCGACAAATCCAGTGACTCGCTGGTTGACCAGCCCACCCGCATCATGCTCGTCATTCGCGGCATGGAAGAGAGTTTCACCTTGTGTGAGAGTGGCGTACTGCTGCTGGGTCGTTCGGATTTCCGTTCTGGCGGGTTTCAGCCTGATCTTGACCTGACGCCCTATGGCGGCCACGAACGTGGCATTTCGCGCGCCCATGCTCGTTTACACATGAGCGACGGCGCGGTATATGTAACCGACCTCTACAGTGCCAACGGCACCTTCATTGGTCACCAGCGTCTCGAACCAGAGAAGCCACACCGACTGTTTGATGGCGATGAACTGGTGCTGGGCGCGCTCAGCATCCGCGTCCGTTTCGAATAAGTCTGCTATTACAAACCCGTCCCCCGGCGGGTTTTTGATTCCTCATCACTGTACTCCTGCTATTATGTCCGGCAATAGGCACGCAACCCCAGTGTTGCAGGCAGTGTTTGTCTGAAACGCTGAACACCGTATAGAACCTGCTCTGCAGCTGCTGCACTTGTTCCGAATAGCTTCTCCAGCCGCTTCCCTTATCGACCATTTGACTTTCGTTGGCTAAAATGAAGCCTCTTCTACGTCTCATGACCGTATCCTGAAGGGTTTTGAAGATGTCATTGCCACGCCTGCGCGCCCATCCAAACGGACATTTCCTGGTGACGGAGGACGATCAACCTTTCTTCTGGCTGGGCGATACCGCCTGGACGATCTTCCACCGGCTGAACCGCGAGGAGATCATCCACTACTGCGTCAATCGCCAGCGCAAAGGTTTCAACGTGATTCAGGTGATGACCCTGATCGAGCAGGATGGGCTGAACACGCCCAATATCTACGGCGAGCGCCCGCTGATCGATAACGACCCGACCCGTCCGAACGAGGCTTACTTCCAACGCCTGGATGATTACCTGACGTTAGCCGAGCAGCACGGTCTGTATGTGGCGCTGCTGCCCACCTGGGCCGACAAGGTGACGCCCAACTGGGGGATTGGTCCGGTGATCTTCAACCCGGAGAATGCCGAGGTCTATGGACGTTGGCTGACGCAGCGTTGGGGAACGCGCAGCCACATCATCTGGTGCCTGGGCGGGGATCGTCCGCCGACCAAAGGCGATCAGGATTGGCGTCCGATCTGGCGCGGCATGGCGGCTGGCATCCATTCGGTGCTGGGCGAAACAGCGTTGCTGACCTATCATCCCGATGGCGGCTACGAGTCGGGCGCGACTATTTATGCTGAAGCCTGGTCGGATCTGGTCATGATTCAGTCGGGTCACTGGGCGCGTGAGACTGCCGGTTGGGACTGGGTGAACCGGCTGTATCAGCTGTCGCCGTCCAAGCCGGTGCTGGATGCGGAACCGAATTACGAAGATCACCCGGCAGCCCCCTGGCCGACCTGGGACCCGGAGAGTGGCTATTTCCGCGATTATGAAGTCCGCAAGCAAACGTACCGCACTGTCTTCGCCGGGGGTGCCGGCGTGACCTATGGGCATCACTCGATCTGGCAGTCATACTCAGAGCGGGTTGAGTCCATCAATTACCCACAGTTTACCTGGCGCGAGGCACTGGATCGTCCGGCGGCGGGACAGATGGTCTACCTGCGGCGGCTGATCGAGTCGCGCCCGATGCTCGAACGCATCCCCGATCAGAGCCTCCTCACAACAATACAGACCGGGCGCGGCGAACATCAGCGTGCCTGTCGTGATGCTGCCGGTCGCTATGCCCTGCTCTATCTGCCGGTGTTCCAGACGGTGCAGGTCAACTGCGCGTCGTTGTCCGGCGAGATGCTACGGGCGTGGTGGTACAACCCACGCACCGGCCAGGCCAGCCACATCGGGGATTTCCCCAGTGCGCCACGCCTGACCTTCACCCCACCGGTGGATGGCCCGGACTGGGTGCTGGTGCTGGATGACGCGGCTCAGGGTTACGACGCGCCCGGCATCCGCTGAATCGATCAGCCTTCTCCATTTCCTCATGCCTGTCTAAGCTCAGCTTGTTACATTTGTCACAATTAAATGTGAAATATTTCACTTGCTGAATCGGTTTATTGTTTGAGTAGAGGGAATGATGACCATGACGGTAGATTATCGGACGCGGGTATCGAATGTCCTGGTGATCGGGACGGGCGGGGCTGGGATGCGGGCGGCCATTGCGGCGCATCAGGCCGGTTGTGAAGTGACCCTCATCGGCAAGCGCTTGAAAAAGGACGCCCATACCGTGCTGGCTGCCGGGGGGATCAATGCTGCGCTGGGGACTGTAGACCCGGATGATCGCTGGCAGTGGCATTATGCCGATACCATTCGTGACGGCTACTTCCTGAACAATCCGCGCATGGTTGAGATCATGGCACAGGAAGCGCCCGACGCAGTGCTGGAGCTGGCCGACTGGGGGTGTCAGTTCGCCCGTCGCCCCGATGGTCGTCTGGATCAGCGTTTTTTCGGCGCGCATCGCTACCGTCGCACCTGCTATGCCGGGGACTATACCGGTCGCGCCATCCTGTATACGCTGGCGGGCAAGGTCGAGGAAATGGGGATCGCCATTCACGAGTACCAGTATGTCAGCCACCTGCTGGTGAAGGATGGCGTGTGTTTTGGTGCGCTGGCCTTCGATATTCAGACCGGCGAACGAACGGTATATCTGGCGGATGCGGTGGTGCTGGCGGCAGGCGGACACACGCGGTTGTGGCGGCGCAGTTCGTCGCGGCGTGACGAAAACACCGGCGATGGCTTGTACCTGGCTTTGCAGGCGGGGGCGGAACTGGCGGATATGGAGCTGGTACAGTTTCATCCGACCGGGATGACCGCGCCGGAAGAGATGGCCGGCACGCTGGTGACAGAAGCGGTACGCGGCGAAGGCGGACACCTGTACAATGCGCTGGGTGAGCGCTTTATGGCGCGCTACGATGCCGAGCGAATGGAGCTTTCGACCCGTGACCGGGTGGCGCTGGCGAACTACACCGAGATTGTCGAAGGGCGCGGCGGGCCAAATGGGGGTGTCTTCCTCGACATCAGCCATCGCGAGAAGGCCTTCATCCTGACCAAGCTGCCGCGCATGTATCGCCAGTTCATGGAGACGCTGATGCTGGACATCAGCCAGAAGCCGATGGAAGTTTCGCCGACAGCCCATTACAGCATGGGCGGCGTGGTGGTCGATGCCGAGACAACCGCGACCCGCGTTGAGGGCTTATACGCGGCGGGCGAGATCAGTGCCGGCCTGCATGGAGCCAACCGGTTGGGCGGTAATTCGCTGGTCGAGACGCTGGTGTTTGGGCGGCGAGCCGGTGAACAGGCGGCGCGTTTCTCGGCACAGGTCAACGTCCAGTTGCGTGACAAGCGGGTGATTCAGGATGCTCATGATGACCTGACCCGTCTGGTGCGGGATGGCAGCGAGATGGCGCGTCCCTTGCAGCGGGCGCTGCGCAACACCATGTGGGAAAACTGCGGCGTCGTCCGTGATGAGGCACGCCTCAACACGGGTCTGAGCCAGATTGGTGAGCTGCGGGCGGCCTTGCAGCAGGTGGATGTGCGCCCCAGTTCCGAGGGCTGGCAGGACCTGGCAGTGGCGCTCGATCTGCGCGGCGCACTGACCGCTGCCGAAGCCACCATTCGCTCGGCGTTGGAACGGCGCGAAAGTCGTGGATCGCAGCAGCGCTACGATTACCCGGAGATCAATCCGGCGCTGGAGGTGAACTTCTGTGTGCAGCTTGATGCAAACCAGCAGCAGGTGGTCACCAGTCGCCCGGTGCCACCCGTCAGCGATGATCTGCGCCAGTACGTGATGGATGATCCACAGCTCCTCTTCAAAGGACGGCTGTTGGAATAGCTGCTTCTCTCAGGCAGGGGATCACATCTCCTGCCTCTTCCTGGCAGATGGTGCAGTATAATCGACGGTCATAGGTTATCCATGAGGACTGCCCATGACCGAATCATCTGCTCGTCGCAGCCCCAAAAGGCGCATCATGACTCTGCTGCTGTTCACGCTGATCGTCGGCCTGACCGGATACACGCTGGTGTGCTGGATCGCCTACGGCAGCATCACCGGCTATCAGCGACAGACCCTCACCACCCAACCGGATGGCGATTATGAAACCGTGCAGTTCGCCTCACGCGGTCAGACCTATACAGTGGAGGCTTTCCTGCAGCGGGGCAACCCGGACGGACTGGCGCTCATCAATGTGCACGGCTACCGCAATTCCCGTTTTGGCGATCCGCCCCTCAGTCGCGGCAATGCCATGTACGCGCTGGGCTATACCGTGCTCTCGCCCGATTTATCGGATAACGGTGGCACGACCGTTGGCAACGGGCAGATCAGCTTCGGCTACAGCGAACGGCTGGATGTGCTGGGGGCATTCGATTATCTGGTGGCGCAGGGGTACGCGCCGGAGCGTATCGGTTTGATGGGCGACTCGATGGGCGCTGCCACCAGCCTGCTGGCCGCCGCGCTGGAATCGCGTATTCGGGCAGTGTGGGCCGACAGCCCCTACAGCCGCGCCGATCAGGTGTTGGCGGAACAGGCGCAGGCCAGCGGCATCCCACCGATCATCGTGCCGGGGTCGCTGCTCATTGGCTGGCTGCGCACTGGCGACCGCATCTGGGAAGCCGCGCCGATTGACGCCGCCGCGATGTTGGCGAGGCAGGGACAGCGGGTGCAACTGGTACACTGCGCCGTCGATACGATGGTGCCGCCGCATCACAGCCGCGATTTGTTCGCAGCGTATCAGGCCGCCGGCGTGGATGTCACGATCTGGGATCACCCGTGTCAGGCGCATGTCAGCGCGTTGTCGGATGACACGGACGCTTATGTGAGCGCGATGGATGTCTTTTTCCGCGCCGCCCTGAGCCAGTAACGCCAACGCGACTCAGCGGTGGGAAAACGTCAGGTAGTGGCACTAATGCCGCGTTACAATGGGCAGGCAGCGATCAAACGGAGGTGTATTGTGTTCACGCGTTTTGTCCTGCCGATCATCCTCATCTTCACGCTGTTCGCCCAGCTGCCTGTGGCCGAGGCACGGGGTGATTTCGTTCCCTGTAACTACCCCGATGGCGAGTTCTATCAGGCCAATGCCATGCCCGTTTACGATGGTGCGAATCAACGGCTGGCGCTGAAGGACTGGAACACCGGCGAAGTGATCCGTGTGCTGGCGGAAGGCTTGCCTCATCCCTATTTTGTGCGCTCTTGGTCGCCTAACTGCCGTTATATCGTGGCGATTACGACCCAACATGATGGGATTTGTCCAGACGGATTGCTCCTGATGGATGTTACCACTGGCGATCTGCGCCAACACCTAGATGGTTTCTGCGACCATTCTTATGGTAGTTATGGGCGAGTATTCTGGAAACCGGATAGTTCAGTCGCTGTACTAACTGCATGGTATCGATTCGTTGGCCCTGGAAGCAGCACCTATCCACAACTCCTATGGCATAGCGCAACCAATCAACTCATTACGATTCAGCCCTATTCTCAGGATTACATCAACCGCAATCTCCCCGATATGGCACAGGTTTATTGGGATGATTCGCGCGGATGGGTTTGGATGAGTGGTGGTGGTGGTATTCTGGCGTTCGACATCAATACCGGTATTCAACAGGCTTCTTTTGAGAACTATCCCTTCAATCGGCAACTCTACCGCGAGCACATTACGACAGTCTCCTATTTCACCTTCTCGCCCGACGGGACAAAAGTCGTCGCACATGGTCAGCGGTATACCTTAGGAGATGAAGCCCCCGCCATGACAGTGTATGACATCGCCAGCGGTCAGGGGACTCAGGTGAACGTCGAACGGAATGGGGTGGGGGCGGTGGCCCTGTCGGCGGATAATCGTTATCTGGTTATGGGCTATGACGCCCTGCGCGTCTGGGATTTGCACAACCTGCCGGAACAGCCTGAAGATCGGCTGCCTGTCTACCGGCACGGTGGCCCGGGGTCGTTCATCCGCACCGTTCGCTTTATCGAGGCGACCGTGGTTGAAGTGACGACCGAGCGCGGCATCACCCGCTGGGACATCCTGACCGGCGCGAACATCCCAACCTGAACCTCAGCCGCGCTGCGATGGCAGCCCCAACCGGCTGATCTCGATGGCCCACTCGACATCAGGTTCCGCCGGCTCAACATCCGCAATATACAAGCCACTGGCCGGGACAGCGAATTCAAGCTGTCCTTCACCCTTTTTGATGGCGATGACCTCGTGCCACTCGCCGCTGGCGCTGAACAATTCAACTTCCACCAGCGCATCCTCCGGGAACCAGTAGATCAGCTTATGCCGCCCGGCATCCAGATGAAAACGGGAGGTAGTCTGGTCGCCCTCGCCATCAAAGGCCACCCGCCCGGCGATCTGCTGCTCGTAAAGGGCGCGGTTATCCCGCTGCCATTTCATCCAGGCCACGTAACTCATGCCGCCGATCAGCAGCAGGGCGATGACCAGCGCTGAGGTATCCATCGTTCAGCGCAGCACCGTGTAGAGCATCTCTTTCCAGCGCGGGATGTCGATCTCCCAGCAGACCTGGGTCGTCGTCGGCTTCTTGATGAGCTTGGCCCAGGTGGCTTTGTTGCGGGCATCTTTGGCTACGTTGAGCTGATCGACCACTGTCATGCCGCGCGTCAGCTCGCTGCGGCATTCGACATCAACATAGTGATAACTCATGCGCTTGACGACCGTCTCCGGGTCGAGCGCCACCGCCATGCACACCGGGTCAGGAAGCGACAGGCCGATCTCGCCGGTCTGGGTGAAAAAGGCTTTGATCGCCGTCTCGTTGCAGTCGATGGCGAAGTGCGCCAGCGGCGTGTTGAAGCCCTTGATCTGGGCAATCTCTTCTTCCTTCACCAGCGCCTCGAAGCGGCAGAGTTCCCAGCCAACCATCTCAATCGGCAGGCCGGAATGAAAGGCGATGCGCGCCGCTTCCGGGTCGAACCAGATGTTGTATTCGGCCGTTGGGGTGACGTTGCCGACGGTACAGGCCGCCCCGCCCATGACGACACAGCGGCTGACCAGCGGGACGATCTCCGGCGCTTTACTGACGGCCAGCGCCACATTGGTCAGCGGCCCCAGCGTCACCAGCACCACGCCCGGATTGGCCTTGATGGTCTCGATCAGCGCATTGACGGCGTGCTGGCTCTGCGGTGGATTTTGCGGAGCCGGGTACTGCCGTTCGCCCATGCCATCGCTGCCATGAAACCATTCAGCGTGTTCGGCTTCGCGCACCAGCGGAGCCGCTGCCCCTTTATAGACCGGGACGTTCGCCCCGCATTGTTCCACGGTGTACAGGGCGTTGATCGTCGCCTGTTCCAGCGGCACATTGCCAGCCACCACGGTGATGGCTTTGACATCCACATCCGGCCAGCGCAGCGCCATGATGATCGCCACCGCGTCGTCCGAGGCGGTATCGGTATCAATGATGAAGGGACGAACCATAACCTCACCTCTCCTGATGAAAGTCGCACAAAGCCAAGAGGGTAACGCAAAGCGCGGGAAAAGCAACAGAATCGAACGGTGCTGCAGTGGGCAACCGGCAGCGCCAGGGCTATACTCGTATCCGGTTCAACGATCATGCCCCTCGAAGCGAGAGACCGATACCATGACCACCCATCCATCGACCCCACACCTGACTCCGGCTAAGCTGGTCGGCCAGCGCTTCCCTCGCCACACTTTCGACCAGACCCGTATCGCCCTGATCGGCTATTGCCCACCGCCGGCTGCCCTTGAGAAATATCATCCGCACCCTACCCGTGACCAGTATTTCATCCATGTCTCGCCCGATAGCGTCAAGCGGCTGTCGTACCGGGGGACAGAATTCCTCTCGCTGGTTCATGTCTACGGCGGCCCGGTCTCGGCTTCGACCATCGAGGAGCTGGCCTGGTACGACTTCGACTTCATCCTGGCCTATGGGCTGGCGGGCGGACTGGGTACCAAAGGGCTGCGTATGGGCGATTATTATCTGGTGGAGTCGGCGCTGGTGGCGGATGGCACCACGCCGCATTACACCCGCGAGCCAGTCATCACCGGTGATCCATTCCTGAAATCGACCGTGCTGGAGTTATGGCAGGACACCGACCTCGGCCCCTTACAGCCGGTGATGGCCTGCACCGGCGACGCTATCTACCGCGAAGATGACGTTTTCATTCAGTCAGCGCGGGCGCGAGGCAGCGATATTGTCAATTTGGACTCGGCGCACCTGTATGCCGTGTCGCGCAGTAACAGCGACAACAAAGCGATCAAGACCATCCAGTGCGGTGTCATCTCCGACGTGACCGATGGCCGTCACGATCAGGAGTGGGATAGCAATCTGTCGGTGATGCTGTCGGCTCAGGCGGACAGCGCGTTGAATCCACTGGAGCGAACCGGCAGGATCGTCGAGTTTTACATCGAGCGACTGGCACCGTTTCTGCTGACACAACCGCATCAGTGATCGCTGAGGGTAGCCTCATGAACCAGACGAGTTATCAGATCAAACATTTTTCCCGATCGCGCCAACTGGTGGTGGATACGCTGCGTGTGGCGGAACACAAGCACGTCATTCATGGCCTGCTGGAAGTGGATGTCACCCAGGCGCGGGAGGTGATCCGTCAGATCGAAGCCCGCACCGTCTCCATCAACTGGGCGGCACGGTGTGTGTGACCTCAGTGGGGATGTTCGGCGAGGGCGGCTGCTGGGGTATCCCGGTCATCCCCAACACCCTGACCGTGACTTTAGGTGGCATCACCCGAAAACCGGGCATCATCGATGAACGCATCGAGCTGCGTGAATACCTGAGCCTGACGGTGAGTTTTGACCATGACATTGTGGATGGCGCACCGGCGGCTCGTTTCACCTCGTGCCTCAAGCAGTTGATCGAGTCCGGCTACGGATTGCCCACCCCCTGATCGTCCGGCGGTGGCTCACGAAAGACGGTCTCGTAGAGCATATCGGCCATCTGCACGGCGCTGTAAGGCGTCTCGTTTTCCGCCCACCACACCAGCAGCCGGATCATCGCCCCGGCCATCATCTGTGCCAGGAAATCCACCGGCACATTCAGCCCCGATGAGTAACGTCCGGCGCGCATGTTTTCCTCGTAAACCGCCGCTAGGTAATCCTGATAGCGCTGGAGCAGGCGGGCGCTGCCGCGTTTGCCGAAAAGGGCGACGATGCTTTCGCGGGTTTGCTCGGCCACCTCAAACACCACCAGCCACGACAGGTATTCGCGGCGTGGGTAGGGCACATCCTGCAAGCGGTCAGTCGTCGCCATGATCTGGCTGTCCGCGAAGTCCTGGATCAGCGACCAGACGATTTCATCCAGTTCGTGGAAGTGCAGGTAGAACGTGCCGTAGCCCAGATCAGCCCGGTCGGTGATGCCCTTGATCGTCAGTCCGGCGTAGCCCACCTCCAGCAGCAGGTCATTGGCGGCCTGTTTCAGTTGTACTCGGGTCTGCTGCTTGCGCCGTTCAGATCGGTTCATCGGGGCGTAATCCAGCCGAGGATAGCCCGCGCTCGCGCTTCCCAGGTGTAGTCGCGCATCACCGTTTCATATGCTGTCTCTGCCAACTGCTGCCGCAGCGCCGGGTCATCGCGCAGCCGGCGAATAGCCTCACGCAACGCAGACGGGTCGCTGGGCGGGACGAGCAGCGCCGACACCTCATGCTGCACCACCTCAGCGGTGCTGGGCAAAGCCGAAGCGACCAGCGCCCGCCGCGAGGCCATGTACTCGAACAGCTTCATCGGCGAGGCGTAATGGGCGAAGTGCGGCGTGAAGGGAAAGGGCATGGCACACACATCGAAGGCGCTCAAGTACAGCGGCACCTGATCGGGCGCGACCTGACCCGCCGAGAGAAAACGCCCCTCATCCAGGCCATAGCTGATCCAGGTCTGTCGCAGCGCCGCCGCCTGCTCATCCGGCCCGCCCACCAGCGCCAGCGTCACCCCATCCAGGCCGCGCAGCGCCTCGACCAGCGTGCCGACGCCTTTGTCCTGCGCCAGCGTTTGCAGCCGTCCGACATAGCCAACAATGAAGGCCTCCATCGGCCAGCCCAGACGCGCACGCGCCACTGCCTGATCGGGAACACCAGCAAAACGCTCGGCGCGGATGCCGTCATGCGCCACCTGAATCGTCGCTGTCTGATCCTCGCCAGCCAACGGCTGAAGATCACGCGCCAGCCCGCCCGTCACGGCGATCACCGTCCCGGCGCGACGCACCACCTGTCGCTGCATCCAGCGCCCGGCCCGACCGGTCGCCAGCATATGGGCTTCATACACCAGCCGTTTACGCGGTTTGATCCAACTGAGCGCCAGCACGACAGCGGCATCGCGGCTGTAGATCACATCGACCGGCGTGAACAGCGCCAGCAGCAGCGCCGTCATGATGAATGTCGCCTGTTGCAGGTAGAAGGCCAGCTTACCCGCCCAATCGGTACGACCCGGCACCAACGGCAGCAGGTCAAGACACGGCAGCCGACGCAGCGTGAACGCCCGACGCACACCGTAATGCCCCCAGACATCGGTCACCGCACTCAGTTCACGGGTGTTGACGCGCCGCGCCACCCACAGTGTCACCTGCGCCCCGGCTTCAGCGAAGGCTTCGCAGTTCTGCATGATTTGCAGCCCGTGCGCCTTCTCCGTCGGCAGCCGGATGTTGGCGATGTACAGCAGTCGGAGAGTCATGTGTGCCATCCGCCGTAATGGGAACTGAATCTAAGCAGCGTTGATTTCACAGTGTTCGCTGGTCGCATTACCCAGGAAAGGATGTCTCATTGGTGACAACAATAACAGAATTGGCGACGGTTCTGCAAAAGCTGCTGCTAGATGCGTAGGGGCGAGAAACAGGTCTATCGAATAGTTCTTTGGGTAAAGGGGTCCGACAAACAAAAAGGCGGCCTTGTGAGCCGCCTCTTTGTTGTTGTGACCAGGACGAAACTAGATGTTGCGCACCAGGTTCGAGAAGATGTTACCAATGGCCGGGCCAAGCAGCGCCAGGATGACGATCACGACGACGGCGACCAGCACCAGAATCAGCGCGTATTCGACCAGACCCTGACCTTCTTCACGAGGCATGTACAGCATGTCAATAACTCCTGATAACTGAACAATGAGGGGGCAAATGCCCTTACTTCTCATAATAGGCTAATCTGTTTGGTATGTCAATTAAGAAGGACTATTGGGTCATAATTGGTACCAAAGTCCTATCGTTGTCATGACGATTTATTACGCTGACCGGCATACCAGCGCGCCGCCAACCGCATCATGCCCTGGGTGATGGCATAGTTGACGGCGAAGCCGATGATGAGGCCGATGCCAGGGATGACCTTGACGATGGTTTTCTCGACCACCATCAGCGTGATACGCCGTGCCAGATAACCGGATACGCGCTGACCGCCCTGCACCAGCAGATCGGTGCTGGTCTGCCCCACCCGCAACGCCAGCGCTTCGTCCAGCTTCAGCACCCGCTGTGGCTTCCCTTTCTGACTGTAGACCTGAGCGATGAAATGCAGCGTGTCGGTCTGGATGCGCGCCGACGAGTACAGATCAATCGCCAGACCGATGGGCAGCAGCGGCAGCCCGCCGACGCTGGTGATGGCACCGATGATGCCAGAGCGCAGCGCCTGCCGGTTGATGATGCGCGTCACCAGATCGTCATCACTGAGGCTGGCGTTGGCCGCTTTCAGGTGATTGAAGCGTTGCTGAAGCTGGGCGGTATCCGGCTGTATCAGGCGCGGGGCGTTCTGGATCGCCCACAGCGAGAGCAGCAGCAGCGCGATAAAAGGCAGCACACAGCACAATCCCAGGCTGACGAGCAGCCAGTTGGTGTTATCCATTCCCATCTCCCTTCAAAAAAACAGGGCTTGTCGTTGGACAAACCCTGTAATCAGTCATCATCATCGGGTGATTCTAGTTCACCGTCGGTTCGGTCACCACCGCTAACATGCCGGATAGAATGCGTTCCAGCGCCATCGTGTGGCTGCACACATTGCGGCTGTGATAGAAGTCACAGTCGCAGTGCCAGTTGCCCATCTCATAGCCGAATTGATGTTCGCTGTTTTCACCGTGAAACGTCACTTCAAACTCGGTGAAGCGGATGCGATCCTTTTCGTCGGAATAACGTTTGGCCTTCTCGACATCGCTGACCACATTCTGTCCGGGGGCGTAAGGCAGCGCCGAACGCTTGAGCATCGGCTGGAACAATTTCTCCAGCGTCATGATGTGCGGACAGATGTGATGCGAGTGGAAGCCCGGGCAGGTGCAGTTCCAGCCAGTGTCGTCCAGGGTGATGGTGTAGGTATTGTTATCGCCCCTGAACTCGACCTTCAGCGATTTGAAGGTGATGCGCTTAGGTTCTTCGGCGTAGCGGCGGGCTTTTTCGATCTTGCCAATCATTCCGTAGTCCATGACCATTGACCTCCTCTAACTGGTGAACCGGATGGAAACAAAAACGCGCGGCAGGCGAGCAACCTGAACCGCGCGTTTGATACGGCCGAGTGTAACTGAATACTTGACTATTGGCTCGGAAACACTCATAAGCGAGAATAATCCTCACTGCCAACTTTCCGTAAGTTTAAGCCGGAATTAAGAGGTTGTCAACAAAAATTCACATCTCCTTGATGAAGTTCACGGGCAGAAGATGACAACCTTCCCGGTTTACTCAGATGAGTGAGGATAACGAGAAAAGATGACAACCATGAAAGCAGTGCGGGCGCATGATTACGGCGGGCCAGAGGTGCTGGTGTATGAGGATGCGCCGCTGCCAACGCTGGCGGCGGGCGAGGTGCTGGTGAAGGTGGCCGCTGCCGGCATCAACCCGATTGATTGGGTCACGCGGCAGTATGGCGGCGTCGGTGGCAAGAACAAAACCCTGCCGATGATCGTCGGTTGGGACATCGCTGGCGTGGTCGAACAGGTCGCGCCGGGTGTGACGGCCTTTCAGCCGGGGGATGCCGTGTTCGGTATGGTCAACTTCCCGCAGATGGGCAACGCCTATGCCGAGTATGTGGCGGCCCCGGTGGAGCATCTGGCGCAGCAACCGGCCAACCTGACGCCGGTGCAGGCGGCGGCTCTGCCACTGGCAGCGTTGACGGCCTGGCAAGCCCTGTTCGACACCGCTGATCTTCAGGCCGGGCAGCGACTGTTGATCCAGGCGGCTGCCGGTGGTGTGGGTCATCTGGCGGTGCAGCTCGCCCGTTGGAAAGGCGCGCATGTCATCGGCACGGCTTCGTCGCGCAATCACGACTTCCTGCGCGGGCTGGGGGCGGATGAGGTGATTGACTACACGGCGACGCGCTTCGAGGATGTCATCAGCCCGGTCGATGTGGTGCTGGCCTGTGTTGGCGGCGAGACGCTGGATCGGTCGCTGGCGGTCATCCGGCGCGGTGGTAAGCTCGTCAGCATCACCGGGCAGCCAGACCCCAACCGGGCAGCCGCAGCCGGGGTTGAGGCGAGCAGCATCCTGGTGCATACCAGCCACGACCAGTTGGCGCAGATCGCCGAGCTGTGTCAGACCGGGCATTTGAAGGTCGAGGTCAGCGCCACCTTCCCGCTGGCGCAGGCGGCCCAGGCGCAGGAGATGAGCGCCAGCGGGCGGACGCGGGGCAAGATCGTGCTGGTGGTGTGAGGTAGTGTTATTTAGCCTTTGCTCACGGGGCCGACACGACGGTTCTCCTTCACCCAGCACAGTGTATGGGTCCAGGGGAGGGCGTTAAAGAGCAGAACTGCCTCCAGCGAGGAGCAGTTCCGCGTGGGATAGACACAATCTGTCCAACGCCCTTATAATCGCACACGGATCACTTTACCCTGGAACGCGCCGACTGCTGCCGCGTACTTATCACCATTTGGTGTCCATCCCATGACCACCACCCGTTTCCTCACCAACCCTTCGCCCGCCGAAATGCCCCGCAGCGCCGATGTCGTCATCGTCGGGGGCGGGCCAGCCGGGACTGCCGCCGCCTGGGCCATCGAACGCGCCGCGCCAGGGACGCGCATCGTCGTCATCGAGCAGGGGAGCCAGTTGGCCTCCGGTGCCTCGCTGGCCTCGCTGGAAAACTTCCGCACCTGCTGGGCCGCCCCCTGCCTGCACCGCATGATGCAGCGCAGCATTCATGTGTTTCATCACGCCGAGGAATTCCTGGGCGAGGGCGTCAAACTGGGACTCAAGCAGCAGGGTTATCTCTTTCTGGCCTTCACCGAGCCGGGGGCGGCGACGCTGAAGAGCGATGTCGAGCATCTGCACCGCTGCGGCCTGACGCACGTAGCCTATCTCACCGGCGACGAGGTGGCGCAGCGCCATCCCTGGCTGGGGCGCAAAGTGGTCGCCGCTAAATATGATCCAGTGGCCGGCTGGATGGACTCGAATGCGCTGGTGTATGCCTTCGCCAACGCCACCCGCAGCACCACATTTCTGTTGGAAGTACAGCAGACGCAGCTCCGACTGAATGGCGATCGGGTGCGGGGGGTATCGACAGCCAACGGCGACATCGATGCGCCGCAGGTCGTGATTGCTAACGGTGCGGGGGCGCGTCCGCTGGGGCGTAGCGCCGGCATCGACCTGCCCATCGTCATCCGACCGCGCCAGAGCTTCACCACCGGCTGGCGACACGACGGCTTTGATGAGGAGTCGCCCTGCGTCATCAGTGCGGCACCGTTTCCCCATGTCCGCCCGGAAGCCCGCAGCGGCGCGATCTTCGGCTATGAGTACAAATGGAACACCAAAGCGGTGCAGCCCGACCCCGACGCCCGCCGGGATGCCCTGCTCGACCCGTTATATCCGGTGGAGCAGTTCAAGGACCCGCGTTTCCCCTCGGTCACGCTGGCGCTGCTGGCGCGGCAGTTGGGTCATGCGCCGGGTCAGGGCTTCGCTGATCCGCGTTATCTGCGCGGCATCTATCATCGCGCCGGTTATTATGTCTATCGCGATAATGCCTATGCCACCCTGGTCGATGGCACGCGCGTTCGTTACGACAGCCAGCGCGCCATCATCGACGCCTGGCCGGGGCTGGAGGGACTGTTTGTCTCGGTGGCGCACGTCGGGCATGGCATCATGTCGGCCCCGGCTGCCGGGGAAATCCTCGCCAGCAAAGTCACCGGCCAACCGTTGCCCGACCCGACCTTTGCTGATTTCGGGCTGGACGTGTCCTATGTCGAGCATGATATGGGCGGGCTTTCTGATAACGGCCTGAAAGTGAAATGATCGAGACCACGCCCGGACGGGGCTTAACCGTGACGCCGGAGATGCTTCAGGCCATCGCCAGCGCCGCTGGATTGGGGCAGGTTCAGGAGAGCACCTGGCTGACGCGGGGACGCAACAACCCGGCGCTGCTGCTCAACCAGGATTATGTGCTGCGCTTCGACGGACTGCCGGGCAGCACACCGCAGCGCTTCGCCGGCGAGGCGCTGGCCTACCGGCTGCTGCGCGAGCAGGGCATCCCCGCGCCGGAAGTCATCGCCCTTGATCTCGGATGCCAGCTTGCACCCGTCGCCTACATGCTGATGCAGCGGCTGCCCGGCCAACCCGTAATTGATAGTTGGGCTGATCTGACCCCCATGCAGCGGGAGCAGGTGGCGTATCAATGCGGCGATCTGCTGGCGCGGATGCACGGCATCACTGCGTCGCACTACGGTGATCTGCGCGCGCCGGAGATCACCTTTCCCACCTGGTCGGCTTACATCGACGACTATATCACCCGCTATCTGCGCGAGGCGCTGACCGATCAGTTGATCGATACCGCCCTGGCGCACCGGCTGCGGGCGACCTTTGATCGCTGGCTGCCTACGCTGCAAACCGTGCCGACTCCCTGTCTGGTTCACCGCGATTTCCACTTCGAGAATGTGATGCAGCAGGATGGCATCGTCACCGGCATCCTGGACTTCGAGTGGGCGCTCTGGGGGGACCCCGCCAATGATTTCCGTGTCGAAGCCCAGTGGGATGGCGAGTGCCCCGGCAGCGCCGCTCCGCTCTACGCCGGCTACACCGCCCGGCGCCCCCTGTCCGATGACCACCAGCAGCGGGTCAAGCTGTACCAGTTGATGATGTGGCTCGAATTCCTGGAAGACGCGGCTGACGAAGCCGAGGAGCGCGACAGCCGGCTGAACCTGCTGCGCTGGCTGGATACGATGGCAGTGTAATCGTCTGATGCGGACAGGCGACGATACACGCTTGCATACCTCAAGCCATCTAGCTACTACATCCAGACGCAATTCCACCGCGTCTATCTTTTTCTCACCACTCTCACAGGAGAGGTGGAGGCGAGGGCATACACCTGGATCATCTAGATCCTGCTGTATCAGACCTCACAACAATGCCTGGATCAAAACATCATACAACCGCCAGATCAGGCGTTTGGCCGGGTCGGGCCAGTCGCGTCCGGGCAGCAGCGGCGGGAAGGCCGTCGCCCCCGGCTGATCGAAGCTGTTCGTCCAGCCCTCGCCCGTCCACAGAATGTCTGCCCCGCCGATGCCAATCTCCTTGACCAACCCCTGCGGGTCAGTGCCGTTGTTCTCAAACGTGTTGCCATGTATCCAGTTATGCTCCGGCAGCGGGCCGAGGTCGAACACCGTGTCGCGCGGGTACAGGATGTACAGGCTGGTGACGGCCACGCCGAAGGTCTGGTTGCCGCGTATGGTGTTGTCGAACACCTCGGTGCCATCCGCCGTCATAATCATCACCCCGCTGCCCGGCGGGACATTTGATACGACTGAGTTGGGTGCGCCGAAGTTGGGATGATTGTTGTTCTCGATGATGTTGTTGTATATCCGCGTCCCATAGCCCACTTTCGACGGGTTGTTGGGCAGCAGGAACACCAGCACGCCGCCGCTGTTGTCGTGGACGTAGTTGTTATAGACCTCGGCATGGGTGCTGTTCTCGATCTCGATGCCGGTGACGTTGGCGTAGACCTCGTTGTTGCGCACCACAATCGGCCCCCGGCTCTGACCGACATAGATGGCGGCGTCGGCGATGCCCGTCACCCGGTTATTCTCGATCAGCACATCGGTGCATTCCACCGGATACAACCCGTACAGACCGGTGTTTTCGATGATCAGATTGCGATAAATGACGCGCTCGGCCCCGGTGGTCAGCACACCGTTGCCAATATAGTCGCGGATGCCGAAGCCCTCCAGCACGAAGTCATCACCGCTGGTGTTGAAGCCGTCGCTGCGAATCTTCTGCCCATCCAGCCAGGGACGCTCATCGCCATTGACGATCCCCTGTATCGTGATGCGGTTGGTATCGACATACACCGTCTCGTGGTACACCCCCGGCTCGACCCGCACCGTGTCGCCCGGCAGCGCCTGATCCACCCCCGCCTGAATCGACTCGCCCACCCGCACCGTGATCGTCTGTGGCGCGCGTGCATCACCGGGGATCAACTCCGGCGCGGCAGCCTGCTGCACCGTCACCCGCGCTGGATTGCCGATGTTCGCCACTACCGGCAGTCCCGATGGTACACCGTTGGGGATGGCGATCAGCTCCGCCGGTTCGCTGGTCAGGGCATAGAGGAAGGCCACCAGATCGCTGGTCTGCTGCGGCGTCAGGATGAAGCCCTGTAAAAATTCGTCGGGCGGGACATCGACGCCGAAGGCCGGGCCGCCGCCTTTGGCATAAAAATCGACCACTTCTTCCAGCGTATTGAACACGCCGTTGTGCATATAGGGTGCGGTCAGCGCCACATTGCGCAGCCCCGGCGTACGGAAGGCGCGGGTCGCGTCCGGGCCATTGACGATCTCGACCTGTCCCAGATCAGGCTGGAAGGGGTTGATGTCCGGCACACCCAGCACGTTGAAGGTGTTGTTGCTGAAGGTCGGCCAGGAGTGACATTCAAAGCAGCGGGTCTGGGCGCTGCGGAAGACGTTGAAGCCGCGCCGCTGCTGTGGGGTCAGGGCATCAAATTCTCCCTTGACATAGCGATCAAACGGCGATTGATCCGCGATCAGCGTGCGTTCGAAGGCGCTGATGGCCGTCGTCACATTCGTCACGGTGATGCCGTCGCTGAAGCTGGCAGCAAACAGGCGTTGGTATTCCGCGATGGACTGAAGCTGTGCCACCATCCGCTCCAGATCGGCCCCCATCTCGACCGGGTTGGTCAGCGGTGTCAACATCTGCTCTTCCAATGAGGCCGCCCGCCCATCCCAGAACAGGCTGGTGGCAAAGGCCGCGTTCCACAACGTCGGCGTGTTGCGCCGCAGATCTTCGCCATGCGACCCCAGCGCCACCTGTCGCCCATCGCTGAAGCCCTGGTCGGGGTGGTGGCAGGTGGCGCAGGCCATATCATCATTGACCGAGAGGATCGGGTCATAAAACAGCAGTCGCCCCAACGCCGCCTTCTGTGGGTCAACCGCTGGCAGCGCCGGCCAGGCCGCCTGCAAGCCATTGATGGCGTCCTCGCGTTGGCGCGCCCCGCCGCCCTGCTGCGGCACCGGGATCGGCGTGTCCTGCGGCACCGGCCAGTAGGCGGCTACACTCGCCAGCCCACACAACAGCAGCAGCGGAATCCCCAGCAGCCAGCGCCAGAGGCGGCGCGGCCGGCCAGTCGAGGCTGCCGGTAAAATCCCGGCGGTTGGGATGTCAGCCGTTGGCGCACTCATGTCATTTCCCCCTCGCTCAACCCATCATGCGCCCCCCAGTATACCGCAGCGCCGGGGTTTGTCATGGGGGTGGCAAGGTGGTTCATGTCTGTCTGATCCAATGAGGTTTTTGTGTCATGAAGTCGGGTCGGGCTACAACTTCTGTGTTACAATCGAACAAAAAAGCGGAGCCGATTGGGAGATCGTAACTTCATGCTCTCGATTGTCGATGAAATCAAGGCCATTCTTGACCTTTCCAACCTTGAAGGCCCATTGAGGGCTGCATCAAACATGCTGGAGTATGTCGAGGAACGCCTGGCGCTGCCGCCGGAAGATGAACCCTGGTTGCAGGAGAATGCCGCCATCCTCAGGCCATATCTCATCGAGCAGGGCATGACAGATGTTGACCCCTTGGTGATCGAAACAGCTTGTTTTATACCCGGTCTCTGGCGCGGTGTTAATCCGCCGCTGCTGGTGCTGACGGCCAAACGCGGTGGCTTCTCGCCCAGCCGCCTGGATCACGCGCATCAGTGGGTCATACAGGCGCAGAATTGGATCGCTGATTTTCGTGCCATGTCCCGACCCCGCCTGAAGCGGCTGATGGCCTTTCGTGGTATCACAGACCCTATTCCGACAGCCGATATCACAGCCAGTCTGCGTTTCATGGCCGCTCTGGTGAAGGGCTTCGACGCTAATGCTAATGAAGTACCACTCCTCAATGCGCGCTTTCCGCAACTCAGTCAGGTGGATGTGGCTGACCTCGTCCGTTACCTCTCCCGACTCAGCCAAAAGCGCAATGAGTGGCCGCTGTACACGGCCTTAAATTATCTCGGCGCGATGCATCGTGAACGGCTGCGCGGGCTGCACGGCATCCTGCTCGAACACGGTCTGCTCGAGCCTGAGTGTCTGTTCCAGACGGCTGACGCTGAGATCAGCCGCCGCCTGGCTGACCGGCTGCGTTCGGGCAGGAGCCGACGCTCTCGATTCTTGGAGTTGGTGGTGCTGGCCTGGATTCGCGATGCCAACGCCATTGATTACTTCCTGCAGCATCCAGATGAACAGGATCATATCATTGAGGCAGGCTGGGAACTGACGGCGGAGGGGCACGTTCGGCAGCTATACTACGATACCTGCTACCGGGTGGCGAGTCAGGGGCAGCCTGGCACTACCCGCTTCATGACCCACCAGAGCGAGACCTGCCCGCTGTGTGGCGAGCCGCTGGTCGCCCTGATGGATCTTGACCTGACTGACCCTCGTCTGGCGTACATGCAGCTTGCCGGGACGCGCCTGAAAGTCATCAGTTGCCTGTCCTGCGCCGGATGGATCGGCAACGTCTATGCCGATGTTGATCTGGAGGGTAAAGCGCACTGGAACACCGCCCTGAACGCCAGCGAGAAGCCGCAACGATCTGAACCGATTGTGTTCGTGAATGAGAAGCCCTATGTCCTGGCGGCAGAACCCTCGCCGATCATTGACATCGAAGATTTTCACAGTATTGGTCAGACATCCAAGCTCGGTGGTTTCCCGGCCTGGATAACCGGGACATTCCATCCCAACTGTCCCCAATGCTCACAGGGAATGATCTATCTGGGACAGGTTCACTGGTGGAACGCTACCAACATTGACACAACACACTTCTGCTTTCTTTGCCCGGACTGCCACATTACTGGCTGCTTTAGTGACTCGACTTGAGTCCCACTTTTGGGCACATTTCACTTTAGTGCGCTGCCCTTTGCTACCTGAATAGCGGACTCTGTAGCTCCCGGCTCCCCTTCTCCCAGCGCAGCGTTCGGGAGAAGGGGGCGGGGGATGAGGGCTTTGCA
This sequence comes from Anaerolineae bacterium, assembly GCA_022843385.1. Classification (GTDB taxonomy): domain Bacteria; phylum Chloroflexota; class Anaerolineae; order Aggregatilineales; family Phototrophicaceae; genus CFX2. The sequence continues at coordinate 22,793 of JALHNT010000013.1, read as the reverse complement.
CGAACTTGAAATACCCCCACTTTCTGGGGGCTTGACGCCGTAGCCCTTTTGTTCTAAACTGGGATTGTGGACGAGTCCGGCTTGTCCACACTGCACCTTAACAAGCGCATACGTAGTCGATAGTCAATAGTCATCATATAAAGGCTCTACTCGGTTTTCGCTCTGTGTTCTCGGTGTCCTCTGTGTTGGTTTTTCTGTCTTTGTCTTTGTGTCCGTGTCTGTCCGACGACGACGACACAAAACTGGAGTTACACAAGATTCGCGAATCGAAAAATAGACTGATGCGAATCTGACGAATCTGACGAATCTTGTGAATCAACGGCGGGACCCGATCCAATCCGAAACAGGTCGCGTTAATACTGGCGGATCCCTCCCGTCGTTCCGCCACCGCAAATTCCGTTCCGCCGGCGACAGATGGGTATCCGACTGACGACTATCGACTGATGCACAAACTGCAAAAAAAGGCTTTTGCAGTTGCAGAATTTGACGAATCTTGTGCAGATTTTCTCAGTCTTCGCTCTGTGTCCTCTGTGTTCTCTGTGTTTGTCTTTCTGTCTTTGTCTGTCCGACGACGACGACGACACAAAACTGGAGTTACACAACATTCGCGAATCGAAAAATACACTGATGCGAATCTGACGAATCTGACGAATTTTGTGAACCCTGTTCTCCCGGGCTATCGACTGATTCACATTGTAAGGCGGCCGTAAGCTCCCTGGCCTTACACTCGGCGCAGATGAGCAGCGAGGGATGGGATGGGAGCACGGATCAGACGTGGATTGACAGTCATCGGCCTGGGGTCGGTGACGACCTATGGTCTGGCGATGCTGGCTGCACTGGTGTTGGCTGGTGTTTTGAGAGAGAGTGAGTTCGGCGTCTACGCCATGACCTGCCTCTATCTGCCATCGCTGCTGGCACTGCCGCTAGCGATTATGCTGCTGCTGGCAAGGCGCAGGCGACTTCTGCTGGTGCTACTGCCGGCTGTCATCACCACCCTCATTATCCACGCGCCCTACTTCCTGCCGCAGACCGTGACAGCCTCGCCAACTGCGCTGCGGCTGCGGGTTGCCACCTACAACCTACATGCTGAAACCCGTGAAATCGCTCCACTGCTTCGCGTGATCCGGGCGCTGGATGCTGATGTTATCGCCCTTCAGGAGATGAGCGAGGCGGCGGCTGAGAGCATCGAGCGCGAACTGGAGGCGGAATACCCCACTCGCCTACTCTATCCAGGCGTGGGCGAAGAACGCTACTGGGGACGTGGATTACTCAGCCGCTATCCGGTGTTGAGCGAAGAAAGTCTGCCGCTGATCTTCCCGCTGCCGACGCGCCTGCAATGGGCAACGCTCGACATCGCCGGGCAGCCAGTGGTAATCTACAATTTCCATGCGCCGCCCAATGTACCGATCTTTGGGCAACCAGTTGATCTGGAGCCGCGCCGGGACCAGATCGCTGACCTGCTGGTGCGCGCCGGGCAGCATGAGGGGCCGGTGCTGCTGCTGGGGGACTTCAACACACACGATCTGGATGCCAATTATGCCGCCATTAGCCAGACCTACCGCGATGCCTACCGCGAGGTCGGCTGGGGACTGGGATATACCAATCCGGAGAACAGCTATCCCCAGGCGCGTGAGTCGCCATTGTGGCTGCCACCTTATCAACGGATCGATTACATCTTTTTCAATCGCTGGTTCATCGCCCTTGAAGCACAGGTCTGGCCGGACTCAGGTGGCAGCGACCATCTGCCGCTGTGGGCAACTCTGGCGCTTCCATCATAGGACACACTCATGCTCAAATGGCTCACTCGTTTACTCGACTGCAGCATCGCGCTGCATGGCATCATCGTCACGACATTGCTCCTGGTTCGCCGTTCCGCTAATGATCGCCAACCGCTGATCGGCTTCTTCAACGTCTTCGCCCAACTGCTGACCCTGGCTGGACTGGTGCTGCTGCCTTTCACCCTGCTGCGCCGCCGTTGGGGACTGGCGCTAGCGCAGCTTATACCGGCGGGATTCTTCCTGCTGCGCTATGGGCCGCAGTTCCGACCGCGCCGTTCGATCCCACTGCCGCATTCTCGCCGTATCCGGGTGATGACCTTCAACCTGCATAAAGAGGAAGCCCATATTGACCTGATCATCGCCCTTATCCGGCAGGCGCGTCCCGATATTCTGGCGGTTCAGGAATTACGGCCTGGTGCTGCTGCCTGTTTTGAGACCGAGCTGGATGATCTGCTTCCTCATCGGGCGCTGCACCCCCGCGCCGGACGCGCCGAAGGGCAGGGTGTCCTGAGTCGCTACCCGATTGTGGCTGATGAATATTGGCGCAATCCTCACATTTCGTCCGAGTCGCTGGGTCATCAGCGGGTGGTCATTGATATAGAGGGCGTTTCGGTGACGCTCTACAATACCCATCCGATTCATCCCGGCATGGGCGGGCGTTGGTTCGCTGATGATCTGCGAGGTAAAGAAATTGATGTGGTGCTGGCGAAGGCACGCCAGGATAGCGCTGCGGTGCTCATCATGGGTGACTTTAATATGACCGACACCAGCGATGACTACCGGCGCATCACCGCCGATTTTGGCGATACATTCGGCGAAGTCGGGCAGGGATTGGGGTTCTCCTGGCCGGATATTCGTCTGCCTCAGGCGCTGCCGGATAACTTCAGTCCGGTGCCGCTGCCCACCCCGCCGCTGCTGCGCCTGGATTACATCTTTCACAGCCCGTCAATTCAGGCGCTGGAGGCGCGCGTCTGGCCGGACTCGGCCGGCTCCGATCACCGTCCGCTGCTGGCGACGCTGGCGTTGATAAATCCAGTGGCAGATACGCAGCGCGACTCGGTATAGTTATCGACGATCCTGCACGACCCAACAGGCGGTTTTCATGCCCTATATTCATCAGGTATCCGACGAAGAAGCCACTGGCGCAGCCAAGCGCGAGCTCGATCAGGCGGTCAAGCGCGCCGGACGAGTCTGGAATATCGTGCGTATCATGACGCCCAACCCGGACGTGCTGCGAGCTTCGATGGCGATGTACAGCGCTCTGCTGCACGGTCCCTCACCCCTCAGCCGGGCACAGCGTGAGATGCTGGCGGTGGTCGTCAGCCGCGCCAATCACTGCGTTTATTGACGACGCGCCCACGCGCATGACCTCCGTGCTGAGGTCACCGGATTTGCGACTGATGCCGAAGCTGATGCCTATGTCGAGGCCATCGCGCACGACTGGCGCACCGCCCCCCTTGCACCAGTGGACGCTGCGTTGTGCGCCTTCGCCGAGAAGATGACGCTTCAGCCAGATGAGATGGCTGAGGCCGACGTCGAGGCGCTGCGGACGCACGGGCTGGATGATCGCGCCATTCATGATGCGGCGCAGGTCGCGGCTTATTTCAATTACATCAATCGGCTAGCCGACACGCTGGGGATTGAACTCGAAGCCTTCGTGCGTCCCTGGGGCGAGGGTTGACCATCTGACCAGTCCAACTGTCTGGCAAAAAACCCGGCAACCAGACTCGCCAGATAGCCTGCGGATCAGACAGGTTATCAGCGTATCGTGATAGACATTGGAAACGGCATTCCCATTTACGAAATTTGTAGCGCGTTCTACCGCGTCTGCTTATAATATTCCGTTAGATTGGGGTGCGGTGTTGTCCTTGTTCTATCACGCAAAGGGGAGTCGCTATGTTAGATGAATTTAAGAAATTTATCATGCGGGGCAATGTGATCGATCTGGCTGTCGGTGTCATCATCGGCGGCGCGTTCGGTGGGATTGTCAATTCACTGGTAGCCGACATCATCGGCCCGATCATTGCTTTGCTGACCGGCAGTGTCAATCTTTCCGGCCAGGTCACTACGATCGGCCCGGCGGCGTTCGGCACCGGTAACTTCATCCAGACCATCATCAACTTCCTGATTGTTGGTTTCGTGCTGTTCCTGATTATCCGCCTCATGAACCGGATCATGCCCCCGCCGCCCCCGCCCCCGCCGCCTGGCCCGTCGGTGGAAGAAAAGATGCTTGCTCAATTGGAAAAATTGAACGAAAATCTCTCCAAGAAGTAATTCAAGGATGAGTGACAGGGGGCGGGTGCGTCCCCTGTCGGTTGACCCATGACCAACGATCCCTTACCCGAACCCTCTGCCCGCAGTACTATCCTGGCCTTCCTCCTGGTTGCCGCAGCCGTCATCGGTGGCGCTGTGCTGTTGGTCACCAGCCGTCCTGCCACCGTTCAGATCGCCATTCAGCCGCCCCAGCCCACGCTGACTCCCACCGCAACGACGATTCCAGCCCCCACCGCCACGCCTGGCCCGGTCACCGTGTATATCACCGGCGCGGTCGTTAATCCGAACATCATGGTCAACCTGCCTTTTGGCAGCCGGGTGGAGGATGCGCTGCAAACGGCGGGCGGCGCGCTGGCGGATGCCGATCTGGCGCGTGTCAATCTGGCGGCGCGGTTGCGCGATGGCGATCAGGTGCATGTGCCATTCCTCAATCAGGAGACTGCCCTGGCAACCCCCAGCGGTGGTGTGGTCGTCGCCATCAACAGCGCTACCGTTGATGAACTGGACGATCTGCCTGGCGTCGGCCCCTCATTGGCAGCGGCTATCATCGCCTACCGCGAGGCCAATGGCCCGTTCGCCAATCTGGAAGCGCTCGATCAGGTCGAAGGCATCGGCCCATCGCTGCTGCAAGACCTGAAAGACCGGGTGATTTTCGATTGACGTTCCCTTCCTGAAGACTGCATGAGCATTAATTGACTTGCTTTCCGCCCGCCCATTAGAATCAGACCATGTTCGTTCTACACTGATGTCATAAAGGCGGGAAAACATGCGCGTCATCATCACGGGCGGCACAGGGTTGATCGGCAGGGCGCTGGCGAACAGCCTGGCGCATGACCACCATGAAGTGATTGTCTTAAGCCGGAATACCAACAAGACCAGCGGCCTTGACGGAAGCGTGCAAGTCGTTGGTTGGGATGCGAAGTCAGCGCAGGGCTGGGGGCATTTGGCCGATGGCGCGGGGGCAATCGTCAATTTGGCAGGTGAGAGCATCGCCGGCGAGGGATTTCCGCCCAGCCGCTGGACCAGCGAGCGCAAACGTCGTATCCGTGACAGCCGGGTGAATGCCGGCAAGGCCATCGTCGAGGCTATCACGGCGGCTAAAGACAAACCCGGCGTGCTGATTCAATCATCCGCCGTAGGCTATTATGGTACGCATGGCGATGAAATCATCACCGAAGAGTCCCCCAGTGGCAGCGATTTTCTGGCCGAAGTCAGCCGGGATTGGGAATCCAGCACCGCCGCAGTCGAGAAGATGGGCGTGCGCCGGGTCATCATCCGCACCGGCATTGTGTTGTCCACGCGCGGTGGTTCACTTCCGCTGCAATCGCTGCCCTTTCAGTTGTTTGTGGGCGGCCCGCTGGGCAGTGGCAAACAGCAGATGCCCTGGATTCACATTGACGATCATGTAGCGGCGATGCGCTTCCTGATCGACAATGTACAGGCCAGTGGTGCGTTCAACCTATCCGCTCCCAATCCGGTCAACAATGCAGCCTTCAGCAAGGCGCTGGGGCAAGCTATGGGGCGGCCCTCGTTCTTCCCCACGCCGGGGTTTGCTTTCCAGATTGCCTTCGGTGAGCTGGCGACGCTCCTGCTCGACGGTCAGCGGGCTGTGCCGCAACGGTTGACAGAGATGGGCTTCACCTTCCAGTACCCGGAAGCCGGGGCCGCGCTCAAGGATCTGTTCCAGAATCGCAAGTAGGTCAGCATCAGCCGGATACTAGAAACAAAAAGAGCGGGTGATGAACCCGCTCTCGTTAATTAGCCAGTCCTAGATGCCGGTCATGGCGCGTGCCAGGTCATCCAGCGTGACATCTTCCGCCAGCAATCGGGCATCCATGAAAACGCGCGGGCACAATTCTGTTTCCAGTTCATCGTACAATCCCTGAGCGCGGTGGCGCGTTTCGACCCGCATCGGGTATTGCAGGATGATGGTGAGGATTTCGGCAGCGCGTTCTTTCTCACCCTTGTGTGCCATCATTTCGGCCATTTTGGCGAGCGTATCGAGTATCACGATGGAGTCAGCATCTTTCATGATCGGGTTAGTGACAACTGATGGAGGCAACTAGCCCCCACACGGCGATTTGAGTCTAGATATTGCGGACCAGGTTCGAGAAGATGTTGCCGATGGCCGGGCCGAGCAGGGCCAGGATGACGATGACGACGACGGCGACCAGAACGAGAATGAGTGCGTATTCGACCAGACCCTGACCTTCTTCGCGAGGCATATACAGCATGGTGATGATCCCTTTCAAATGATGCAAATAAGCGTTACTTTTACAGTAGCATCAGGTCAATTGAGGGTCAATAGGGTGAGCATTAAGGTTTTTATGCATCTATGACTTTTGTACTTCATGGGGGCTAGGATGAAAGCAGCGCTGCGGGTTGGGCTGGTACAAGTGGGCTGGTCGGGCAGCACCCGATCCATGCAGGATCAGTATCGCATCTGGATTGCAGAGGCTGCGCGCAGCGGCGCAGCGCTGGTTTGCCTGCCAGAGTTTTCGCTGATCCCTTACTTTCCGGGAATTCGCCGCCATCCCGACGGCTTTAAGTGGGCCGAATCGCTGCCGGGGGGTGTCTCGGAGCGCTTCTTCAGCGAGATGGCGCAGACCCATCAGATCACGCTGGTGGGCAGCTTGTTCGAACGGGCTGTTGATGGCACCTATTATGACACCGCTACTATTCATAGTCCGGATGGGCGGTTGCTGGGGTATACTCGCAAAATTCACATCCCATCGGGCGATGGTTATCACGAGACCGATTACTTTGTCGGCGACAGCGAGTACCCGGTCTTCAATATCGGCGCGCTCAACCTGGCGACGCCCACCTGTTATGACCAGTGGTTCCCGGAACTGGCACGCATCTACAGCCTGAATGGGGCGGAGTTCATCTTTTATCCGACCGCCATCGGCGAGGAACCCAATGACCGGACAATGGATAGCAGCGAGGCCTGGCAAACGGTGATGCGCGGACATGCCATCGCCAACGGCATCTTCGTCGGTGCCGCCAACCGCATCGGGCGCGAAAATGGCATCGGCTTCTACGGCAGCAGCTTCATCTGTGATCCGTCGGGCAAAGTGCTGGCCCAGGCTGGACGGGATACGACTGAGGTCATTCTGGCTGATCTGGAACCTGGAACGCTTGACCACTGGCGCGATCATTTCCCGCTGCTGCACCAGCGCCGCCCCTCGACGTATCAGGACATCCTGCGCCGCTTTGAACCGGAAGTGCGTCCCGGATGGCTGGAAGATCGCATGGTGCAGGGATGATGCTGCCCCCCGACCCCGCCGCTTTCAACGCGCTGGTGTGGCTGATCGTGCGCCAGATTCCCGCCGGTCAGGTCTCGACTTATGGACAGATTGCCTCGATGATCCCGGCACCTGCCGGCGCCGATGAAACGGATTACCAACGGCTGGGCGCAGTCTGGGTCGGCAAGGCCATGAACGCCGTCTCAGCTCGCGACGATGGCGATGTGCCCTGGCAACGGGTCATCAACAGCCAGGGTGGCATCAGCCTGCCCGAAGGCAGCCGCGCCGCCGTGCAGCAGCGCCAGCGACTGGAACAGGAAGGTGTCACCTTCGACTCGCGCCAGCGCGTTGATCTGAAACGGTGGGGCTGGGACGGACCGCTGGAGGACTGGCTGCGCCAGCACCGCCTGTATCGACCGGTATCGCTGCGCGCTGCCACTGATGATAAGCCCCAGCAAATGAGTTTATTCTAGATGACCCGTTACCTGCGCGCCTTCTTCACCGCTCTGCAACTGACGCTGCGAGGTCAGCGCCTCGCCCCTCGTCCACCTTCGCCGCTGGCGGTATGGATGGAAGGCTCAATTCGTCGTCTCGATGCGCTGCTGGCCGCGGCTGACCGGGCTGGTGTGGATGCGGCGGCGCGCCAGACTCTCAAGGTGCGAATCGATGGACGCCCGATGAGCGTTGAGACGCTGCTGGCAACTGTGCGTTATCACGCAGCACAGGAATATCCGATGCTGCTGGGTTCGGGCCGTGATGACCGCGCCCTGAACGCGATTTATGCCAGCAATCTGAATGACCACTTCTGGCTGACGAAGCTCAGCGAACTGGCGGAATTCCAGCAACCCGCCCTCAAATCAATTCTGACCCAACTAATCGGCCACCTTCAGAACGCCCCGCGTCCTGACGGGCAGGATGAATGAAGCCTCGTTTTTGAACAAAATCTCAACACTCGCTATCGGGTTATTGTGATACGGTAATCTCAGGAGGCATAGCGGGTCTCCTTCTTCATTCATCATTATGAGGTGGTCATCATGTTATTCATCCCGCGTGAAGAGGGGCAAGGTCTGGTGGAATACGCCATGATCCTGATCCTGGTTAGCGTCGTCGTCGTCGTCGTCGCTATCCTGTTTGGGCCAGCGGTCGGCAATATTTTCTCCAATATTGTCCGGGCCGTCTGACAGGTGCAGGGCGCTCGGTCGATCAGCGCCCTGACCACCATCCAAACCACTGCTGCCGTTCATCCAGCATCGTTAACGGGCGCGCTGCCTTCTGACAACCTTCGAGCTGTTCCAGACAATCACTCCCCACCAGCCACATGAACTGATGGCTCCCTGAGCGAGCGGTAAACGTCAGCGCGCTGCCATCCACCGACCAATTGGGATTCCAGGCTTTCTGAAAGATCAGTGTCGCCCGGCACTCGACCCCATTGCGCACACAATCCGTTGGCATGACATATAGACCACTCCCTGTGGGTCGGCTGGAGGCAAAGGCGATCCAGCGTCCATCGGGTGACCAGCGCGGTTGAAAATCGGTGCCGGCGCTGGCGGTCAGGTTGCGCACACTGTCGTTGGCGAGGGCATAGACATAGATTTCGCCATTGCGATCTCGTTCACTGCGGAACAGGATGTACTCGCCATCAGGCGACCAGGAGAAATCCCCACCAGCATCGATATAGGTGCGGAGGCTGCGCAGGCTGCCATCGTTCAGGTCGCTGATGAAATAGCCCGATGCGCCCTGGCGCGAGAAACGCAGCGCGATCCGACTGCCATCGGGTGACCAGATGGGATTATTATAGGGTAATTGCCCGGTCTGATAGGTCAGCGGACGCAGGTTGGAACCGTCCGGGCTCATCAGGTAGATGTTCCAGAAGCCGGTGCGGTTCGACCAGAATGCGATCTGTGATCCATCGGCAGACACAGCCGGCAGCCTGTCTTCAATGTCAGGTGCCGTGCGATACAGTTCACGACCATCCATCGTCCGTATAATGATACCCAGTTGTGCTGGCGGACTGATGGTCTCATAGGCCAACACCTGAGCATCACTGGAGACTTGTGGCGGTGCGAGGATTTGTGCGCCGGGCGGGCGGGGCAGTTCACCACTCAGACGACGCTCGGCATCCAGCACCCGGATGACGCGCTGCTCGCCGCGCAGCACCCAGAACAGTAGTCCATCACCCGCCGGAACACGACTGCCGGCAGCCAATGCCACCGCGATCAGCAGCAGGTTGCACAGAAACAACCGGCTGATCCACATCAGCAAGGGATGCAGCGCCATCATGGGCTGAGGGCTGGCACAATCACCCGCCAGAGCAGGTACACATCCAACAGGGCGAAAGCCAGGAAAGGTAGCGTGGTGATATAGGCCAGCGCTGCTGGAGGCCGCCGCCAGAAACGCTCGACACCACGCCGCCAGCCATCAATGCCGACGGCGAGCAGCAGGGCAAACGGGATCAGGCCAGGGAACATATATCGTCCCTGGAATTGCAGGAACTCAGTGTTGTAGTAGAGGTACTGGGCGACCGCCAGCAGAACTGCCCAACCCAGCAGCAGCGCCAGCCTCGCCGGAGGCAAAGCCGGTGCAGCTGGAAAGCGCAGCAGCAGGCTTATGATGAGGCCGATAAGCGCCAGCGCCAGCAGCAGCCCGATCAGGGTATAGACCCATCCGGGCATCGGCACCCCCATCCAGCCGAATTGTCCCCAGAAGCTGTTGAAAGTCGTTTGAAGCGCTTCCCTCAGATACCCATCCAACCCCAATGCGGCAATGCGTTCAGCCGTGCGTGGCTGATCGGCCACAATCCGGTCATGCGCACCCAACCCGAAGATGTCCGGGAAACCATAGACGCTGATATTGCGTATCATCCACAAGCCGCCCAGCAGCAGCGCCGGAACAGCAAAAGTCGCAGCGGCATAGACCAACGCCTGGGGACGGCGCGGTTTCACCGACCACCAGCGCAGCAGCAGCGCCAGCCCCATGACCGGAATGAGCAGCAGCGTCGAGAGCTTGGTCAGCAGACCGATCCCCACCACGAAACCCAGTTGCCAGGGTTTGACCCGATCATCGGTCTGGTAACGCAGCGCCAGCAGCAGTCCGACCGCGACGATCAGATTGCCCAGCGAGTCATTGTTGACCGCCGATAGGATGGCGATATGCTGTGGCAGGAAGGCCACCAGCGCTGCCCCGGCTAAGGCCACCGCCGGACGACGCGGCACAACCATCAACCCGATCTGAGCGGCGCACCAGACGATGCCAGCCCCCAGCAGCACCGAGATCAGACGCAGGGCGATCAGGCTGCCATTGGTCAGCCAGTAGACCGGCGTGAGCAGCAGGTAATACAGCGGCGGCTGGTGATCTTCATACTGGATGCTCTCCAGGCTGCCCAGCAATGGCTGGCGGAAACGGTTAGATTTCAGCAGTTCGAGATAAGCGGAGTTCCAATCGCCGCTGGCGATGACTGGGCAGCAACCGGCCTGTGCCAGTTGGCGGATGTAGTTGTAATGAGCTGGTTCATCGGGCGCCTGCCAGGGTGGGGTGAAGGTGGCGAACAATCCGCCGACGATCAGGTAGGCTGTGATGAGGGCGAGCAGGGGCATGCGTACCATAACTATTGGGTTCCATTGATGGTCATGCCGTCATTATACCGGCAGCCTCTGGCACAACAAACCGGCAGCCGCGAACCGAGCTGAATGGGACGCAACCGCCTGCGTCCCCTGCCTGACCGGCGTTACTACGACACGCCCTGTATCCCCAGCCCGCGTGCCATACCCGTCGCGAGGATGACCATGACGATGATGATGATGGCCTGTCCCAGGCTGATCCACGAGAACAACCGTGCCTGATGGGTATCGAGCGCCTGCCCGCGCCCCCTCTGGATGCGCCAGCGAATGAAGGTCACCATCGGTAGCGCTTCCAGGATGAAGATTGCCAACAGCAGTCCCATCTTGAGCAGAAAGTAGTTGTTCATCATGTAGTAGGTTGTGCCTTTTTCATAACCGGCGAAAGCACGCAGCAGACCAGTGATGATCCACAGCACTGCGGCCAGTCCCCACCAGTTATCCGCCGTTAACACCCGTCCGATCCCGTTGGCATCCAGTGTGCCGCGGAGCGCCTGCCCGCGCGCCCAGACTGCCCCCAACCCGATCCCCAGTGCCAGCAAATGCACAATCGCCAGCAGCCATCGAACTTCCATTATATATGCCTCCGCTTATATAGAGTTAGTTTCATATCTATATACGATGGCATTCACGCAGAAGTTGCGCAGTTCTGGTTTTTAATCCTTCTTCACCTCCTAAGTCTGGATTAGACTTGAAAGGCGCAGGTGTTTCATTCGCATCGGATACAGGGACAATTTGGAGCGAAATGAGCGAAATCACAAAACCAATTCTGATTGCTATTCCTAACGACACTCGGGTGGCGAAAATACTGGCTGAATTGAATCGCAACGCGATTTCGATGTTTACAAGTGACGATTCGTTGCTACACGCCAAATCATCGCCAATCGCGGGCGCGGTAGTTACATCCCACTGGTTAGTCACAGCCAAAGGCGAAAAGACCGATCTTCATGCAACATTGTTTCCTGTATTCCCCACGCTGACGCTGATTTTTCCGCCATTCGATCAAGCGTATCTTGAGTTGATCTACCGTCCACCGCGCCATGAATTTCTCACGCTGCCATATGACCAGGATGATCTGATTGTGCGGATGAAACGTACGGGGATGATAAGCAAATGACGAATTCAGCCCCCAACCCCATGCTTATCGCCCTCTCGGATGATAGACACGAATCATGCTCCCTCAACCACGATTTTTCCAACCCCTTTCCAACCTCCCGCCGACAGCCTTAACCTTTGCTCTCCCGCCAAATGGTTAGTGCCAACTTGCGCTAAGTCGTACCAAAAAGTTTACCAAAAGTTCACCCTTAACAGTGGGATTGGTCGTATGCTGAGGGCAAGAAGTCGTCCGATAGTCGTCAGTCGTCAGTCGATAGTCAATAGAGGAAAAGCTCATGCCTCGTCACTCGTCACTCGTTACTCGTCACTCATCACTTTGAACTTTGCACTTGCTATGGACTTCCACTGCCGCCGCCGCCGCCACACGGCAGTCGGTAGTCATTAGTCAATAGTGGTAGTCGATAGACAAAGGCCTGGCTCGGTGATCGCTCTCTGTGTTCTCCGTGTCCTCTGTTTTTGTCTTTTACTGAGGCTGAAAGCTGATGGCTGTTTGTCACAAAATCCACTTTTGACTTTGACGACTTTGACGACTTTTCTGCATCGTGTTCTCTCGGACTATGCTGATGACTGACGACTATTGACTATCGACTGATTCACAGCCTGCAAAAATAGGAGCTTTTGCAGTTGCAGAATGTGCAGAAATTTGCGCAGATTCGCTCCGTTTTCGCTCTGCGTTCTCTGTGTTCGTCGTTCTGTCTTTGTCGTTCTGTCAGTGTCAGTCCGACAGAGACGACGACGACACAAAATCGGGATTGTGCCCTACACTCGTCTACTGGGTCATCAAAAAGTCTTTACGATTTTTGCAATGTTCTGTGTATACTTGTCAGTGGATAGCCTCTCACCAAACGAGGAGTTGAGAACCAATGTCAACCACTCATCAGGTAGCGGTACTGGCATTCCCATCGCAAACTGTGCTGACCAAAGCTTTGGATCGTATGGCTGGTCTCGATTATGTCCATATCCGGCGCGGCGCGATTGTCGCTAAAACGGAGCAGGGCGAATCGATTGTGCTGGAAGAAAATATCACGCCCGATGAAGGCGGCCTTGCCGGCGGTACAGTCGGCGCGGCGGTTTCAGCGCTGGGGATTATCCCGTTTGGTGCGCTGGCCTTGCCAGCCCTGGGCAGCCTGATCGCGCTGGGGACAGCCGCAGTGGTCGGGGGTTTCATTGGACGGCTGGCCGGGCGCTTTGCTGCCCAGCGGGTGAAGTTCGGGTTCAAGAACGAGCAACTGCATCAACTGATCGACCAGCTTCAGGCCGGGACGCTGGCGCTGGTGCTGGATCTGCGACACGGCGATACCATTCTCAGCCGTCTGCACGACGATCTGCGTCCCTATCACTTTGAAGTCATCCAGACCTCGGCTTTCGCAGCAGCCTGAGTCACCTATGAGCGGCGAGCTTCGCGCGGCCTTAGCGACGCCGGGTCTGCCTCTGTCATCGTCGCGTCGGCTTGGGGCAGCGCGGCTTCGTCATGCTTTTTCTTCTTGTTGTCGCGTTTGCGTTTCTCTGACTTGAACGCACCCATCCGCAGCGCCCGCCGTTCGGCACCGCGCAGGGTCAGCGCCGTGAACCCGATATACACCAACAGACCGGGGACAGTGCTGACAATGCTCATAAAGCGCCTCGGCCCACGCGGCGGGGTTATCCGGCAGCCAGCGGTTGATGAGTCGTTCCATAGCTCGCACCTCTGCATCACCTGTGTTCTATCTTACACGATATGGGCAGAGCCGTCGTTTTGCGTTATCATGTGAACACTTGTTTCAGGAAAGGACGAGATATGTTCAACACCTTACCAACCACGCTGGCCGACTTTGACGGCTGGGAATGGGCGCAGGTCGAACCCTACTACCGCGATCTGGAAAGCCGCCCCTTGAGCCAGGAGAGTGTGGCGCAGTGGCTGGCCGATTGGACACGGATGCAGCAGCTCATCATCGAGAGCATGACCCGGCTCAACATCGCCACAACCGTCGATACCGAAGATCAGGCGGCAGTCGAACGGCTGCAATCCTTCATGGTCAACATCGCCGAGCCGACCCAACTCTGGGAAAACAAGCTGAAAGAGAAGCTCATCGCCAGCGCGCTGAACCCGGTCGGCTTTGAGATCCAACTGCGCCAGATGAAAACTGAAGCCGCCATCTTCACCGAGGCCAACATCCCCTTGTTCACCGAGGAGCAAAAGCTCAGTCTGTCCTATAACCAGATCGTCGGCACACAAACGGTCGAGTGGGACGGCAAAGAGGTGACGCTGACGCAGCTTAAGCCGGTGATGCAGAGCGATGACCGCGACCAGCGCGAGAAAGCCTGGCGCTTGATCGCTGACCGTCGGTTGAAGGATCGCCCCGCGCTCAACGAGCTATGGCCGAAGCTGCTTGAACTGCGGCTGCAACAGGCCAAAAATGCCGGCTTCGATAACTTCCGCGACTTTCGTTGGAAGCAGTTCGGACGTTACGATTACACCCCGGCGGATTGCGAGATCTTTCACGCCGCCATCGAGCAGGTGGTCGTCCCGGCGACGACCCGCATCTATGAACGCCAGCGAGCGCTGCTGGGTGTCGCCAGCATCCGCCCCTGGGATGTGGATCGTGACGATGTGTATCCGCCGTCGCGCCCGGCGCTGCATCCCTTCACCCAGGTCGATGAGCTGGAGAGCAAATCCGAGGCCATGTTCCGCCGGGTAGACCCGGAACTGGGTGAGTATTTTGCCCTGATGCGGCGCGAGAAGCTGCTTGATCTGGATAACCGCAAGGGCAAAGCGCCGGGCGGCTATCAGGCATCGCTGGCCTTGAGCAAGCGCCCCTTCATCTTCATGAATGCTGTCGGCATCCACGACGATGTCCAGACGATGCTGCACGAAGGCGGTCATGCCTTCCACGCCATCGAGGCATTTGCCCTGCCCTATGCCCAGCAGTGGGATGTGCCAATCGAGATGTGCGAAGTGGCCTCAATGTCGATGGAGCTGCTGGCCGCGCCCTATCTGCTGGCTGCCGAAGGCGGCTTTTACTCGGCCAACGATGCGGCTCATGCCCGGATTCATCACCTGGAGCAGATGATGCTCTTCTGGCCGTACATGGCGGTGGTCGATGCCTTCCAGCACTGGGTCTATACCCAGCCGCAGGATGCCCTCAACCCGGCCAACTGCGATGCCAAATGGGGCGAACTGTGGTCGCGCTTCATCCCCGGTATGGACTGGAGAGGGCTGGAGGATGCCCGCCTGACCGGCTGGCATCGTAAGCTGCACATCTTCCGTATTCCGTTCTATTATGTTGATTACGGGCTGGCGCAGGTGGGAGCGGTGCAGGTGTGGCGCAACTCGCTGGCGGATACGACCGGCGCGGTCAAGGCCTATCGTCATGCCCTGGCGCTGGGCGGCACCCGTTCGCTACCGGAGTTGTTCGCGGCAGCCGGGGCACGTTTCGCTTTCGACGCGGCTACCCTGCGTGAACTGGTTGACCTGATCGAGCAGACGATTCACCAACTGGAGTCAACGCAGGCGTCATAGCGCGTGTTGCGGGTGGCACACCGATGATGTGCCACCTACGTCTATCGCATCACGCTCGCCGGCTGAAACGCACTTTCAGGCCATCGTTAGGGCGCGACGTTGGGAAGAAGGCATAACTCAAGTCCTGATCGGGCAGGATTTCCCAGATATAGCCGCGTAGCAGATAAGCCGCCAGCAGCTTCATCTCCATCTGGGCAAAGGCGTAGCCGATGCAAATGCGTGGCCCGCCGCCAAAGCCGACCAGGCTGAAGGGCATGGCTGAGTCTTCTTCCCGCTGTGGGGCAAAGCGATCCGGGTCGAACCGGTCAGCATCCCGGTAGAGGCGCGGGTCGCGATGGGTGCTGGGAATGTTGTACAGCACACGCCAGCCTTGTGGTACGCGGTAGCCGTTGAACTCAAATTCCTGCGTCACCCCGCGAAAGCCACCGGCGACCGGCGGATACAGCCGCTCGACTTCTTTCAACACCTGGTCAAGATAGGGCATCTGGCGCAGATCTTCCAGCGTCAGT
This sequence comes from Anaerolineae bacterium, assembly GCA_022843385.1. GTDB lineage: Bacteria > Chloroflexota > Anaerolineae > Aggregatilineales > Phototrophicaceae > CFX2. The sequence goes on along the minus strand of JALHNT010000013.1, from coordinate 6,758 downwards.
CGCTCACGTTCACCCAGCGCCTCCTGCTCGGCGTGTGCTTTCTCCCAGGCCGCAGGATTCTGCGCCAGCGCCAGACACAGCGAGGTAATCATGGCGGTTGAGGTCTCGTGGCCGGCGAAGAGCAGCAGCAGCGTTTGGGCTTTCAGTTCGCGCATGGTGAGGGCGTTGCCATCTTCATCGCGGGTTTCGACCAGCAGGCTCAGGACATCGGTGCCGGTGTTCTGCTGCCGTGCCTTGACCGCTTCTTCGATGTGCGCCAGCAGGTGATCGCGCGCCCGCAGCGCCTTTCCCCAGGTCGTCCAGGGCAGGTTGACCGGCACGGTGAACAGGCCGGCAGTCATCTCGGTGAAGAGGCGGCTCAGGTGCGCCGTCTGATCGCCGGGTTCGCTTCCGGCCAGGAGCACACTGGCGATCTCAAACGTAAGCTGCTTGTTTTCGTCATACCAGGTGAAACGCCCCAGCTTCTCCCACTTCGTCAGGTAGCGCTGGATAATGCTGTCCATCGTACCGAAGTAGTTCCGCAGCGCCTCGCGGTGAAAGGCAGGCATCATCAGACGACGCTTCTGTTTATGCTCTTCGCCATCCTGCACGAACAGCGATTCGCCCAGAATTTCCTTGAAGGTGAAGGGCCAGCCCTCGCCCCAGGAAAAATGCTGCATATGACTGGCGAGGATGAAGCGGTTGGCTTCCGGCCCAATCATCATCACCGTCGGCTTGCCAAACAGGTGGGTGCGGATGATCGATCCGTGCTGTTCAAAGCGTTTGCCCAAAAAGGTCGGGTTGAGGAAGAAACGCAGCGTCTCTCCAATCAGCGGCAGTCCAGCGCTGCCGGGCGGAAGTGGACGTTCGGTTGGAACGGAGGTTATCGTCATAGGTTCCCTCTTGCTACCGGATACCTATTCATATTAGCAGAAGCTAAGGCATCAGACCATCAATCCTAACCAGCGCCTCAGGCCTGTTTAGAGAAACCCTGAGTTTGGGCGGACAAACTTGGCCTTGATAAATTCTCTATCATTTCGAATCGGATTAATCTCATACAATAGAAACGAGTGACAAAACAGGGAGTTTCGGGCTATGAGCATCCAGACAACATGGAGCGAACGCGAACCACATACCATCCTGATGACCATCGAATCAGGGTTCGAGTGGGAAATGCTTTATGCCGCTTTTGATGATATGGCGCGTCTGGCAAGCGAGACCAATGAGCCCTGTGCCATGATCCTTGATATGCGGCAGTTTCAGAAGGTACCGGCTAATGCTATCACCCACGCCAAGAACACACTGAATCGCTACCCGGAGAATGTGAGTCTAGTGGTACTGGTCGGCATGAATTACTTCATCAATACCATGTGGAGTGTCTTCCAGAAATTGTTTGCCAACGTTTTCGCCAAACGTGCCTATCATGCAGTCGCGACCCTGGATGAAGCCTACCTTTTGGTCGAGCGCATGCGCGCTAATGCCTCGAGTCGGTAAGCGCTGGCAGCGTGTAGCGATCATTTTGCGGCAAGACTTATGACCATAGGATGATAATGAGTATCTTTCTCATGCTCATAAGGTTAATATTGTCACATTAATACGCTCTGTATTACTCAAAAATAGCAACCTGGAGTATAATCCCTTCAACGATGATCATTGAGTGAGGGGGACTCCTCATGTTGCGTTTGCTGCGTCTGGCTCTAATTGTGTGCCTGTTATTGGTTTTTTCCTTGACCCTCGCCCAGGACATCACGCCTGAGCCACCCACAACCGAACCCGCAACAGCGACAGGGACGTTCACTGAAACACCGATCCCTACGCCACTACCCACCGACGTGCCAACAGCCGCGCCGCTGCCTAGCGAAACGCCGACCGAGCTTCCAACCCTGACGCCGCTGCCCGCTGAAACAGCGACAGAAACACCAGTGATCCTGACCTCGGAGACACCCGCCGAAACGGCTACGCTGGATGCCTTTACACCGACGGCGACTGACGATCTGACACAGACCGCCACCGCCAGCCTGACAGCGGAAGCCAGCGCGACGCTGACAGAAACCACTACGATCCAGGCCGAATCGCTGGCGCAGTCGGCTAATGTTGGGTCGATGGGAGCGCAAGCCTGCAATCCCAACGGGAACATCCAGATGGTTTCCATTGCTTCAGATGGGGCACAGGGCAACGGCGTGACGGCTGATACAAAAGCGATATCCACAGATGGACGTTACATCCTCTTCACCAGCCGTGCCAGCAACATCATTACGAACGATACCAACAATGCGGCTGATGTATTCCGCTTTGATCGTCTGACCTGCCAGACCATTCTCGTATCATCAAACGCTACCGGGGAATTGGGTAATGGAGCATCCATTGCGGGCGGTATTTCAGCCGATGGCCGTTTTGCCTTATTGAGGTCCAATTCCAGTAACCTGGTATCTAACGATACGAATGGTGCTCATGATTTGTTCGTGAAAGATTTACAGACGGGCGCTGTAACTTACATTATTACCGGGTATGACAGTCACCTGGATATGGCGCTCTCGGCGGATGGTCGGTATGCGGTATTCAAGACAAAAGTAGGGAGCCAGTTCCCTCTTGAACTGTACGACATGCAGACAGGATCACGAAGCACCATTGTTGCTGACGGCAGCTACCCGGCCATTTCAGCGGATGGCCGCTATGTCACTTTCATGTCATCAATGAACATGTTGGTTCCGGGAGACAACAACTACAGTTTTGATGTCTTCCGATACGACCGTCAGACAGCCCAGTACAGCCTGCTGACTCGTTCCTATGACGGAAGCCCACTGGTCGGGAATTCAATGGGTTCGATAGCCATGTCGACGGATGGTCGCTTCGTTGTATTTAGTTCAAACATCAGCAACTTCGTTCCCGGTGACACCAATAATCAATCCGATGTATTCATCATCGATACGCAAACATCGGCCATCAACCAGGTTTCAGTTGGAATCAATGGCAGTCAGGCCAATGAGACTTCGCAGTGGCCCGGTATCTCGGCTGATGGACGTTTCGTGACATTCAGTTCCTACGCGACCAATCTGATCGCTAACGATACGAATGGTGCCAGTGATGTATTCGTGCATGATCGCTTTACATCCACCACATTTCGTCTTTCAAATAGTGCTGGTGGGTCCATTCTGTTCAACTCCGGCGCGCCGCGCATTTCAGCCGATGGACAGTTCGTCGTATTCGGCTCAATGGCAAATGATCTGGTGGCGAATGATACGAACAATTTCAGTGATGATTTTGTCGCCCGCGTAGCGGCTTTCGCCCCGCCCTCCAACACGCTGGTGGTCAACACCACCGATGTGAACAATGATGGAACGTGTAATGCGACTCATTGCAGCCTGGTCGAAGCCGTCAATGCCTCCAACACCACCAGCGGCCTGCAAAGCATCACCTTCAATATCCCTGGCAGCGGCGTCCGGCGCATTACGCTCAGTCAATCGCTGCTGCTAACGTCAGCAGTCACCATCGATGGCAGCACCCAGCCCGGTTACAACCGGATGATAACTGGCCCCCTGATCGAGATTGTGGCGCAGGCGGCCAACACCCCGGCCAATGGCATCGTCGTTGATGTGCCGGGCAGCACAGCGCTGGTGGCTGACCTGACGGTGAAGCTCAAGGCGCTGGCGATCAACGGCTTTTCCGGGGTGGGTATCACCCTGAGCAATGGGCAGGCGCATGAGATCGAGAGCTGTCATATCGGCATCAACCCAGCGGGGACGACGGCTGCACCGAATGGAATCGGTGTGCTGGTCAATGGGTTCGCCAGCAACAGCTTCATCGGCAAGCCGATCACCAATAGTCCTCCAACCACCATCATTTCCGGCAATACCCAGGCCGGCATCCGCATCGACAGCGCCACCGCCAACAACAACCAGATTAAGGATGTTCTGGTTGGGACTGATCGCATCGGGCTGCTGGCTGTCGGCAACGGCATCGGCATCCAGGTGCGGAAGGCCAATGGAACGCGGATCGAGACCAGCGTGATCTCGGGCAATGGAACCGGCATCATCGTTGAAGATAATGCCGTCAATACTCTTATCTCAGCCAATTTCATTGGCGTCAAGATGAGTCCCCCACCCGGTAGTATCGCCTTGCCCAATACGAGCCATGGCATCCTCATTCAGACCAGTGATACAACGGTTGAGTGGTCAGTGATTGCCCACAATGGCGGCGATGGTATCCGGGTGGTCAGCGGGCGGCGTAATCGACTGACCAACAACAGCATCACCTTCAACGATGGCATGGGCATCAATCTTCTGCCCGAAGGGGTGAACCCCAATGATACGCTGGACGCGGACAGCGGCGCGAACGATCTGCAAAATGCCCCCTCGCTCAGCATATTCAGCACTACCTTCAACAATGGCACGCTCCGGGTAAGCGGTTCGTTCAGAAGTGCGCCAAACCAGACCTACCGCATTGAATTCTTCCAGAGTGTCAACAAGGATTATGTCGGGACGCGCCCGGCCTGCGACGCATCCGGCAACGGCGAAGGGCAGAGTCCGATTGGTTTCGTCAATGTCACCACCAACAACAGTGGTGAAGCCTCGCTGGATTGGACGCTCACGCCATCAATAGCGCCGAGCGAATCCGACTGGCAGGCGGGCATCGTCATGACGGCTACGGCTACCGACAGTCAGGGCAACACCTCCGAGTTCTCCAACTGTGTGCAGGTGGTACGCAACAACAACCCTGATCGACCGGCTGGCACTGTCGGCTGTGCGCCAAACGCTGACCTGCAAATGGCATCGATTAACAGCCAGGGGGTGCAGCAGAACCGCGAGCAATACAACACGCCAATCATCGATATGTCGCCTGACGGACGGTTGATCTACTTCGCTTCAAATGCGACGAACCTGGTTCCAGGGGATACCAATAATGCTATGGATATCTTCGCCTTTGACCGGCTGAACTGTCAGACGACGCGAGTCTCGGTCGGTCCGAATGGGGAACAGGCCGATAACGAGTCGATGTTCCCGCGCTTGTCGAGTAACGGTCGCTACATGGTCTTTACGTCCAAAGCGTCTAATCTGACACTGGGTGACACACCGCAGACTGACGATATCTTTGTCCGTGACCTGCAAACCGGGACAAACGCGCGGTTGCCCTATTTTGAGTATGCTGCCGGCTATGCCATATCGGACGATGGTCGATATGTTTTGTATGGTTCACTGGAGTACTCAGGCAATCAGCAAACTCAGACGTTAGGAATTTATGATCGCCAGGCCAGTAATAGCATCATTATCTACAGCCGCAGCTTCAATATGGGCAGCGCCTATTATATGTCACTCGCCAATCTATCGTCAGATGGACGCTATGTCAGCTTCTATTCGCGGCTGGAAAATCTGGTACCCAACGATCCCAACTTTAGTGGCGATGTGTTCCATTATGATCGGGTAACCAACCAGATCAAGCTGATTTCAGTGCGTAATGATGGCACTCATCCGGATGGCGATGCCGGGTCACAATGGACTGATATTTCCGCCGATGGCCGTTTCGTCGTATTCTCTACGGCAACCAGTCTGGATCCAGTCAGCCATACCACGCCAACCGAGCAACTCTATCTGTACGATCACCAGACCGGCAAGATCCAACACCTTCCCAGCAGCGGAGATGTCACGACGCCGGTCATCTCTCCCGATGGACGGTATATCGGCTTCTCGGACCGTCCAGTAGGCAATCTCTATGAAGCCTATCCGACAGTGCTGGATCGAGTCACTAACCGCATCATCCGCATCACCAATCCAAGCAACAGCACCAGCCCGGTTTCTGCACTTCCAGTCGTCATCAGCAATGATGGGCAAGTCATAGCGTTTGTTGCAAACACCAACAATCTGGTGCCTAACGACATCAATGGCATCAACGACGTCTTCGTGGCGCGGGTTGCAGCCTTTGACCCGCCGCTGACGGCAGGCAGCTACGACAACAGCGATGCGGCCTTGGGCTACAGCGGCACCTGGGTGAATTACACCGGCGCGGGTCCGGTCGATGGCAATGCCATCTACTCCAATGACCCAGCGGCAAAGGTTAGCTTCAAGGTCGATACCACTGCCGTCGATGCTCTGGTGGTGCGGCGGACACTCTTCTCTGGCGCGGGGAACATCGATGTCTGGATCAACGGTGTCAGGCGCGAGACCATCCCCAGCGCAGCAACATCTACACAGTGGAATGTCCCCTACGCTATCCCACTCAACCTGCCGGCAGGGGTCCACACCATCGAGCTGCGCAACACCTCGGCGGCCACCATCATCATCGAAGGGATTGACCTGCTCGATCTGAGCGATATTCCAGTGAACAACAACCGCGAGGAAAATCATGCCTCGCTCACTTACGTCGGCAACTGGGCGGACTACTCCCACCCCACCGCTGGCCCACTCGGCGGCAGCATCCGCTACACTCAGCAGCCCGATGCTTCCCTGCTCTTCAACCTCACCAACGCTCGTGGCGTCACCGTCTGGCGTACCCTGTTCGCCAGCGTCGGCTCCACCGAGATCTGTCTCTACTCGGCGGCCGCACCGCCCATCTGTCAGGCTTTCCCTGCACCCACCCAGACCCTCACCTGGGCACAACCGATGACCCTGCGCGCGCCATCGGTCGGCAACTACACCGTCCGGGTGCGCAACCTCGGCTCGACCTACAGCAGCATCGAACGGGTCGATACGGTAGGGGATGTCGGGACATTTGCTGCTTCGACCGACATCGTTCAGGAGAACCATCCTGACATCAGCTACAGTGGTACCTGGCTCGACTACTACAGC